>JAEZWW010000081.1 GCA_023442945.1 Pseudomonadota bacterium | reverse complement strand
ATCGCCCACGCGCTGGAAGCCGAACATCGAATAGAACACGTAGAACGGCATCATGATGCGGTTGCTCGTGCTGTAGCTGGTGGCCGCGGCGATCCAGCTGCACATGCCGCCGGCTTCGTTGATGCCTTCCTGCAGGATCTGGCCGTCCTTGGCTTCCTTGTAGTACATGACCTGGTCTTTATCGACCGGGGTGTACAGCTGGCCTTTCGGGTTGTAGATGCCGATCTGGCGGAACAGACCTTCCATGCCGAAGGTGCGCGCCTCGTCCACCAGGATGGGCACCACGCGCGGGCCGAACGCCTTGTCGCGCAGCAGTTGCGTCAAGAAACGCACGAAGGCCTGGGTGGTGCTGATCTCGCGGCCCTCGGCCGTGGGTTCGAGCACGGCCTTGAAGGTGTCCAGCGCCGGGATGGTGAAGCTTTCGTCCGACTTGGCGCGGCGCAGCGGCAGGTAGCCGCCCAGGGCCTTGCGGCGCTCCTGCAGGTACTTCATCTCCGGCGTGTCGTCGGCCGGTTTGTAGTACGGCAGCTTGTCGAGTTCGCTGTCGGGCACCGGGATGTTGAAGCGGTCGCGCACGTAGCGAATGTCTTCGTCCGACAGCTTCTTGGTCTGGTGGACGGTGTTCTTGCCCTCGCCCGCCTTGCCCATGCCGTAGCCCTTGACGGTCTTGACCAGCAGCACGGTGGGCTGGCCTTTGTGGCGGTAGGCGAAGTCGAACGCGGCGTAGACCTTCTCCGGGTCGTGGCCGCCACGGCGCAGCTCGAAGATTTCTTCGTCGCTCATGTGCTCGACGAGCTTGGCGGTCTCGGGATATTTGCCGAAGAAGTGCTCACGCACGAAGGCACCGTCGTTGGCCTTCATGGCCTGGTAGTCGCCGTCCAACGTCTCCATCATGAGTTGCTTGAGCTTGCCACTCTTGTCGCGCGCCAGCAGTTCGTCCCAGCCCTTGCCCCAGATCAGCTTGATGACGTTCCAGCCAGCGCCACGGAAGTCGCCTTCCAGCTCCTGGATGATCTTGCCGTTGCCGCGCACCGGGCCGTCCAGGCGCTGCAGGTTGCAGTTGATGACGAAGATCAGGTTGTCCAGGTTTTCACGCGCGGCCAGGCTGATGGCGCCGGTGCTTTCCGGCTCGTCCATCTCGCCGTCGCCCAGGAAGACCCAGACCTTGCGGTTCTTGGTGTCCGCGATGCCGCGGGCGTCCAGGTACTTCAGGAAGCGCGCCTGGTAGATCGCCATCAGCGGGCCCAGGCCCATCGACACCGTGGGGAACTGCCAGAAGCCCGGCATCAGCTTGGGGTGTGGGTAGCTGGACAGGCCCTTGCCGTCCACTTCCTGGCGGAAGTTTTCCAACTGCTCTTCGGTGATGCGGCCTTCCAGGTAGGCACGCGCGTAGATGCCGGGCGCGCTGTGGCCCTGGATGTAAATGCAGTCGCCGCCGTGGCCTTCACTTTCGGCGTGCCAGAAATGGTTGAAGCCGGCGCCCCACATGCTGGCCAGCGAGGCGAACGAGCCGATGTGGCCGCCCAGGTCACCGCCGTCGTCGGGCTTGAGGCGGTTGGCACGCACGACCATGGCCATGGCGTTCCAGCGCATGTACGCGCGCAAGCGCTTTTCAATCGCGATGTTGCCGGGGCAGCGCGGCTCCTGGTCCGGCTCGATGGTGTTGACGTAGCCGGTCGTGGCCGAAAACGGCATGTCGATGGAGTGCTGGCGCGCATGTTCCAGCAGTTGCTCCAGCAAAAAGTGTGCGCGCTCGGGGCCAGCCTGTTCGATCACGGCGGACAGCGCGTCTGTCCACTCTCGGGTTTCCTGCTGGTTGGGATCCTGACCGGGGGCTGCTGCAGTGGGTTCTGCGGACATCGTGCTTGTCTCCTTGTCTACCGTTGTTGAAGTTCATTGTGTACGAAGACCGGATCATTACATGAATCCCTTCAAAATTCCAAATACTGATTTTTATATTCATAATATGAAATTTCATGCGGCAAGAAAGGGACTCCACCGGCCATCTCTCGTCGGTTGATCTTCCTGCTCTAAACTGGCGGGTTCCATGTTCACCATCCCCTCGGTCGACAACACCACGGGCACGCCGATGCCGTGGTGGCGACGGCTTCGCGCCACGCTCACGCAGCGCCTGGCGCACTTGGCGCCCTTGGCCGCGGTACTGCTGTTTCTGGCGGCCATCGCTGCCGCCTTCTGGTACTTGCGGGTGGAAGAGGTCCGCCGCGAGCAGGAAGCGGTCAAACGCGACGTTGAATACGCCCAGCAGCGCCTGCGCCTGCGCCTGATCGAGCGGCAGGAGCAAATGATGCGACTGGCGCGCGACATCTCCAACCGCGATGTCGACGCCGAGCAATTCGCCTCGCGCGCCGAAGCCCTGGTTGCGCAAAACCCCGAGTTGCTGGCCATCCACTGGATCGACGAACACCGCCGCGTGCTGCGCGGTGAAAGCTCGCCCAGCCTGATGATGCCGCGCGACTGGCTGTCGCAAGGCGTTCTGACACCCAGCGACACGCTGACCGGCTACGACCTGGCGCGCGACCTGATGCAGCCGGTCTACGCCCAGCCGATCGCTGCCAAGGACACCGACCCGGTGCTGCAGTTCCACATGCCGCTCACGGCCAAGGGCCAGTACGCGGGCGAATTGCTGGTTGAATATTCGGTCGACGGGTTGCTGCGCTACGGCGTGCCCTCGGAGATCCTGGCCAAGTACGCCGTCGCCCTGTTGGATGGCAAAGGCCAGTTGCTGACAGGCCAGAGCATCCCCGAGCGCGAACGCCTGCCGGACATGATGCCGTGGTCGTTCAAGGTCAACGAATTCGAGATCCCGGTCTCGCCCGTCGGCAACGGTCTGGTGCTGCGCGCACAGGCCTGGCGCACGTCGCAAAACGTGGTGGGCGGCACCTTGTTCTGGCTGGTCGCGGTGCTGGCCGCGATGACGGCCTGGATGCTGATCGCCAACTGGCGCCAGTCGCAGCGCCGCCAGGAAGCGCAGCAAGCGCTGCAGGCCGAAACCACCTTCCGCCGCGCCATGGAAAACTCCATGCTGACCGGCATGCGCGCGCTCGATCTGGACGGCCGCATCATTTATGTCAACCCGGCGTTCTGCCAGATGACCGGCTGGACGGAGGAAGAACTGCTGGGCCAGTCCGAGCCCTTCCCCTACTGGCCCGACGAGGACCATGAAGTGCTGGTCACGCGCCTGACCGAAGAGCTGGCTGGTGCGTCCGACCCCTCCGGCTTTCAGATGCGCGTCAAGCGCAAGGATGGCTCGGTCTTCGACGCGCGCCTGTACGTCTCCCCGCTGATCGACGCCAGCAACCGCCAGACCGGCTGGATGGCGTCGATGACCGACATCACCGAGCCCAACCGCGTGCGCCGCCAGCTGTCGGCGTCCTACGAGCGTTTCACCACCGTCCTGGAAGCGCTGGACGCTTCCGTTTCCGTAGCACCGCTGGGCAGCGAGGAACTGCTGTTCGCCAACAAGCTGTACCGCCAGTGGTTCGGCGGCACCACGGGCGGGCACATGCAGCTGGTGGTGCGTGCGGGCACGCCCGAAACCCAGGTCAGCGACGAAAGCCTGGATGCGGTGGATTCCTTTGCCGGCCTGCCGCTGGAAAGCCTCGCCGCCACGCCGCTGGCCGAGCACGCCGAGATCTACATCGAGCGCCTGGACAAATGGCTGGAAGTGCGCTCGCGCTACCTGAACTGGGTGGACGGCCGCTTGGCGCAGATGGTGATCGCCACCGACATCACCGCGCGCCGCCAGGCCGAAGAGCTGGCCGCCGCGCAAGCCGAGCGCGCGCAGACCGCCAGCCGCCTGATCACCATGGGCGAGATGGCGTCCAGCGTCGCGCACGAGCTGAACCAGCCGCTCACCGCCATCAGCAACTACTGCACCGGCATGATCTCGCGCATCAAAGGCGGCGCCATCACGCAGGAAGACCTGCTGGGCGCGCTGGACAAGACTGCGCGCCAGGCGCAGCGCGCGGGTCAGGTCATCCAGCACATCCGCAGCTTCGTCAAGCGCAGCGAGCCCAAGCGCGAATGGGCCGAGGTCGGCGCCATGATGGAACAGGTGATCGAGCTGGCCGAGATCGAGCTGCGCCGCCGCCAGGTGCGTCTGGTGCACCGCATTGCGCCGCGCCTGCCGGCCCTGTTCGTCGACCCGATCCTGATCGAGCAGGCACTGATCAACCTGATCAAGAACGGCGCCGAATCGATCGACGTCGCCCAACGCCCGCCGGCGCAGCGCACGGTCGAGCTGACGGTCGAGCAGCGCGATATCGACGGCATGCCGGTGGTCGAGTTTCGCGTCACCGACCAGGGCCAGGGCCTCGCGCAGGAGGTGTTGGCGCGCCTGTTTGAAGCCTTCTTCTCCACCAAGAACGAGGGCCTGGGGATTGGCCTGAACCTGTGCCGTTCCATCGTCGAGTCGCACCAGGGCCGGATCCAGGCGGAGAACCTCTACAATTCCGGCGACGTTGTGGGCTGTCGTTTCACATTTTGGATCCCGGTGGGTCCGGCGCACGACAGCTTTCCTGAGAAGTCCGAAGCGAAGGTTGTTGCATGAGTTTGATTCCCAAGCGCGGCACGGTGTACGTGGTCGATGACGACGAAGCGGTCCGTGATTCGGTCCAGTGGCTGCTGGAAGGCCAGGATTTCCGCGTGCGCTGTTTTGAGTCGGCCGAAACCTTTCTGGCCCGCTACGACCCGCGCGAAGTGGCCTGCATGATCGTCGACATCCGTATGAACGGCATGAGCGGCCTGGAGCTGCAAGACCGCCTGGTCGAGCGCGGCTCGCCTCTGCCGATCGCCATCATCACCGGCCACGGCGACATCCCGCTGGCCGTGGACACGATGAAGAAAGGCGCGCTGGACTTTATCCAGAAGCCGTTCAAGGAAGAGCAGCTGATCTCGCTGGTCGAGCGCATGCTCGAACAAGCCCGCAGCAATTTCTCCGAACAGCAGCAGACCGCCAGCCGCGACGCGCTGCTGGCCAAGCTCACGGGCCGCGAAGCGCAGGTGCTGGAGCGCATCGTCGCCGGCCGCTTGAACAAGCAGATCGCCGACGACCTGGGCATCAGCATCAAGACGGTGGAGGCGCACCGCGCCAACATCATGGAAAAGCTGGGCGCCAACACGGTCGCTGACCTGCTCAAGATCGCCCTCAAGCAAACGCCAGCGCGCGCTGGTTGACGGTACGGGGCGCCTGCGGGCGCCCTTGTCACTTCAGGGCGTTTACTCTTTTTTTGATAGCTGCCCGCGCAGATCTATCTAGCGCTGGCGGTCTTTTTCATTCATAAGGCATCGTTCATGACCGCACAGCTCATCGACGGCAACGCCTTGGCGCGCCAGGTGCGTGCCGAGGTGGTCGACCGCGTCGCCCGCCTGAAGGCGCGCGGCGTCCAGCCGCACCTGGCCATCGTGCTGGTGGGCGACGACCCGGCCAGCCAGGTCTACGTCAAGCACAAGGTCGCCGACAGCGAACAGACCGGCCTGCAGGCCACGCTGGACCGGCTGCCGGCCGACACGACGGAAGACGCCCTGCTCGAGCGCATCCGCGCGCTGAACGCCGACGCCAAGGTGCACGGCATCCTGGTGCAGCTGCCCCTGCCCGCGCACATGAACGCGCAGCGCGTGATCGAAGCCATCGCCCCGCACAAGGATGTGGACGGCTTTCACGTCGCCAACGCCGGCGCGCTGATGGTCGGCCAGCCCGGCTTTGTGTCATGCACGCCCTACGGCTGCATCAAGATGCTGGAATCGGTCGGCGTCGACCTGAAGGGCAAGAACGCCGTGGTGCTGGGCCGCAGCAACATCGTCGGTAAGCCGATGGCGCTGCTGCTGCTGCAGAAAAACGCCACCGTCACCGTCTGCCACAGCGGCACGCGCGATTTGAAAGCGCACACGCTGCAAGCCGACGTCATCGTCGCTGCCGTCGGCAAACGGAATGTGCTGACGGCCGACATGGTCAAACCCGGCGCCGTGGTGATCGACGTGGGCATGAACCGCAACGACGAAGGCAAGCTGTGCGGCGACGTCGACTTTGACGGCGTCAAAGAAGTCGCCAGCTGGATCACGCCCGTGCCCGGCGGCGTCGGCCCGATGACGCGCGCCATGCTGCTGGTCAACACGCTGGAAGCGGCCGAGCGCGCCAACCCGGCTTGATGCGGGTGCCGCACCCCTTGTCTGCCGCTACCAAATACTCCGTTTTTGGTAGCTGCCCGCGCAGGTGGTTGTAGGGCCAACGTCATATTTGGCTTGAACAATCGCCCCATCTGCCAACCCGCTCCCGTCTTGAAACCCCGGCCCATGCCCCCACGCTAAAGCCCATGAACGCCCCTGCCCTCGCCCCCAATCCGCTGCTGGACTTCTCCGGCCTGCCCTTGTTTGACCAGATCCGGCCCGAGCACGTGGGCCCCGCCGTCGACACGCTGCTGGCCGGCGCCGAAGCCGCGCTGACCGAGGTCACGCAGCCGGCCTTTCCCGCCGATTGGTCCACGCTGGCGCGCACGCTGGACGTCGCGACCGAACGCCTGGGCCGCGCGTGGGGCGCCGTCAGCCACCTGAACGCGGTGGCCGACACGCCGGAGCTGCGTGCTGCCTACAACGCCGCCCTGCCCAAGGTCACCGAGTTCTACACCCGCCTCGGGTGCGACGAGCGCCTGTACGCGAAGTACAAGGCCATCGACCCGGCCAGCCTGAACGACGAGCAGCGCCAGGCCCGCACCAACGCGCTGCGCGGCTTTGTGCTGGGCGGGGCCGAGTTGCAAGGTGCGGCGAAGGAGCGCTTTGCCGAGATCCAGGCCCGCGCGGCCGAGCTGGGCCAGAAGTTCAGCGAAAACGCGCTGGACGCCACCGACGGCTACGCCTACTACGCCAGCGAGGAAGAAGTCGCCGGCATCCCGGACGACGTGCGCGCTGCCGCCAAGGCCGCCGCCGAAGCCGATGGCCAGTCCGGCTACAAGCTGACGCTGAAGCTGCCCAGCTACCTGCCGGCGATGCAGTTCGGCACGCACCGCCCACTGCGCGAGCGCCTGTACCGCGCCTACGTCACGCGCGCGTCCGACTTCGCTGACGGCGATGCGGTCAAGTACGACAACACGCCCGTGATACGCGAAATCCTGGCTCTGCGCCAGGAAGAGGCGCAACTGCTGGGCTACGCCAACTTCGGCGAAGTGTCCCTGGTGCCCAAGATGGCCGAATCGCCCAAGCAGGTGATCGACTTCCTGCGCAACCTGGCGACCAAGGCCAAGCCCTTTGCCGAGCGCGACCTGAACGATCTGCGCGCCTACGCGGCCGAGAAGCTGCAGCTGAACGACCCGCAGGCCTGGGACTGGGCCTATGTTGGCGAGCACCTGAAGGAAGCGCGCTACGCCTTCAGCGAGCAGGAGGTCAAGCAGTACTTCCCGGCGCCCAAAGTGCTGGCGGGCCTGTTCAAGATTGTTGAGACGCTGTTTGAAGTGGCCATCCGCAAGGACAGCGCGCCGACCTGGCACCCGTCCGTCGAGTTTTACCGCATCGAGCGCGGCGGCCAGTTGCTGGGCCAGTTCTACCTCGACCCCGGCGCGCGCGCCGGCAAGCGCGGCGGCGCCTGGATGGACGACGTGCGCGCGCGCTGGCTGCGTCCCGACACGGGCGCGCTGCAAACGCCCGTCGCGCAGCTGGTCTGCAACTTCGCCGAAGGCGTGAACGGCAAGCCGCCGCTCTTGACCCACGACGACGTCACCACGCTGTTCCATGAGTTCGGCCACGGCCTGCACCACATGCTGACGCAGGTGAACGAGCACGACGTGTCCGGCATCAGCGGCGTGGAATGGGACGCGGTCGAATTGCCCAGCCAGTTCATGGAGAACTTCTGCTGGGAATGGGACGTGCTGCGCCACATGACGGCCCATGTCGACACCGGCGAGCCGCTGCCGCGCGCGCTGTTCGACAAGATGACCGCCGCCAAGAACTACCAGGCCGGCATGCAAACGGTGCGCCAGATCGAGTTCTCACTGTTCGACATGCGGCTGCACACCGAACCCAGCCGCGCCGCCGACTTCCAGAAGCTGCTGGAAGAAGTGCGCGACGAGGTGGCGGTGATCCACCCGCCGGCCTTCAACCGCATGGCCAACACCTTCAGCCACATCTTCGCCGGCGGTTACGCCGCGGGCTACTACAGCTACAAGTGGGCCGAGGTGCTGAGCGCTGACGCGTACGCCGCTTTTGAGGAATCTGCCCACCCCGATGGCTCGCCCAACGTGGAAACCGGGCGAAAATACCGCCAAGCCATTCTGGAAGCGGGCGGCAGTCGCCCGGCCATGGAATCGTTCAAGGCGTTCCGCGGGCGTGAGCCCTCGCTGGACGCCCTGCTGCGCCACCAAGGCATGGCCTGATTGATTGGCGTTGTTTTTGCGTGCGACAGCCGTCGCGCGCGCTTTGATCACAGTTTTCGACAGGAGTCACTGCCCGATGCTGCACCCGTCTTCTCTTCGTTTCGTGTCCGCCGCGGCCTGCGCCGCCATGGCGCTGCTGGCCGGCACCGCCAACGCGCAGGTGTACCGATCGGTCGGCCCCGACGGGAAGGTGATCTATTCCGACAAGCCGCCAGCGGCCAACACCCGTGAAGCCGCGCCTGCCGCCACCAGCGGCGCCCCGGCCAGCGGCGGCCTGCCCTACCAGCTGAACCAGACCGCCCAGCGCTACCCGGTCACGCTGTACACCGGCAGCGCCTGTGCCCCCTGCAACAGCGGCCGCAACCTGCTGGTGCAACGCGGTGTGCCCTTCACCGAGAAAACGGTCGAGTCGAACAACGACATCGAAGCCCTGCAGCGCCGCGCGGGCGACACCAACCTGCCAGTGCTGACCATCGGCGGCCAGCGCCTGTCGGGCTTTTCGGACGCGGAATGGACGCAGTACCTGGACGCCGCCGGCTACCCCAAGACCTCGCAGCTGCCTGCCAGCTACCGCCGCCCAGCGG
>JAEZWW010000071.1 GCA_023442945.1 Pseudomonadota bacterium | reverse complement strand
CAGCAGGCCGTGGTGGCCCAGGTGCTGGACCACGCGCGGCGCCCGGGTGAAGTGGCCGCGGGCCACAGCGCCGGCATCGTGCTGGACCGCGAAGTGGACGTGTCGCGCGGCGACTGGATCGTGGCCGCACCGGCCGAAGCCCCCGCGGCGGCGGCCGACGACTTTGACGACACGCCCGCGCCCGCCGCGGTCTGGCCGATCACGCGCACGCTGTCCGCCACCGTCGCCTGGCTGGACGACGAACCCTTGCTGCCCGGGCGCGTGTACTGGGCGTTGCACGGCCACCGCTGGGTCAAGGCCAAGGTGCAGCGCATCGCCGAGCGGCTGGACATCCACACCCTGGCGCGCGAACCCGCCAGCCAGCTGGACGCCAACGCCATCGGCCATGTCGAGCTGGTGCTGCAAGAAGCCGTGCCGGCCACGCCCTTTGCCCGCAGCCGCGCGCTGGGCGCGCTGATCCTGGTCGACACCGCCAGCCAGCGCACCGCCGGCGCCGTGCTGGGGCGCTGACCCGCATCCCACAGCGCGGCCGCGGTCGCCGAATGCCCCTACCCGAGGCAACCCTTTGGCTACCCGGGATTACCCCGACCACAGCGCGCCTCAGCCGCTAAAATCAACGGTTGGCCACGAGGCGCCGGGCCCTTTGCGCCGAAGCGCGGCAGGCGGCGCGCCTTCCGGCCCTTGCCCTCGGCTCCCCGATTACCGCTTTCTCTTCGCACCCTGAACATGACCCACGTCGTCACCGAATCCTGTATCAACTGCAAGTACACCGACTGCGTGGATGTGTGCCCGGTCGACTGCTTCAAGGAAGGCCCGAACTTCCTGACCATCGACCCGGACGAATGCATCGACTGCGCGGTGTGCATCCCCGAATGCCCGGTCAACGCCATCTACGCCGAAGAAGATGTGCCCAAGGACCAGATGCACATGACCGAGATCAACGCCGAACTGGCGCGCGACCCGGCGTACCGCACCATCACCAAGCGCCGTGACGCGCTGCCGGACGCGGACGAGTGGAAAGACCGCACCGACAAGCTGCAATTTCTCAAGCGCTGAACACGCGCGGCGCACCGGCGCGCTACGATAGGTCCTGATCGGGGTTTGAAGCAAAATCAAGCCTCAGCCCGCGCCCGATGTGCGCAGCCAGCTATCGAATGTGAAGCACGCCGGATGAACACCGCCACCACCCCGCCGATCGAAACCGATGCCGCCATCATCGGCGCGGGGCCGGTGGGCCTGTTCCAGGTATTTGAACTTGGCCTGCTGGAGATGCAGGCCCACGTGATCGACGCGCTGCCGCAAATCGGCGGCCAGCCGGCCGAGTTGTACCCGGCCAAGCCGATCTACGACATCCCCGCCATCCCCGTCTGCAGCGGCCAGGAGTTGACCGACGCGTTGCAAAAGCAGATCGCCCCGTTCGCCCCCACCTTCCACCTGGGCCACGAGGTCAGCACGCTGCAAAAACAGGCCGACGGCCGTTTTTTGCTGGAATCCGCGCAAGGCCTGCGCCTCTTGGCAAAGGCCGTGTTCATCGCCGCCGGCGTAGGCGCCTTTCAGCCGCGCCGCCTGGCGGTGCCGGGCATTGAAGCGTTTGAGAACCGCCAGCTCTTCTACCGTGTAAAGCAACCCACGCAATTTGCCGGCCAGCGCCTGGTGATCGTCGGCGGCGGCGATTCGGCGCTGGACTGGGCCGTGCACCTGGCCACGCTGACCGAAGGCCGCCCGGCCGAGGTGCTGCTGCTGCACCGGCGCGACGGCTTTCAGGCCGCGCCCGCCACCGTGGCGCGCATGCGCGCGCTGTGCGAGGCGCAGCAGATGCAGTTCATGGTCGGCCAGGTGACCGGCTTCGTGGCCGAGAGCGATCAGCTACAGGCCACCGAAGTCATGGGCCCGGACGGCGAGACGCGCAACGTGCCGCTGGACGCGCTGCTGGTCTTTTTGGGCATGAGCCCCAAGCTCGGCCCCATCGCCGACTGGGCGCTGGACATCGAGCGCAAGCAGTTGGTCGTCAACACCGAAACCTATGGCACCAGCGAGCCCGGCATCTTCGCCGTGGGCGACATCAACACCTACCCGGGCAAGAAGAAGCTGATCCTGTGCGGCTTTCATGAAGCCACCCTGGCCGCTTACGGGGCCCTGCCCTTTGTCTTTCCGGGCAAGGAAGTGCCGTTCCAGTACACCACCACCAGCACCCGGCTGCACCAGGTGTTAGGGGTGTCGGCAGACAAGGCAGCGGCGAAGTAAGAGCGGCGGTTGGCGCGGGCGACCGCTGCGTCGCTCGGCCGGTGAATGGCAAGGCTGCTTCAAGAAGAATCAGGCCGCAGCCCTACAACCATCTGCGCAAACAGCTATGCAATGCATAGCAAAACGAACCGCCCACCAGGCCCAACGCGGCGGCCGAGCTCGCCGCTTCAGCCATCCCACTCCCAGCGCCCCGGCCCACCGTCCTGCGCCATCAGCACGCGTTCGCGCGTGGCGGTGCAGGTCCATTTCTGGCGCGTGCGGTCGATGCCACCGCGCGGCTGGCGCAGCGCAGCGGGGGTGAAGACGGCAAAACAGGTGCCCCCCGGCGCGCGGACCGACGCGTACTGAATCACCTCGATTCCGGCGGCCTGCACGGCGGCGGCCAGGCGCTGGGTTTCGGTGTAATCGCTGCCGCTGGTCCAGGCGCTGGCGAAGGTATCCCACGGCGGCGCCGTGAGGTCGATGCCGCTGCCGCGCACCACCGCCATGAAGAAGGTATGGTGGGTGGTGATGCGGCGCTGCAGCAGGCCCACGCTGTCTAGGATGAAGCGCATGCGCCAGTAGGCGACTTCGGCGCAGGCGGCTTTCAGCTCGCGCGCGCCGTACCAGATGCCCAGGCTGCCCGCTGCGCGGAAGCGGCTGCCCTGCCCCGGCGTGTAGCGGAAGGGGGTGGACAGCAGGAAGTGCTGGCCACGCGGCGCGCCATCGGGCAGCGGCGGCTTGCTGGCCTCCAGCAATTGTTCGAGTACGTCGTGCTCGGCGTGCGAATCGACCAGCTGCAGGCTGGAGCTGGCGTACTGCGTCTCCACACCGCGCCAGACTTCGGGCTCGGACAGCGCGTGAACGGTGTCCTGCAGCCATTCGGCCGGCCACGTCGCCGCGGCCGCCGTCATGCCGCCGCGCGCATGCCGTCCAGGTACGACAGCGTGCGCGTCAGCCCGTCGGGCTTGAGGACCAGCTGCGCGGGCACGCCGCCCAGCGCCTTGTTCAGCGAATGCATCCATTCCTTGCGCAGCTGCGTGTCCGAGCCCACCAGCGGGTCGAGCGAGCGGAACACCCGCACCAGCAGCAGCGCCAGCTCGCCCGGCTTGGAGGTGGGCGAAATCTCCGCCGCGCCGCTGCGGTAGCGGCTGACGGTGGAGTCGCTGACGCCGATCACCTTGGCCAGGTCGGACCCTTGCAGCGCCAGCAAATCGGCGGCGCGCAGCGTAGCCTGGGTCAGAACGCTATCGGGGCTGGGGACCTGAACGGTTTGGCTGGCGGGCATGACGGGCTCCTGGTCGGGGGGATGGCTCCTGCGGGTTGGTGGACGCTAGGGATACATGAGCACATGGTACAGGAATTGAGCGCGCCATGCACCACATGAAAGATTTTCCATCATTTTTTTCTTATGCAACCTATCAACACAGTACCAGAAGATGCACCGCACGCAGCGCCTTCCGTTGATCTGAACGCGCCAACCCCTTCCTTCCGCCCAAATCCCCGCCCCCACGCGGCACGCGCCGCAGCCCAAGCCCACCGTCGCCTTGCCCTTCTGCCAGACCGACCTGCGCCCGTCGGCTAACATAGATGCTGGATACAAGCACAGTGGCGCGCACCACCCGGGCCCATGGGCGCGACGCGGCGCCTCCACCCATTTCCATGAATGCCAAAGTCTGGGCCGACCAGGCCCTGCAGTCCTTCGACGCCGTGGTGCAGGCTACCGGCGGCTTTCGCGTGCGCGAAGGCCAGCGCCGCATGGCCGAGGCGGTCGCGCAGGCCTTCAGCGAAGCGGAGTTGGGCAAGGTTGAGGGCGAAAGTGGCGGGGATGCGGGCGACGCACCACAACGCGCCATTGCGGTGCTGCAGGCCGGCACCGGCGTGGGCAAATCGCTGGCCTACAGCGTGCCGGCCATCCAGCTGGCGCTGGCGCGCGGCACGCGTGTGCTGATTTCCACCGCCACCGTCGCGCTGCAGGAACAGCTGGTGCACAAAGACCTGCCGGCGCTGGCCGCACAGCTGGACCAGCCCTTTAAGTTCGCCCTGGCCAAGGGGCGCGGGCGCTACATCTGCAAGCTGAAGCTGGAGCGCCTGGCCAGCGGCGGCCAACACGAGGACGACGACACGCCCGACGACGATCTGTTCGCCGATCAGGCCGCTGAAAGCCGCGCCCCGCGCCCGCGCGCCGAGACCGAAGCGCGCATCCAGCTCTACAGGCGCATGGCCGACGTGCTGGCCAGCGGCGGCTGGGACGGCGACCGCGACACGCTGGAGACGCCGCCCGAGGCCGAGGTCTGGCACCCGGTCGCGGCCGAAGGCAGCTCCTGCACCGGCAAGCATTGCCCGGTGTTCAGCCAGTGCACGTACTACGAAAAACGCAAGGAACTGGTCGGCGCGCACGTCATCGTCGCCAACCACGACCTGCTGCTGACCTCGCTCGGCGCGCGCCTGCTGCCCGAGTTGGACAACTGCCTGCTGGTGGTGGACGAAGCGCACCACCTGCCCGGCACCGCGCTCGACCGCTTCGCGTGCGAGGCCGACCTGTCGCACCTGAACTGGATCGGCAAGCTGGCCAGCCGCGCGCTGCGCATCGGCCAGCTGATGGAAATCGACGAGCTGGGCGACATCGCCCCGCACGCCACCCAGCTGCGCACCGCCTTGCAAGACGCCGCGCGCCTGACCATGGACGTGTACGGCGACACCTTGCGCGCGCCGCGACAGGCCTTTGGCGCCAGCACGCTGGCGCGCTTTGCGCCCGCCGCCACGACCAGCCGCGCGCGCGTGCCCGGCGGCGCCCTGCCCGCCGCGTTGACCGAGCCGTTTGCCCAGGCCGCGCACCACGCCGGTGGCCTGCTGGCGGTGCTGCGCAGCATCGCCAAAGCCTTGCGCAGCGCCATGCGCGAGCGGCCCGAAGAGGCCAAGCGCCTGTCCACGCTGTACGCGCAATTGGGCACGCTGTCGCCGCGGCTGGAGGCGGTGCACGCCACGGCGCAGCTCCTGCTGCAGGACGCGGTGGAAGGCGCACCACCGGCGGCCAAGTGGTTCACGCTGTCAATGGATGGCGACTACATCGTCGTCAAGGCGCACGCCAGCCCCATTCAGCCCGGCAACACGCTGCGCCACCACCTGTGGTCGGCCGTGCGCGGCGCGGTGCTGACCTCGGCCACGCTGACCAGCTGCGGCCAGTTCGACTTCTTTTTGCGCGAAGCCGGTCTGTCGGGCGACGCCGCCGTGCGCACCCTGGCGGTGCCCAGCCCGTTCGACTACGCGCGCCAGGGCATCTTCATCGCCACCGAAACTGCGGCCGAGCCGCGCGACGTGCAAGCCTTCACCGCCGACATGGTCCGCGCGCTGCTGGCCGACCTGGAACGGGTCGAAGCCGGGGCGCTGGTGCTGTTCACCTCGCGTGAACAGATGCGCCAAGCCACCGAGCGCCTGACACCCGCGCTGCGCGCCATCGTGCTGGTGCAGAACAGCCTGCCGCGCCAGATGCTGCTGCGCCAGCACCGGGAGCGTGTGGCGGCCAGCCTGCCGTCCATCATCTTCGGCATGCAGTCGTTCGGCGAAGGGCTGGATTTGCCTGGCGCGTTGTGCGAATCGCTGTTCATCACCAAACTGCCCTTCGCCCCGCCCGACGACCCGGTCGGCGAAGCGCGCGCCGAATGGCTGCGCGCCGCCGGGCGCGACCCCTTCAGCGAACTGGTCGTGCCCGCCACCGCCATCCGCCTGGCGCAGTGGGTCGGCCGCGCCATCCGCACCGAAGACGACCACGCGCACGTCTACTGCTACGACAAGCGCCTGGTGCGCACCAGCTACGGCACGCGCCTGCTGCAAGGCCTGCCACCGTTCACGTTGGAGCGGCGCAGCGCCACGCCGACCGCTACAGTTTAAGTAGCTGGTCGCGCAGATTGCACTAGGGCCAGAGCCCTGTTTCATTCAAAATCACCGGATGCCCGCACCGATCGCCGTCATCGACTTTGAGACCACCGGCATGGGCCCGCTGCAAGGCGCGCGCGCCACCGAAGTGGCCATCGTCCTGCTGGAAGGTGGGCACATCGTCGACCGCTACCAAAGCCTGATGCGCACCGGCGCCTGGATCCCGCCCTTCATCACCCAACTGACCGGCATCACCAACGCCATGGTCGCCGCCGCGCCGCCGGCCGAAGACGTCATGCGCGAAGCCGCCCGCTTCGTTGGCGACGCGCCCATGGTGGCGCACAACGCGTCGTTTGACCGCAAGTTCTGGCAGACCGAACTGGCCCTGGCCGGCCTGGACGCACCCCAACCCTTCGCCTGCACGGTGCTGCTGTCGCGCCGCGTCTACCCCGAAGCCCCCAGCCACAGCCTGGGCCGCCTCATCGACCACCTCGGCCTGCCCCGCACCGGCCGCGCCCACCGCGCCCTGGCCGACGCCGAAATGGCCGCCGAGCTGCTGGCGCGCCTGCAGCGTGATTTGGGCACCCGCTACGCCATCGACTGGCCTGACCACGCGCTGCTGATGGAACTGCAACGCTGGGCGCGGCCGTCGATGGACCGGTTGATGGGGAAGTATTTGGCGAAGGCAGCGCGGTCTGGCGTGCCGGTCACCAGCCCGGGGGACGAAACCATCGGGCCGTAAATCGCCCACCATTTCGCTATCAATTTCGCAGCTGGTCGCGCAGGTGGTTGTAGGGCGAACGCCTTCAATCGCTTAATTTTTCGTTCGCGCAGGCTGCGGGGCTACCCGCCGCCGCCCTGCCTCAGCGCCGCTCACCCTCGTCCCCATCCACCAACGCGGTGGCGCTGCGCACCCGCGAACAGTCCGCCCCCGTCAAGCGGCAGCCGCCGCCCGCCATCAGCCACGGGTGGCCGTGACCCTGGCAGCCCGTCTGACACAGCACGTCGGTCGCGGTGTACGGCGCGCCGACGTCCGGCGGGACGGCCTCGGCCAGGGTGGCAACACGGTAGGCGGGCGCGCTGGGGGCCGATGACACACCGGGGTCTGCAGGTCGCACCATGGGTGGGCCACCCAGGCCCCAGCTCCAGCGCGTGCAGGCCAATACCCAGCGGGCGCGTTCGCGCACCAGGGCCGACTGCAGTGCGGCGCAGCTGCGTTCGGCCGCTTCCGCTCGGGCGCGGGCCTGGGCTTCGGCGCAGGCCAGGGCCTGCATCTGGGCGCTGACGCGCGTCTGCAGGCCGCCCAGCTGGCGCAGCAGGCACAGGTGTTCGTGGGCGTCGTTGGCGCGCATGTCAATGCACCTGCATCGGGCCAGCAGGCCAGGCCGGCGCTGCGGGCGTGGCGAACGGGCCGTCGCCCCATTGGCCGGACAGGCGGCGCAGGACGGTCCGCAGCGCGTCGGACACATGCGGCAGCGCGGCCAGCTCGGCCAGGTTGGCACGCACCTTGGCCGCCATCAGGTCGCGGTGGCTGGCGCACAGCGGGGTGTGGGCCAGCCCGGTCATCAGCGCCAGCGTGCCAGCCAACAGGGCTTCCATGTGCGGCAGGAGGTATTCCTCGGTATGGGCGTCGGGCGGTTGGGCATGGGGCATGGTCGTCTCCAGGTTAGGCGGTGTGGGCGGTACCGCTCAGTCATCGGCCGCGGTCAGTATATGCGAATGATTCTCATTTGCTAAAAAAATACCTAGCCTCGGCTGTGTCCGGTTGTAGGCGGAATGCCCCGCCGAATGGCAGGCGACCTGCGTCAGTGGCTGCGCGATCTCTGGCTGGTCGCGTCCTCGGCGCGTGCTTCACGTGGCGTCATGCCGAATCGCCGCCGAAAGCTGCGGTTGAAGTGCGACAGATCGCCAAATCCCACCAACATCGCCACGTCGCTGATCGGCGTGGCGTCGTGGCGCGGGTTGGTCAGCAGACGCCGCGCCAGGTCCAGCCGCGCCTCTTGCACCAGCATGCTGAAGCTCTGGCCCTCTTCGGCCAACAGCATTTGCAGGTAACGCGGCGACACGCCCTGGCGGCGCGCCACGTCTGCCACCGAGAAGCCCGTCTGGGAAAAACGCGCCGCGATGTCCTGGCGCACGGCCTGCAGGCGCGCCGCACGCACGCCCCGCGCCTGCGCCACCTCACGCGCGTCCCCTTGGGCACCCAGGGCCAGGGCGGCCAGATCGTGCATGTGCCGCACGACCGCTTGGCGCGCCGCGGTCGCCAGCGGCAAAGCCGTGTCGCGCAGCAGCCGGCCGTACTGCTCGATCAGTTGCAGCACCGGCTGACCGCGCAGGGGTTGCAAAAAGCGCACGTCCACGTCCGGGACCAAACGCGACAGCGTCTGGCGGTCCAGCACCATCGAAAAAACCTGCGTTGGGCCGAAAGCCACCATCGAACGCATTTGCCCCGGCCGCATGAAAACCGAAGCACCCGCATCCATGCGCCATTCCTGCCCCTGGGCTTGCATCACGCTGTTGCCGCAGGGCGCCATAGCCAAAACGATCTGGTCGTTCACGTCGTCCCGCGTGGTTCAAGCCACCAGATCAACGCCCATCGATCGACAAGGCCCACCACGAACACCGCCACGACCGCCGTCCCCCCAGCAGCGCCGCGCCCGCGGCGCCGCGTTGGCGCGCCTGGTACCTGCGCGGGCTGACCTGGGCGTTCATGGTGCTGACCACGGCGCGTCTGGTGGCCTACACGCCCACCGTGCTGGCGATCCTGCAGACGCGCGATTCGCGCCAGCATTCGCTGTGGACCTGGCTGATCTGGGTGGGTGCCAACCTGACGATGGCGCTGTGGCTGTACGAGAACAACGGCCACCAGATGGACAAGGCGATCGGCGTGAGTTTGGCCAACGCGGTCGCGTGCGGCGCGACGGCCGCGGTGATCGTGTGGTTCCGCTTCTGATCGACCTGCTGCCCGCGCGCTTCGGCCGGGGTGGCCACGCCAAGCACGAAAAAGGGCTCGTCCATAATCGCTGGAGCTGTTCAACCCCGTGCAAATCAAGCGATCAGGAGACCGTAGATGCAGATCAAGGACAAAGTTTTCATCGTCACCGGCGGCGCCTCGGGCCTGGGTGAGGGCACGGCGCGCATGCTGGCCAAGGAAGGCGCCAAGGTCGTCATCGCCGACATGCAGGCGGACAAGGGCGAGGCGGTGGCCAAGGAGATTGGCGGCGCCTTCGTCAAGTGCGACGTCAGCAGCGAAGCGGACGGCCAGGCCGTGGTGGCCAAGGCGGTGTCGATGGGCAAGCTGATGGGCCTGGTCAACTGCGCGGGCATTGCGCCGGCCGAGAAAACGGTGGGCAAAGGCGGCGCGCACAAGCTGGACGTGTTCACCAAAACCATCATGGTGAACCTGGTGGGCAGCTTCAACATGATCCGCCTGGCGTCCGACGCCATGACCAAGAACGAGCCCGAAAGCACGGGCGAGCGCGGCGTGCTGATCAGCACCGCCAGCGTGGCGGCCTACGACGGGCAGATCGGCCAGGCCGCGTATTCCGCCAGCAAGGGCGGCGTGGTGGGCATGACGCTGCCGATCGCGCGCGATTTGGCGCGCAACGGCATCCGCAACATGACGATCGCCCCGGGCATCTTCGGCACGCCGATGCTGTTCACCATGCCGCAGGAAGTGCAGGACGCGCTGGCCGCCGGCGTGCCCTTCCCCAGCCGCCTGGGCACGCCCGAGGACTACGCCAAGCTGGTCAAGCAGATCATTGAAAACGACATGCTGAATGGCGAAGTGATCCGCTTGGACGGCGCGATTCGCCTGGCACCGAAATAAGCTCTCCCAAAATAAGCTCTCCCCCAGGCTCCACAGCCTTCGGCTTGTTGCGCCACCCCCCTTCCGGGGGCACCGCTGGTCGCCGGCACAGGTCCGGCGACGGCGGTCTGGGGTCTGCCGTGCGGGACGGCGGGCAACGCGCCCACAGCTTGGCCTGGGCCTCGCTGGCGCTTCGGCAGATCGCGCGCTGAGAGCGGCTGCGCTAAGCTGGCGCTGCCCCTACTCCGCCAACCGCCACCATGTCGACCCGCCCCGAAACCATGGACTTTCTGCTGGACCAGCTGGGCGATCTGCCGGGTTTGCGCACGCGGCGGATGTTTGGCGAGTACTGCGTGTACGTGGTCGACAAGCCGGTCGGTTTTGTCTGCGACGACCAGCTGTACGTCAAGCCGACGCCGGCGGGCGAAGCGCTGTTGGATGAGCCGGTATGGGGCAAGTTCTACGAGAAGGCGACGCCGCACCTGCTGCTGACGCCCGACCGCTGGGACGAGCGCGAGCTGCTGCGCGCGCTGTTGCTGGCCACGGCCAACGCCCTGCCCGCGCCGCGGCCCAAGAAGCCGCGCCAGCCGCGCGCCGATGCCGGCACCGCCCAAGCGGCCACGCCTCCCCGGCCCTCCGCCAAGAAGACCCGGGCGCGCAAGCCAGCCTGAGCCTGGCCTTGGCCGGGCGCTGCGCGGCCTTAGCCACGCTGACCTGCTGAGACGAGCGGCTGAAACCGCTATCTTTATCATAGCTGCTCGCGCAGATGGTTGTAGGACCAAAGCCCCATTTGGCTTGAAACACCAACGCCCGGCCCGCCCGCGCGCTAACATGCCTGCCACACCCGCCACGGAGGAGCCATGTCCCACATTCGCCTGACCGATCGCACCCGTCTGTTCGCCCTCAATGCCGTCGCCGCTGCCGCCCTGCTGGCCGGTTGCGCCAGCGGGGGCCGCTTCGACTACGCGGTGCCCAACCTGCCCGCGTCGCCCGAGGCCGCCTCTGGCTGGACCGACAAACCCGGCTGGGCGGACGAGAAATTCGCCGTCGCCGCCGCTAACCCGCTGGCCACCGACGCCGGCTACCAGGTGCTGAAGGTCGGCGGCAGCGCCATCGACGCAGCCATCGCCGTGCAGATGGTGCTGGGCCTGGTCGAGCCGCAGTCCAGCGGCATCGCCGGTGGCGCCTTCCTGATGTACACCGATGGCCGCGACGTCGAGGCCTGGGACGGCCGCGAAACCGCGCCCGCCGCGGCCGATGAAAAGCTGTTCCTGCAGCCCGACGGCAAGCCCATGGCCTTCCACGACGGCGTGGTCGGTGGCCGCTCGGTCGGTGTGCCGGGCGCCGTGCGCATGCTTGAAGCCGCACACAAGGCGCACGGCCGTCTGGCCTGGGCCGATTTGTTCAAGCCCGCGATCGACCTGGCCGAGCGCGGCTTTCAGGTCAGCCCGCGGCTGAACACGCTGCTCAAAGCCGAAAAATTCCTGCCAAACGACCCGGTTGCCGCCAAGTACTTCTACGACGCCAGCGGCCAACCCTGGCCCGTCGGCCACGTGCTGAAGAACCCCGAGTACGCCGAAGTGCTGCGTGGCATCGCGGCGCAGGGTTCCAAGGCGCTGCTGGAAGGCCCGGTGGCGCAGGCCATCGTCGCCAAGGTCACCGGCCACCCGACCAACCCGGGCAAGCTGTCGATGGCCGACCTGGCCGGCTACCAGGCCAAGAAGCGCGCGCCGCTGTGCCACGACCTGCGCTCGGCCGCCAACAACCAGACTTACGAGGTGTGCGGCTTCCCGCCGCCGTCGTCGGGCGCCATCGCCGTCGGCCAGATCCTGGGCATTCTGGGCCAGACGCCCGCCGCGCAAGCCAAGCCCGACGCCGCCGGCCTGCCGACGGCCGACTGGCTCTACTTCTACAACGAAGCAGCACGCCTGGCCTTTGCCGACCGCGGCCAGTACGTGGCCGACCCCGACTTCGTGCAGCCGCCCGCGGGCAACTGGAAAAGCCTGCTGGCACCGGGCTACCTGGCGGATCGCGCCAAACTGATCGGCGCACAAAGCATGAAGGTCGCGCAGCCCGGCCAGCCGGGCGCGGTGAAGACCAGCTACGCCCCGATGCCCGATCAGCCCGAGTACGGCACCAGCCACATCAGCATCGTCGACGCGCACGGCAACGCGCTGGCCATGACGACGACGATCGAAGACCAGTTCGGCTCGCGCCAGATGGTCAAAGGCTTTTTGCTGAACAACGAGCTGACCGACTTCAGCTTCGCCCCCACCGACGCCAAGGGCCAGCCCATCGCCAACCGCGTGCAACCGGGCAAGCGCCCGCGCTCGTCCATGGCGCCCACGCTGGTGTTTGAAAAAGCGGCCGATGGCCAACGCGGCCCGCTGGTGATGAGCGCGGGCAGCCCCGGCGGCGCGCTGATCATCCACTACACCGCCAAGACGCTGAACGGCGTGCTGAACTGGGGCTTGACGCCGCAGCAGGCCATCGACCTGCCCAACTTCGGCAACACCAACGGCCCGACGATGCTGGAAGAAAAGAAATTCCCGCCCGCCACCGTCGAAGCCCTGCGCACGCGCGGCGCCGAGGTGAAAGAGATGAACATGACCAGCGGCCTGCAGGCGCTGACCCGTACCGAAATCCACGGTAAGAAGCTGTGGCTGGGCGGCGCCGACCCGCGGCGTGAAGGTGTGGTGATGGGGGAATGACGCGCCGCTCGCAGACGCGCCGCGCACCCACCCTCAACCCCATGCGCCACGACCACCCATGAGCCTGCACCGCCGCAATTTCATGGCCGGCCTGGCCGGCACCGCTGCCTTGGCCGGTTGCGCCGCATCACCCTCTAACAGCGTGGGCGGCCTGCAGCCGGCGCCGCTGCCCGCCTTCCTCGGCCGGCACAGCCAGACCTTGCTGCCCAAGGGCAAGGCGCCCCGCGTCGTGATCTGCGGCGGCGGCTGGGGCGGCCTGACCACCGCGGCCAACCTGCGCAAACTGGCGCCGCAAGCCGACGTCGTGCTGATCGACCGCAACCCCAGCTTCTTCTCCAGCCCGCTGTCCAACATGTGGCTGGTGGGCATGCTGGAGGGCGAGTTGCTGACGCAGGATTACCTGCGGGTGTCGCAACACCTGGGCTGGCAGTTTGTGCAGGCCGAGATCGAAGGCATTGACCGCGCGCAGCGCCGCGTCACCACCAGCCAGGGCACGCTGGACTACGACTGGCTGGTGCTGGCGCCCGGCATCCGCTACCAGTACGAAGCCTGGTTCGGCGACGACCGCCGCGCCGCCGACGCCGCGCGCCAGCGCTTCCCCAGCGCGTACGCCAGCAACAGCGAATTCCTGGCGATCAAGCGCGCGCTGCACGGCTTTAAAGGTGGCGAGCTGGTCATGAACCTGCCGCCGCCACCGCAGCGCTGCCCGCCCAGCCCGTACGAGCGCGCCTGCCTGATCGCCTGGTACTTCAAGACGCACAAGATCAAGGGCCACATCACCATCCTGGACCACAAGCCCGCCATCACGCCGATCGGCCCGGGCTACAAGGCCGCGTTTGACGGGCTGTACAAGGACTTCATCACCTACGTGCCCAACGCGCATGTGCAGGAGGTCGACCCGTTCAGCCAGCGCGTACGCACCACCGCCGGCGACCAGCGTTTTGACCACGCCATCCTGATGGCGCCGCACAAGGCGGGCGACCTGGCGTGGCTGGCCGGCACCGTCAGCCAGAGCAGCGACGGCTGGGCCGACGTCGACGTGCTGAGCATGCAGGTCAAGGGCGATGAACGCGCCTTCGTTATCGGCGACGCCATCCAGGCCGTGTCGCCCCTGCCCTTCCGCTATTACCCCAAGAGCGCGCACGTGGCCAACCGCCTGGGCCGCATCGTGGCCTACCAGATCAGCGAACGCCTGGCCGGCCGCACACCCGGGAAGCGACTGCCCGACAACCTGTGCTACATGGTCGTCAACGGCACGCCGGCCGAAGCGCTGAACGTGCAGTTTGACTATGACTTTGACGCCGAAGGCCGCGTGCGCCAGGTCCAGCGCGACTACAACGAACGCACGCCCGCGCTGTTCCAGGACGATTTTCGCTGGGCCGACTTCATGTTCGCCGAGATGTTCGGCGGCATCGCGCCACCGGTGCGGCCGCTGCCTGCTTGGCGGAATTGAATGCCCATTGGCTTAAGAGCGTCAGCCCGTCCTTGGCGGGCAGGCGGGCGTCGGGGCGACAGACTCAACCCTTGACCGGGATCGGCGTGGCGCGGTCGATCGGCACGGCCGTCAGGCTGTTTTGAGGCGAGCCTTCGATCAGCTTGTCGGAATACGTCAGGTACAGCAGCGTGTTGCGCTGTGCGTCGACCATGCGGACCACGCGCAGGCGCTTGAACAGGATCGACATGCGCTCGCTGAAGACCTCGTCCTCTTTGGGCAAGGGTGCCTTGAAGCGCACGGGGCCGACCTGGCGACAGGCGATCGACGCTTCTGCGCGGTCTTCGGCCAAGCCCAGCCCCCCCTTCACGCCGCCGGTGCGCGCGCGCGCAACGTAGCAGGTGACGCCTTCGACCTGCGGGTCGTCGTAGGCCTCGACCACGATCTTGTGGTTGGGGCCAATCCACTGAAAGGCGGTGCTGACGTCGCCGATCTTCTGGGCGTGGCTGCTGGTCACGGCGCCCAACGCGCACACCGCGGTAACGAAAAACAGGAGCTTCTTCATCGCTGCCTTTCTGGCAAGAATTTGTCGA
This sequence comes from Pseudomonadota bacterium, assembly GCA_023442945.1. GTDB lineage: Bacteria > Pseudomonadota > Gammaproteobacteria > Burkholderiales > Burkholderiaceae_C > Ottowia. The sequence continues at coordinate 82,628 of JAEZWW010000071.1, read as the reverse complement.
CAGCGCAAGTGTAGTCAGCGCAGCCAGCTATCATTAAAGAAGCATGCTGAGGGCGTCGGCACCTTGGCGACCCCAACGGTGGGCGCTGCGGTGCCGCCACGTTTGCCTGCGTCGCCGCCGGGCGCGCCGCCTCAGCTTTTTCCACCAGCGCCGCCCCGGAGTTGTTGAACCATGAACGCCGCCACCCTGCCCCTTGTGCCGCCGCACCTCGCCACGCCCGCGACGTTGACCACCGAACGCCTGGTGCTGCGGCCGTGGCGCGACAGCGATCTGGTGCCCTTCGCCGCGCTGAACGCCGACGCCGAAACCATGCGCTTCTTCCCCGCGCCGCTGACGCGCGCCGAAAGCGATGCGCTGGCCGAGCGCTGCCAAGCGCTGATCGCCATGCGCGGCTGGGGCTTCTGGGCGGTCGAGCGGCAGGACAGCGGCGCCTTCATCGGCATGATCGGCCTGCACGTGCCCGCGCCCGACCTGCCCTTCTCGCCCTGCGTCGAAGTCGGTTGGCGGCTGGCGCGTGCGCACTGGGGCCAGGGTTTGGCGACCGAAGGCGCGCGCGCCGCGCTGCGCTTCGGCTTTGAGCGGCTGCAACTGGCCGAGATCGTGTCCTTCACCGCCGTGACGAACACCCCCTCGCAAGCCGTGATGCAGCGCCTGGGCATGCGGCGCGACGCCGCCCCGTTCGAACACCCCGCCTTGCCGCTCGCCCATCCGCTGCGCGAGCATGTGCTGTACCGCATTCAGGCGCCTGCCGCTGGCACGCCGAGGCGGCCAGGCGCGCCGGGCTGACCGCGACACCCAGCGAATCATGCCGCCCACCCCCTTGCTGCAGCCACACGCGTACCAGCCCGCGTTGGCGCTGCGCTTCGATGCCGTGCGGCGCCGCCTGGCGGCGGTCTTGCCCCACGACACGGCCATCGAGCACGTCGGCGCGTCCGCCATCCCTGGCGCGCTGTCCAAAGGCGATCTGGACATCGCCGTGCGTGTGCCAGCGGCGGCGGCGCACGCGGGCGTCGTCCAGCGCCTGTGCGCGCTGAGGTACGTGCCCGCGAGGGACACGCTGCGCACCCACACCTTGTGCATGCTGCAATGGCCAAACACCGATGAAGCGCATGCGCTGCAGGTGGTGGCCGCGGGCTCGCGCTTCGACATGTTCACCACCTTCCGCGATGCGCTGCGCGCGCAACCGGCGCTGGTCGCGCGCTACAACCAACTCAAGACCGACGCCGCCAACGGCACCGAAGACGCGTACCGCGCCGCCAAAGCGGCCTTCATCCGCGAAGTGTTGGACGGTCTTGGCCATGCCGGCCGCGCGCCAGGCGAGCACTGAAGCGGAGGACGCCAGCGCTGGCTTTGTCGCCAGCGGTTCAGCCCCGACAGTCGGGGAGTGAATTTTTAGGTCTAATCGGACTCTAGCCCTACAGCAGATTGCGCGAGCAGCTACTGCATTCATAGCATTTCGCTGAGCCAAAAACCACGCCGATTGGGCGCCTACGCCCCGTCCCGCTCGTGGGCCAAGGCATCCTGTCCGGCGCTGCGCAAGGCGTCGACCAGGTTGAGCAAATCCGCCCCGCCCGGCGACTGGAAGCTGCGCAGGCCGAACTCCGGCAGGATGGCCAGCAGGTGGTCGAACACGTCGCCCTGGATCGCCTCGTAGTCGGCCCACGCGGTGGTGTTGGTGAAGCAGTACAGCTCCAGCGGCACGCCTTCGGCCGTGGGCTGCAGCATGCGCACCATCAGCGTCATGTCTTCGTGGATGCCGCTGTTGGCCCTCAGGTAAGCGTGCACATAGGCGCGGAAGGTGCCCAGGTTGGTCAGGCGGCGCTGGTTGGCGGGCACGCGCGCCAGGGCTTCGCCCAGCTCGCTGGCTTTCATGTGGCGAGAGATCTTCACCGCACTGGCCTTTTCCTTCACGTAGTCGGCGATCAGCTCGATCTGGCCCAGGCGCTCGATCTCCTCGTCGTTCAGGAAGTGGATGCTGCCGGCGTCGATCATCAGCGTGCGCTTGATGCGGCGGCCGCCCGATTCGCTCATGCCGCGCCAGTTCTTGAAGCTCTCGCTCATGAGCTTCCAGGTCGGGATGGTGACGATCGTCTTGTCGAAGTTCTGCACCTTGACGGTGTTCAGCGCGATGTCGATCACGTCGCCGTCGGCGCCGGCCTGCGGCACCTCGATCCAGTCGCCCACGCGCAGCATGTCGTTGCCTTCGATCTGCAACCCGGCGGCGAAGGACTTGATGGTGTCCTGGAACACCAGCATCAGCACCGCCGACATGGCGCCAAAGCCCGACAGCACGATCAGCGGTGACTTGTCGGCCAGCGCTGCAATCATCACCACCACCGCGGCCGCGCCGACGATCAGCTGGCCCAGCTGGACGTAGGACTTGATCGAACGCGCACGCCCGTGGTCGTGCTCGTGCGCCAGAGCGCGCCGCTGGTGCACTTCCAACGTGACGTCCAGCACCTTGAACAGCGTACGCGCCACGCACAGCACGGTGAGCGCGGCCGCCACGTTCTGCACCACGGTGACGACGGCGGTGGGCAGGTGCTGGATAAAGCCAATGCCCACCTGGATGATCAAGGTCGGCACGATCTGCGCCGCGCGATTGAGCACCTGCGGGTTCAGCAGCACGGCGGCCAGACCGGGCCGGGTGGCCGTGCCCAGGCGCGCCAGCCCGCGCGCCAACACGTGCCGCGCCAGCCACTGCGCCACCCAGGACACAAGCAGCAGGCCGAGCACGCCGATGGCGGCCTGCACCATGGGTTGCGACAAAGACAGTTCCTGCCAGTTCAAGCGGGGTTCCTCCAAAAACTGGGGCGCCTGGTCAGAGCCTACGCTCGCCACATGACAGGCGGCGGTCAGCGATGACGTGGTGCCAGGGACATGGCCGCGCGCCGAAGGGGCGGCGACCCAGCAGCCCGGCAACAAGGGCGCGGTGGTGGGTAGCGCACGCCGGTCGGCCTGGGCGGGTCGTCGTGCGCGGGAAATGGCTTCGATTCGCTATCAGTCAAAAAGGTTCCCAGGGCATGTCCGATCTGCGCAGACAGCTATTAATAAGATAGCACAAAACACCCAACCGGTTGGGGGGCGCTGCCCCTACGTCGCCCAGCCCAGCCCTAGGAAAATGCCCATCAGGCCGAGAAAGCCTGCCAGCGCGGCGTAGAACAAGGCCATCTTGCGCCCGCCCGGGCGCGAGCCGTGCACGCACAGCCACATTAGCCCGCGCAGGAAGAAAGACTTGTGGGACCACCAGTAGCTGAGCGCGAACATAGCACCCCACGCGAACAGGTAAAGCCCCGTCAAAACGGCGGCGGCGCCCGGCTCCACAGGGCCCATGCGCGGCTCTGCAGCCAGCACCGCAACGAACAGAACTGCGAGGACGCCAATCAGCACCGCGCTAAGCAAATAGCCGGCTTCGTTATCGGGCGGCGAGGATTTTGGTGACATTCAAACTCCTCTGCGGACGTACACCCTGACGCCAACGCGCGGTATCACACGTCAATCGCGCCGGCCGACCCGGCCTGCTTGCGCAATTCAAACTTCTGGATCTTGCCGGTGCTGGTCTTGGGCAGCTCGCCAAACACGATGGCGCGCGGCACTTTGAAGCCGGCCAGGTGCTGCTTGCAGTGGGCGACGATGTCGGCCTCGGTCACCTCGGCGCCGGGCTTGAGCTCCAGGAAGGCGCAAGGCGTTTCGCCCCACTTCGCGTCGGGCTTGGCGACCACGGCGGCGGCCAGCACGGCGGGGTGGCGGTACAGCACGTCTTCGACCTCGATGGACGAGATGTTTTCACCGCCCGAGATGATGATGTCCTTGCTGCGGTCCTTGATCTTGATGTAGCCGTCGGGATACTGCACCGCCAGGTCGCCCGAATGGAACCAGCCGCCGGCAAAGGCTTCCGCGGTGGCCTTGGGGTTCTTCAGGTAGCCCTTCATGGCGATGTTGCCGCGGAACATGATCTCGCCCATGGTTTCGCCGTCCAGCGGCACGGGCTGCATGGTTTCGGGGTGGATCACGCGGGCGTCGCGCTGCAGGTGGTAGCGCACGCCCTGGCGGGCGTTCAGGCGCGCGCGCTCGCCGATGTCCAGCGCATCCCAGCTGGCGTGTTTGGCGCAGACGGTGGCGGGGCCGTACACCTCGGTCAGGCCGTAGACGTGGGTCAGGTCGAACCCCAACTGCTCCATGCCTTCGATCATCGACGCCGGGGGCGCGGCGCCGGCCACCATGGCTTTCACGCCGCGCGGCACGCCTTCCTTCATCGCGTCCGGCGCGTTGACCAGCAGGCCGTGCACGATGGGCGCGCCGCAGTAGTGGGTCACGCCATGGTCGCGGATGGCGTCAAAGATCGCCTTGGCTTCCACCCTGCGCAGACACACGTTGACCGCGGCACGTGCCGCCACCGTCCACGGGAAGCACCAGCCGTTGCAATGGAACATGGGCAATGTCCACAGGTAGACCGCGTGCTTGGGCAAGTCCCATTCCAGGATGTTGCTGATGGCGTTCACCGCGGCGCCGCGGTGGTGGTAGACCACGCCCTTGGGGTTGCCGGTGGTGCCGCTGGTGTAGTTCAGCGCGATGGCGTCCCATTCGTCGCCGGGGTAGTCCCATTCAAAGGCCGCGTCGCCGCTGGCCACGAAGTCGTCGTACGTGGTGCTGCCCAGTTTGGGCGCGTCGCCAAACAGCGTGTCTTCCACGTCGATGACCAACAGCGGCGCCTTGGACTGGCGCAGCGGCAGCGCCTTCTTGACGATGCTGGTGTATTCCGGGTCGACGATCAACACCTTGGCTTCCCCGTGGTCGAGCATGAAGGCCACCGCCTCCGGGTCCAGCCGCGTGTTCAGCGCGTTCAGCACGGCGCCGGCCATGGGCACGCCAAAGTGCGCTTCGACCATCGGCGGGGTGTTGGGCAGCATCACGGCGACGGTGTCGTTCTTGCCCACGCCGGCCTGGCGCAGCGCGCTGGCCAGCTGGCGGCAGCGGGCGTAGGTCTCGCCCCAGGTGCGGCGCAGGTCGCCGTGCACCACGGCCAGGCGGTCGGGGTAGACCTCGGCCGTGCGCTGGATGAAGGCCAGCGGCGTCAGCGGTGCGAAGTTGGCTTCGGTGCGGGGCAGGTCGGTGTCGAAGATGCTGGCCATGGGGGTCTCCTGTATATGGGTCTGGCGGGGGCGCCGCAGCGACAGGCGGGGCACGCCGGCGGCGCTTTCGATTTGATGATAGCCAGCCAAACTGGCCGGGGTCTGACAGGGGCCGAACGGGCTGGGCGACGGCCTGAGCGCTGCGGGCGCTGACAGGCGCGGCGCGCACGGGCAGCCCAGGTGACGATGCACGTCACCCGGACAGAGGCGTCTTGATAGAAAAAAGTGGCGCCAGCCCTATAACCACCTGCGCGGCCAGCTTCTCTTTTAGGAGCAAACAGCACAACGCGCCCATGAGGCGAACGCCCGACCCTGCTGCCTCAACAGGCGCCTGGCGAAGCCCCCGTGCCCTGCCCCGCTTGGCCGCTGCCGGCACCAATCGCCGCGCGGATGTCGTCCGGAATGGCGATGGCCTGGTGCGTGGCCAGCGAGGTGGTGACCAGCACCTGCCGCATCGTGATGCGCGCCGCACCGTCTGGCCCTAGGCAGCGCACCTGCAACTCGATCGACTTGCCGCCCAGGCGCTGCACGCTGAGGCCCAGGCGGACGGTCTCGCCAAAGGCGCTGGGCGCGCGGAAGTCGACGCTGAGGTGCGCCGTGGGCAAGCCAGTGCGGCGCGTGGTGATCAGCTGCTCGAACGGGATGCCCAGGCCTTCGGTGAACCAGTCTTCGACCAGCCCGTTGAACATCACGAAGTACTGCGGGTAGAAAACGATGCCGGCCGGGTCGCAGTCGGAAAAGCGGATCCGGCGCGCGCGCTCGAAATCGGGCCGCCAGTCGGCTCGCACCATGGCAGCCGCGCTCATTCGGCCTTGATCGATCGCGCCTTGACGATGCGGCTGAACAAGTCGGTCTCGGCGCGCACCAGCGCCTTGAACTGCTCAGGCGAGATCGGCGTGGCGTCGGCGCCCATCTCGGCGAACTTGGTGCGGATGGCGGGCTCGGACAACTGGCGGTTGATCTCGCGGTTCAGCTGCGCCACGACTTCGGCCGGCATGCCGGCAGGCCCGTACACCCCGAACAAAGTGTCGGCGAACACGTCGGGAATGCCGTTTTCGGTGAAGGTCGGCGCACTGGGGTAATTGGGCGTGCGCGCCTTGCTGGCCACCGCCAACAGCTTGAGCTTGCCGGTCTTGACCATCGGGAACACCGTCCCCGGCGCAAAGGCAAAGTCGATCTGCCCCGCCATCACGTCCTGAATGGCGGGCGCCGCGCCGCGGTACGGAATGTGCGTGGCGAAGATGCCCGCGCCCTGCTTGAACAGCTCGCCGCCAATGTGCGGCGTGGTGCCCGTGCCGGCCGAGCCGTAGCTCATTTTTCCGGGGTGCGCCTTGGCGTAGGCCACGAAGGCCTTCAGGTCGTTGGGCGGCAACGTGGGGCGGGTGATCAGAAACAGCTGGCTGTTGGCCAGCAAGGCGATGTGCTGCAACTGCTTGGCCGGATCGAACGGCATGGCGCTGAACATCGAGGGGTTGACCGATTCGGTCGTGCTGACGGTGACCAGAAAGGTGTGGTCGTCCTTAGCGCGCAGCATTTCGACGCCGGCCACGTTGCCGCCGGCGCCGCCGCGGTTGTCGATCACCACGGGCTGGCCCAGCGCCTGCGACAAGGCGGGCTGGATGGCGCGCATCATCACGTCCGCCAAACCGCCAGGCGGAAACGCGACGACAAAGCGCACCGGCCGCGTTGGCCAGGCGCGCGGCTGCGCGCGCAAAGGCAGGCAGGGCACCGCGATCTGGGCCGCCAGGGCGGACAGGCGCACCGCTGCGCTGCGACGGTTGGGCAGGGTCATGCGAACTCCAGGCTCAGGGTCAACAAAGGGGGACAGGCCAAGCGAGGCGCGTCAGCGCGGCGGGACCGTCAACGTATCTGCGGTGAACACGGCACGCTCGGCCGCGTCGAGCGCGAGGCCCTCGGCGTCTTTCAGCGCAGCTTCGCGCAGTGTGCGCAGGCGCGCGGCGGCGTCGGGCTGGCCTGCCAGGCGGCGCGTGGCGTGCATCAACCGGTCAAAGCGGCTCTGCCCGCGCGCGTGGGTGTCGCTGTAGCCCTTGACGAGGCGGCGGCAATGGAGAATTTCGGCCACCAGGGCGCGGTCACCGGCCTTCAGGGCGCGCTGGGCTTCGTCCAACCACTGCTGCAGGTGGACGGCTTCGGCCGCATGGCGCCGACTGCCACGGCGCCAGCGGCGCAGGCCCGCGGCCACGCGCAGCTGCAGAAAGCCGCCTATCGTGTGCGTGCGGATCCGGCGACCGTGCGTCAGCTTGCGCTCCAGCGCGCCGCGCAGCCACGCGCTGGCCTCGATGCGCTGCGCCCAGCGCTCGGGCAACAGGCCCAGCACCTCTTCCAGGCGCGGGTGAAAAAACTCTTCGAGCCCCAACACGTCGTCGGCCTGGGCGCCGACCTCGCCGCGCACGCGCGCATCGCGCGTGGCCCGGGTTTTGAGGTCGGCCACGCGGATCACGTCATCGTAGGCCATGGCGACGGCGATCCAGCGAGCTGCGGCGATGGTGAGCGTGGCCGCGGCGTCGCTGGCAGCGGCATCCGCGTCGGCAAAGGGCCGCACGCGGTCCAGGTATTCACGGCCATAGTCGGTGTCCTGCCAGTCGACCACACGCGCCAGGCCTTCGCCCAGCCAGTCCCACGCGGGCGCGGGAAAGTCGCGGCGCACCCGTTCGACCAGCGCGTTCAAGGCGGCGTGCGCCGCGCGCTCGGGCAACGCGCGGGGGGCGGTCTGCATCGCGTCGGCCGGGTTGTCCAGCGTGGGCAGTGCCTGCTGCTCGCGTGCCAGTTGCGCGGCGGCGCGCATGGCGGCCAGGCTGGGCTTCACGCCGACGCCGCTGCGTTCGACCACGGCTTCGAAATCCGCTTCAGCAAAAGGCAGCACGCCGCTGCCGGCCAATGCGCCAAACAGGCAGGCCGAGATCACGCTGCCGTTGCGCACGGCCAGGGCCTGCATGTCGTCAGCGACGACGCGCTGGGCCGCCGCCTGCACCGCCGCCAGCACCGCCTGGCTGTCGGCCGTGCCGTTGCCGGGCGCCATCTTTTCCTGCACAGCGTAAGTGCGGTGGCTGCTGGTGATGACGGTGGTGCGGTCGGGCGTGACAAAGCCGCGCTCGACCGAGCGGCCCGCTTCCATCAGCTCGGCGGCGATCAGGATGTCGACTTCGCCGGGCACGGGCATCAGCGCCAGCACGGGTTCACGCCCAGGCGTGGGCTCGGCCAGTTCGATGTAATAGATGGTGGCGCCGGTGCGCTGGGCGACGCCCGCGACCGAGGTGGCCTGCGCCGTCCAACCCGCGTGCTCGGCCAAATCGACGATCCAGTCGACCAGTACGCCGCCGCCCTGCCCGCCCAATGCCAGCACGGCGATGCTGATCAGGCGCGGCTTCATGGTGCGGCCCCGGCGCTGGCCTGGCTGGGGGCGTGCAGCTGGCGCTGGGCCTGCTCGCGTTCGCTGCCACGGCGCAACCAGCCGATGACGCCGCGCCGCCAGGACGCCAACCAACGGTCGCCCGCGGTGGGGTTGTGCACCTTCTGCGCCTTGTAGAAGGACGGGCACAGCACGGCCGCGTCGGCCACTTCACCGCAGTGGCCGCAGGCCACGCAATGCTCGTCGACGTGCGCGACCGGGTCGGGTTTGAGCGCATCGCCGCTGGGCGCCAGCGTCAAACTGGGGCAGCCGGATACCCGCATGCAGGCGTGGTCGCCCGAGCACACGGCAACGTCCACGCCGAAGCGCTCCTTGACCACGCGCTCTCCCTTTTTGATAGCTGCTGCCGCTTGTGGCTTCTCGCGGCGCTGGCGATTCAGCATGCATTCGCTTTGCGCGATGATGACCTTGGGCCCCGGCGCGGTGCTGGTCAGCGCCTCGCGCATCGTGTCGCGCATGGCTGTCACGTCGTAGGTGCGTGGCAGGGTGCGCGCCCATTGCACGCCCACGCCGCGCACGGCGCGCTCGATCGGGTGCATGGTGCTGCGGTTGGGGTTGGTGTTGCGCGACGAAGGGATGTCCTGGCCGCCCGTGGCCGCGGAATAGTTGTTGTCGACGATCACGAACACGTTGTCGTGCTGGTTGAACACCGCGTTGCCGATGCCCGACGTCAAGCCGTTGTGCCAGAAGCCACCATCGCCCATGAAGGCAATCGCCTTCTTGCCGGCGCCCAACTGCCCTCCCGCGTTGAAGGCCGACGCGCTGCTGGCACCCAGACCGTATCCCATGGTGGTCGCCCCGATGTTGAACGGCGGCATGATCGAAAACAGGTGGCAACCGATGTCGGCCGATACGTGGTGTTCGCCCAACTCGCGCTCCACCAGTTTCAGCGACGAGAAGATGGGCCGCTCCGGACAGCCCACGCACAGACCAGGCGGGCGAGGCGGCAACAGCGCCGACACGGCGGCCGGCGCCGCGGGCGCAGCCGGCTTGGCCGCAGCCGCCGACGTGGTCGGCATGCCGATCGGCACGGGCACCGCCACCGCAGCCGGGTGGTGCAAGGCGAAGAAGGCCTTGAGTCCCTGCCGCAGGACGTTGACGGTGTAGTCGCCGCCCATGGGCAGCTTGTCTTTGCCGTGCACCACCGTGTTGACCCCGTGGCGGCGCAAGATGGTGTTGAGGTGCTGCTCGTGGTAGTCGGGCTGGCCTTCTTCCACCACCAACACGGCGCGCTTGCCCCGGCAAAAGCGCAGCACCTCTTCTTCGACCAGCGGGTAGGCCACGTTCAGGATGTACTGCGGCACGCGGCTGGTACCAAACAGGTCGGCCATGTCGAGCAAATGCAGCGCGCGCTGCACGTTGTTGCTCATCCCGCCCAGCAGCACAATGCCGATGTGCTCCAGATCGCCCGGCACGAATTCGTTGAGCTGGTGCTCGGCGATGTAGCGCACGGCGGCGGGCCAGCGCTGTTCGATCTTCTCGCGCTCGTGCAGGAACGATGCGGGCGGCAACACAATGCGGTTGACGTCGCGACGCGGCTGCTCCAATGCTTGCTTCAGGCTGAAGGTCGGCCGGCGGTTTTCCTGCGTGATGAACTTGCCATGCAAGTGGCAGGAGCGGATGCGCAGCTCCAGCATCACGGGCGTCTGGCTGGCTTCGGACAGCGCAAAGCCGTCGTGCACGGCCTTCACGATGGACGGCAAATGCGGCTTGGGGTCCAGCAGCCACATCTGCGACTTCATGGCAAAGGCATGGGTGCGCTCCTGCATGATGGACGAGCCTTCGCCGTAGTCCTCGCCCACGATGATGAGCGAGCCGCCGGTCACGCCACCGGACGCCAGGTTGGCCAGCGCGTCCGAAGCCACGTTGGTACCCACCGTGGACTTCCAGGTCACGGCCCCACGCACCGGGTAGTTGACCGAGGCGGACAGTGCTGCTGCCGCCGCCGCTTCGCTGGCTGCGGGCTCGAAGTACACGCCCAGCTCGCGCAGGATGGGCTGCGCATCGGACAGCACGTCCATCAGGTGCGAAATGGGCGAACCCTGATAGCCGGTGACGTAGCCGACGCCGCACTCCAGCAAGGCCTTGGTGACGGCCAGGATCCCTTCGCCCCGAAACTCGGTGCCCGCCGGCACGCGCAACTGCTCAACTTCCTTCGCAAAGGAACGCTCGGCCATACGGTGAACTCCTTGGAAAGGGAATCAGGCGGCCTGCGGCACCAGGGCCAGCACACGCAGCGGCGAGCCCGAGCCGCCCTTTATCTTGAGCGGCGCTGCCAGGATCACCGCGCCGGTGGGCGGCAGTTGGTCGACATTGGTTAGGCACTGCAGGCCGTATTTGTTGGCCCCGTGCATCAGGGTGTGGCAGGGGTAGCCGACCGGCCAGGCGTAGCTTTGCCCAGCGTCGGTGTTGATGGTCTCGACCGCAAAGCCCCGCACATCGCGGCCAATCATCCATTCGACCGCTGCCTGCGTCGGGCCAGGCGTGTGTGCGCCATCGTCCTTGAGGTTGACGAAAGCCGCTGGGTCGGTGATGCGGCGGCTCCAGTCGGTGCGGAACACCACCCACGCGCCGGCCGGGATGGGCCCATGCTTCGCCTCCCAGGCCTCTAGGAACGGGACGTCCAGCAGCCAGTCCGCGTTGGCGGCCACTTCCACACTCGCGTTCACCACGCAGGCCGGGCCGACGAAGACCTTGGGATCGATGGTGTCGACGGTGTTGTTGGCGTGGTCCTTGCCGGTGATCCAGTGCGCCGGCGCGTCAAAGTGGGTGCCCGTGTGCTCGCCGCAGGAGAAGTTGTTCCAGTACCAACCCGGCCCTTTCTCGTCGTAGCGCGAGATCGTCTCTTGCTTGAACGCCCAGACCTGCCCGAATTCGGGCGGTAATACCAGCGGAGGAAAGTCGGGAGAAAGCGTTTGGGTGAGGTCCACGATGCGCAAGGCACCACTGGCGATGTCGCCGGCGAAATCGGCGAGCGATACGGTCATGCTTGTCTCCTGGTATTTTGTTTAAGCTTAAACAATCCGGGTGGCTTCGTCAAAGCCTGTAGCGCAAATTCAAGCGGCCTCGTCCCATAAGCAGGATGGCACTGCGCGAAAAAAGAGATGAGGCTTAGTCTCCTCTGCGGGAAACGACGCCCAGCAAAGCTCCGCAAGCCGGTTGTGGGCCGAGGGGGTGTTCTGCTGAAGTGAGCCATACCGAATCAACGCCAGTCGGCCTGTCGATAGCCCGCGGACCAGTACATCAGCGGAACCGCTGGCGCCGTGCTGCGCAACGCCACGGCGTCGACGCGCGCGAGCACCAGCAGGTGTGCATGGCGCAGCCAGACCTCATCGACGGTGCAGGCCATCCCGCACGGAGCTGTCGACAGGACCCAAGCGCCGTTACCGGCCTGCACCCAGCCGTCTTCTTCGAAACGGTGTTCGCCCGTGACACCAGTCGCACCCGCAAAACACGCCGCGGTGGCTTGCTGCATGGGCGCAAGCAGATTGACGCCCAGCGGCCGCCCAACGCGGAGCGCGCGGGCGGTGGAACTGCCGTGCGCCAAGCTGAAAACCAGACACGGCGGAGTCATGCTGAAAGAGCTCACCGAGGTGGCAACACAACCCGTGCGGCCGCTTTCCCCTTCTACCGTCAGGACATTGACCGAGCCCACATACCCACGCATGGCCTGGCGAAAACCATCCATCAGTCGGGACGCGGTTGGAGCGACCAACGGGTGCTGCACCACCATGCTCAGCGAAGCCCACGTTGCGCGAGCAGTGGCATGACCTGGTCGCGAAAATAGGGAAACTCCTCAACGTAGTCGAGAAACGACAGCGTCGTTCCGCGAAAGCCGGCCGCGTGCAGCGCACCAACGCCTTCAGCCACCTGCTCCGGCGTGCCCACCAGCGGAAAACCGCTGTGGCCGGTGGCCATGCGCTCTCGGATCAATGACAGAAGGTCGTGTGGGAAACTCCGTGCGTGTGCGAACTGCAGGCGCACCAAGTTGTCCACCGCACCCCAGTCAGCGTTGTCGAGCTGACGCTGGAGTTCCGCCTTGGCCTCGGCCTCTGTGGGCCGGCAAACAACGTGCGAAAACGTGAGCACGTCGACCCGTCGACCCTTCTGATTCGCCTGCGCTTTGAGTTCGCCGATTTCCTCGATCGAACGTGCCAGGTCGATCGCGGGCGTGAAAAGAAAATGGCGTTGTCGGTGGCGAACCCCCGGCCCTGTGCCGACCCGGCCGCATTGACTACCGGCGGCATCCAGACGGGATGGGGCAAGCCATAGCTGCCGCGCGTCTGGAAATATTGGCCCCTCCAGTCGAACCTCTCGCGTTCTGACCAAAGCCTGCGCACGAAATCAAACCATTCCTGAGCGTAAGCGTAGCGGGTTTCATGGTCGTCTGGGAGCGTCAGGCCGAGCGCTTCGTACTCCAGCTGATTGCAGCCCGCCACGACGTTTAGTCCGACCCGCCCGTTGGTGGCTTCCGACAGCGTCGCCAGCTGCTTGGCAAACACCACCGGGTGGTTCGCGGCGGTGTGTACCGTGGCAAAACAGTCAAGCGCTGGGTGTGCGCGAGCATGATGGCGGCCCAGGTCATGGTTTCAAGCACGGTGCCATGAAAATCCGTTTCCCCGCCATAGCCGATCCAGCGCGCAATCGGCAGCATGAAGTCGATGCCCGCATCGTCCAGCAGTTTGGCCAGCCGGATGTTGTTGTCGACCGTGGCCACCCAGCCATCGGGCAGCTTGGACACCGTCATCCTTCCTGAGCAGTTGGACGCAAAAGTCGCAAGCAAAAACCGGTCGTGCCGAAAGAACGGGTGAATACTGTCTCCTGTACTCAGGATGGCTCCTTGAGAAAAAAACGCTGCTTTGCGCAGGCAGGTTGGGCGATGCTTGCTATGTTTGTGATAGTTTCCTACCATGGCGCGTGGGCGTGAATGACAAATTTTTCGTGCCGTCATCCGCGCAGATAACTCACCCAAGTACCCAAGAAGCCGCTGATGAGCCTCACCGAATCCGACACACGTAACGACGCGGACGCGCACCGATGGCACCTGGCCCGCACCGACCTTGGCGTGGCGCTGACCGACCTGGAGTACGCGCTCATGCGCAGCTACGAGTCGTTTTTGCGGTGGCAGACCGAATGCGTCCATGCCGTCACTGGCACGCAGCTGTCCGGCACGGAAAACGCCCTGCTCCACGTCGTTTGCATGCATGAGCGCCCGAAAACCATTCGCGATCTCATGCAGTTGACCAACCGGCAGGACACTCCGAACCTGCAGTACGGCTTGCGCAAATTGCTCAGGGCCGGGCTGATCGCCAAGACCGGCAGCGGCCCGAAAGGCGTTTTCTACGAGGGCACACCCCAGGGCTTTCAGGTGTGCGAGGACTACGCCGTGCTGCGAGAGAAACTCCTGTTGGCGGCGCTTGGCGGCGTGGAAGGGTTTGGCGGTGCCGCCGCGGCAGCGACCAGTGCGTTGGAACGCTTGGAACATGTGTACGAATCGGTTACACGTGAAACCACCGCATTCCACCGACGGCGGCAAGTCCACGAGGCGCCACGCTGAGGTCATTTGAAAATCAAATAGAAAATCTATTTGATTCAATTCTCTCGGCACCGCACCAAATTTAATAGCTAGGCATTACCTTATCCGCTACATGCCGTGCGACTTGCTCGGCTTGGACGCAGGACTTCGCTGACCAGGAACGTCCAGAACAAGCGCGCCTGCGACAATCCCCTCGTGGCGATCCCCCAGCATTTCATTCAGGAACTTCTGGCACGCGCCGACGTCGTGGAGATCGTCGGGCGCTACGTGCAGCTGAAGAAAACGGGCGCCAACCTGTCGGGTCTGTGCCCGTTTCATTCAGAAAAGTCGCCCTCCTTCACGGTGAGCCCGTCCAAACAGTTCTACCACTGCTTTGGCTGCGGCAAGAACGGCAACGCCATCCGTTTTTTGATGGACCACACGGGTGCCGGCTTCGTTGAAGTGGTGCACGACTTGGCCCAGCAGTACGGCATGCAGGTGCCGGAAGACGAGCGCAGCCCGGCCGAGCGCGAGCGCGCCACGCAGGAATCCGCCCAGCGGGCGACCTTGAGTGGCGTCCTGACCCGCGCGGCGGATGCGTACCGCCTGCACCTGCGGCAGTCGCCCAAAGCCATCGCCTACTTCAAGCAGCGCGGCCTCTCCGGCCAGGTGGCCAAGCAGTTCGGCCTGGGCTATGCGCCCGAAGGCTGGCGTGCGCTGGCCAGCGTGTTTCCCGACTACGCCGACCCGCTGCTGGACGAAAGCGGGCTCGTCATCACCGGCGAGGGCGGAGAGGGCAAGCGCTACGACCGTTTTCGCGATCGCGTGATGTTCCCGATTCGCAGCGTCAAAGGCGAGGTGATCGGCTTTGGCGGCCGCGTGCTGGGCGATGAGAAGCCCAAGTACCTGAATTCGCCCGAAACCCCGGTGTTCCACAAGGGACGCGAGCTGTACGGCCTGTTTGAAGCGCGCTCGGCCCTGCGCGAACACGGCTACGCCCTGGTCACCGAGGGCTACATGGACGTGGTGGCGCTGGCCCAGCTGGGCTTTGCCAACGCGGTCGCCACCTTGGGCACAGCCTGCACGCCAGAGCACGTGCATAAGCTCTTTCGTTTCACCGACAGCGTGGTGTTCAGCTTCGACGGCGACGCCGCCGGGCGCCGTGCTGCGCGCAAAGCGCTGGAAGCCGCCCTGCCCCTGGCCACCGATACACGCAGCGTCAAGTTTCTCTTCCTGCCCACCGAGCACGACCCCGACAGCTTCATCCGCGCCGAAGGGACCGAAGCCTTCGGCGAGGCGGTGCGTCAGGCCACGCCGCTGTCACGCTTTTTGCTGGAAGCCGCTGCCCAGGATTGCGACATGGGCACAGCCGAAGGTCGGTCGCGTTTTGCCGCGAACGCACAGCCGCTGTGGCAGCTGATGCCCAAGGGCGCGCTGGCGCAGCAGCTGCTGGCCGAGATCGCTGGGCAAGTGCAACTGGGCACGCACGAACTGGAACAGCTGTGGGGTGTGCGCCATGCCGGCGCGCCGGCGCCACGTGGTGAAAGCTCTCAAAACAGGAGCTGGCCGCGCAATATGGACAAGGGCTACAAGCCTAAAAGGCCAGAAAATCAGCGCACCGCTTATGCGGCACGGCCGCTGCGTGCGCAACCGGGCTCGCGCGCCAGCCGGGCCTTGCAAATCCTGCTGACCGAACCCAGTTCCTGGGACACGCTGAGCCAGAACGAGCACCTGCTGCTGTGCGAACTGCCGGCGCCGCACGGGCCGGTCTTCACATGGCTGGCCGGCCAATCACTGGACCACGGTGCCCAGCCCTGGAGCGCGTTGCGCGAGGCTTTGCGTGGCCATCCGCAAGAGGCGTTCGCGGTGGAATTGGTGGACCGGCTGCCCCCCGACATCCTGTCGGAGCCGGCCGAGTTGAAGGACATCTTGCGCACGGAGCGGCGCGAAGGCCTGCAGCGGCGCATGGCCGCCGCCGCCGACGCGCAGGACCTGGAGAGCTACCAGCGCCTGATGCGCGAATTGAACGATATCGACCGCGAAGCGCGCCAAACCGTCCACGGTGCCTCTTGAAATCCAGCAAGAAAGTTATAATGTAAGGCTTGTCACCGGCAAGAGCGACAGCAGCACCTCCGGCCCGGCCAGCGCGCCTGCGTCAAGCGCGTTTTCACCTTACCCAAGGGATGGCCAACATACCGCAAGGACTGCACCCCAAATGATCGCCCTCACCTTGCCCTGACGGAATGCCAGCAAATGGTCGGTCGTAGCCCGGCCGACTTGCTCGCATCACGTGGTTCCGTTGTTGCCAGCCTCTGCCACCGCGCTCGTCGCCCGAGCGCGCTGTGCCGTGGCGCACCCATTGCAAGGTTGATTCATGCCCACCAGTCAAAAACCCGCCAAGCCCGTTGCCAAAACCGCCGCCAAGACGACGGCGAAATCGGCCGCCAGCACCGTTGCGGCCGACGCCGAAGAGTTGAAGAAGAAGCCAGCGACCAAAGCCGCGACCAAGAAAACCACGGCCACCACCAGCGCGCCGGCCAAGAAAGCCGGCCGCCCGGCCAAAGGCGCGGCAGCCGCTGAAAAATCGACGCCCGCCAAGCGGGGCCGCCCCGGCAAGGCCGAGGACGATGCCGACATGTCGGACATCGAAGACGATCTGCAGGGTGAGCCCGAGGCGCCCGCGGCGCCTGAAGCTGGCGTCGAAAAACCGAAACCCCTGCGCATGAAGATCAGCAAGGCGAAAGAACGCGCCTTGATGAAGGAATTTGGCCTGGACGAAGGCGTGCTCTCCGAAGAGGAAATGAGCACCCGCCGGGCCAACCTGAAGGCGCTGCTGAAGCTGGGCAAGACACGCGGCTACCTGACGCACGGCGAAATCAACGACCACCTGCCCGACAAGCTGGTCGACGCCGAGACGCTGGAGGCTGTGGTCTCCATGCTGAACGACCTGGGCGTGGCCGTGTACGAGCAGACGCCCGACGCTGAAACGCTGCTGCTGACCAATACCGGCTCCAACACCGCCACCGAGGAAGAGGCCGAAGAAGAGGCCGAAGCCGCACTGTCGACCGTCGACAGCGAATTCGGCCGCACCACCGACCCGGTCCGCATGTACATGCGCGAAATGGGCACGGTGGAGTTGCTGACGCGCGAGGGCGAAATCGAGATCGCCAAGCGCATCGAAGGCGGCCTGATGGACATGATGGCCGCGATCAGCGCCAGCCCGTCCACCATCGCCGAGATCCTGCGCATGGCCGAGGAGATCCGCGAAGGCAAGGTCGTGATCAACACCATCGTCGATGGTTTTGCCGACGCCAACGAGAACGATGACTACGTCGCCGAAGAAGACTTCGACGAGTACGACGAAGAAGACGATGACGACGGCAAAGGCGGCTCCAAGGCCATGACCAAGCTGCTCGAAGCGCTGAAGAACCAGGCGCTCGACCGCTTCGACGAAATCGCCAGCCTGTTCGAGAAGGTCCACAAGGCCTACGACAAGGAAGGCTGGGGCTCCCCCAACTACGTGAAGGCGCAGGCCGCGCTGTCGGGCCGTCTGATGACGATCCGCTTCACCGCCAAGACCATTGAAAAGCTGTGCGACCTGCTGCGCAGCCGTGTCGACGACGTGCGCAAGTACGAGCGCGAACTGCGCCGCATCATCGTGGACAAGTGCGGCTTCCCGCAGGAACAGTTCGTGGCCGAGTTCTCGGGCCGTGACCGCGCGGGCAACAAGGTGAAGTCCCACCTGCTCGACCTGAAATGGGTGGAAGTGCAGTCGGGCGCAGGCAAGCCCTGGAGCGCCGTCATGGAGCGCAACATCCCGCCGGTGCAGGATCTTCAGCAGAAGCTGCTGGACCTGCAAGCCCAAGTGGTGGTGCCGCTGGACGAGTTGAAAGACATCAACAAGCGCATGAACGAGGGCGAAGCCGCCTCGCGCGATGCCAAGAAAGAGATGATCGAGGCCAACCTGCGCCTCGTGATCTCGATCGCCAAGAAGTACACGAACCGCGGCCTGCAGTTCCTGGATCTGATTCAGGAAGGCAACATCGGCCTGATGAAGGCAGTGGATAAGTTCGAATACCGCCGTGGCTACAAGTTCTCGACCTACGCCACCTGGTGGATTCGCCAGGCCATCACGCGCTCGATCGCCGACCAGGCGCGCACCATCCGTATCCCGGTGCACATGATCGAGACGATCAACAAGATGAACCGCATCAGCCGCCAGCACCTGCAGGAGTTCGGCTTCGAGCCCGACGCCGGCATCCTGGCCGAGAAAATGGAGATGCCCGAGGACAAGATCCGCAAGATCATGAAGATCGCCAAGGAGCCGATCTCCATGGAAACGCCGATCGGCGACGACGACGATTCGCACCTGGGCGATTTCATCGAGGACCAGAACAACACCGCGCCGATCGAGGCCGCGTTGCAGGCCGGCCTGCGCGACGTGGTGAAGGACATTCTCGATTCGCTCACCCCGCGCGAAGCCAAGGTGCTGCGCATGCGCTTCGGCATCGAGATGTCCACCGACCACACGCTGGAAGAAGTGGGCAAACAGTTCGACGTGACGCGTGAGCGCATCCGCCAGATCGAGGCCAAGGCGTTGCGCAAGCTCAAGCACCCGAGCCGCTCGGACAAGCTGCGCAGCTTCATCGATCCGCAGTAAGCGGTCCGGCATGGACGCTCGGCCCCTGAGGGCACCCGCCTCAGGGGCCGAGCGTCGCTTAGCGCCCACACCTTTCCTGCGCAGACCCAGCGACCGTGCGGATCACGGCTACAATCCCCAGTTCATGAACGCAGCCGCCCGCACCCACCACTTGCCCCTGATTCGTCAGGCAGCAATGTCGTGCGCCCTGCGCTCTCGCATTACCACGACCACCAAAAAAGGCTGATCCAGTCTGGTTCGTCGTGCGCCCGCCTCCCGGAGCTCCTGACGAGCCGGGCAGGATCAGACAGATTTACTTTGTTTGAAAGGCGCGAAAGAAAATGAAAGTTGGCAACCTGGTAGGCCTCGTCGGCTGGCGCGGCATGGTGGGGTCCGTGTTGATGGACCGCATGCAGGCCGAAAACGACTTCGATCTGATTGAGCCGGTCTTCTTCTCGACCAGCAACGCCGGCGGCGCGGCCCCGGCCATGGCCAAGAACGAGAAGCAGCTGAAGGACGCGCACGACATCGACGCGCTGAAAAAGTGCGATGTGATCCTGACCTGCCAGGGCGGTGACTACACCTCTGAAGTCTTCCCCAAACTGCGTGCGGCCGGCTGGAAGGGCCACTGGATCGATGCCGCCAGCACCCTGCGCATGAACGATGACGCCGTTATCGTGCTGGACCCGGTCAATCTGCCGGTTATTCAATCCGCATTGGCCAAGGGCGGCAACAACTGGATCGGTGGCAATTGCACCGTCAGCTGCATGCTGATGGGCGTGGGCGCCTTGTACAAGGCCGGCCTGGTCGAGTGGATGAGCACGCAGACCTATCAGGCGGCCAGCGGCGGCGGCGCTCAGCATATGCGTGAGTTGTTGACCCAGTTCGGCACCCTAAACGCCGAAGTGCGGGACCTGCTGCAAGACCCGAAGAGCGCCATTTTGGAAATCGACCGCAAGGTGATCGCCAAGCAACGCGCCTTGGGCGGCGCAGACGTGGCCAACTTCGGCGTGCCGCTGGGCGGCTCGCTCATTCCCTGGATCGACAAGGATCTGGGCAACGGCGTCAGCCGGGAAGAGTGGAAAGGCATGGCCGAGACGAACAAGATTCTCGGCTTGGGCGAAGGCTTCGACAGCGCTGCCATTCCTGTCGACGGTTTCTGCGTGCGTGTGGGCGCCATGCGTTGTCACAGTCAGGCGCTGACCTTCAAGCTCAAGAAAGACGTTCCGGTGAAGGACATCGAAGCCCTGTTGGCTGCCGACAACGATTGGGTAAAAGTCGTCCCCAACACCAAGGAAGCCACCCTGGCGGACCTGACGCCTGTAGCGGTGACCGGAACGATGACCATTCCCGTGGGCCGGATCCGCAAGCTGGCCATGGGCCCCGAGTATGTCGGCGCATTCACGATCGGCGACCAGTTGCTGTGGGGGGCCGCAGAGCCGCTGCGCCGGATGCTGCGCATCCTGCTCCAGGCCTGATACGCTCCGTTGAGCGGCAGGTCATCGGCCTGCCCGTCGTTGCCTATCGACAACATACAGGCGGCGGTTTAGACACTTGGTGAACATGTGAGAAGAGTTAACCAGTGTCTCAGCTTGTCAGCCTAATTTGTTGATGTTAATGTCGATTTTCACTTCGTCCCGGCCGGCTGAGCCTGCCCCAATTCGCTATGCAGAATAAGTTTGCCCCGATCCAGAAGGGATCGCCGTTGCACCACGGTTCCACCGCCCCGTTCTGGAAAAAGGGCCTGCTGGCCACCGCTGCCGGCCTCGCCTTGGTAGGTGCCAGTCTCGATGCCCAAGCGTTCGCGCTGGGGGCGGTCACCGTCCGGTCGTCCCTCGGCGAGCCTCTGCGCGCCGAGATCGAAGTGCCCCAGATTTCGTCAGAGGAAGCCTCCACGCTGCAAGCGGCCATGGCTTCCCCGCAAGCCTTCCGCGCCGCTGGCGTCGAATACAGCCCGGCACTGAGCGGTGCCCGCGTCACGCTGCACCGCCGCCCCAACGGTCAGGCCTATCTGCGCGTGGTTGGCGACAAGCCGATCAACGAACCGTTCCTGGGTATCGTGGTCGAAGCCAATTGGGCCAACGGTCGCGTGGTGCGCGACTACACGATGCTCGTCGATCCGCCGGGCCGCGCTGCGCCGCCGCCCGTGACGGTCACCGAATCGCGTACCGCGGCGCCCACCACACCGCCCGTCGCCCCTCCTGCCCCGGTGGTCACCGCGCCTGCACCTGTGGCGCAACAAACCACTCCGACCACCCCGACGCCCAGCGGCCCGACCGCACAAGAGCGCGCTGAGCGCCATCGCCAGACGACCCGTCGCGCAACGCCTGCACCGGCAGCAGCCGCCCCTGCTGAAGCCACGGGCGGCGGTGGCCAAGTCACGGTGCAGCGTGGTGATACGGCGTACGGCCTTGCATCTGCGGCCGGCGCCCAAGGCGTCTCGCTTGATCAGATGCTGGTCGCTATGCTGCGCGCCAACCCCAACGCCTTCATTGGCGGCAACGTTAACCGCATGCGCTCGGGTGCCGTGTTGAACATGCCTACCGCGGAACAGGCTTCCACGGTTTCGCGCCGCGATGCCCGTCGTGCTGTGGTGGCGCAAACGCGCGACTTCAACAACTTCCGTCGCGGCCTGGCCTCGCGTGTCCAATCCACGCCGACGGCAACGGCGTCGCGCAGCGCTTCCGGCGGCGTCCAGGCGCAAGTGCAGGACAGCCGCGCCCCCGTGCCCACTCAGGATCGCCTGACGCTGTCCAAGGGCGGCGCACCGACGGGCAAGGAATCCCAGGTCGCGCAGTCGCGCCAAGCCAAAGAGCAGGCCGACCGCGTTGCCGAGCTGAACAAGAACATCAACGATCTGGCCCGCCTGCAGGCCGCTTCCGGTGCCGCGCCCAGCGCTCAGCCGGCCAGCGCTGCCAAGCCGGGCATTGCTGTGCCCGTCACCCCGCCCGCGGTCGCCACGGCCGCTTCTGCGGCTGCATCGACGGCGGCCGAAGCTGCAGCCGTCGCCGCGTCTGCCGCAACGGGCGCCGCCAGCGCCGCTACGGCTACAGCCAGCGCAGCTGTGGCAGCAGCTTCCGAGGCTCTGCCGACTGTGGACGCAGCATCTGCTGCGGCGTCCGAAGCGGCGGCCGCGACGACCGCCGCTGCGTCGGCAGCAGATGCGGCCAGCGCCGCCTCGGCAGAAGCATCCGCAGTGCGCGCTCGTCCGGCTCCTGCGCCGGCGCCCGTCGAAGAACCCTCCTTCATCGAAACGCTGATGGACAATCCAGCGTGGATTGCTGCTGGAGTGGGCATCCTTGGCCTGTTGGGCTTTCTCTTTGCCCGTTCGCGCAAGGCAAAAAAAAACCCCGCACCGTTAGACAGCGCGTTCATTGAAAGCCGTCTGCAGCCGGATTCGTTCTTTGGTGCCAGCGGTGGCCAGCGCGTCAACACCAAAGACGCTGGCCCGGTCAGCGGTGGTGCTTCGTCGATGGCTTACTCGCCCAGCCAGCTGGATGCTGCCGGTGATGTGGACCCGGTCGCGGAAGCCGACGTGTACTTGGCCTATGGCCGCGACATGCAGGCCGAAGAAATCCTCAAGGAAGCGCTGCGCACCCAACCGGGCCGTGTCGCCATCCACAAGAACCTGGCGAGCATCTACGCCAAGCGCCGCGATGCGCGCGCGCTGGAAGCCATCGCGACCGAGGCCTACCACCTGACCGGCGGCGAAGGCGCCGATTGGCTGGCCATCACCAATCTGGGGGCCGAACTCGATCCGGACAATCCGCTGTACAAGCCCGGTGGCGCGCCGGTGGTACGCACGTCCCCCGTGCCGATTCGCCCGTCTTTCGGCGCCGACACCGAGCCCCAAACCGCACAGCTGATCGAAAAGAAAGGCCCCGCCAGCTCCGGCATGCCTTTGGACCTGGACCTCGATCTGGACGACGCCCCTGTGCGCGCGCCGGCCGCACCGGCTCCGGCACCCGTGTCGCACGTTGCCACTGCTGCCGCGGTGGGCGCTGCAGCGGCTGCCGCGTCTGTGGCTGCCCGCGAGACGCCTGCCCCGGCGCCCGCTGCCAACGCGCCCCTGGACTTCGATCTGGACCTCGACTTCGCCCCGCCCTCCGAGCTCAACCCCCACGCGGCCAACGTGAGCGCGCCCACCCAACCCCCGGTGGCTGCAGCCAACCGTGAGGCGGGCATGATCGATTTCGACATGGATGCGCTGTCGATCAACCCCGACTCCCGCTCGGGTGGCGAGTTGCGCACAGAGCAGCCGGACGATGCCGATGAAGACCCCGTCGGCACCAAACTCGCGCTGGCACAGGAATTCCATGCCATCGGCGATACCGAAGGCGCGCGTGCTTTGGTCAAGGAAGTGATTGCCGAATCTTCCGGTTCGCTGCGCGCACGCGCTGAGCGCTTTCTGGCTGAACTGAGCTGACGCCTTCCCTTCGACCTCTTTTGAGGTCGATTCAACAACAACGGCGCCCCTGCGGCGCCGTTGTTGTTGGCCCGTGCGGCCAGAACCCATCTGCTGCCCCCGCACCTCCCTTCGGCGACAATCCTGCCCGTGCGCATCGCTCTCGGACTCAGTTACCTCGGCTCCGCCTACCAAGGCTGGCAAAGCCAACCTTCCGGCCACACCGTCCAGGATCGCCTGGAACACGCCCTGTCCGAGTTCGCGACCGTCCCCGTCGCGACGCTGTGCGCCGGCCGCACCGATGCCGGTGTCCATGGATTGATGCAGGTCGTGCACTTCGACACGACCGTGGTGCGCGAGCCGTTCTCCTGGATCCGTGGCACCAACCGCTACTTGCCCCACGACATTGCCGTTGAATGGGCACAACCGGTTCCCGATGCCTTCCACGCCCGGGCAAGCGCCCTGGCGCGGCGGTACACGTACGTGTTGCGCGAATCCGCCGTGCGCCCCAGCGTAGACGCTGGGCGGGTCGGCTGGACCTTCCGCCCATTGGACGGCAGCGCGATGCAACAAGCCGCGCAGCACTTGCTGGGCGAGCACGACTTCACCTCGTTCCGTGCCTCGGCCTGCCAGGCCTTGTCGCCCGTCAAGCACCTGCAAGTGCTGGACATCTCGCGCCGAGGCGCGTACTGGCGCTTTGACTTTCAGGCCAACGCCTTCCTGCACCACATGATCCGCAACCTCATGGGCTGCCTTGTGCAGGTCGGCCAGGGGCTGCAGGCGCCAGACTGGGTGCAGGCCGTCCTGGTCGCGCGCGACCGCGACGCCGCAGCGCCGACGTTCTCGCCCGACGGCTTGTACTTTCTGGGCCCGGTCTACGACGGCGCCTGGGGCCTGCCCGACCGGACGGCCGCCTATGATGGGTTGCCATGACCGACGTCGCACCGCGCCCTGCTCCGCCACCCGCCAACACCGCTCAACGCACCCGCATCAAGATCTGCGGCTTGACACGTGAAGCCGATGTTGACGCCGCCATCGCAGCCGGTGTCGACGCGATCGGTTTCGTGCGCTATGCGCCCAGCCCGCGCCATGTCAGCGCGCGACGCGCCGCGGAACTCCTGAAGCGGATGCCCCCGTTTGTCACACCCGTGCTGCTGTACGTCAACGCAAGTGCTACTGAAATAATAGCTGATTGCGCAGATTTAGCGGGGGCTACACTGCAATTTCATGGTGATGAAGCCTCTGAGAGCTGCGCAGCCACCGCCCGCGCCGCAGGCCGCCCCTGGTTGCGCGCTGCTCGAATTCCGGCCGACGCAGGCACCGCGTTCGACTTGGTAAAATTCGCGCTTGATCACACTGGCGCACAAGGTATCCTGCTCGACACCCTGGTCGACGGCTACGGCGGCAGCGGAAAGAGCTTCGATTGGTCACGCCTACCTCTAAACGTGCCCGCTCACCTCGTCTTGTCTGGTGGGTTGACACCTGCAAACGTGAGCGATGGAATCGCCGCGCTGCGCGGGCGAGGATTCTCGCTCGCGGTTGACGTGTCGTCCGGCGTTGAAGCCGATGGCCCAGATGGCAAGCCGCTCAAGGGCATCAAGGACGCCGACAAGATTCACCGCTTCGTGGCCGCCGTGCGTGCGGCCGACGCAGCTTTTGCCTCCTTTCCATGATTGACTACCAACAGCCCGATATTCATGGGCATTTCGGCCGCTATGGCGGCAGTTTCGTCAGCGAAACGCTGACCTACGCCATCAACGAGTTGCGCGAAGCCTATGCGCGCTACCAACACGACCCGGCCTTCTTAGCCGAATTCCGGTACGAACTGGCCCACTACGTCGGACGGCCATCGCCCATCTACCACGCCGCGCGCACCAGCCGCGAGTTGGGCGGCGCGCAGATTTACCTGAAACGCGAAGACCTCAACCACACGGGCGCACACAAGATCAACAACGTGATTGGCCAGGCCATGCTCGCCAAGCGCATGGGCAAGCCGCGCATCATTGCCGAAACCGGGGCCGGTCAGCACGGCGTGGCGACCGCCACCATTTGTGCGCGCTACGGCCTCGAATGCGTGGTCTACATGGGCGCCGAGGACGTCAAGCGCCAGTCCCCCAACGTCTACCGCATGAAATTGCTGGGTGCGACGGTGGTGCCCGTCGAATCCGGCAGCCGCACCCTTAAGGACGCGCTGAACGAAGCCATGCGCGACTGGGTGGCCAACGTGGACAACACCTTCTACATCATCGGCACGGTGGCTGGCCCCCATCCCTACCCCATGATGGTGCGCGACTTTCAGAGCGTGATCGGTGAAGAGTGTCTGCAGCAGATGCCCGAGATGCTCCAATCGCTCGGTGTCGCCGCCACGCAGCCGGACGCCGTCCTGGCTTGCGTGGGCGGCGGCAGCAACGCCATGGGCATCTTTTACCCGTACATCCCACACGAGAAAACGCGCCTGATCGGCGTGGAAGCGGCCGGTCAAGGCCTGGACACCGACAAGCACTCGGCCAGTCTGCAACGCGGCAGCGCCGGCGTGCTGCACGGCAACCGCACCTACATCCTGCAGGACGCCAACGGCCAGATCACCGAAACGCACAGCATCTCGGCCGGCCTGGACTATCCCGGTGTCGGGCCGGAACACGCCTGGCTCAAAGACATCGGTCGCGCCGAGTACGTGGGCGCCACGGATGCCGAGGCGTTGGCCGCCTTTCATCACCTGTGCCGCACCGAAGGCATCATTCCTGCGCTGGAATCCAGCCATGCCTTTGCGCACGCGCTGAAGCTCGCGCCGACGATGCGCTCGGACCAATCGATCCTCGTCTGCCTATCCGGCCGGGGCGACAAGGACATCGGCACCGTCGCCGACCTGGACGGCGCAGACTTCTACGACCGCCCCTCGATGCGGGGCCATGTGGTCAAGGGCGCGCCTGCCAAAGGAGAACGCGCATGAGCCGCATCGCCGCCACCTTCGATGCCCTGCGCAAGAACGGCCGCAAGGCGCTCATCCCCTACGTCACCGCCGGATTCCCCTACGCCGACATCACGCCCGCGCTCATGCACGGCATGGTCACGGCGGGCGCCAATGTGATTGAGTTGGGCGTCCCCTTCTCCGACCCCAGCGCCGACGGCGCGGTCATCCAGAAAGCCGGCGACCGCGCGCTGGCCCTGGGCATTGGCCTCGCGCAGGTGTTGGCCATGGTCAAGACCTTCCGTGAAAAGGACGACAGCACGCCCGTCGTGCTGATGGGCTACGCCAACCCCGTGGAGCGTTACGACCATTTGCACGGCAAGGGCGGCAGCGAATCCGCTTTCATCCGCGACGCAGCGGCCGCGGGCGTGGACGGGTTGCTGATCGTCGACTACCCGCCGGAAGAATGCGTCGACTTCGCGGCCGAGTTGCGCGCCCACGGTGTGGACCTCATCTTCCTGCTGGCGCCCACGTCGACACCCGAGCGGATGCAGCAGGTGGCGCGCGTCGCCAGTGGCTACGTGTATTACGTGTCCCTCAAGGGCGTGACGGGTTCCGGCACCCTCAACACCGCCGAGGTGGAAGCCATGCTGCCCCGCATCCGCGAACACGTCAGCGTGCCGGTAGGTGTCGGCTTCGGCATCCGCGATGCAGCCACTGCCGCCGCGATCGGCCGCGTGGCCGATGCCGTGGTCATCGGCAGCCGACTGATCCAGCTGATCGAAAACCAGCCGCATGAGCGCGTGGTAGCCGCCGCCATCGACTTTCTGCGGCCGGTCCGCGCGGCGCTGGACACATAATCGCGCTATCAAACAAGGAGTTCCGCCATGAGCTGGCTCGAGAAACTGCTGCCCCCGAAGATCCAGAAAACCGACGCCGCTGAGCGTCGCCAGATGCCCGAGGGCCTCTGGATCAAGTGCCCGGCCTGCGAAACGGTGCTGTACAAGACCGATCTGGAGCAAAACCAGAACGTCTGCCCCAACTGCGGTCACCACCACCGCATTGGCGCGCGCGACCGCCTGAATGGGTTCCTCGACCACGAGGGCCGCTACGAAATCGGCCAGGAAGTCGTCCCGGTCGACGCGCTGAAGTTCAAGGACAGCCGCAAATACCCCGAACGCCTCAAGGAAGCGATGGAAGCGACGGGTGAAACTGATGCGCTGGTCGTCATGGGCGGCTCGGTCAAGTCCATCAACGTGGTGGCGTCGGCGTTTGAATTCGGCTTCATGGGTGGCTCCATGGGCAGCGTCGTGGGCGAGCGCTTTGTGCGTGGCGTGGAAACCGCCATCGAGCAAAAGGTGCCCTTCATCTGCTTCACCGCCACCGGCGGCGCGCGCATGCAAGAAGGCCTGCTGTCCCTGATGCAGATGGCCAAGACCAACGCGGCCCTCACGCACCTGGCCAAGAAGGGCCTGCCCTACATCAGCGTGCTGACCGACCCCACCATGGGCGGGGTGTCCGCCGGCTTCGCCTTCGTCGGCGACGTGGTCATCGCCGAACCCAAGGCACTGATCGGTTTTGCTGGCCCGCGCGTGATTGAAAACACCGTCCGCGTCACGCTGCCCGAAGGCTTTCAGCGCGCCGAGTTCCTCGAATCCAAAGGCGCGGTCGACTTCATCTGCGACCGGCGTGAGTTGCGCGACCGCGTCGCCAACGTCCTGGCCATGCTGCTGCGCCAGCCAGCCGACGCGGTTCAGTAAGCGCCCTGTCCGATGCCCGGCCGACGTCCCTCCTTAGGAGGCGTCGCCTTAGCCAGCGCCCAGCAAGACGCCCGAACCCAGCAGCTGCACCTGCAGCTGGCCCAGCACCATCGCCAGCACCTGCAGCACCACCAGGGCGAGAACCGGCGTCAGGTCGACGCCACCGACCAGCGGCACCACCCTGCGCAACGGTGCCAGCAGTGGCGCGCTCAGCCGCTCGAACACGTCGGAGATGGCGGTCCGGTTCTGCATCCATGAAAAAATCGCCGCGACGAGGATGACCGCGGTGGCGACCGACGTGGCCAGGCGCGCGACGCCCAGCAATGCCAGCACCGGCAGCAAAGCCCAGCGCGACATGCCGAGCAACGCCATCAGCGCCGCGTACTGCAGCAGCTTGAACAGCCACGCTGCCAGCAGGCTGGCCGCATCCACACGGTTCGACGGCGGCAGAATGCGCTGCAACGGCAGCACCAACCAGTCCGTCAACGCCTGCACAAAACGACCAACGGGGTTGGCCATCGACATGGCCCGCCAGCGCATGAACATGCGCAACAGGCACGCACCGCCCACCAGCGTGCTGGCCACTTCCAGCAAAAACTTGATCACTTCAAAAAACATGGGCGCTTGGTGGGTCAGGATGTGAAAAATGGCGCGAGGCCGCGCCAAGGTGCGTGCGATGATAGCCCTACCGCCGTGTGCCAGATGCCCTTGGTCGCCCAGCGGAATGCCCTGGCGGCACGCGATGAACGATACAGCCCTGACCCTCACCCAACTCCCTTTGTTCCCCCTCGGCACCGTGCTGTTCCCTGGCGGGCGCTTGCCCCTGCGCGTGTTCGAAGTGCGTTACCTCGACATGGTGCGCCGCTGCCATGAGGCGGGCGCTCCCTTCGGCGTGGTTGCGCTGCGACAAGGCCGTGAGGTCCAGGTGGCCGGCGCGCCCGACGAGCAGTTGGAGCCCGTGGGCACGCTCGCCCACCTCACTTCGCTGAGCCAAGAGCAACCCGGACTGCTGTCGATCGAATGCCGGGGCGCGCAACGCTTTCGCGTGGACCGGCACAGCCGGCTCAAGCACGGCCTTTGGATCGCCGACGTTACCTTGCTGGCGGACGACCCCGCCGTTGCGTTGCCGGACGACCTGGCCGGGGTGGCGCAGGCACTGCGGCAGGTGCGCGCCAACCTGAACGCGCGCCCGGGCAGCGAAGGCGCCTTCAACGACGACGACGCGCACTACGGCGATTGCGCCTGGGTCGCCAACCGCTGGTGCGAGTTGCTGCCACTGCCGACCGGCACGCGGCAACAACTGATGAGCCTGGACAACCCGCTGCTTCGCCTTGAATTGGTGGCCGACGTGCTGGCCAAGGCCGGTATCGGCAACGCTGACGCCGAATAAGCCGGGCCGCCGCATCCGATCCATGCTATCTATCTAATAGCTGCCCGTGCAGATTGCCGTAGGGCTGACGGTCGATTTGATCTAAAAAAGCACCGGCTGCGCGCGGTATTCCGGTACCCTGCCCTGCAGCCAGCTGCGCAGCGCCTCGGGCGACGGCGCGGGCCCCGCCTGCGCCAGCCACGCCTCAATATCGCGCAGGGCATCGGCCGATGCCGGCGCAACCTGGGCCACGCGCAGTTTGGGGTGTGGTGTGGGTGCCGTGGTCTCGTCGTCGGCCAGCAGTTCTTCGTACAACTTCTCGCCAGGGCGCAGGCCGGTGAACGCGATCGGGACGTCGCCCTCGGTCTTGCCGGACAGGCGGATCATCATCCGCGCCAGCTCCACGATCTTCACCGGCTCGCCCATGTCGAGCACGAAAATCTGGCCCGACTGCCCCATCAAACCCGCCTGCAGCACCAACTGCGTGGCTTCGGGAATCGTCATGAAATAGCGCACGATGTCTGGATGCGTCACCGTCAGCGGGCCACCTCGGGCCAGTTGCTCCTCAAACAAGGGCACGACCGAACCGCTGGAGCCCAGCACGTTGCCAAAGCGCACAGCGACAAAACGCGTCTGCGCGAATTCCTGGGCCACCGCTTGCACCACCTGCTCAGCGACCCGCTTGCTGGCGCCCATCACATTGGTCGGGTTGACCGCCTTGTCGGTCGAGATCAGCACGAAGCGCGCCGCGCCGACCTCGCCGGCCACCCGCGCCGCATTCAGCGTGCCCAGCACGTTGGTGCGCAGCGCTTCGACCTCGTTGTCGGTCTCCATCAAAGGCACGTGCTTGTAGGCCGCTGCGTGCAACACCACGTTGGGTCGGTGCCGCGCCGCGATCGCCCGCAGACGATCAAGTTCGCGCACGTTGGCGGTGTAGTAGCTCACCGTCATCGCCGGGTGGCTTTGCCGCAGCTGTTGTTCCAACTGGTAGACCGCCAACTCCGACACGTCGACGCACACCAGCCGCGCCACGCCAAACCTGGCCACCTGGCGGCAGAGTTCGGACCCGATGGAGCCTCCCGCACCTGTCACCATGACCGTCTGCCCGGTGAGCAACTGCGACAGCCCTTGCGCATCCAACTGAACCGGCACGCGCCCCAGCAGGTCTTCCAGCCGTACTTTGCGCGGCCGCGTGACCGCGTTCTGACCCAGCAATTCATCCGCCGTCGGCAGCGTGAGCAGGTGGAGCCCCAGGCCGCTGGAGCGCAGCAGCAGGTCGCGGCGCAACTCCGCGCCGGGCGCGCCCGCCACCAGCAAGGTCGACACCTGTGCCTGGCGCGCCAGATCGTCCAGCCGCGCGGCCCCGCCCAACACCGGCACGCCCTGCAGGGTGCGGCCTGTTTCGGCGTCCGTCGGCGTCACGATGCCCGTGACCTGCCAGCCGCTCACCCCTTTGAGCGTCCGCAACGCATGGTCGGCCTCCTGCAAGGTGCCGACGATCAGCAAAGGCTGCTGCGCGCCGGGCCCCGCCGTGCGTTGGGACTGGCTGCGCTCGGTCAGCGTGCGCCAGGTCGCGCGCGCGCCCGCCAGCAGCCCCAGCACCAACATGCCCCAGATCAAAAACACCGAACGCGGAAAGCCTTCAATGCGCAAGCCCATCACCACCGCGATGCACAGCAGGGTACCCACGCCCACGCCCACCGCCAACTGGCGCAGATCGGCCAGGCTGACGTAGCGCCACGATTGGCGCGGCACCCGCACCAACAGCAGGCCGACGGCCATGCACAGCAGCGCCGGCAAGGTGGTCGACTCCACGTCGGCGCGGTACAGCGCTGGAATGCGCAGGTTAAAGCGCAGCCAGAACGCGGCCCACCAGGCGAAAGCGACCAAGGGGAGATCGACCAGCCAACTGCGGCTGGTGAGCAGGCCACGCCAGGACGTCATCGCTCGACCCCATGGCCGAGGAGCTGCGATCGGCGGAGGCCGCTGATTACTTCCAATTTCATAGCTGCCCGCGCAGATTCAGTACCGGCTGGAGGGTGATTTGTTTTGAATTTCATGTTCAGCGCCAAAGCGCGACAAAGGTGTCCCACAGAATCCGCAGATCCCCTGCCACGCTGTGGTGCGCCACGTAGTCCAGGTAGTAGCGCTGCTTGATCGGCATGATATGCGTCACATAGACCGCGTTCGGGTCTGCCGCGTCGGCTAGCAAGCGCTCTTCATCGCGGAACTCGATCGCCGCCCGATCGGTGATGCCTGGACGGACAGACAAGATGGCGGCGCGCACATCGTCGGGGTACAGCGCCATGTAGCGCGGCACCTCGGGCCGCGGCCCGACCAAGCTCATGGCGCCACGCAGCACGTCCCACAACTGCGGCAATTCGTCCAACTTGGTGCGCCGCAGCCAGCGGCCGGCGCGCGTGATGCGGGCGTCGCCCGACGCGGTCACAAGCGGGCCAGCCCCGTCGTGCAGGTGCATGGTGCGGAATTTGTGGATGCGGAATGTTTGCCCATGCCGACCGATGCGTTCCTGGCGAAAGAGCGCGGGGCCGGCAGAGTCCAGCCGAACCCACATGCCGACTCCGACCAAGACGGGCAATAGAAACACCAGTGCAGGTGCGGAAACTGCCAGATCCATCCAGCGCTTTCCAACAAGGCGTATGTCCAAGCTCACCTCAGGCGTTGGTCGGATAACGGCTCAACATGCGTCCTTTCGCCGAACGGCATCTGGCCTCAAAAACGATGCCGCGACTCGGCCCATTTGGTCACACGTTTCAACAGAGCCGTAGCTGTAGCATCCAGGCCCAAGCCAACCAGAGGGCAATGCTCGCCTTGCTACAAGCCGAGGCAATCAGTGTTCCAGGAGTGCGACCAGGACCGATCAACTCAAGATCGCATGCAAAGCGGCAATCACCCGCCCTTGCTCGTCATCGCTCATCGCGGTGTACAGCGGAATGCTGATCATCCGCTCGTAGGCGTCGTCGGCGACTGGAAACTGTTCGTTTCGCAGACCGTAGCGGTCGCGCCAATAGGGCTGTCGATGCAAGGGCAAGTAATGAACGCTCGTGCCAATGCCAGCGTCGCTCAATGCCTGAATCACCTGATCGCGGGTCAAGCGCGCTGCTTCGCTCAAGCGAATGACAAACATGTGCCAAGCGTGCGTCTCTCCAGCGGGTGCATCGGCCGGGAGAACCAAGGGCAGATCGCGCAACTCCTGCAGGTAGCGCGCCGCCATCTTCTGGCGTCTGTCAAGGAAGCCGGGCAGCCGTCGCAATTGCACTCGGCCCAGCGCGCCAGAGATATCCGGCATGTTGTACTTGAAACCCGGCGCGATGATCTCGTAATACCAACCAGGGGTGGTACTTTGAAAACGGTCAAAAACGTCGCGGCTGATACCGTGCAAGCGCATCACACGCATGCGTGCTGCAAGGTCCACGTCGCGGGTCACGATCATCCCACCCTCAGCAGTGGTCATCGTCTTGTTGGCATAGAAGCTGAACGCGGTCGCCGCGCTGCCCAACTGCCCAATGGTTTGGCCGCGGTACGTGGCTGGCAGGGCGTGGGCCGCATCTTCAACGACCTGCAGCTGGTGGCGCTGTGCGATCGCAAAGATCGCATCCATGTCACACGCCAGGCCGCTGTAATGGACCGGCAAAATGGCCTTGGTACGAGGCGTGATGGCCGCCTCCACCTTGGCGGAGTCCATGTTGAGCGTGATCGGATCCACGTCAACCAATACCGCATCAGCGCCCAGGTACCGAGCCACCTCTACTGTGGCGGTGAAGGTCAGCGTGGGGGCAATGACCTCGTCACCCGGACCGATGCCAATCGCTTCGAGGGCCAGATGCAACGCGGCCGTCGCAGAATTGACCGCGATCGCATGAAGACCACCGCCCAGAAAGTTGGCGAATTCGGTCTCAAACGCCCGGGTTTCGGGCCCCGTCGACAACCAGCCGGAACGCAGCACGCGCGCTACGGCGTCGATTTCTTCCTCGCCCGTATCGGGGCGAGCGAATGGAATAAACGGTTCAGACGTCTGCATGTAGGGCGAAATTTATTTAGCGGGTTATCTTCGCGATCTCGCTTGAGACGCGACGCCCGAGCGCGAGGTCCAACACCCCCCGCCAGCTGCCCAGACCATAGGCCAGATGGTAAGTGGACACTACGAGCACCAAGCGCGCAAAGGACGATCCTATCAAACACGCCGGGCCCAGTGGAGAGGACGTCTTGGCACGTGACCCAGCCTCTCCGGCCACAACCAGCATCGACGCCGCGCCAACATAAAGCGCGTAAGCGGCCAACAATGCCAGCCATGGCAAGGGCCAGAGACTTGCCAACAACGAGGTCAACACGAGCGCGGCGACGAATACAGCAGGCACAAGTTGCCTGGCAGAGCCCGGTTTCCCGTGTTTGCGCATGACAAATGGGCGCCAGTACCCATACTGGTATTGCTGACGAAACAAATGGCCCAAAGTCTCTCTGGGCCGGTACCAAGAGCGGATAAGCGCGCTTTGCCATATGCACCCACCAGCAAGACGCAACCGCAGGTTGTGCTCGTCGTCCTGGTTGCGAACGAGCGCCTCATCGAAGTCGCCGTAGCGCTCAAAACTGGCGCGCGGCCAGCAACCAAGGTACACCGTGTCAACTTCGCCTTCATAGGCTTGGTCACGCGAGCGAGCGCCCCCGACCACCCAACGACTCTGGAACGCCGCCGCGATCGCCTGCCCCATCGGGCCCTCTCCCTCAGCGACCCAGGCACCGCCGACGTTGTCGGCGCCTGTGCGTTGCAACGCGGCAATGCACTCGGCAAGATAGTCCTCCGCAAAGCGCGTGTGGACGTCCATCCTGACGATGACCTCGCCTTGCGCTTGTGCAAGACACAAGTTGAGTCCACTCGACACAATTCGACCTGGATTCGCCACAACCTTGATTCGAACATCCTCTCTCGCTCGTGCGCGAAGGCGTTCAGCGGTCCCGTCGTCACTCTCCCCGTCCGCCACCAACACTTCAGCGCGCCATCCGGAAGGTACCGTTTGCGCAAGTGCGCCGTCGAGAAACGCATCGATGTGGGCGCGTTCGTTGCGGCACGGCGCAATGATGCTGACGCAGCGCAGCGTCTCCATAGGCGACGGCTCTGCGGCCATCGCATGCGGCCCGCGCCTATCTGAGCTGTTCTCATTCATTCCGTAGACCCGCCGCGCAGAAATTCCCGGTACAAGCGGTCCATGGCATCCATCTGAGCGCGGCGGTCGCCCTGCCGTGCGATTCGCTCGGCGTTGCCTTGGGCCAGCGCCGTGGCTTCGTCATCGTTGGACAACAAAGCAAGCCATCTTGCGGCCAGGGCATCAACGTCGTTCGTCGACACGATTGCACTCGGCACCAACCACTCCCGGTTCGCCGGAAGATCGCTCGCCAGCACCGCCACGCCGCTCGCCATGCTTTCGAGTACCGAGACGGATGTCGCGTCGCTGCGCGGCACGCTGATCGACAGCTTGCTGCGCGCCAAGACGCGCGCCATGCCAGCGTCGTCCAGCCGACCATGGAAAACCGCAGCTTCCCCCAGCGCCAGCGACTCCGCCAGCGATCGCAATGCAGCTTCTTCGCTGCCGCCGCCCAACAGGTGCAAACGCGCGTCGGGTCGCATGCGTCGCACCTCCGCAAAGGCACGCAAGATGAGATCAATCTGGTAGTTCGGCTCCCAACTGCGCAGGCTGAGCGCCTCGGCCGCTGGTTTCTCCGCCCATGGGGTAGGCCGGAAACGCGCCAAATCGACACCCCAGTGGATCAGCTCTGAGCGCACTTGCGGCGCCCAGCGCCGCGCCAGCGCAATCAGGTCGGCCGAATCGCCTGTGATCAGCGACGCGCGGCGCAGGATCCATCCCGTCAACCACCGCAACGCTACGTTGCGCTGCGGCGTGACCAGCAGATCGCTGCCCCAAGCGGTCATCACCCGTGGGACACCTGACACATGGGCAGCCAGGTACCCGTACGACGTGACGTAGTGCGCGTGCACGATATCCGGGCGGAGGGCCGCAACCAAGGCCTTGGCCTCGCCCACCCGGCCCAGCCAATCGCGGCTGCGACGCACGGGCTGCAGCACGTGCTGCGTCACGCCTTCTACGGGAGCGGGCCGCGCCGTTACCAGAGACACACGCCAGTCGCGCGCCAGCATCTCACGCGCCCAGCGTTGCACGTGCACGCTGGTGGCGTCGCCCAGCAAGGTCAAATGCGGTTGGGTCACGTGCCTTTCGTCCTGGCTTGCTCGATCGCCTGGCGCCACTGCTCGTAGGGCGCGCGCAGGTCTGGGTGATCCACCAACCAGCGATCGTCACCCGCACGAACATCGCCCACGACCCGCGCCGGGCTGCCCGCCAACACGGCGAAATCAGGATGGTGCCCACGGACGCGGCTGTGCGCCGCGACCAGCGTGCCATGCCCCAGGACAGTGCCGGCTTCGAGCGTGCTGTGCGGGCCGATGAAGCAACGTTCACCCACCGTGATGGGCGCACGCAGCACCGCCGCATCGGCAGCCGGTGCCACAGCGCCGGACAAAGACGCAGCCACACGGACGGCGCGGTGGGTACTGTGGCTGACGATGCTCACGAAATTGGTCACCTGGGTGCCGGCACCGATGTGGACGCCGGCGCTGGCTTCGATGAAGTTGAAATGTCCAATGAATACGTTGTCACCCAAGGTCAGTGAGGCCTCGTTCTCTATGCATGTACTGGGTGAAATGCGGGTTCCTGGCAGTCGCAGGCCCACGCTGCGTTCACCGAACAGCATCCTGAAAAACACCGCGTGCCATGCGCGGCGACGCCACCGGTTAACCCAAGCTCGAAGCCCCGTCATGCCTGCGCGCCCTGTGAACGAACCGGTATCGCGGCCAACGGCCAATGAGCGAGGCGCCAAAAATACCACGCGAAGTACGGCACCATGGCCAGCGAAACAGCCCAGGCGCCCCCGCCCAATCCACCTTCCCAGAGGCCCCCACCCAGCGCAGCCACGAAGGCGATTTGGCCAAGCAATGCGTAGCGGAACGCCCAGCGCTGCGCGTGCCAGGCCATGGTGACCACCGCCAGTGGCGCGGCGACGAAATGCGCCGCAATGTATGGGCCAAGCGCCCGCGCCAAATCCCCTGCTTCTCGCCAGGTTTCGCCGAACGCAAAGGCAAACAGCGCGGGGCCCCAAAGCAGCAGGATGGCCATCAGCGCCAAGGCCAACGCGCCCAGCAGCGCCATCAACTGCCGCACCATGCGTCGGCCCTCCTGCGGGCTTGCCGCAGTCAGGCGGGGGTACAGCGCCTGCGACACCGCGCTGCCGACCAAGGTCGCCGGCGCCTTCAGGTACCGCAGGGCCAAGCCCCACAGGCCAGCGGCCGCGTCGCCCGACCACGCGACGAGCAACGCCACGGCCAACGCGTCCTGCAGAGTCCCCAGAAACGCATGCGGCGTGTTGGCCCACGCAAAGTCCCGGTGGCGGTAGGCGATCGCCCGCATCTGTCGCCGCAGCATGGCACTGGCCGGCGCCCACAGCGCAGGCCAGCCGCCAGCCGGCGCCGGACGCAGCAGCCACACCAAGGCCAATAACTGCGCGAGCATGGGCGCGACCACGAGCGCCCAGGCGCCCTCACCGCCAATGGCCGAACCCTGCCAGAGCCACCACCCCAAACCCGCCTGGACCAGCGCCGCGCCGCCGTACTGAACCACCCGCGACACCGCAAGTGCCTGGAACCGGTGCGCCCGGTTCGCCCAGAGCATCATGACCTGCAACAGGCCAGCACAGCCGATCGCCAAGGGCAGCATGGCCGGCAGAGGCAGCCAGCCCGCTTGGTGAAGCGCCCAGGCCAGCGGCACGCTCAGCACAATGGCCAGCGCCAGCAGCCGCAGCGTCAGTGCCAGCAAGGCTTGGGCTTCGGTGTCATCGCGCTCCAGCGGCAAGGCCTGTTCGTAGCGCAGGCTCGCTGCCACCGCCAGCGTCGCTGCTACCGTACTGAACTGCGTGAAAACGCCCATGGCCGCCGGCGTATACAGGCGCGCCACCACAGGGCCCAGCAGCAGGGGCACGAGTTGGGCGAACGCCCCACCCGCCAGCAGCGTCAGCGCCGAGCGGGCGAACGAGGCAGGCGGCCAGGGCCCGGTCATGGCTTTCGGCGCACCGCACCGCATCGGCATGGCAGGTGCCGTTCGTGGTGCTGTGGCTGGAAACATCGGTTGACGCTGGCCATGGGCCGTCTGAACGCAAGCCTAAAATGGCGCGTTTTACCCTTCTCTCTGTGCTGCTGGTGTGGCGCGATTATCCGTCGCCTGCTGGTCGGCTTTCTGACGCCCCCCATGAACTCTGCTGACGCGCCCGCACCGGCTTCCGCTGCCCCCGAACAAGACGAAAACAAGCTGATCGCCGAACGGCGCGAGAAGCTGAAAGGCTTGCGCGCGGCGCAAGCGGCGGGCGCAGGCGTGGCCTTCCCCAACGATTTCAAGCCAAAAGACCGCGCAGCCCAGATCCATCAAGCGCATGGCGCTACGGAAAAAGCAGCATTCGAGGCCGACCTGGCTGCTGGCAAGAAGGTCGACGTCAGCATTGCCGGGCGCATGATGCTCAAGCGCGTGATGGGCAAGGCCAGCTTCGCCACGCTGCAGGACGCCACGGGCCGCATCCAGGCCTACATCACCAAGGAAGACGTGGGCGAAGCCGTGTACGACGCCTTCAAACACTGGGATTTGGGCGACATCGTCGGCGTGGAAGGCTACCTGTTTCGCACCGGCAAGGGAGAGTTGTCGATCCACGCGACCACGCTGCGCCTGTTGACCAAAAGCCTGCGCCCGCTGCCGGACAAGTTCCACGGCATGCAGGACCAGGAGCTGAAGTACCGCCAGCGCTACGTTGATCTGATCATGGACGAGGCCGCGCGCGACCGCTTTGCCGCGCGCAGCAAGACGCTGTCGGCCATGCGCGCGTTTATGGGCGACAACGGCTTCATGGAAGTCGAAACGCCCATGCTCCACCCGATTCCGGGCGGCGCCAACGCCAAGCCGTTTGTCACGCACCACAACGCGCTCGACCAGCAGATGTTCCTGCGCATCGCGCCGGAGCTGTACCTCAAGCGCCTGATCGTCGGC
Source organism: Pseudomonadota bacterium (assembly GCA_023442945.1). Lineage (GTDB taxonomy): Bacteria > Pseudomonadota > Gammaproteobacteria > Burkholderiales > Burkholderiaceae_C > Ottowia. Next base: position 44,354 of record JAEZWW010000071.1, on the reverse strand, counting down.
GGCTTTGAGCGCGTGTACGAGATCAACCGGAGTTTCCGCAACGAAGGCATCAGCGTGCGGCACAACCCCGAGTTCACGATGATGGAGTTCTACGCCGCGTACTGGAACTACCAGGACCTGATGACCTACACCGAAGACCTGTTGCGCGCCACCGCCATGCAGGCGGCGGGCACGTTGCAGCTGACCTACCAGGGCCGTGAGGTCGACCTGAGCCAGCCCTTCCAGCGCCTGACGATCCGCGAAGCCATCGACGCGCACACCGACATCGGCACGCGGGTGGACGACAAGGCCGAGCTGATCCAGCGCCTGAAAAAGCTGGGCATGAGCGAAGAGAAAGACAAGCTGTCGCAGCGCAGCCTGCCGTCACTGCAGGTCATGTACTTTGAAGAAGCGGTCGAATCACAACTGTGGGCGCCGACCTTCATCATGGAACACCCGACCGAGATCAGCCCGCTGGCGCGCGCCAACGACGCGCGGCCCGAGGTGACCGAGCGCTTCGAGCTCTACATTACCGGCCGCGAGATGGCCAACGGCTTCAGCGAGCTGAACGACGCTGAAGACCAGGCCGCGCGCTTTCAGGCGCAGGCCAGCGCCAAGGATTCGGGCGACGACGAGGCGATGTTCTACGACGCGGACTTCGTGCGCGCGCTGGAATACGGCATGCCGCCCACCGGCGGCTGCGGTGTGGGCATCGACCGCTTCATGATGCTGCTGACCGACAGCCCCAGCATCCGCGACGTGATCCTGTTCCCTGCCCTGCGGCACGAGGCGTGAGGCGCGGCGCCCAGCAGCCGGCGGCCCGCCCCATGGCGCGGTGGGCGGCGGCGTCCGTGCGTGGCGCAGCCGTACGCCCAGCGGGTGCCAACTTGGTACGTCCTGCGCCAGTTGCTCGGCAGGGCCTCCCTCCTGAGGGTTTCTGCGGCGCGACGTCACAGAAGGTCCGCGCTTGAATCACCTGCGCGCCCTGCTCCCGCCCTGGCTGCTCGACTGGCTGGACGTGGTCCTGCCGCTGGCGCAGGTGGTGGGCATCGTCCTGCTGGCCTGGGTGCTGCAGCGGCTGGTGCGCCGCGTGCTGACGCGCCTCAGCCGCCGCTACCAACTGCCGCCAGCCGCCATCACGCCGGCGCGCAACCTGCTGCGCTGGCTGATCTACGGCATCGCCGCGCTGTGGGTGCTGGAACGGCTGGGCGTGTCGTCCGAAGTGCTGTGGGCGGGTATCACCAGCTTCGTGGCGGTGGGCGCGGTCGCCTTCTTTGCCGCCTGGAGCGTGCTGTCCAACCTGTTCTGCGCGGTGCTCATCTTCACCACGCGCCCCTTCCGTGAGGGCGACACCATCGAGCTGATCGACACCGGCGACAAGCCGGGCATCCGGGGGCGTGTGGTCGACATCCGGCTGATCTACACCGTCCTGGAAGACCGCGACCCGGCGCACCCCGGCGCGCTGCTGCAGGTGCCCAACACGCTGTTCTTCCAGAAGTCGCTGCGGCGCTGGCGTGCGGGCATGGAGCCGCCGCCCAGCCAGACCGCGCCCACTTGGGATATCTGAGCAAAATCACCCCTCAGCCTTAGAACCACCTGCGCGGGCAGCTATGGTTTTTGATGCCCCAGAGCAGCGTGGCACCGGGTGAATGGGCGGAGGGGCAGCGCCGGTGCGCTGCAGGCACTACACAAACGACATACCCGTCGCCACGTCCGCAGCGGTCGACTACCAAAAAGTGAGCTGCTCGCGCAGATTCCACCTAGGCCAGGCGGAGTTTTCTCGCTGGTATTGAAGCGCCTCGGCCTCCTCTGGCCGCTCACCCCTTCAGCGCAGGAAAGTCTTCCTCAAAGTACTCCATCTCAGCCCGCGTGGCGTCTGGCGCGCCGCGCTCGGTTTCGGCGCGGCGCATCTGCACGCGGCGGATCTTGCCGCTGATGGTCTTGGGCAGCTCGTTCACAAACTGCAGGCGGCGCACGCGTTTGTAGGGCGCCAGGCGCGTGCGGGCAAAGCTGAGGATGTCCTCGGCCAGTTGCGCGTCGGGCTGCTGGCCCGCGGCCAGCGTGACGAAGGCCTTGGGCACGGCCAGGCGCACCGGGTCGGGGCTGGGGACGATGGCGACTTCGGTCACGGCCGGGTGTTCGATCAGCACGCTTTCCAGCTCGAACGGACTGATGCGGTAGTCGCTGGCCTTGAACACGTCGTCGGCGCGGCCGACGAAGGTGATGTAGCCGTCGGCATCGCGCGTGGCGGTGTCGCCGGTGTGGTAGCAGCCCTGGCGCATGACGTTGGCCGTGGTCTGGGCGCTGTCTTCGTAGCCCACCATCAGGCCAAGCGGGCGCACGGCCAGGTTCAGGCTCACCTCGCCCTCGTCGGCGGGGTTGTCGTCCACGTCCAGCAGCACGACTTCGTAGCCGGGCAGCGGGCGGCCCATGCTGCCCGGTTTGACGGGCTGGCCGGGCGTGTTGCCGATCTGCGCCGTAGTCTCGGTCTGGCCGAAGCCGTCGCGCAGCGTCATGCTCCAGGCGGCCTGCACCTGGTCGATGATTTCGGGGTTGAGCGGCTCGCCTGCGCCAATGATCTCGCGCAGCGCCAGTTGGCCGGACCAGGCTTTCAGATCCTCCTGAATCAGCAGGCGCCACACCGTGGGCGGCGCGCACAGGCTGGTGACCTGGTGCTTTTGCAGCACGTTGAGCAGCGCGGGCGCCGAAAAGCGCGTGTAGTTGAAGATGAAGATGGTCGCCCCTGCGTTCCAGGGCGCGAAGAAGCAGCTCCAGGCGTGCTTGGCCCAGCCGGGCGAGCTGATGTTCAGGTGCACGTCATCCGGTTGCAGGCCGATCCAGTACATGGTGCTCAGGTGGCCGACCGGGTAGCTTTGGTGCGTGTGCAGCACCAGCTTGGGCTTGGACGTGGTGCCGCTGGTGAAGTACAGCAGCAGCGGGTCGGTGGCCTGCGTCGGGCCGTCGGGCGTGAAGTCGGTGGGCGCACTGGCGCTGTCGGCGTAGTCGGTCCAACCTGCGACCGGCGCACCCACGGTGATGCGCGTGTAGCGCCCCGGCAGGTCGACGAATTTGGGCGCATGTTCGCTGGCGATGACGACGTGGCGCACGTTGCCGCGGCCCAGGCGGTCCTGCAGGTCGTCGGCCGTCAGCAGCGGCGTGGCGGGGATCATCACCGCGCCCAGCTTGATGCAGGCCAGCATCAGCTCCCACAGCGGCAGCTCGTTGCCCATCATCAGCAGCACGCGGTCGCCGCGCTTCACGCCCTGGGCGCGCAGCCAGTTGGCGACCTGGTTGGAGCGCTGGCTCAGCTCGGCAAAGCTGCGCCGCACTTCGCTGCCGTCTTCGCCCACGATGTGCAGTGCCGTCGCGTCGTTGCCGCGCGCCAGGCTGTCGAAATGGTCCAGCGCCCAGTTGAATTCGCCCAGCTGAGGCCAGCGGAAGTCGCGGTACGCGGTGGCGTAGTCGGTCCGGTGCTTGAGCAGGAAATCGCGCGCCTCGGTGAACGCTGCGAGGGCATTGGCGGCCATGTTTGTCTCCGTACGTCGCTTGTCACCGCCAGCGCCTGTCGCAACGCTGGCAACGTTCGGTGCATCGTAGCGTACTCCCGCAAGCAAGCGCGGAGCCCCCGAGCCTTGCTCGGGATTTACAAGGAAAACAGGCCTGCAGCCCTACGTGGATCTGCGCGGGCAGCTATCGATAAGATAGTAAAAATGTGGGCATTGCCCAGACCTTGTCCGCCTTGCGCGGACAGCGCTGGCGCAGCGCCAACCAGCGGTCGGCACCGCATGGCCGAAAACCGGCTCAGGAATGCGAGGGTGAATGGCCGGCGCCGTCGTTGGCGCGGGGGGCAGCGACTTCACGCCAGCCCACGTCCTGCACGGCGCTGCTGGGGGTGCCGGCACCGGTGGCGCTGGCAGCGTCGGCGCGCGGCGTGGCGCTGGCGCGGCGGTCGCCTTGCGGCCAGCGCTGGCGTGCCAGGCTGCTGGTCAGGTCGCGGTAACGGCGCCACAGCACGGTGACGGCGGCGGGACGGCCGGTGAACACGCTGGCGACCAGACTGATCACCACCATCACCACCAGCCAGACCAGCAGGCTGAGCGCAAAGATCACGCCCATCGTGGCCAGCAGCGCCCACACCATCAGGCCCATCAGACGGCCAAAAAAGCGTTCAGCAGCGTTACTCGACGCGGCAGCGGGAGGGGTGAGGTAGCGGTACAGCATGTCGTTCATGGCTATTCTGACGCGATTTGCGGGCCAAAGTTCGGCTTTATGTCACGAAAGCCGCGCAGGCTGGCGGGCCTTCAGGGCAGCAAAGCCATCGCCTGCAGGTACTCGGGCGAGCGCATCAGGCTTTCCCAATCGGGCGCCGGGCTGGTGGGCAACAAGGCCAGGCGGCGCGCTTCGGACGCGCGGTTGGGTTGCCAGCGGCCGCTGATCTGCGCTTCGGCCAAGCCGTCGATCACCTCGTCCAGCACTACCCCGCCCTGTAGCGATTGGTTGCACATCAGCGCCAGATCGCAGCCCGCGTCGAGCGCGGCCAGCACCGCTTCGGTCGGGCTGAGCGTCTGGCCGCCGATGTGGCGCGCGCCTTCCATCGACAAGTCGTCGGTGAACACCGCGCCGCCAAAACCCAGGCGGCCGCGCAGCACGGCCTGCAGCCAGCGCGCGGAATAGCCGGCCGGGCGCGGGTCGACCTTGGGGTAGACCACATGCGCGGCCATGACGGCGGTCAAGGTGCTGCGCAGCCAGCCGTAGGGCGCCGCATCGTCCGTGACGATGGCGCTGAGCGTGCGGCGGTCGATGGGCACGTCGGTGTGGGAATCGGCGGCGACATAGCCGTGCCCCGGAAAGTGTTTGCCGCAGTGCGCCATGCCGGCGCGCAGCATGCCGTGCGCGACGCTTTTGGCCAGCACGGTGACGACGCGCGGGTCGGCATGCAAGGCGCGATCGCCGATGACGCCGCTCGGCCCCCAATTCAAGTCCAAGACAGGGGCAAACGAAAAGTCGACGCCGCAGGCGCGCAACTCCGCCCCCAGCACGTAGCCGCAAGCGCTGGCCGCGTCCTGCGCGCGCATGGCGTCCTGCATCCACAGATCGCCCAAGGCACGCATCGGCGGCAGGTGGGTGAAGCCGTCGGTGCGAAAGCGCTGCACACGCCCGCCTTCGTGGTCGACGCAGATCAGCAAGTCAGGCCGCAGACGGTGGATGTCGGCCGTCAGCGCGGAGAGTTGCGCCCTGCTCTCCCAGTTGCGGGTGAACAGAATCATGCCGCCCACCAGCGGGTGCGCCAGGCGCCGACGGTCGTCCGTGCTGAGCGCGGTGCCGGCGATATCGATGAGGAGCGGAGAGGTGGTGTCCATGGCGGTGCGTGCGCGGCGGGGTTGGCAAAGCGTGCAGTGTAGCTCTACCGATTTGATAGCTGGCCGCGCACACCCGGTGCGCGCCACAGGCCGATTTGGCTTGAAACGGGGACTAAGGTTTGGATGGAGGCGCGGGCGCTAACCGCGCATCTGGCCGCTCGACCACGCAGAAGCTGGCGGCGTATTCACTCTCGTCCGTCACGGTGATGTGGGCGGTGAGTTGCTGCGCCTCAAACCAGGTCTTCAGCCCGCCGTGCAAAACGATCATCGGCTCGCCGCTGGGGCGGTTGGCGATCTCGCACAGGCGCCAGTGCATCGGCAGGCGCATGCCCAGGCCGATGGCCTTGCTGAACGCCTCTTTGGCGGAAAAGCGCGTGGCCAAGTAGCGCAGGCCACGCTCGGGCCAGCGCGCGCGGCGGCGGCGCCAGACGGCGAGTTCGCCCTCGCTCAAAATCTTCTCGGCGAAGCGGTCGCCGTGGCGTTCAAAGCTCGCACGGATGCGGCGGATGTCACAGATATCGGTGCCGATGCCGTGGATCATTTTCAAGCCTTTTGGCCTTGCGGCCTTAGTGCAATCTGCGCGGCCAGCTACTCTTTAAATAGCACCCAACACCACATCTTCACCCCGGCAGCAGGCCAGGTAGGCGCGCACCGTAGCGGCATAGCCCAGCTCCAGCGCGTCGGCGATCAGGGCGTGCCCGATCGATACCTCGGCCACGCCGGGCACTTCACGCACGAAGGTCGGCAGGTTGTCGCGGTTCAAATCGTGGCCAGCGTTGACCTGCAGGCCCACGTCCAGCGCGGCTTGGGCGGCGGCGGCGTAGCGCGCCAATTGGGTGTGCCGAGCCGTGGGGTCGGCCCAGGCGGCAGCGTAGGGTTCGGTGTACAGCTCGACGCGCTGAGCGCCCACTTCGCGTGCCAGCGACATCAGCGCCGGGTCGGGGTCCATGAACAGACTGACGCGCGCGCCCAAGGCCGTGACTTCGGCGATCAGCGGCTGCAGGCGTGCGCGCACGGCGGCGTCGGCCAGCGGCCAGCCGTGGTCGCTGGTGAACTGGTCTTCGCTGTCGGGCACGAAGGTGCATTGGTCGGGCGCCTGGCCGCGCGCGGCCAGCTCGCGCACAAAGCCGAGCAGGTTCTGCGTCGGGTTGCCTTCAATGTTGTATTCGCGGCCGGGCCAGCGCTGTAGCAGCTCGGCCAGCGCGAACACGTCGTCCGAACGAATGTGCCGCTCGTCCGGGCGCGGGTGCACGGTGATGCCGTTGGCACCGGCCTGCAGGCACAGCTCGGCCGCGCGCGTGACGCTGGGAATGCCCAGGTGGCGCGTGTTGCGCACCAGGGCGACCTTGTTGACGTTGACGGAAAGCTGGGTGGCGGGGGTCACGGTACTTGGAGCGATTGCAGGTCCATCATCAGCTGGCGCGTGCGCAACGTGCCAACGCCGCAATGGTAGTGGAGCAGCTCGCGCAGTTGCTGACGCAGGTGCATGCGCTGATCGCCGGGCAGGCGTGCGGCCACGTTCAACGCGGCCGTCAGCGGCGCCTCATCGGCCAGCGCGTCGCTGAGCGCCAGCCACTGCGCGCCGGGCAGCCAGCTGGCGTCGTCGGCGTGCGCAGCGCGCAGGCCACCTTCGGGCACCAGGCGGTACGCCTCATCGGGCACCAAGCTGGCAAGCGTGAGCGTCTGCACGTTGAGCGCGGGCAAGTGACCGGTTTCGCGCAGCACCAGCAGCTCGAACGCGCGCAACGCTGCGCCGACCAGCGACTCGCCCTCGTCCGCGGCCAGCACGTGGACCAAGGTGGCGTAGGCGTCGAACAAGCGCGGGTGCGCATCGTCGCGCGCCAGCAGGCGCATCAGCAATTCGTTGGCGTAGTAGCCCGACAGCAGCGGCTCGCCGGTGGGCATCACCTGGCCGCCGCCCCACTCGGCGCTTTTCAGCGTTCGGATCTCGGCATCCCCGCCCCAGCTCAGCGCCAGCTGCTGCAAAGGCAATAGCACCGGGCGGAAGTTGGACGACGGCCGTTTGGCCCCCTTGGCCACCAACGCAATGCGCCCATGCGCGCGCGTGAAAGCTTCCACAATGACGCTGGACTCGCTCCAGTCGTAGTGGTGCAACACGTAGGCCGGCTCGTGCGAGACGCGCTTCAGGTCAGGCTCCGCGGGGGGTGGCAGTGCTGCAGTCGATGGGCTTTCAGCGCTGCAACGCGCAGCAGCCTTCTTCTCTGCAATGGCAAGCTCATTGGCGCGCCTTGCCCTGCCTCACTTATCTCTGGTGTACTCAGATAGCGCGCGACTCGCACTCCTCCGTCTGACGGGCCTGCGCAGCAGGGCCCAAAACGGGCCGCGGAGCAGGCCGTTCCAGCGGACGCCGCGGATCTGGCTTGGCCAGTCCGCCAGCGTCGTCCCCCCACCGGGGGGAAGCTGCGTGAGCCGCTCAGGGGGGCATCACTCATACCCGAAGCTGCGCACGCGTGCTTCGTCGTCGGCCCAGCCGGAACGCACCTTGACCCACAGCTCCAGGAAGACCTTGGCGTCCATCAGCTTTTCCAGCTCTTGGCGCGCCTCCGTGCCGATGCGCTTGAGGCGCTCGCCCTTGTCGCCGATCACCATCGCCTTGTGACCGTCGCGCTCGACCACGATGGTGGCGGCAATGCGCACCATGCGGTTATGTTGCTTGCTCTTTTCTTCTTCGAATTTCTCGATGATGACGGTGGACGTGTAGGGCAGTTCATCACCGGTCAGGCGGAAGAGCTTTTCGCGCACGACTTCGCTGGCGAGGAATTTTTCGCTGCGGTCGGTCAGCTCGTCCTCGCTGTACCACCAAGGCTGCACGGGAAGGTACTGCTCGCAAATTTGCAGCAAGCGTTGCACGTCCTTGGGGTTCTTGGCCGACATGGGCACGAACTCGGCGAAGGGGTGGCGTTCCTGCATGTCGCGCAGCCACGGCGCGATCTCGGCGCGGCGGTGCACGGTGTCGAGCTTGTTGGCGACCAGCAGCGTCGGCGTGCCCGCCTTGAGAAGCGACAGCACCTTGGCGTCCGCGAGCGTGAAGCTGCCTGCCTCAACAACGAACAGCACCAGATCGACTCCGTCGATGGCGCCCATCACGGTCTTGTTGAGCGACTTGTTCAGCGCGGCGCTGTGCTTGGTCTGAAAACCAGGCGTGTCGACAAACACAAACTGCGTGCCGCCGCCCTGGTCGTTCACCAGCGTGCGGATGCCGGTGATGCGGTGGCGCGTGGTCTGCGCCTTGCGGCTGGTGATGCTGATCTTCTGGCCGACCAGGGCGTTCAACAGCGTGGACTTGCCCACGTTGGGCTTGCCCACAATCGCGATCAGGCCGCAGCGCTGCGAGCCGTCGCCCGCCGCGCCGCCCACATCCACGGTACTCGGCACACCGGGCATTTTTAGGTCATCTTGGCCGCCAGCGCCCTCAGCATCTGCGCGGCCAGCTATGGAGTTAGTAGCATTCATGTCTGCACGGAAGGATCAAGCGCTCGCAGCATCGCGGCCGCCGCCGCCTGTTCAGCGGCCCGGCGCGAAGCCCCCTGGCCCAGTTGCGTCATGCCACGTTCGGCGACGTGGCAGGCCACTTCGAAAGTCTGCCGGTGCGCCTCGCCCAGCACGCGCACCACCTCGTAGCGCGGCAAGTGCATCTTGCGCCCCTGCAGCCACTCCTGCAAGGCGGTTTTTGCGTCCTTGGACGCGGCCGACAGCGCGGGGGTGATCTGGATGCGGTCGAACAGGCGCCTCACGAGGGCATCAGCCGCTGCGTGGCCCCCGTCCAGATAGACGGCGCCGATCACCGCCTCCAAGGCATCGGCCAGGATCGAGGGACGGCGCTGCCCGCCGGAACGCAACTCGCCCTCACCCAGCCGCAGCAAGGGGGACAAGCCCAAATCCAGCGCCAGCTGGTGCAGGCTGTCCTGGCGCACCAGTTGCGCCCGCACGCGCGAGAGATCGCCCTCGGGCAGTTGGCCCAGCGCCTCGTACAGCATGTGCGCAACGGCGAGGTTGAGGACGGAGTCGCCCAGGAACTCCAGCCGCTCGTTGTGATCGGCAGAGAAACTGCGGTGCGTGAGCGCGCGCTGCAGCAGAGCAGCGTCTGTGAACCGGTGCTGCAGGCGCGATTGCAGCGGGTTCAGTTCAGAAGGTGCGGTCACGCGGTTGGGGATGCGCCTGAAGTCGCGCTCAGTTGTAGCCGCCGTCGGAGGAACCGCGGTACTTGATCAGCAAGTAGGCGGGGCCTGCCAAGGCGATCTCTTTGTCGTAAGCGAAGCTGACCACCACCTTGTCGCCGTTCTTGGTGACTTCCAGGTCTTTGCCTTCGATTGAGGTGATGTAGTCGACCGAGGCGGTTCGGTCGAACGAGGCACGCACCTCGGGCACGGTAGAGCTCTCAGCCGCCGCTTTCTTCACCGCCTTGAGGATCCCCATGTACTCGGTGGCCGTGGGCACCACCTTCGCCCCAACGATAGCCAGCAAAGCCAGCACAATGCCCAGAATCAACAAGCCAAAGAACGAGATGCCGCGCTGTTTGGAACGTGGTGCCAGTGTCATTTCTTCCCTCTCTCCCCAAAATAACGGTGTCAGTTGAAGCTGCCGATGCGTTTCACGTCGCCGAAATTCATCCAGACGAAAAACGCCTTGCCGACGACGTTGGCGTCCGGCACGAACCCCCAGTAGCGCGAGTCCAGCGAATTGTCGCGGTTATCGCCCATCATGAAGTAGTGTCCTTCGGGTACCTTGCAGGTCACCCCCTCGACGCTGTAACGGCAATTCTCGCGGTACTTGAATTCGTCCGCACCGGCCACGAAGGCGGGGCGGCGCTCGTCGACGATGATCCGGTGATTTTTTTCACCCAGTTGCTCACTGAACTGGCGGAAATACTCCATCACCGACTCGTCGAAAAAGTCCGACTCTTGCGTCGTGGCGACTGACTGGCCGTTGATCGTCAGGCGCTTGTTCTGGTAGGACACCTCGTCGCCCGGCAGCCCAACCACCCGCTTGATGTAGTCCACGCTGGGTTTGGGCGGGTAGCGAAAGACCACCACGTCACCGCGCTGCAGCGGGTTGCCGTCGGTGATGCGGGTGTTGATGACGGGCAGCTTGAGGCCGTAAGTGAATTTGTTTACCAGAATCAAGTCGCCGATCAGCAAGGTGGGGATCATCGACCCCGAGGGGATCTTGAAGGGCTCGAAAACAAAGGAACGCAGCAGAAAGACGATGGCGATGACCGGGAACAGGCCGGCCGTCCAATCCAACCACCAGGGCTGGGCCAGTTGTTTTTCGCGCGCCGCATCTTCAAAGCTGGTGTCGACCTGATCAATGCCCTGACGCGCCAATTCCTCCCGGCGCCCGCGAACGGCATCCACCGCCTGCTGCGCCGCACGGCGGCGGCGCGGCAGGAAAATGAAACGCTCGGCCAACCAGTAGACGCCGGTCACAACCGTGGCCAGGAACAGCAAGAGCGCGAAGTTGCCCTCGATCGCACCGAAATACCAGGCCGCGCCGTACCCAACGAAGCCCGCCAGCACGATGGCGGTCAGTATCGGCATCAGTCTTCTACCTGCAAAATCGCCAGGAAGGCTTCCTGGGGTACCTCAACCGAGCCGATCTGTTTCATTCGCTTCTTACCCGCCTTCTGTTTTTCCAGCAATTTGCGTTTGCGCGTGATGTCACCGCCGTAGCATTTTGCCAGCACGTTCTTGCGCAAGGCTTTGATGTTCTCGCGTGCGATGACGTTGGCGCCGATGGCCGCCTGAATCGCCACGTCGAACTGCTGGCGGCTGATGATCTCGCGCATCTTGGCCGCCACCGCGCGACCGCGGTATTGGGCTTGTGTCCGGTGCACGATGATCGACAGCGCATCGACCTTTTCGCCATTGAGCAGGATGTCGACCTTGACCACATCGGACGGCCGGTATTCCTTGAACTCGTAGTCCATGGAAGCGTAGCCGCGGCTGACCGACTTCAGCTTGTCGAAGAAGTCCAGCACGATCTCGCCCAGCGGCAATTCGTAGGTCAGCATCACCTGACGCCCGTGGTAGGCCATGTTCAGCTGCACGCCGCGCTTCTGGTTGGCCAGCGTCATCACGGGGCCGACATAGTCCTGCGGCATGTACAGGTGCACCGTCACGATGGGCTCGCGGATCTCCTGGATACGCGCCTGTTCCGGCATCTTGGACGGGTTCTCGACCTGAATCACCTCGCCGTCGGCTTTTTCGACCTCATAGACGACGCTGGGTGCCGTCGTGATGAGGTCCTGGTCGAATTCGCGCTCCAGCCGCTCCTGCACGATCTCCATGTGCAGCAAGCCGAGAAAACCGCAACGGAAGCCGAAACCCAGCGCCTGCGAAACCTCGGGCTCGAAGTGCAAGCTGGCATCGTTCAGCTGCAGCTTTTCCAGCGAATCGCGCAGCGCGTCGTACTGGTTGGCCTCGGTGGGGTACAGGCCCGCGAACACCTGCGGCTGGATTTCCTTGAAACCTGGCAACGCCTTTTCAGCTGGCCCCAGGTTATTGGGCAGCTTTTTCTCCAGCGTAATGGTGTCGCCGACCTTGGCGGCTTTCAATTCCTTGATGCCGGCGATGATGTAGCCCACCTCACCCGCCTGCAGGCTGTCGCGCGGCTGCTGGCCCGGCGTGAAGACTCCGAGGTTGTTGGCTTCGTAGGCGGCGCCGGTGGCCATCATCTTGAAGCGTTCACCCTTCAGCAAACGGCCATCAACCACGCGCACCAGCATGACGACGCCGACGTAAGCGTCGAACCAGCTGTCGATGATCATCGCGCGCAGCGGCGCATTGGGCTGACCGCGCGGCGGCGGCACCTTGGCCACGATCTGCTCCAGCACGTCGTCGATGCCCATGCCCGTCTTGGCCGAGATCGCGATGGCTTCGCCAGCGTCGATGCCGATCACATCCTCAATCTCGGCCTTGGCGGTCTCCGGGTCGGCCTGCGGCAAGTCCATCTTGTTGAGGACCGGCAGCACCTCGACACCCAAATCCAGCGCGGTGTAGCAGTTGGCCACGGTCTGCGCCTCAACGCCTTGCGAGGCATCGACGACCAGCAACGCGCCTTCACAGGCCGACAGCGAACGGCTGACTTCGTAGCTGAAGTCGACGTGCCCCGGCGTGTCGATGAGGTTGAGGTTGTAGACCTTGCCGTCGCGCGCCTTGTACTGCAGCGCCGCGGTCTGGGCCTTAATGGTTATCCCCCGCTCTTTTTCGATGTCCATCGAGTCGAGCACCTGCTCGCTCATCTCCCGATCGCTCAAGCCGCCGCAGCGCGAGATCAGGCGGTCGGCCAACGTGGACTTGCCGTGATCGATGTGCGCAATGATTGAAAAATTTCTGATGTGATCCATCAACGAGAGCCGGCAAGTGATTGAGTTACTGAGCGAAGCACATGAAAAAGGGGCGCGCCAAGGAGATGACGCGCCCCGAACCAACAATCAATGGCAACTGCGATAGTTGGGACTCCATTGTAGGCAAAAAGGGCGATCGCTTGGGGGCGTTTACAGCCGAAATGCGCGCGTTGCGGGTCCGCAACGAAAAAATATCAACAGCTTATCAACAGAATATTCTAATCAACCAGAATCCAAGGACAGTGAGGACATTACGCCCAGCCTTGTGTATGAAAAAACCGCGGAGATTCAACCCGCCGCGCGGCATCAATATACTCAGGCACCCCGAATTTCGACCGCAATTCTATCAAAATCAATATGTGCGCTCGATCGCGAACAGTGCCTGCTGTCTAAGCGACCATCGGCCTAACGCCCCCTAAAGGTGCAGCAGGGCGGGCAACTCGGCCAGGCGGTCAACTGGATCAGCGCGCTGGTCGAACCAACACGAACTGCACCAGCTCGCCACGCTGGATCAGCATGTTGACCGGCTTGCTGCGGTCGGTCTTGGCGACCGCAGCCTCGAACTCGCGCACGTTGTGGATCTCGACATTGGCGACGGACAGGATCACGTCACCTTCACGCAGACCCGCGCGGGCCGCGGCGTCGGCTGCGGACTCGACACGCACGCCGCGTTTGACCTTGAGCTCGCGCTTTTGCGCATCGCTCAGGTCGGTCACCGTCACGCCCATTGCCTGCACCGCACCTTGCGCCTTGGGAGCTTCGCTTCCCCGGGCGCTCGGGCGCTTGGCGCTCTGTTCGGCTTCCAGCTCGGCGATGGTGATGCTCAGGTCGCGGCTTTGACCACGGCGGAACACGGTGATCGTGCTCTTGGTGCCCGGCTTGGTGTTGCCCACCATGCGCGGAAGGTCCGACGCCTTATCGATGGCCTTGCCTTCGAAGCGCGTGATGATGTCACCGGCTTCAACGCCCGCCTTTTCGGCCGGCGATCCGCTTTCGACGTTGCGCACCAGAGCGCCCTGGGGCTTGCCCAGGCCGATCGATTCGGCCACTTCCTTGGTCACTTGGTCGATCTGCACGCCGACGCGGCCGCGCGTCACGCGGCCCGTGGCACGCAACTGCTCGCTCACGCGCATGGCTTCGTCGATCGGGATGGCGAACGAAATGCCCATGAAGCCGCCAGAACGCGAGTAAATCTGGCTGTTAATGCCCACCACTTCGCCGCGCATGTTGATCAGCGGGCCGCCGGAATTGCCGGGGTTGACGGCCACATCCGTCTGGATAAAAGGCAGGTAATCGCCGGTGTCGCGCTGCTTGGCGCTGACGATGCCCGCGGTCACGCTGTTTTCCAGGCCAAAGGGCGAGCCAATGGCCATCACCCATTCGCCCACGCGCAGCTTGTTAATGTCACCAATCTTCACGGCAGGCAGGCCGCTGCCTTCAATCTTCACAACCGCAACGTCGGTGCGCTTGTCGGCGCCAATGATCTTGGCCTTGAATTCGCGCTTGTCCGGCAGGGTGACCAGCACTTCGTCCGCGCCATCGACCACGTGGGCGTTGGTCATCACGAAGCCGTCGGCCGAGATGATGAAGCCGGAGCCCACGCCGCGCGGCACCTCCTGCTCCGGCTGCTGCGGTGCCGGGCGGTTCTGCCGCGGCCCCTGACGCGGCGCGTTGGGCATCGGGATACCAAAGAAGCGCCGGAAAAATTCCTGCATCTCTTCATCACCGGCACCACCGCCCCCGCTGGCGCGCACGCGTTCCATGGTGCGGATGTTGACGACCGCTGGCCCGACCTGGTCCACCAGATCGGTAAAGTCCGGCAGGCCACGCACCGACGGCGCGTTGCCCGACTGCGCCGCCACGGCGGGGGGCATCAGAGCCGCGCCGACAGCGAACAAGGGGACAGCCAATGCGGAAATGCCCGCTTTTTTGAGTTGATTACGCATGTCGGTCAGTCGATCACGAGGGTGGACAGGGAATTCGGCGCGGAAACCCAGGCAGCGCCACAAGAAACGGGGGCGCGGCGCTCAGGGTTTGCGCTGCAATCGGGACACCAGGGCCTTCAGGGTCGCGGGCGGCACTTCGCCGACCGCGGTCACCCACCACGGGCCGGACGCATCCGGCAAGCGTTTGGTCAGCGTATGCGTGGCCCCCATCGCCACCACGCCTTCGCCAGGGTGACGGCGCGCATCGTAGGGCTCCAGAAACAATGACACGGTGGCCAAGCCGTCCGAGAAAATCCATTGGACCATTGACGCGCTGGTATCGGTGCCGTGCCGGTAGCAGCTCTGCGACGCAAAACCCGGCACTTCACCCGACAGGGCCCAGCCTTCGGCTGCGGCGGTGGTCGGCGTTCGGTGCGGCTTCTGGACCTTGTAGCCTTCGGTGCGCTCCATCATGCGCGTCAGCTTGACGGCCTGCACCGGGGTGTTGAGCTGCAATTCCGAAAACGCCGACTGCTCCAGCACCTGGCCCTTGCTGTCCAGCGTCTGGGTCTTGATCACCAGGCCGGTGTTGTGCTCGCTCCAGATGCGGTAGCCGTAGCGCAAGTCGTCGCGCGGCTTGAGGTAGACGACGTCCGCGTCGAAACCTGCCACCCGGCTCTGGCCCAGTTCCTTGGCTGCGTAATAGTCGGCCATCGACGCCGAACTGCTGGACGTCAACAGGTTGGGAAAGGCCCCGCCCGCATCGCGCTGATCGGTCACTGCCACGCGCGCCTGGGGGAAAAACGTCACCACCGACTGGTTGCGGCGGAAGATGGTGCGTGGCACGCCGGACAAGGCTTCGACCCGCTCCACCTGCACATCGCCTTCGCACACGTGCCAGATGCGGGCGCTCGACATCGCGCCGTTCGCCGAAGTCACGACAAAGGTGCCGATGAACGACGGCACGCGCGACGCTTGCTGCAACCGCAGCAGCCATTCGGCCACGCTGCGCTCGGGCGGACCCATGGTGGCCGATCCTTCACCCGCAGAGGGTGCGCCCTGTGCAGCGGCAATGCTCACCAGGCCGCCGGCCCAGCAGGCGACGGCGGCGCCACGCAGACGCTGCCGCCAGCCGCTCCAGCGCGATGGCGGCACGCGCGGGGGCGCGTGGCGAACGCTCACGCCCGCGCGAATCAACGCCCGTGCCCTTCGAAAGTCGCGTTGCGCAGGAAGCCTGATGCGCCCCCCAGGCTCGACATGCCTGCGGCCTGACGGTGGGCGGCCAGCAACTCATCCAA
Source organism: Pseudomonadota bacterium (assembly GCA_023442945.1). Taxonomy (GTDB): domain Bacteria; phylum Pseudomonadota; class Gammaproteobacteria; order Burkholderiales; family Burkholderiaceae_C; genus Ottowia. The sequence continues at coordinate 28,426 of JAEZWW010000071.1, read as the reverse complement.
GCGCGCGTCGCGCAGCATCGTGGGGGGTACGGTGTCAGGGTCGTTGGCGCCGGACGCGGCCGGCACCGGGGCCGCCACGGCCAGCACCTGGGCGGGCGCTTGCACGGGCGGCGCGTTCTGCGCCAGCTGGGCACCTGCGCCCGTCTGCGGGCCGATGCCCGACACCATGCTCCAGCCCACGGCCGCCACGGCAGCGAAGGACGCCAACCCGGCCACCATCTTCCAGCGGAACACGCCGTCGTTGGCGGCAGGCCGTTGCACGTACGCCTCAGGCGAGGGGGCCAGCACGATCGGCGCCTTGATTGATTGCGCAGCAGGCTCCTGCGCGATCGCCGCCAGCACGCGCGAGGCCATGGCCGTATCGCGGCCGTGCCCCGCTAAATCGGGCGCGCGCAGCACGTCGCCGATCAGGTGGTACAGCTGCCAGCACTCGCGGGCATCCTCACCGTCTTGACCGGGGGCACCGATCACGGCGCCCAGCTCATCGCTGGGCAGTTGACCATCCATCAGGGCGGAAACCCGCTCTGCGCTCCATTGAACTTTGACCTGCGTTTGCATCACGATCACCGTTTCGACTTGTCGATCCTGTTCCATGCTCACCAGCGTTTACCGGTCTGGTGGCTCAGCAGAGGCCTGACCCGGGCGGAAATCGCTTCGCGCGCCCGGAAAATGCGTGACCGCACGGTGCCGATAGGGCAATTCATGGCTTCTGCAATCTCTTCATAGCTCATGCCTTCGATCTCGCGCAGCGTGACGGCCTGGCGCAAATCTTCGGGCAACGCTTCCATGGCGGCGTTCACAGCGGCGGCAATTTCACGGGCCGCCAACTCCGATTCCGGCGTGGATTCCGAGGTTAGTTCGTTCTCGCGCCGGGAAGTTTCATCGTCGTCATCGTTCGACTTGAGCGCGGCCTCGATCACCACCGGGTCGCGCTTCAGTTCGAGCAGCGACTTCTTGGCCGTGTTCACCGCAATGCGGTACAGCCAGGTATAGAACTGGGCGTCGCCACGGAACTGGTGCAGCGCCTTCCAGGCGCGGATGAAGGTCTCCTGGGCGATGTCCGGCACCAGGTCCACGTCACGCACCATGCGACCGATCAGGCGCTCGATCCGGCGCTGGTACTTGATCACCAGCAATTCGTACGCGCGGTGGTCGCCCGCAGCCGCGCGCTCGACCAGCTGGGCGTCGCTGTCGGAAGCTTGGGGCGGTGCGGCGGGAGGGGTAGACACAAAAATGGCGTGGAAACGAGCGCGCGCCTGGGGCTCAGGCGCGCTGGGTCCCCAAAACCCCGGCGTCATCGCCTGGGCGGGGTGGTTTTGAATATAGCGCACAGCGCAGCAAGTGCCAGCGCACGGGGTCGATGGCGGCGTCGGCCCAGAGCCAGGCCGCCTCGTCGCCGGGCGCTGGCGTCCAGCGCAGCAGCAGGCAACGCTGACCGTCGACGCGGACGGTCGCACGGCCGCGCGCCTCGTCGTCACCAGCAACGCCCTGCCCCGGCGCGCCCAGCCACCAGTCCGCGCCGTCCCAGCGCAGGGTGCGCGCGCGCTGGCGGCGCCAAAACTCCGCCAGCGCCAGGCAGGCAGCCAGCCACAAAAACACGCAGATTGCTACTGAAACAATAGCTGACGGCGCAGATCCCTGTAGGGCCAAGGCCTCAAAAAGCATGTAAACCGCCGGCAGGGCACCCAACAGCCCGAGCACCCACAAGGCGCGCTTCAGCGACCCCGAACGGCCGAGGGGGTAGCTCACCGCCGGGGCGTGCTGCATGGCCGTGGTGGGGCGAAGATCCGGGTCAAGGGCAGGCCGAGCTGTGGCCTGTCCGGGCAACGGCGGTCGGCGGCGCTCAAACGCGCTTGAACACCAGGGCGCCGTTGGTGCCGCCGAAGCCGTAGTTGTTCTTCAGCGCGTAGTCAAAGCTCAGGTCGCGCGCGGTGTTGGCGCAGTAGTCCAGGTCGCAGCCTTCGCCCGGTGTGCCCAGGTTGATGGTCGGCGGCACCTTCTGGTCGCGCAGGGCCAGGATGGTATACACGCTTTCCACGCCGCCGGCGCCGCCCAGCAGGTGGCCGGTCATCGACTTGGTGGAGCTCACCACCACCGACTTGGCGTGATCGCCCAGCGCGGCCTTGATGGCGTTGGTTTCGTTCACGTCGCCCAGCGGCGTGGACGTGCCGTGCGCGTTGACGTAGCCGATGGCGTCGGGGTTCAGCCCGGCGTTGCGCAGCGCGCCCTGCATGGCGCGGCGCGGGCCATCCAGGTTGGGCGCGGTCATGTGGCCGGCGTCGGCACTCATGCCAAAGCCGACCAGCTCGGCGTAGATGGTGGCACCGCGCTTCTTGGCGTGCTCGTACTCTTCCAGCACGACCACACCCGCGCCTTCGCCCAGCACGAAGCCGTCGCGGTCGGCGTCCCAGGGGCGCGAAGCGGCCTGGGGGTCGTCGTTGCGGGTGGACAGCGCGCGCATGGCAGCGAAACCGCCGATGCCTAGCGGGCACACGGTGGCTTCGGCGCCGCCGGCGACCATCACGTCGGCGTCGCCGTATTCAATCAGGCGACCGGCTTCACCAATGCAGTGCAGACCGGTCGTGCAAGCGGTGGCGATGGACAGGTTCGGCCCTTTGTAGCCAAACTTCATCGACACGTGACCAGCGACCATGTTGACGATGGACGCGGGCACAAAAAAGGGCGAGATGCGGCGCGGACCGCGCGACATCCATTCGCCGTGCGTCTCCTCGATCATCGGCAAACCGCCGATGCCCGAGCCGATCACACAGCCGATGCGCTCGGCCAGGGCCTCATCCAGCGACTCGCCCGAAGGCAGTCCGGCATCTTCAACCGCCTGCGCGGCAGCGACGATCCCGTAATGGATAAAGGTATCCATGGTGCGCAACTCTTTCGTCGATATGTACGGCGAAAGGTCGAGCCCACGCACCTCGCCCGCAATGCGGCAGGCGAAGGCGCTGGCGTCGAAGCGCGTGATGGCATCAATGCCCGAACGTCCGGCCAGGATGTTGGCCCAGTTCTCTGCCACCGTGTTGCCCACGGGGCTGACGCAACCTAAACCAGTAACAACAACACGGCGTCGGGTCATTCGCGATCAGGCCTTCTTGCTGTTGGCGTAGTCGATGGCGGCCTGCACCGTGGTGATCTTCTCGGCGTCCTCGTCCGGGATCTCAATACCGAACTCGTCTTCCAGGGCCATCACCAGCTCCACCGTGTCGAGCGAGTCAGCGCCCAGGTCGGCCACGAAGGCCTTCTCGTTGGTCACTTGGGACTCTTCAACGCCGAGTTGTTCGGCAATGATCTTCTTGACACGTGCTTCGATATCGCTCATGGGTTCCCTCTAAGGGTGATGAAAAACGGAGATTTTACCCGTGCTTACAGCGGCTTTAGGCCGCGCAGCAGACACGGGCGCTTAAGTGGCCTCAGGCCATGAACATGCCACCGTTGACGTGCAGCTCCTGCCCCGTCACATAGGCGGCCTGGGGGCTCGCCAGGTAGGCCACCGCATGTGCGATGTCCGCTGGCTCACCCAGCCGGCCCAGAGGGATCTGGGCCGTCAGGGATTTCTGTTGGTCGTCCGACAGCACCGCGGTCATGTCGGTGGCGATGAAGCCCGGCGCGACGCAGTTGACGGTGATGTTGCGGCTGCCCAGCTCGCGCGCCAGCGCGCGCGTCATGCCGGCGACGCCGGCCTTGGCGGCGGCGTAATTGGCCTGACCGGGGTTGCCGGAGGCACCGACGACGCTGGTGATGTTGACGATGCGCCCATGGCGCTGCTTCATCATCGGGCGCATCACAGCGCGGCACATGCGGAAGACGGCCTTGAGGTTGGTGTCCAGCACCGCGTCCCAATCCTCGTCCTTCAGGCGCATGGCCAGCATGTCGCGGGTGATGCCGGCGTTGTTGACCAGCACGTGCAGCGCGCCGTGGGTTTTGACGATTTCGTCGATCAGCGCTTCAGCGGCGGCGGCGTCGTTCACGTCCAGCTTGCCGCCACGGCTGGCGCCCTGGCCGGCCAGCGCGGCGCTGATCTTTTCAGCGCCGGCGTCGGACGTGGCGGTGCCGATCACCGTCATGCCGCGTGCGGCCAGCTCTTGCGCGATCGCCGCACCAATGCCGCGCGACGCGCCGGTCACCAGGGCCACCTGCCCCGTCATGCCCTTGTCTGACATAGCTCTATCTTTCTCCTGATCTCGCTGGCGCCGGCCGCTCAGGCGGCCTGTTCGACCACCGTCTTGGCCTCGGCCAGCGTGGCCGGATCGTACATGGCAATGCCGGTCAGTTCGGCGTCGATGCGCTTGGTCATGCCAGCCAGCACCTTGCCGGGGCCGCATTCGACCACGGTGTGCAGGCCCATGGCCTTGATTTTCTGGACGCATTCGACCCAGCGCACTGGGCCAAACGCCTGGCGGTACAGCGCGTCGCGGATGCGCTGCGGGTCGGATTCGATGGCCACGTCGATGTTGTTGACCACGGGGATCTTCGGCTCGGCCAGCGCCACGCCCTCCAGCGCCACCTTCAGCTTTTCGGCCGCCGGCTTCATCAGGCTGGAATGGAACGGCGCCGACACCGGCAGCGGCAAGGCGCGCTTGGCGCCCATGCCTTTGAGCACTTCGCAGGCCTTGTCGACCGCGGCCTTGGTGCCGGCGATCACGGTTTGCACCGGGTCGTTGAAGTTGACGGCTTCCACAATTTCAGTGCCGTTTTCGCCCATCGCCCTAGATACATCTGCGCAGCCAGCTATCACTTTTGCAGCATCCAGACCCAAAATGGCGGCCATGGCGCCGGTGCCCACCGGCACGGCCTCTTGCATGGCAGCGGCGCGCAGGCGCACCAGCGGCACGGCGTCGGCCAGGCTCAGCGCCTCGGCCGCGACCAGGGCGGAATACTCGCCCAGCGAATGGCCGGCGACGGCCGCCGGCAGCGCGCCGCCCTCGGCCTGCCAGGCACGCCAGCAGGCCACGCCCGCCACCAGCATCACCGGCTGGGTGTTGGTGGTCAGCGCCAGTGCTTCCTTGGGGCCGCTGTGGATCAGCGCGCCCAGATCTTCGCCCAGCGCGTCGGACGCCTCTTGCAGCGTGGCGCACACGGCCGGGTGGTCGCCCCAGGCGTCCAGCATGCCGACCGCTTGGGAGCCCTGACCAGGAAAGACGAATGCAACGGGTTTCATGTCCATCAATGGGGAAATAGCTGGGTAAGTTCTGCCAAACAGGGCCAAGGTCACGCCCAAAAGCGGGCACGCCAGCGCGTGAAGATCAGAAAGTCAGGAGCACCGCGCCCCAGGTGAAGCCGCCGCCGACGCCTTCCAGCAGCAGGGTCTGGCCTTTCTGGATCTGGCCGTTGCGCACGCCGTGGTCCAGCGCCAGCGGGATGGACGCGGCCGAGGTGTTGCCGTGCTCGTGAACGGTGACGATGACCTTTTCCAGCGGCAGGTGCAGCTTCTTGGCGGTGCCCTGCATGATGCGGATGTTGGCCTGGTGCGGGATCAGCCAGTCGATGTCCGATTCCTGCTTGCCGGCCTTGGCCAGCACGGCGCGCGCGGCCTTGTCCAGCACGCCCACGGCCAGCTTGAACACGGCCTGCCCGTCCATCTTGAGCAGCGGGTCACCCAGCACGTGGCCGCCCGACACATGGCCGGGCACGCACAGAATGTCGACGTACTTGCCGTCGGCGTGCAGGTCGGTGGCCAGAATGCCCGGCTGGTCCGACGCTTCCAGCACCACGGCACCAGCACCGTCGCCAAACAGCACGCAGGTGCCGCGGTCGTCCCAGTTCAGCAGACGGCTGAACACTTCGGCGCCGATCACCAGCACCTTGCTGGCGGTGCCGTTGGCGATCATGGCGTCGGCCACGGTCAGCGCGTAGACAAAGCCGCTGCACACGGCCTGCACGTCGAACACGGGACAGCCGGCGATGCCCAGCTTGTGCTGGACGATGGCGGCGGTGGACGGGAACACCATGTCCGGCGTGGACGTGGCGACGATGATCATGTCGATATCGCCCGGCTGCAGGCCGGCCGATTCGAGCGCGGCGCGCGCGGCGGGCACGGCCAGTTCGCTGGCGGGCACGTCGGGCCCGGCGAAGTGGCGGGCGCGGATGCCGGTGCGTTCAACGATCCACTGGTCAGACGTCTCGATGCCGCGCGCGGCCAGCTCCTGCACCAGATCGTCGTTGCTGACGCGGCGCGGCGGCAGGTAGCTGCCGGTACCGGCAATGCGTGAATAGCGTCTGCTCATCTCAAGCGTCATGAATGGGGTAATGCATTGGTCGCCGGCGCGGAGGATCAGCCGTCGACACCGGCCGAGGCGGCCGTTTCGGCCAACAGGGGCGCCGCGTGGGCGATGCGCGCCTGCACGCGCTCCAGCAACTGGTGGCGTGCCGCATCATACGCGCGCACCATCGCCTCTTCGAAGGCCAGCGCGTCGGCCGAACCGTGGCTTTTGAACACCAGCCCGCGCAGGCCCAGCAGCGCCGCGCCGTTGTAGCGACGGTGATCTAGCCGCTTTTTAAGCGCAGATAGCACCGGATAAGCCACCATGGCGGCCAGTTTAGTGCCGATGTTGCGTGTGAACTCTTCACGCAGGTACTGCATGATCATCGTCGCCAGACCTTCGGTGGTCTTGAGCGCGACGTTGCCGACAAAACCGTCGCACACCACGATGTCCGCCGTGCCCTTGAAGATGTCGTTGCCTTCGACGTTGCCGACGAAGTTCAGGTCGCCCGTCTTGGCGGCGGCGCGCAGCAGTTCGCCGGCGCGCTTGATCTCGTCACTGCCCTTGATGACCTCTTCGCCGATGTTCAGCAGGCCCACGGTGGGCGTCGGGTCGTCGTTCAGCACCGACACCAGGGCCGAGCCCATGACGGCGAACTGCAGCAGGTGCTCGGCCGTGCAGTCGACGTTGGCGCCCAGGTCCAGCACCGTGGTGGCGCCGCCCTTGACGTTGGGCATCTGCGTGGCGATGGCCGGGCGCTCGATCCCGTCCAGCGTCTTGAGCAAATAGCGCGCGATCGCCATCAGCGCACCGGTGTTGCCGGCGGAGATCGCGACCTGGGCCGCGCCGTCCTTGACCTGCTGCACGGCCACGCGCGTGGACGAGTCCTTCTTGCGGCGCAGCGCCACCTCGACCGAATCTTCCATGGTCACGACTTCCATCGCCGGGACGATGGTCGCGCGCTCATGCTTGAAGGCACTCAGAGCTTCCGGTTGGCCCACCAGCAGCAAGCGGGTGTCGGGGTGCCGGTCCAGAAACTGGCGACAGGCCTGCAAGGTGACCTTGGGGCCATGGTCTCCGCCCATGCAGTCCACTGCCAGAACAATCATGCCAACCTCATCCAATGGCCGGGCCCACAGCGCCCGGCGACACGCCAAAACTCATCTCAGCCCCACCGCCAGAAACAACAAAAGCCCGAGCTGCGCCGAGGCAGCAACGGGCCAATGCAGTGTACTGGCGAGCGACCGACCACCCAACCCTGCGGCGGCGCACCCCGTGGGGCACGGCCGACGCGGCGTCAGCACCGACCGGTCGACCCATCCGGTACCGGATCAGGCTTCGGTCTTGGGCTTGATGACCTGGCGACCACGGTAGAAGCCGTTCGGGCTGATGTGGTGGCGCAGGTGCGTTTCGCCGGTCGTCGGCTCCACGGCGATGCCGGGGGCGTTCAGGGCGTTGTGCGAACGGTGCATGCCGCGCTTGGAAGGCGACTTTTTGTTTTGTTGAACAGCCATGGTGGCTCCTTAAAGGTTGTCACAGGCAGCGCGCGACACATGTGGCACCGCGCCGCCCTGCAGGGATTTAGGGGTTTTGCCCGGCCGTACCCTGCCCTCCTGCGGCAGCGCGCCAAGCGAAGCCTGCGATTATAGCGCGGGGCGGCCCATTTGCGCCAGCCGTGTGGGCCGCCGGTATGGTTTTGCTATGGTTTTTTGTTCTTCAGCGTGGCCAGCGCGGCAAAAGGGTGCGGTTTTTCCTCGGCCGCCTCGTCGAAATCGTCGGTTTGCGCGCTGTGCACGACCCCGGTCGGGCATTCGTCGTGGCTGGGCACCAGGGGCAAGGCCATCAGCACCTCGTCCTCGACCAGGCCCAGCAGGTTGAAGTCGGCCGACAGCTCCAGCACGTCGTCTTCCGACTCGTCGTCCAGCGCGGCCGCGGTGTCTTCGTCCGGCACGAAGACGAAGTGGCGATCCACGTCGACCGACGTGACCACCGCGTCCATGCAGCGCTGGCAGGTCAGCGGCAGCGCCGCCTGCACGCGCAGGTGGATGGCCGGGCGCACGCTGCCGTCGACGGCGCTGCGGGATTCGCCCTGGGCCTGCCATTTCAGCGTCAAATCGCCCGCTGGCCCGTGCAGCTCCTGCGCAAGCCGCTCATGTTTTTGCAGCGACTCTTCGCCGGCCAGCTCGGCCTTGGCCTGGGCGAAGGCCGCGACATCCAGGTGGCGCGGGTTGAAGGTCTTGCTCATGCCGCCAGTGTAAGAGAATCGCCCACCATGACCGTTGCCGCGCCGCCCCTTGCCCGCCCGTTGATCCTGGGCTCCACCTCCCGTTACCGCCGCGAACTGCTCGCCCGCCTGGGCCTGCCCTTCGACGCCGTGGCGCCGAACGTCGACGAAACGCCCCTGCCCGGCGAAGCGCCGCGCGCGCTGGCCCAACGCCTGGCGCTGGCCAAGGCGCGCGACGTGGCGGCGCGCCACCCGGACGCCATCGTGATCGGCTCCGACCAGGTCGCCGACCTGCACGGCGAGCCGCTGGGCAAGCCCGGCACGCACAAGCGCGCTGTGGCGCAACTGCAGCGCATGCGCGGGCAGACCGTTATCTTTCAGACCGCACTGGCCGTCGTGTGCCAGGCGGACGGTTTTGAACAGGCGGACCTGGCGGCGGTCGAAGTGCGCTTCCGCGACCTGAGCGACGCCGAAATCGAGCGCTATCTGCGCGCCGAACAGCCGTACGACTGCGCCGGCTCGGCCAAGAGCGAAGGCCTGGGCATCGCCCTGCTGGACGCGATCCTGAGCGACGACCCCACAGCGCTGATCGGCCTGCCCCTGATTCGCACCGCGCGCCTGCTGCGCGCCGCCGGGTTCACGCTGCCATGAACGCCGCCCCGCCCCGCGGGCGCCTGTTGCTGGTGCCCACGCCGCTGGACCACGGCTGCGACGGCGCGTCGCCGCTGGACGCGGTGCTGCCGCTGGCGACCGTGCAGGCCGCCGCGCAGCTCGGCCACTGGGTCAGCGAAAACGCCAAGTCGACCCGCGCCTTCCTCAAGCGCGTGGGCGATGTCGTGCCGCTGGCAACGCCGGTGCAAGCGCAACAGATCACCGAGCTGCCGCGCGAAGCGCACAAGAAGGGCGACCATGGCCCCGGCGCTGCGCGGGTCGACGCCCAGGCGCTGCTGGCGCCCGCGCTGCAAGGCCACGACGTCGGCCTGATCAGCGAAGCCGGCATGCCCGCCGTGGCCGACCCGGGCAGCTCGGTCGTGCGGGCGGCGCACGAGCTGGGCCTGCAGGTGGTGCCGCTGGTCGGGCCGATTTCGCTGATGCTGGCCCTGGCCGCCAGCGGGCTGAACGGCCAGCACTTCGCCTTTGTCGGCTACCTGCCGCGCGAAGGCCCGGCGCGGCTGCAGCGCATTCAGGAGCTGGAAAAGCTGGCCCTGCGCACCGGCCAGACCCAGCTGGCCATCGAAACGCCGTACCGCAACGCCGCCCTGCTCCAGGCGCTGGCGCAGGGGCTGCAGCCGGGCACGCGGCTGGCGGTGGCCAGTGGGCTGACGCTGCCTGTGCCGCAGGTGCGCAGCCTGACGGTGAAGCAGTGGCGCACGTTGCTGGCGGACGCGGACAGCGCTGCGGGCCCGTGGAGCCAACCCGCGGTGTTCGCGTTCGGGCCCTGAGCGTCGATCGCCCGCAACGCCCGGCGACGCCTGAACGACGGGCGCGGCCTGTACCGCACCAGCCAGCCATTGCCCACAAAAAAGCCCCGCGACTCGGCGAGGCTTTTTTGACGAAATTGCTATTCTAATAGTAGCTGCCTGCGCAGACCTCACTAGGGCTGGCGGCCAATTTCTCTTGAAAACCCGTTCGACATTGGCCGACGCGCCCGGCACAGGGCCGCCGCGCCTCAGACCTTCCACTTGGCCAGCAGCTTCTCGGGCGTGAGGCTGTCGTAGGCCTCGAACGGCTGGTGGATCCACGGGTTGGTCGGCAAATCTTCCACCGAATAGTCGGCCTTGAAGCTGGACGTGCCCTTGGTCCAAATCACCGCGGTGCGCAGCTCGGTGATCGGCTCGTAGTTGGTACGCAGGCGGTCGACCACGCGCTGCAGCGTCACGCCGGAATCGGCCAAGTCGTCCACCAGCAGCACCTTGCCGGCGATCTGGCCCTTGGGCGTGGTGATGTAGTGGGCGATGTCCAGGTGGCCCTGCACGGTGCCGGCTTCGGCGCGGTAGGAGCTGGTGGACATGATGGCCAGCGGCACGTTGAAGATGCGGCTGAGGATGTCGCCCGGGCGCATGCCACCGCGCGCCAGGCACAGGATGGTGTCGAACTGCCAGTCGGATTGGTGCACCTTGATGGCCAGCTTTTCGACCAGGTTGTGGTACTCGTCGTAGCTTACGTACAGGTGTTTTCCGTCTTCGGTCAGCATCCAAATTGCTCCTCAAACAATAGCTGCCTGCGCAGGCCCCTCTGGGGCTGGAGGCCTATTCTTTCAAAAATCAGGCCAGGAAGGGGTGGCGCATCATGATGGTGTGATCGCGGTCCGGGCTGGTCGAGATCAAATGGATCGGCACGCCGGTGGCATGTTCAATGCGCTGCAGGTACAGGCGCGCGTTGATCGGCAGCTTGTCGTACTCGGTCACGCCAACGGTGCTGTCGGTCCAACCTTCCAGCGTTTCGTACACCGGCTCGCAGCGCTCAATGTCGTCGGCGCCCATGGGCAGGATGTCGATGTGCTCGCCGTCCAGCATGTAGCCGGTGCAGATCTTCAGCTCTTCAATGCCGTCCAGCACGTCCAGCTTGGTGATGCACAGGCCCGACAAGCCGTTGACCTGCGCGCTGCGCTTGAGCAGCGCCGCGTCAAACCAGCCGCAGCGGCGTGGGCGACCGGTGACCACGCCGCGCTCGGCGCCGACGGTGGACAGGTGGTAGCCCACGGTGCCGGGCGTTTCCCAGTCCAACTCGGTCGGGAATGGGCCGCCGCCCACGCGGGTGCAATACGCTTTGGTGATGCCCAGCACGTAGTGCAGCAGGCCGGGGCCCACGCCAGCGCCGGCCGACGCGTTGCCGGCCACGCAGTTGCTGGAGGTGACGAAGGGGTAGGTGCCGTGGTCGACGTCCAGCAGCGTGCCCTGCGCGCCTTCAAACAGCAGGTTGGCGCCGGCCTTGTGGGCGTCGTTCAGTTCGCGCGAGACGTCGGCCATCATCGGGCGCAGCTTCTCGGCGTCGGCCATGGCCTGCTTGTAGACCGTGTCGAAGTCGATCGGCGCGGCATTCAGGTACGTGGTCAGCACATGGTTGTGCAAGTCCAGCAGCGCGCGCAGCTTGGCGGCAAAGCGCTCGGGGTGCTTCAGATCCTGCACGCGCAGGGCGCGGCGGGCGATCTTGTCTTCGTACGTGGGGCCGATGCCCTTGCCGGTGGTGCCGATCTTTTCGGTGCCGGCGCCTTCACGGGCGGCTTCGCGCGCCAGGTCCAGCGCGGCGTGGAAGGGCAGGATCAGCGGGCAGGCTTCGGACACGCGCAGGCGCGAACGCACTTCGACGCCGGCGGCCTCCAGCCGTTCGATTTCCTTGAACAGCTGCTCGACCGACAGCACCACGCCATTGCCGATGTAGCACTTCACGCCGGGGCGCATGATGCCGCTGGGGATCAGGTTCAACGCGGTCTTCACGCCGTTGATCACCAGGGTGTGACCGGCGTTGTGGCCGCCCTGGAAGCGCACCACGCCCTGGGCGCTTTCGGTCAGCCAATCGACCAGCTTGCCTTTGCCCTCGTCGCCCCACTGGGTGCCGACGACCACCACGTTGCGTCCGTCTGTGCGTGTCATATCAGTCAAGAATCTCCGATGGGTTGGATGAGCCACTGGCCCGCGGTGTGGATCAGTTCGCGGTCGCAGTTGAACTCGTCAATTTCGTTGTCGTGGCCCGGCAGCACGCAGACCACGGTCTCCCCGCGCTGGCGCAGCGAGCGCACCACCGCGTGCAGATCGGGCGCGTCGCTCCAGGGCGCGCGAATCGCCGCGCGCAGCGGGCGCTCCGACGCGGCGCGCACCAGTTGTTTGACGTCCAGGCTGAAGCCGACGGCGGGCCGCTCACGGTCGAGCTTGTGGCCGAACACCGCGCCCACGCCGTCGTACCGGCCGCCGCGCAGCAGCGCGTCACCAGCGCGGCGCGCGTACACGGCAAAGCGCACGCCCGTGTAGTAGTCGTAACCGCGCGCGTCCGACAGGTCAAAGCTGACGTTGACGTCGTCCAGCCGCGAGGCCAGCCACCGCAAATTCGATAGCACGTTGCGCACGCCGGGAAAGGCCTGGAGGGCTTTTTCGGCCTCGTCCAGCACTTCGACGCCGCCGTACAGCGTGACCAGGGCCAGCAGGCCTTCGCGCGACGCGGCGGGAAAGCCAGCGCTCAGGCTGGCGATGGCGCTCGCGTCCTTGGCGGCCAGGGCGTCGTGCACGGCGGCCAGCACCTGCGGGTCGGCCATCACGCCGGCCAGCAGCGCACGCACCAGGCGGGCGTCGGCCAGGTCGACGGTCAGATCGGCCACCTGGGCCGCGTCCAGGCAGTCCAGGGCAAGGTGCAGGATTTCCAGATCGGCCTCGCGCCCGGCGTGGCCGTAGATTTCGGCGCCAAACTGGATCGGCTCGCGCGTGGCGTGCGGGCGTTCGGGCCGCGTATGCAACACCGGACCGCAGTAGCACAGGCGCGTGATGGCCTGGCGCCCGAGCAGGTGGGCGTCGATGCGCGCGACCTGCGGCGTGGTGTCGGCGCGCACGCCCAACGAGCGGCCGGACAACTGGTCGACCAGCTTGAAAGTCTGCAGGTTGAGCGCTTCACCGGCACCGGTGAGCAGGGATTCGAGGTGCTCGATGAGGGGCGGAATCACCAGCTCGTAGCCATAGGCACGGGCGGTGTCGAGCAATTCACGGCGGAGTTCTTCGATGTGCCGGGCCTCGGAAGGCAGTACATCGGCGATGTGGTCCGGCAGGAGCCAGGCGGACATGGGCTGAAGTTCGCGGGGCTGTTAAAAACGTGATTCTACCGGCCTTGTGACAAGGCTTTGCAGCGTTGGCTGCGCGGCCGGCGCCGCGCTGACGCTCAGGCGAGGCTGAACAGCAGCGCGATCAGGCCCAGCACCACACTGAACGCGCCATAAAAGCGCAGTTGGCCGTCCTTGAGCTGCATCAACTGCGACACCACCTGGCGCCAGCGCTGCGGCGCAATCAGCGGCAGCAGCCCTTCCAGCAGCAAGGCCACGCCGATCGCGGCCACCAGGGTGGCGCCGTCCACCGTTGACCGCCTCTGCGCCTGGCGTTAGCGGCGCGACGGCTGCGGCGCGCGCATGTTGCTGAAGAACTCGGTCGCGGCCGGGTCGATCACCAGCACGTCGCCTTTCTTGCCGACGCTGGTCTTGTAAGCGTCCAGGCTGCGGTAGAACTGCGCGAACTGCGGGTCCTTGCCAAACGATTCGCCGTAGATGCGCGTGGCTTCGGCATCGCCTTCACCGCGCACCTTCTCGGCGTCGCGGTAGGCGTTGGCCACCGTCACCTCGCGCTGGCGGTCGGCGTCGGCGCGGATCTGCTCGCCTTCGGCGGCGCCGGTCGAACGCAGCTCGTTGGCCACGCGCTGGCGCTCGGTCTGCATGCGGGTGTAGACCGATTCGGTGATCGACTCGACGTAGTCGGCGCGGGTCAGGCGCACGTCCACGATGTCGATGCCCCAGGGCTTGGCGCCCTCCACGGCTTCGGTCACTTCGCGCTTGACGTCGGCCATCAGCGTTTCACGGCGGGTGGAGATCAGCTCGCGCACGGTGCGGCGGTTGATCTCTTCCTGAAAGGCGTTGCGCACCACGCGGTTCAGCTGCGTCGCGCCCGCGGCTTCGTCCACGCCCACGTTGCGGATGTAAGCCTGCGGGTCGGTGATGCGCCAGCGCACGTACCAGTCGATGACGACACGTTGCTTCTCGGCCGTGAGCACGGGTTCGGTGTCCATGCTGTCCAGCGTCAGCAGGCGCTTGTCGATGTAGCGCACGTTCTGCACCGGCGGAGGCAGCTTGAAGCTGAGTCCCGGCTCGGTAATGACCCGCTGGATCTGGCCCAGCTGGTAGACGACCCCGAACTGGCGTTGGTCGACCACGAACATCGTGGAGGCGACCAGGGCCAGCAGGATAAGAAGAGTGGTTCCGATGAATCCGACTTTGTTCATGTCACGCTCTGGGAATCAGCGGGTTTCGCGCTCGCGGCTGCGGGCGTTTTCACGTGCGCGCGCATCGGCGGGCACCTGCGTCGACGGCGCGGGTGAAGGCGCCGGCGTCGCCTGGGCAGGCGCAGCGGGCGCTGCGGACCCGGCAGCGGCACCCGAAGCCTGCATCACTTTGTCCAGCGGCAGGTACATCAGGTTGCCGCCCGATTTGCTGTCGATGATGACCTTGTTCACGCCGCTGTAGATCTGCTGCATGGTGTCGACGTACATGCGGTCGCGCGTGACCTGCGGGGCCTTCTGGTATTCACCCAGCACCGAATTGAAGCGCTGCGTATCACCCTCGGCCTGCGCCACGATGCGCGCCTTGTAGCCTTCGGCCTCCTGCTTCAGGCGGGCAGCGGTACCTGCGGCGCGCGGCACCACGTCGTTGGCATAGGCCTGGGCCTGGTTCTTGACGCGTTCGCGCTCCTGGCCGGCCTTCAGCACATCGTCGAAGGCGGCCTGCACTTGCTCGGGAGGGCGCACGCCGCCCTGCTGCATGTTGACGGCCACCACTTCGATGCCGACCTTGTAGCGGTCCAGGATTTTCTGCATCAGATCGCGCACGCGTGGAGCGATCTGGTCGCGCTCGTCGGCCATGGCATTGTCCATGGTCATCTTGCCCACGACCTCGCGCACCGCGCTGTCGGCCGCCTGCACCACAGCGTCGGCCGGGCTTTTGCTCTCAAACAGGTAGGCGCGCGCATCGTTCAGGCGGTACTGCACGGCGAACTTGATCTCGACGATGTTCTCGTCCTGCGTCAGCATGGCCGATTCGCGCAGACCGGTGGATTTGACGACGTTGTCGCGCCCGACGTCGACCGACTGCAGCTTCATGTTCACGAGTTCATGGCGCTGAATCGGGTACGGCAGGCGCCAGTTGAAGCCGGCGTTGACCGTGGACTGGTACTTGCCAAACTGGGTGATGACCGCTTGCTGGCCTTCCTGCACGATGAAGAAGCCGGTGCCCAGCCAGATCAGCAGGGCCACGACCGCGATCACGCCCATGCCCATGCCGGCGTTCTTCATGTCGGGCTGAAAGCCGCCGTTGCCGCCATTGCCACCGTTGAAGCCCGGGCGGCGCTGACCGCCACCACCGCCGCCCTTGCCACCGAACAGGCCACCCAGCTTGCGGTTGAAGTCGCGCCACAGCTCGTCCAGATCGGGCGGGCCCTGGTTAGGCCCGCGGCCACCGCCGTTGCCACCGCTGGGCGGCGGCGAGGCGCGCGGCGGTTCGACGGGGCGCGGCGGGTCGGCCGGTCGCTGGTCGTCGGCGCGGGGCTCGTCCTGGCCACTGGCACCGTCGCCGCGGCCCCATTGCGGGTCGTTCAGGTTGAACATGCCCCGAAGGCGCCCCGGCCAGCCGGCCGGGCGCAGGGTGAAGTCGCGGTCTTTCATTCGTCGGTCATCGGGCTGTGCAACCCGCCATTGTGCCCAAAGGCCGAGGGCAATTCGTCGTTTTGCGCGTCCTGGCGCGCTTGTGCGGCTTCCTGGGCGCGGCGCGCCAGCTCGTTGCGCAGCAGGGGCAGACCCTCACCGCTGCGCGCGCTCACGAATACGCGGTCAAAGAGCTGGCCGTCCAACTCCATCCGGTCCTGCAGTGCCAGCGGGCGCTTTGCCACGTCCACCGCGTCGAGTTTGTTGAAGACCACCAGTTGCGGGACCGCCTCCGCGCCGATCTCGTGCAGCACGCGCTGCACCTCGACCATCTGCTCATGCCAGGCCGGGTTGGCGGCGTCGACCACGTGCAGCAGCAGGTCGGCGCCCGCCGCTTCCTGCAAGGTGGCTTCGAACGCGTCCACCAACCCATGGGGCAGATCGCGGATGAAACCGACCGTGTCGGACAGCGACACCGAACGGCCGCCGCCTTCCTGGTCGCCCAGGTAAAGCTGGCGCGTGGTGGTGTCGAGCGTGGCGAACAGCTGGTCGGCTGCGTACGCCCGCGCCTTGACCAGGGCATTGAACAGTGTTGACTTGCCGGCGTTGGTGTAGCCGACCAGCGAAATGGTGTACGTTTCGCGCCGCTCGCGCTGGCGGCGCTGGGTCTGGCGCTGGCGCTTGACCTTGGTCAAGCGTTCTTTGGTGCGCTTGATGGACTCACCGATCATTCGGCGGTCCAGCTCGATCTGCGTCTCACCCGGGCCGCCGCGGCCGCCGATACCGCCCTGCTGGCGCTCCAAGTGGCTCCAGCGCCGCACCAGACGGGTGCTGAGGTACTGCAAACGGGCCAATTCGACCTGCAGTTTGCCCTCGTGGCTGCGGGCGCGCTGGGCGAAAATTTCCAGGATGAGGAGGGTGCGGTCGTTGACCGGCAGGCCAATCGCGCGCTCCAGGTTGCGCTGCTGCACCGGGCTGAGTGCCTGGTCGAACAGCACTTCCGCAGCGCCCTCGGCTTCGGCCAGGGCGCGGATTTCGTCCACCTTGCCGCTGCCCACAAAGGTTGCCGCGTCGGGCGCCTTCCGCTTGCAGGCCAGGCGCGCCACGGGCTGCAGGCCGGCAGTTTCGGCCAGCAGGCCGAGCTCTTCCAGATCGCCGTCGAAATGGGGCAAGCCCAGGTCAACGCCGACCAGCACGGCGGCAACGCGATCGGGGGCGTGGGTGTCGGGCAAGAGAGTCTGTAGAAAGTAAAAAGCCCATCCGCACTTCGCTCACAATTCAGGAGCTGCTTGCGCAGGATGGGCGGGGGTTAGAGCCTCAATTGGCTTCGGATTCGCCGCCCTCAGCAGGGGTCTGGAAATTGACGGCGCGACCGGGCACGATGGTGGAGATGGCGTGCTTGTAGACCATCTGCGTCACGGTGTTGCGCAGCAGCACCACGTACTGGTCGAACGATTCGATCTGGCCTTGCAGCTTGATGCCATTGACGAGGTAAATCGACACTGGAATGTGCTCTCGGCGCAGGGTGTTCAGGAACGGGTCTTGTAGAAGTTGCCCTTTATTGCTCACGATATTCTCCGTGTTCTACGAACGGGTTGAGGGGTTTGGAACTTACCATATGGGGGTGGCAGCGCCGGCGACAAGAGGTGACGCGCAATTTCGTGCAGGCCATCATTGCCAGCGGGCAAAAAGCCCTGTCAACACAGCGGCTGACCGAGCCCAGCGCGCGTCGCCGTGCTGATTAGGATTCTTTATCGGCGTACGGGTTCCGTGCCGATTTCATCTCTACGCGCAAGGGCGTGCCCACCAGGTCGAACGCCTTGCGAAAACGCCCTTCCAGGTAGCGCTTGTAGGTGTCGGTCACGCCTTCCAGCGAGTTGCCGTGCACGACGATCACCGGCGGGTTCATGCCGCCCTGGTGGGCGTAGCGCAGCTTGGGGCGGTACATGCCGCTGCGCTTGGGCTGCTGGAACTGCACCGCTTCCTGCAGCAGGCGCGTCAGCTGGGGCGTGGGCATCTTGCGCATCGCAGCGGCGTAGGCCTTGGCGATCGACTTCCACAGCGGGCCCAGGCCCTGGCGCTTCTTGGCCGAGATGAAGTGGATCTCGGCGAATTTCAGGAAAGGCAGGCGCGTCTCGATTGAGCGCTGCACCAGTTCGCGCTGGTAGGCGTCGACCGCGTCCCACTTGTTGACGGCCAGCACCACGGCGCGGCCAGCCTCCAGGATGAAGCCAGCGATGTGCGCGTCCTGGTCGGTCACGCCCTGGGTGGCGTCCAGCAGCAGCAGGACGACGTTGGCCGATTCGATCGCCTGCAGCGTCTTGACGACCGAGAACTTCTCAATCGCCTCAAAAACCTTGCCCTTGCGGCGCAGGCCGGCGGTGTCGATCAGCTCGAACTGCTTGCCGTCGCGCTCGAACGGGACGGTGATGGCGTCGCGCGTAGTGCCGGGGAGGTCGTAGGCGACCAGGCGCTCCTCACCCAGCCAGGCGTTGATCAGGGTGGACTTGCCGACGTTCGGACGGCCGGCCACCGCCAGGCGGATGATGCCGTCATCAACCCGCACTTCTTCATCCGGTTCTTCCGGGATGCCCAACGCGTCCAGCGCGGCGTCCAGCATGCTCCGCACGCCCTCGCCATGCGCGGCCGACACCGGGATGACCTCGCCCAGGCCCAGCTCGTAGAACTCCGCCAGCTGCGTGCCGGCGCGCATGCCTTCGGCCTTGTTGGCCACCAGGACGCAGTTCTTGCCCTGGCGACGCAGTTCCTTGGCGATGTCGTGGTCCTGCCCCGACAGGCCGTCGCGCGCGTCGACCACGAAGATGACGACGTCGGCCTCGGCAATGGCCTGGCGCGACTGCTTGGCCATCTCGCGGAAGATGCTGCCCTCGCCCGCCTCGGGCTCGAAACCACCGGTGTCGATGACGATGTATTCGCGGTTGCCCAAACGCCCTTGGCCGTAATGGCGGTCACGCGTCAACCCGGCGAAGTCGGCCACGATGGCGTCCCGGCTCTTGGTGAGCCGGTTGAACAGCGTGGACTTGCCCACGTTGGGGCGCCCGATCAGGGCCAGTACGGGTTTCACGAGGGCGCGATCTCTTCAGCGGTAACTCAATCCGGTCGGAAGCCGTACACGCCGCCGTTGCGCGTGACGACCACCAGGGTATTGCCGGCCAGCACGGGGGCCACGGCGATGCCGGAGCTGTCCGTGCTCACGCGCGTGAGCGGTGAGCCGTCTTCGCGCGACAGGAAGTGCACCAAGCCGGTCTCGTCGCCCACGACCACCGATCGGCCCAGCACCAGCGGCGTGGTCAGGTAACGCCACTGCAGGCGGTCGCTTTCCCAGGCACGGCCACCGTTGTCGGCGCGCCAGGCGAACACGCGGCCATCGGACTCGGCGCCGAAGATGCGCTGCTCGTCACCGTCGACGCCGGTCGCGCCGTTGGCGGGACGGGTCCAGGCCACGTTGCCGTTGTAGGCGTCGACACAGCCCACGGCGGCCTGGAAAGCGCGCGCGCACACCACATTGCCCTGTCGGCGCACGCCGCCCACCAGGTCCACCAGGCGTTCGACGTCGTTGGTGCCACGGGCCGACGCCACCGGCGCCTCCCAGCGCACGCTGCCGCTGTCGGGATCAACGCCCACCAGCCGGCCGGCCAAACCCGCGACCAGGGTGTTGCCGACGGCGATCAGCACGCCAGCCTGGCGCAGCACCAGCGGCTCGGTCGTGCGCTGCAGGTTCCACAGCAAGGTGCCGGCGCGGCCGTCCAGCGCGGTCAATGAACGGTCAGCGCCCAGCACGAACACGCGGCCACCGGCCACCAGCGGTGCGGTGTAGCTTTGCGTGGGCAGGCGGTAGCGCCAGATTTCACGGCCACCCTCCAAGGCGACCACGGCGTTGTCGCGCGTGACCACGGCGGTGGTCTTGCCGTCGCTGCCGACACCGGCCGACAGCGGCGTGCCGACGTTGGTGCGCCCCAACTCGCCACCGGTGTTGGCGTCCAGCGCCACCACGGTGCCGTCGCTGCCGGCCACCATGACTTGCGTGCCCTGCACGCGCACCTGCAGCGGGAAGTTCACCGCCGGGATGCGCGCCGTCCAGGCGGCGCGCACGCCGATCAAGGCGGCGTTGGGCGGCAGCTCGGCCGGCTTGGGTCGGGCCGAGCCGCTGGCGCAACCGGCCAGCACGACGGCCGCGACCAAGCTGGCGCCCAGCGCGGTCGCGCGCCCCAAGGCGGCGGCACGGGTCAGGCGGCGCGCGTTCACGACACCGCTCCCGACTTGCGGCCGGCGTCGGGGTCAATGCCCAGCGCATTCAGCTTCATGCCGACCAGCTTGCGGTAGTCGCCGGCCTCGGCGGTCAGGCCCTGGTAGGCCTTGCCGTACTCGGTGGCGGCTTCAGCACGCTTGCCTTGCAGCACCAGCACGTCGCCACGGCGATCCGCGGCCAGCGGCACGTAGCTCTCCGGGAACGACCCGGCCAACTGCTTGAGCGCTTCGTCGTACGCCTTGTCGGCGATCAGCATCGAGGCCAGGCGCAGGCGGGCGGAGGCTTTCAGGCCGTCGTCCGATGCCTTGTCGGCCACCCAGGCCAGCGCGGCCTTGGCTTCGGCCGGCTTGGCTTTTTCCTGCAGCAGCTTGGCCGCCAGCAGCGCGCCCTGCGCGGCGTAGGTGGTGCTGCCGTACTTGTCCTTCATGTCGGCCAGCGTGCGCTCAACGCGCGCGACGTCGCCGGCGGCCACGCTGCGGCTCATCTCTTCATAGATGGCCGACGCTGCGGCGCCCTGCTGACGCTGCCAGTACTGCCAGCCCGTCCAGCCGGCGTAGGCGCCCAGGACGGCGATCAGCAACCAGGTGATCAGGTTGCCCCAGCGCTCCCAGAAGTGCTTGAGCGCGTCAAGCTGTTCCTGTTCTTCAAGGTCGAGGTGTTTGGCCATGTGCTGTGTTCTGTTCGGTCAAGCGGTGGATTTTAGGGTGCCCGCCCAGGCGGTCACATCGGCGAGCGGTTGGCGTGTCTGCGCGCCCGCGCCATCGCGCAGCGCTTTGACGGTCACTTCGCCGATCGCCAGCTCGTCGGCGCCGAAGATCAGGGCGTAGCGCGCACCCGAGCCGTCGGCGCGTTTGAACTGGCTCTTCATGCTGCCCAGGCTGTCGCCTGTGCCGGCGTGCATCTGCACCGCGACCCCGGCGGCGCGCAGCGCGTGCAGTGCGCGCAAGGCCTGCGGCAGCGCGGCGGCATCGGGCAGGATGGCGTAGGCGTCCGGCGTGGCTTCGGGCGTATGCACGCCCTCTTCCTTCAGCAATTCGATCACGCGCTCAACCCCCAGCGCCCAGCCCACGGCCGGGGCGGCCTTGCCGCCAATTTGTTCGATCAGGTAGTCGTATCGCCCGCCGCCGCAGATCGTGCCCTGCGCGCCCAGGCTGTCGGTGATGAACTCAAACACCGTCAGGTTGTAGTAGTCCAGTCCCCGCACCAGGCGCGGGTTGACGCGCCAGGCGATGCCGTTGGCGTCCAGGATGGCCTGCACCGCGGCAAAGTGCGCCTTCGACGCTTCGCCCAGGTAGTCCATCAGCTTGGGCGCGCCTTCGACCAGCGCCTGCATGGCGGGGTTCTTGGTGTCCAGGATGCGCAGCGGGTTGCTGTGCAGGCGGCGCTTGGCGTCTTCGTCCAGCTGGTCGGCGTGCGCCTCCAGGTAGGCGATCAGCGCCGCGCGGTGTTCGCGCCGCTCATCGGGCTGGCCGAGGCTGTTCAGTTCCAGGCGCCACTGCGTGATGCCCAGTTCACGCCACAGCGACACGGCCAGCAGGATCAGCTCGGCGTCGACCTCGGGGCCGCCAAAACCCAGCGCCTCGGCACCGATCTGGTGGAACTGGCGGTAGCGGCCGCGCTGCGGGCGCTCGCGCCGGAACATCGGGCCCATGTAGTACAGGCGCTTGCCACCGTCGTACAGCAGGTTGTGTTCGGCCACGGCGCGCACCACGCCGGCGGTGGCTTCGGGGCGCAGGCTCAGGTGCTCGGCGTTGCCCTGCTGATCCTGGCGGTCCTGGAAGGAATACATCTCCTTCTCGACCACGTCCGTCACCTCGCCCAGGCCGCGCGTGAACAGCTGCGTGTGCTCCATGATCGGCGTGCGGATGTTGCGGTAGGCGTGCGCGGCCATGACGCGGCGCACCACGCCTTCCAGCCATTCCCAGCGCGCCGAATCCGGCGGCAGGATGTCGTTCATGCCTTTGACGGCCGTGATGGAATTGCCTGACATCGATCGAATTACTCTTATTTTAATAGCTGGCCGCGCAGGTGGCTGTAGGGCCACGGCCTGTTTTTACCTAAAACTAGCCTTGTACGGCACCACCGAAGCGCCGTTCGATGTAGTCGGCCACGATCTGGTGGAATTCGTCGGCAATGCGCTCGCCGCGCAGCGTCATCGCCTTCTGGCCGTCGATGAACACCGGCGCCGCCGGCGCTTCACCCGTGCCCGGCAGGCTGATGCCGATGTCGGCGTGCTTGCTCTCACCCGGCCCGTTGACGATGCAGCCCATCACCGCGACCTTCAACGCCTCGACGCCCGGGTACTTGCTGCGCCACACCGGCATCTGCGCGCGCAGGTGGTCGTCGATCTGCTTGGCCAGTTCCTGGAAGGTGGTGCTGGTCGTGCGGCCGCAACCCGGGCAGGCGGTGACGCTGGGCACGAAGATGCGCAGGCCGAGCGACTGCAGGATTTCCGAGGCGATCACCACCTCTTGCGTGCGCGATTCGCCCGGCTGCGGCGTCAGGCTGACGCGGATGGTGTCGCCCACGCCTTCCTGCAGCAGGATCGACAGCGCCGTGGCCGAGGCCACCGTGCCCTTGGTGCCCATACCGGCTTCGGTCAGGCCCAGGTGCAGTGGGAAGTCGCAGCGGCGCGCCAGTTCGCGGTACACGGCGATCAGATCCTGCACGCCGCTGACCTTGCAGCTCAAGATGACCTGCTCAGGCGCCATGCCCAGCTCCACCGCCTGCTCGGCCGAGCCGATGGCGGATTGGATCAGCGCTTCGTACATCACCTGGCGCGCTTCCCACGGGCGGGCGCGTCGGGCGTTTTCGTCCATCAGGCCTGCCAACAAATCCTGGTCCAGGCTGCCCCAGTTGACGCCGATGCGCACCGGCTTGTCCCACTTCAGCGCGGCGTCGATCATCAGGCCGAACTGCGCGTCGCGCTTGGCGCCCTTGCCCACGTTGCCGGGGTTGATGCGGTACTTGGACAGCGCCTTGGCGCAGTCCGGGAAGTCGGTCAGCAGGCGGTGGCCGTTGTAGTGGAAGTCGCCGATCAAGGGGACGTCGATGCCCATGCGGTCCAGCTGCTCGCGGATGTAGGGCACCTGCGCCGCGGCTTCGGGGGTGTTGACGGTGATGCGCACCAGCTCGCTGCCGGCCAAGGCCAGTTCCTTGATCTGGATGGCGGTGCCGATGGCGTCCACCGTGTCGGTGTTGGTCATCGACTGCACGCGCACCGGGGCGTCACCGCCCAGCGTGACGACGCGCTGGCCCCACACCACGCGCGCCTGGCGCGTGCGCCGGGCGGCCGGGGCGGCAATGGCGATGGGCGGCAGCTCGAACGCGTGGTTCATCATTTCACCTGGAAGCGGGAGACGGTGGTCTTGCTCAGCGACTTGTGGTCGAACGGCGCACCGCGCACAGTGACGGTGACGGCGTCCTTGCGCCCCACGGTGACCGACAGCGGCACGTCGCCGTTGACCTTGACGGTTTCGCCGCTGGCCAGCGCACGGTTGATGAGCTGCTTGCCCTGCGCGTCGCGCACGGTCAGCCAGGTTTCGGCATTGGCGACAAAGGTCAGCAGATCGGTGCCACCGGCGCCCGCGTCGGCGCCCGATGCGGCCGCGGCCGGCGCCGAAGCGCCGGTTTGCTCGGCCGACGCGGCGCCAGCAGGCATCTCGGCCGGCGGGGCGGGCTCGGCCACAGGCGCCGTGGGCTCGTTGCGCTCAGCTTCGGCCGTGGCGGGCGCTTCGGCGGCCGGAGACGTCAGCTGAATCGGCAACGTGGGCAGCAGCCACAGAGCCAGCGCGCCCAGCAGCAGCAGCGCCACCACAATGATCAAGGGCTTGGACAAGCTGGTCTTGAGCATCGGCGCCGGCGCATCGCCCGCGCGGCGAAACGGCGGGTTGATGGCCTGGCTCTGCGCACGCAGGCCGGGGGCAGACAGGGGCATGCGCTCCAGCACGGGCGCCGGATCGGCCCCGAAGGCGCGGCAGATGGCCGAGGCCAGGCCACGCGCAAAAGTCAGGTCCGGCAGCTCATCAAAACGGTCGTTTTCCAGCGCGTCCAGTTTCTGCAGGGACACCTTCATTGCGCTGGCGACCAGCGCCGGGTCCACGCCCGCCGCTTCGCGCAGCTGGCGCAGCATGGCGCCGGGCGAGCTGCCGTGCAGCGCGGGCGCTGCGGCCCCTTCGGGCGCAGGCGCCGTGTCGGGCGCCACCTGGCTGGGGGCAAAGCCGGAATCGCGCTCACTCATCGAACGCTCCTCGTTCGTAGGCCAGCAGCTCGCGCGACTGCGGGAAGCGGCGGCGCAGCTGCGACGCCAGCTGTTCCATGGCCTGGCGGTTGTTCAGGCGGCGCTCGACCCGGATACCCAGCCACAGCGATTCGGCGTTGGCCAGTTCGCTGTTGTTCAGGCGGCGGATGTAGAACTGCGCGCGCTGGTAGTCGCCGCGCTTGTACAGCAGCGCCGATAGGTTGTAGGCGGTCACCGGGTTGCCGGCGTCGAGTTCGTAGGAATGCATCAGCGTGGCTTCGGCGCGGGCGTTGTCGCCCGAGCGGCTTTCGCAGATGCCCTGGGTCATCAAGGTCCTGGCGCGGCCCTGGTAGCTGGGCACGGCGATCGCACGCTGGAACGAGGCCGTCGCTTCGGCGTAGCGCTCTTGCTGGCACTGCAGCCAACCCAGGTTGTGCATGGCGTTGGCGTCACGCGGGTTGGCGCTGATGGCACGCGCGAAGTGCGATTCGGCCATGGCCATCTCGCCCAGCTTCATGTAGATCAGGCCGCCCAGGTTGTAGGCGTCGCCAAAACTGGGGTCGATCGCCAGCACCTTCTTCAGCTCGTCCAGCGCGATGGCCGTCTGGTTGTTCTCGAAATAACTGGTCGCCAGCGCCAGGCGCGTGCGGGCGCGGGCGCGGGTCGGGCTGTCGTCCGCGGCGGTGTGGAGTTCGGTGGGCGTGCCGAGCGAGCCGCCCGGGGCTGTGGCGCAACCGGCCCAGCTGCCCATCAGGGCCACGGCGCCCGCGGCTAGCATCAGCCGGCGCAGCACGGGAAATTGCGAAAACACAGCCTTCATGTCACAGCCTTTCTGTGGGGTCCGCCGGTTGGGGCCTGGGCATTTGCTGCAGGACCACGGTGCGCTGGCGCGCCACGCGGTCCTGCACCCGGGTGCGGTCCTGCACGTCGCCGGCCAATTGGCCGCAAGCGGCGTCGATATCGTCCCCGCGCGTCTTGCGCACCGTGGTCACGATGCCGGCGTCGTTCAGCAGTTTGCCAAACGCCAGCACGCGCGGCATGGGCGAGCGTTTGAGCCCCGACGCAGGGAACGGGTTGAACGGAATCAGGTTGAACTTGCCGCGCAGGCCCTGTTGGCCGTGCGCGCGCATCAACGCGATCAGCGCCTGGGCATGCTCAGGTGCGTCGTTGACGCCGTCGAGCATGCAGTATTCAAAGGTGATGAAGTCGCGCGGGGCACTGGCCAGGTAGGCGGTGCAGGTGCGCAACAGTTCATCGATGGGGTACTTCTTGTTGAGCGGGACGAGGTGGTCGCGCAGCTCGTCGGTGGGCGCGTGCAGCGACACGGCCAGCGCCACCGGGCAGTCGCGCGCCAGGCGCTCCATCATCGGCACGACGCCGGACGTGGACACCGTCACGCGGCGGCGCGACAGGCCGTAGCCGTGATCGTCCAGCATGGTGCGCAGCGACGGGATCAGGCGGTCGTAGTTCTGCAGCGGCTCGCCCATGCCCATCATCACCACGTTGGAGATGACGCGTTCGGACGTGTTCAGATGCTGGCGCAGAGTGTGCTCGGCAAACCACAGCTGCGCCGTGATCTCGGCCGTGGTCAAATTCCGCGAGAAGCCCTGGTGCCCCGTCGAGCAGAAGCGGCAGCCCACGGCGCAGCCGGCCTGTGAAGACACGCACAGCGTGCCTCGGTCGTCCTCGGGGATGAAAACCGCCTCAACGGCGTTGCCACCGCCCACGTCGAACAGCCACTTGACGGTGCCGTCGCGCGAGTCGTGCTGGCTGATGACGGGCAGCGCCCGCACTTCGGCCGCCCCCGCGAGCTTGTCGCGGAAGGACTTGGCCAGATCGGTCATCTGGCCGAAATCGGCCACGCCGCGCTGGTGGATCCAGCGGAACAGCTGCGTGGCGCGAAAGCGCTTTTCGCCCAGCCCCTCGCAAAACGACGCGAGCCCGTCGAGGTCGAAATCGAGCAGATTGACGGGTGTGGTCATGCGAGCGGGGCCAGGCCGCGGCGGATCAACGCGAGTAGATCGCCAGGCCCGGGAAGAAGAAAGCCACTTCCACGGCGGCGGTTTCAGGGGCGTCCGAACCGTGCACGGCGTTGGCGTCGATGCTGTCGGCGAAGTCGGCGCGGATCGTGCCTTTGTCGGCTTTCTTGGGGTCGGTGGCGCCCATCAGTTCGCGGTTCTTGGCGATGGCGCCTTCGCCTTCCAGCGCCTGGATCATCACCGGGCCGGAAATCATGAAGTCCACCAGGTCCTTGAAGAAAGGACGCTCTTTGTGCACGGCGTAGAACTGCTCGGCCTCCAGGCGCGACAGGTGCTGCATGCGGGCGGCAACGACTTTCAGGCCAGCGGCTTCAAAGCGCGCGTAGATCTGGCCGATGACGTTCTTGGCGACGGCGTCGGGCTTGATGATGGACAGGGTGCGTTCGGTGGCCATGGAGGTAAGTTCCTGAAAGGGAAAGAAAATTCAATGCCGAATTGGGCAAAGCTTTAGATTTTAACCGGCACGCATATCAATGCTGCGTGCGTGGGCAGACGGCGCGCGTGACTGCCACGGGCAGCGTCCTGGAGGTACAGAGGCCGCATGGCTCGAGCACCGTCAATGCGCTTCAACCGCGGCGCCCGCCACCGCCGCCCCCGCGGGGCGGCTTGCCGCCTTTACGACCGCCGCCCGCACCTTCGTAGCGCCGCTGGCGCGACAGGGCGTCGGCCCCGATGAAGCCCTGGGAGGTGCGCTGATCAGGCTGACCACCTTGGCCGCCCGGCCCCTCGCCGGGCTTGGCGCTGGGCGTGCGGCGCCGTGCATTGGGGTTGGCGCCGTAGGCGGCGCGCGGCGCTTCCACATTGCGCGACCCGCCGGGGTTGGACATGTTGGGGCGCGGGCCGCTGCCCCGCCCGCGGTCACCCCGACCCGGCCGCTTGACGGCCTTCACCTCATCGACCGGGTCGCGCCCGCCCTGAATGACGTGGCTGGGCGTGCCCGAGGCCGCGCCCAGCGCCTGGATGTCCCGCTCGTGCAGCTCCATCCAGGCGCCGCGCTTCAGGCCGCGCGGCAGCATCATGGCGCCGTAGCGGATGCGGATCAGGCGGCTGACGGCGTGGCCGACCGATTCGATCATGCGGCGCACCTCGCGGTTGCGGCCCTCGGAAATGGTGACGCGGTACCACTGGTTGGCGCCCTCGCCCAGCCCCTCTTCCTTGATGGAGCCGAATTGCGCGATGCCGTCTTCCAGCTGCACGCCGTCCAGCAGGCGCTGCTTTTCCTCGGCGCTCAAGGCGCCCAGCACGCGCACGGCGTACTCGCGCTCCAGCCCGAAGCGCGGGTGCATCAGCCGGTTGGCCAATTCGCCCGAGTTGGTGAACAGCAACAGGCCTTCGGTGTTCAGGTCCAGCCGACCGACCGACTGCCACTTGCCCTGCTGCAGAAAGGGCAGCTTTCGGAACACCGTCGGGCGGTTCTGCGGGTCGTCGTGCGTGACGACTTCGCCCACCGGCTTGTGGTAGGCCAGCACGCGCGCCGGCGGCGGCGCAATGCGCACCGTGACCGGGCGGCCGTTGATCTTGACTTTGTCGCCAAACTGGATGCGCTGGCCGACGTGGGCCGGCTGGTTGTTGACCGAGATGCGGCCTTGCTGGATCAGTTGCTCCATCTCCAGGCGCGAACCCAGACCGGCCTGGGCCAGCACCTTGTGCAGCTTGGGCTGCTCCGCGTCAGGCAGCAGCACGCGCTTGGCGGGCTGGCTGGGGGCGTCGTCGTCGGCGCCTTCGTCCGCCTCGTCGTCAAAGCGGCCGGAGACCACGTCGTCGAATGCGACGGGCGCTTCCTCCAGTGCGGCGAGGTCGGCTTCGCCCCGCGCGGCGCCCACCTCATCCGCGGCAACGGGGGTGGGCATCTCCAGTGCCTCGCCAAGGTCCGCTTCAGCTGGCGGCGCCTTGGGTTGGCGTGCAGCGGTCTTTTTGGTCGCGGTCTTGGATGCTACTTTTTTGGTAGCTGGCCGCGCAGATGGTTCTAGGGCCACAGCCTTCTTTTTCTTGGATCTATCGGCCGCAGCGGGGGCCGAGCCTTCGGGGGCGCTGGGGGTGGAATCGGCGGGCTGGTTG
>JAEZWW010000107.1 GCA_023442945.1 Pseudomonadota bacterium | reverse complement strand
AGACGGCCCGGTAGCGCGTTATGCCATCCACGGCGCGGCGTGGATGGCCGGAGCAGCCGCCTCAGCCTGCGGGCAGCGCCGGCTCGTCCCGCCCGCAGCGCGCCACGCCGGGCACCGCGTGCGGCAGCGTGCGCTGCGCCAGGGCGTACAGCGCGCCCAAATCGTCGCCCTGCCGCGTGGGCGCCAGCCCATTGGCCAGCGCCTGCAGGGCAGCGGTCGACTCGGTGGTTGCGCCGCCCGCGCCGGTGAACAGGTTGAACTTCATCAGCAGCTTCTGGTCGCCCGCGTGGAGCGGGCGCGGCAGGCGTTGCAGGAAGTCGTTGAAAGCCGGGTGTTGCGCGCGCGTGGCCTGCAGCCAGTCCCAGCGGTTGCACTGGCCGTAGGTCTTGAAGTTGCCCGCGCCCATGCCGCAGGGGAACATGTTGGCGTTGAGCATGGCCAGCTCGTCCAGGATCTGAGCGTCGGTCCAACCGGCGGCTTCGCGCTCGGCCACGCGGGCGAAGATGTCGACGGGCGCGGTGCCGAAGTCGGCGTCGTTTTCAATCTGCAGCACCTGCGACGCCTCCGGCGTGCCGCCTTGCTTGGCACGGCACAGGCGCGCCTGGTTGAGCCAGGCGTGCGCCTCGCCCAACTCACGCGCGCGGGCGTAGGCCTGGGCGCTGCCGAAACTGGCGACGGGCAGCCACTGTTCGGGACACTGCAGCGCGTGGCCCAGCTCGTGCGCCAGCGCGCCGAACGTGCTGTGCGCGCAGGCCGCGGGCGGCGGCGGGCAGAAGAAGCGGATGCTGTCTGGCGCGCCGGTGGCGCCGGAGAAATCGGCGTCGACGCGTTCGACGCGGCCACCGCGCTCATAAAACTGCGTCAGCTGCGCCCACATGGCGGGCGTGTCGCGGACCGCCTGGCATTCGGCGTAGGCAAAGCCGGCGCGCCGCAAGTCGCGCCGGATGCGCTGGGTGAGCAACCACATGGGGGGACTGTAGCGTGCCGACGGCACGGCGCGCCGCCCAACGGATGTGCGCAGGCCAGCGGTTCGGGAAAAAATGCTATTGAATTCGCAGCTGCCTGCGCTGACGGTTGTAGGGCCAGGGGCGAATTTCGTCCTCAACCCTCGACCGGTGCTCCGCCCCATCCTCGCCGCCCACGCCCTCGCCTCGGCAGCGCCGCGCGGCGCCAAACCCAAAGCGAACTCGCCGCGCGCGGCACAATGCCGCATGGCCCCGCACCGCATCACCAGCGCCGACGAACTGCGCGCGCTACAAGCCCAAGCCCCCGCCGCCGCACCCTGCACCTGCGGCGTCGGCCGCTGCGCCGGCTGGACCAGCCTGACCGAAGAGCGCTGGCCGGCCGCGCAGATGCAGCACGTCGGCACGCTGCGCGACCCGGACGTGGCCGAACCGACGTACGAAGAGCTGCATCCGAACGGCACACGCTACGACGCGGCCGACGCGCCGGTGGCGATCGCCTTCTTCCCCTACAACCGCTGCGAGCTGTGGCGCTGCACCGTGTGCCAGCGCCTGCTGCTGCGCTACACGGAATACGGCGGCTACTACGTCGACCACCGCGTGCGCGAGCTGGGGCCGGCCACGCCGATCCTGGATTGACCGGCGCGCGGCAGCGGCCACGCACCGCACGCCCTGCGCCGCGCGCCCTGCCCCATTCGAGCCTCAGCGCGGCCGCTCAGAAAATCGACAAACCCGTGCGCCGCGTGAACAGCTCCAGCGCCTTCTGGCCCAGCACCGAGTTGCCGGTCTCGTCCAGCGCCGGCGACCAGACCACCAAGCTCAGCTGGTCCGGCACGATGGCCAAAATGCCGCCGCCCACGCCGCTCTTGCACGGCAGGCCGATGCGGTAGGCGAATTCGCCCGCCGCGTCATACGTGCCGCAGGTCAGCATCAGCGCATTGATGCGGCGCGTTTGCCGCTCGGTCATCAGCGGCTGGCCGCCGCGCAGCGGGTGCGCGCCGTCGCGGCACAGGTAGGCCGCAGCGCGCGCCAGCTGCAGGCAGCTCATCGACAGCGAACATTGGTGGAAGTACAGGTCCAGCACCGCGTCGACCGCGTGGTCGATGCTGCCAAAGCTCTTCATGAAGTTGGCCAGCGCCTGGTTGCGAAAGCCGGTCGCCGCTTCGGACGCAGCGACTTCTTCGTCAAACGCGATCGGCTCGCCCGCCAGCTCGCTCAGAAAGGCGCACAGCGCGCGGCAAGCGTCGTCGCCATACACGCCCACCAGCCGATCGGCCACGGCAATCGCCCCGGCGTTGATGAAGGGGTTGCGCGGCGTGCCGTGTTCCAGCTCCAGCTGGATCAGCGAGTTGAAGGCCGTGCCCGAGGGTTCGCGCCCGATGCGGGCCCACAGCTTGTCCTCGCTCAAATGCTGCATCGCCAGCGTCAGCGTGAAGACCTTGGAAATGCTCTGGATCGAAAACGGCAGCGCGCCGTCGCCCGCCACCGCCTCTTGCCCGTCCGCCGTGCGCAGCGCCATGCCGAAGTGCGTGGCCGGCACCCGCGCCAGCGCCGGGATGTACTGCGCGACCTGCCCGCTCACGCCCTGCGCGCGCAGCTCGGCCTGCAGGGTGGCGGTGATCTCGTCGAGAAGGGCTTGGAAGTCCATGGGCGGTCGCGGTTGCGGTGGAAGAAGGCGATGGAAGCGCCGATTGTGGCCGCCAGCGACGCGCCGCCTGCGCGGCGGCGCCACCGCGCGCGCCGCAGCCCGTCCCGCGGCGCTGGCCAAACGCCCACGATTGTCCGTCAAGCGCTACACCATCCATAGCGGCCCGCGCTGATGGTTGTGGGGCCAGGGGCCTATTTTGCTGTCTACGTTCAACCGGGGCGCCACCGCGCGCCGACCAAACCCCGACGCCGGCGCGGCGCGGGCGCAGGCCGCACAATCCGCCCACGATGAAACCCTCCGACTCCGCCGCGCTGGCCTCCGACCCGGCCACGCCCGCCGCCCACCCGTCCGCCGCCTCCGCTGCCCCGCACAGTGGCGCCCTGCCCCTGCGCCACCTGCTGCTCGCGGTGGCGGTGGTGGCCGTGTGGGGCACCAATTTCCCGGTCATCAAGGTGGCGTTGGCGCACCTGCCGCCACTGCTGCTGGCCACGCTGCGCTTTGCGCTGGCGGCGCTGCCGGCGCTGTGGCTGATCCCGCGGCCCAAGGCGAGCTGGCGCAACCTGGCGGCGTTCGGCATCCTGATCGGCGTGGGGCAGTTTGGCCTGCTGTTCATTGCAATGACGCGGTACATCTCGCCCGGGCTGGCGTCGCTGGTGATCCAGATCCAGGTGTTCTTCACCATCGGCCTGGCGATGGCGATGAGCGGCGAGCGCGTGCGTGGCTTTCAGGTGCTGGCCATGGGGCTGGCGGTGGCGGGCATCGCGCTGATCGGCTGGCACGCGGTGACGGACGGCGCGTCCATCACGCCGCTGGGCCTGGTGCTGATCCTGCTGGCGGCCATGTCCTGGGCGGCCGGCAACATCGTCAGCCGCGCCGCCGGGCGGGTGGACGCGCTGGGCTACGTGGTGTGGTCCAGCCTGTTCGCCGTGCCGCCCTTGTTGCTGCTATCGCTGGGGCTGGAAGGCTGGCCGGCGATCCGCGCAGGTCTGGCCGCATCGGACTGGGCGACCTGGGCCGCCGTGCTGTGGCAGGCGGCGGGCAACACGCTGTTTGGCTACGGCGTGTGGTCTTGGCTGCTGGCACGCTACCCGGCGGCCAGCGTGACGCCCATGGCGCTGCTGGTGCCGGTGTTCGGCATGGGCTCGTCCGCGCTGTGGCTGGGCGAATCGCTGCCAGGCTGGAAGATCGCGGCGGCGCTGCTGGTGATCGGCGGCCTGACGATCAACGTGCTGTGGCCGCGCATGCAGGCGCACTGGCGCAGGGGGTAGTGGGCGAGCCCCGGCGTGGCGACCCGGCGGCACGGATCTGGCGGTGCAGATCTCACCGCGCAGCGGCCTGTTGCTGCCTGGCGGAAACGGCCCTGGCGTCGTGCGACCCCTGATCAATGGCCGAATACCCGGCCCTTCAGCGCCGGCCCTACCCGCCAGTCGCTATCGTTCGCATAGCTGGTCGCGCAGGTGGTTGTAGGGCCAGCGGCCAATTTCCCTCAAAACGCTGGCGCCGGTGCCGTCACAGCTTGCCGGCCGCCACCTCGTCAGCGTGGGTCGAGGTCTGTACCAGCTCCTCAATCACCAGCGTGCGGTAGTAGTACGCCAGCACTGCCCCCGCAGCAGCTAGCGCGGCGCCCACGTCATCGACCGAGGCGCCTTGCATGTCGATCAGCACCCCGGCCTTGCCTTCCTTGGCCAACTCGACGTAGCGCAGCATGAACTGGTCTTCACGCCCCACCGACGGCATGCCGCCGACCGACTCCGTGCGCTCGGCAAAGGCCTGGACGATCGCCTCGGGCGGCAGGTAGCGCACCTCGCCCACCTTCGCCACTTTGGCGGCGCGCGCTACCGCCGCGTGCGCCTCGTCCGCGCTGTTGAACATCGCGAACACCTTGCCGGTCGGGTAATAGGCCCCGCCAACCGTGAAATGGCCCGGGTCTGCCTGAAAGCTCGCCATGACAACTCTCCTGGGGTGGAACACGGACCCATGGTCAACCCGCCGCGCCATCTCAAGTGTGTGCAGATGCAAGGTGTGCTTCATCACCGCGTGGCCGGAAAGCGCCGGCCCCGGGCACGCGCCGCACCCACCCAACCGGCTGGCCGCAGGCAGTGGGACGCCACAGGGTCCGCCGCCAAGCGGTGGTCAGCAGCGGGCCAGCGCACTGCTGCGCAGGGCGTTTCCGTCCTCGGAGAAAGCTACCAGTTTTGTAGCATCCCGCGCTGATGGCAGTTAGGCAAGCAGTCGATTTTGTTAAAAAAGGCGGCGCTTCAGGCCGCGTGTCGCCAGGGCTCAGGCGGTTGGACGGAGCGCGGCGGCGGGTGGAGCGCGGACGGCGTCAGCGGCAGCTCGCGCACACCGTGGGCGCCGGCGGTGAAGGCCAGCAGCGCGTCGCCAGCGCACAGGGCCCGCGCCACGGCGGCGGCGTCCGCACCGTCGCAATCGACCAGCAGGCCCGCGCGCTCGGCCCGCGCCAGCGTCGCCACCTTCTGGACGTAGCCCGGCAGATCGGCGTGGAGCGCCGCAGCGTCGCCATAGGCCTCGTGCGCAGCGACCGAGCGCAGGATCGCCTGCGGCTTGACCACGCGCACCCAGCGCACGCCGGGCACAGCCTCCAGCTCCGGCACCGCCGCCTGCGCGGAGGCGGTGTCAACAAACATGGCCAGCAGTTGCACGACCCGCGGCGGGAAGCGCGGCTGTTGAGCAAGGGTGGCGGACATGGCGGGTGACAGCAGAAGTCCAACAGTTGCAATCGATTGTTAACAAACTCATACCGGTACTGTGTAGGAGAGTTGCTGATGCGCAGTGCAGACAAATCGACGGGTGGGCGCTGACTGCCCTGGCCTGCACCCCGCGCGAAAGCGGTTGACCGCTGGATGGGACCTATGGACCGCGGCGCGTCGCGCTTCCCCCGCTTGGGCGGCGACCCAACCCGCTCCTGCGCTTTGAACGGCCGATCGCCGCGACGCCAACGGTGTACCGGCGCTGTTTTTTCGCGTGGCTCACGCTCGGACGGCCTGGCCCGCGGCGCTGGGCGCCGATATCCTGATCCAGCCAGACGCTCACCGGCCAGATGAACGCGGCGCCGCGTTCAGGCCGGTACGGGATCTTCAGCCAGGTGGATGCGCGCGCGCATCCACACCTCGCGCGCGGGCAGGTCCTTGAGCTTGTGGTCGCTCCAGACCTGGCGCCACAGGCGCGCACCGCGGCGGCCGTGGTGCAGGCCCAGCATGTGGCGCGCGATGGCGTACCAGCCGGTGCCGTGCAGCGCCGCTTCACGCGCCATGTACTCGACCATGGCGGCTTCGACCTCGTCCGGTGTCAGCGCGTTGGGCGCGTCGCCAAAAAAGCGCGCGTCCCAGCCCGCCATCAGCCAGGGGCGGTGGTAAGCCTCGCGCCCCAGCATCACGCCGTCGACGTGCTGCAGCTGTTCGGTGATCTGCTCGTCGGTGGTCAGGCCGCCGTTGATGGCGATGGTCAGGTTTGGGAAGTCCTGCTTCAACCGGTGCACCAGCGGGTAGCGCAGCGGTGGGATCTCGCGGTTTTCCTTGGGGCTCAGGCCCTTCAGCCAGGCGTTGCGGGCGTGGACGATGAAGACTTGGCAGCCCGCGTCAGCCACGGCGCCGACAAAGTCGCGCACGAAGTCGTAGCTTTCTTCCTTATCGATGCCGATACGGTGCTTGACGGTGACGGGCAGGCTGACCACGTCCAGCATGGCTTTGACGCCGTCGGCCACCAGCTGTGGCTCGGCCATCAGGCAGGCGCCAAACGCGCCGCGCTGCACGCGCTCGCTGGGGCAGCCGCAGTTCAGGTTGACCTCGTCGTAACCCCATGCTTCGGCCAGGCGCGCCGCAGCGGCCAGCCGGTCGGGCTCGCTGCCGCCCAGCTGCAGGGCAACCGGATGCTCTTCGGCGTTGAAGCGCAGGTGCCGCTCGGTCCCGCCGTACAGGATGCCGCCGGCGTTCACCATCTCGGTGTACAGCAGGGTGCGGCGCGTCAGCAGGCGGTGGAAGTAGCGGCAGTGGCGATCGGTCCAGTCCAACATGGGCGCGACGGACAGGCGCCAGGGGCTGACATCGGAAGCGGTGACGGTCGAACCGGGCGTGAGGGACATGGGCCAATTATCCCGCGCGGGTCCGACAGGCGCCTGACGTGCCGCCGGAAGCCTTGGCGCTGGCGATCGCGTGGATCGAATTCAATCGCAAGGATAAGGGTGCGCGCGCGGTGAGCGGTGCCTAGAGTGCGGTCATGGCCTTCAACCCACCGCTGACCTCCCATGTCGACCGCACCCAAGCTTGAGAACACCGCCCCCGTTTGGGACGAAAGTCGCCTGGCCGAAAGCCTGGACGCCGAAGGCTGGGCCCTGTTGCCCGGCCTGCTGTCGCCCGGCGACTGCGCGGCGCTGGCCGCCCTGTACGACACGCCACGGCACTTTCGCAGCCGCATCGTGATGGCGCGGCACGGCTTTGGGCGCGGGGAATACCAGTACTTCGCCTACCCCCTGCCACCGGTGATCGAGCGGCTGCGCCACGCGCTGTACCCGCCACTGGCGCGCATCGCCAACGTGTGGCAGGCGCGGCTGAGCTTGCCGGTGCGCTACCCGGCCGAGCTGCCTGAATTCCTGGCGCGCTGTCACGCGGCCGGGCAAACGCGGCCGACACCGCTGTTGCTGCGTTACGGCGCGGGCGACCACAACTGCCTGCACCAGGACTTGTACGGCGACCATGTCTTTCCGCTGCAGCTGGCCATCCTGCTGTCGGCGCCCGGGCGCGACTTCAGCGGTGGTGAATTCGTCATGACCGAGCGCACCAGCGACGGCCAACGCGCCGACGTGGTGCCGCTGCGCCAGGGCGACGGCGTGGTTTTCACCGTCAATGAACGGCCCGTGCCCGGCCGACGCGCTGGCTGGCGGCGCGCGCAGCTGCGCCATGGCGTCAGCGCAGTGCGGCAGGGGCAGCGCCACACGGTGGGCGTGATCTTTCACGACGCGCGCTGATGGCGTGTCCACCTTCTTTGCTTCAAGGAGTCCACCATGAACACCTTCATCCTCAGCCAACTCGAATCGCCCCAAGGTCCACTGCGCCTGATCACCGACGCACAAGGCCGCGTCCACGCGCTGGACTTCATCGAAGGGCTGTCGCCCGCGCGCCGGCGCATGGGTTTTGGCGCGGCGGAAGGCGAGCTGCGTGCGGGGCCGGCGCCCGCGAGCGTGGCCGACGCGCTCGCCCGCTACTTTGACGGCGACTGGGCCGCGCTGGACGCTGTGCCGGTGCACACCCAGGGCGACGCGCTGCAGGAACAAGTCTGGGCAGCGCTGCGGCGCATTCCGGCCGGGCGCACGGTGTCGTACGGGCAATTGGCGCGCTCGCTCGGCCTGCAGGACCCGCGCGCCGCCATTGACGTGGGCGCCGCCAACGCGGCCAACCCGGTCGCGCTGATCGTCCCCTGCCACCGCGTGCTCGCCAGCGACGGCAGCCTGCGCGGTTATGCCTGGGGGCTTGAGCGCAAGCGCTGGCTGCTGGTGCACGAACACGCCCTGGCCGATGCGCCCCAGACCGCCACGCTACCGGGGTTTTGACCCATCGCTCACCCACTGGTGAACCCAGATTTAATTCAATCGCAAGAAGCGGAATGCTTGCGATTGATTTTCTCTCTACGCTGAACACCTCATTTCATCCTTCATCGTTTGCGAGCTCCACCATGACCTCGTCCACCACTTCAACGTCCTACCGCAGCGACGACGCCCGCTGGCAGGCCGTCGCCACGCGCGATGCGGCGGCGGACGGCGCCTTCGTCTATGGCGTGCGCACCACCGGTGTGTACTGCCGCCCCAGCGCCAACGGCCGCCTGCCGCGGCGCGACAACGTCGAGTTCTTTGACACCCCAGCCGCCGCCGAAGCCGCGGGCTACCGCGCCAGCCGCCGTGCGCGCGCCGACCGCACGGCGGCGGCCAGCGAGCGCGCCGCCCTGGTGGCCGAAGCCTGCCGCCAGATCAACAGCGCCGATACGGCACCCACGCTGGACGCCCTGGCCACCCACGCCGGCCTAAGCCCGCACCATTTCCACCGGGTCTTCAAAGCCGAAACGGGCCTGACACCCAAGGCCTACGCCGCGGCGCAGCGCGCGCAGCGCCTGCGCGACGCCTTGCAGCAGGGTGATGGCACAGTAACGGACGCCATCTACGACGCGGGCTTTGGCTCCAACAGCCGCTTTTACGCCGGTGCTGACCAGATGCTGGGCATGCTGCCGCGCGCCTACCAGGCCGGCGGCGCGGGCGCGGTGATCCGCTTTGCGTTGGGCGACTGTGCGCTGGGCGCGATCCTGGTGGCGCAAAGCCAGCTGGGCCTGTGCGCCATCCTGCTGGGCGACGAGCCGGACCGGCTGCTGCGCGATCTGCAGGACCAGTTCCCCAAGGCCGAGCTGGTCGGCGGCAACGCCGAGTTCGAGAAGCTGGTGGCGCAGGTGGTCGGTTTCATCGAAGCGCCGCACCTGGGGCTCAACCTGCCGCTGGACGTGCGCGGCACGGCCTTCCAGCAGCGTGTGTGGCAGGCGCTGGGCAGCATCCCGCCCGGCAGCACCGCCAGCTACGCCGAGATCGCCGAGCGCATCGGCGCGCCCAAGGCGGTGCGCGC
This sequence comes from Pseudomonadota bacterium, assembly GCA_023442945.1. Classification (GTDB taxonomy): domain Bacteria; phylum Pseudomonadota; class Gammaproteobacteria; order Burkholderiales; family Burkholderiaceae_C; genus Ottowia. The sequence continues at coordinate 189,216 of JAEZWW010000107.1, read as the reverse complement.
CGTGGCCCAGGCCTGCGGCGCCAACCCGCTGGCCGTCGCCATCCCCTGCCACCGCGTGGTGCGGCGCGATGGCGACATCTCGGGTTACCGCTGGGGCGTGGCGCGCAAGCGCGAGTTGCTGCGGCGTGAGGCGACGGCGTGAGCGCGCTGACGGACACGCCGGCACATACACGCGGCTTGGCCGACCCACATGCTGCGCTGGCGGCGTGGGACGCACCCGGCGTCGAGGCGCAACTGAGCTGCGACGGCTACGCGCTGCTCCCCGGCCTGTTCTTGTCAGACACCGTGGCGCTAGCACGCCTGGCCGCCGATGCAGCGCCCGGCTTGCTGCTGAGCAACGCGCCAACGGCGCAGCCTGGCGCTCTGCCAGCGCAGCTGGCCGCATGGCGTGAGGTCTTGTACCGGTATCTGGTGCCGATTCCCAACCGCTGGCGCGAAGCGCTGGGCGAGCCGTCCGACTTTCCCGATGCGCTCACTGCTTTTGACGCGCAAAACCGCGCCGCAGGACAAACCACACCGCTCAGCCACTTCAGCCGCCTGGGCCCGGGCGACGAGATCCCGTTGCGCCAGGACACGCAAGGCAGCTTGGTCTTCCCCTTGCAGGTGGTCGGCCTGTTGTCCGCGCCGGACGCCGACTTCACCGGTGGCGCCTTCATCCTGACCGAGCAGCGCCCGCGCATGCAGTCGCGCCCGAGCGTGGTGCCGCTGCGCTGTGGCGACGCTGCCGTCATCTGCACCGGCCCGCGCCCGGTGCGCGGCAGCCAGGGCGTGTACCGGGTCAACGTCCGGCACGCCGTGGGGCGGGTGCGCAGCGGACAGCGCGTGGGCTTGTCGCTGTCCTTTCACAGCGCGCTGTAAGTCGCCCTCGGCCCAGCCCACCATGGTTGAGACGCGCACCTGGACACTTGTCGGCCCTGGCGGGCGGCCCTACGCCAGCGCCGTGCCTGGCACGCTGGGCGGCCACCGCCGCGGGCGCATTTACGGACGGCTGGACTGCCGATCGGCCTTGCGCGCGATCGCACGCGGCGGCTACGCGCCGCAGCGCGTGTTCTTTGCCGACGAAGCCTCGGCCATTGCGGCGGGCTACCGGCCTTGCGCGGTGTGCATGCCGCAGGCGTACGCGGCCTGGCGCGCGGCGCGGGCTTAAGACCAAGCAACGCCAGCGCGCCCACCAACGTCGCAGAGCATAAAAAACCCCGCCGAAGCGGGGTTGGTTGCGACCTTCTGCGGCGCAATCAGCCCATGTGCAGACCGCCGTTGCAGGAGAAGTTGGCGCCGGTGGTGAAACCCGCGTCGTCGCCGGCCAGCCAGGCGACGATGGAGCCGATTTCGTCCGGCGTGCCCAGGCGCTTGACCGGGATGGTGCCCACGATTTTTTCCAGCACGTCGGGGCGGATGGCCTTGACCATGTCGGTGCCGATGTAGCCCGGGCTGACGGTGTTCACCGTGACGCCCTTGCCGGCCAGCTCTTGCGCCAGCGCCATGGCAAAACCGTGCATGCCAGCCTTGGCGGCCGAGTAGTTGGTCTGGCCGGCCTGGCCTTTTTCACCGTTGACCGAGCTGATCTGGATGATGCGGCCAAAGCCGCGCTCGGCCATGTCGGGCACGACCTGCTTGGTCACGTTGAACATGCTGGTCAGGTTGGTGTCGATCACCGCGTCCCAGTCTTCGCGCGTCATCTTCAGGAACATGCGGTCGCGCGTGATACCGGCGTTGTTGACCAGCACGTCGATCGGGCCGTGTTCGGCCTTGGCCTTGGCGAAGGCGTCGGCGGTGGACTGCCAGTCGCTGACGTTGCCCACGCTGGCGTAGAAGGTGTAGCCCAGCGCTTTCTGCTCGTCCAGCCACTTCTGGTAGTCACGGGTCGGGCCGCAACCGGCGATGACCTTGTAACCTTCCTTGTGCAGGCGCTGGCAGATCGCGGTGCCGATGCCACCCATGCCACCGGTCACGTACGCTACTTTTTGACTCATTGATTGTCTCCTCTAAGTACTACAAAACTTATAGCTGTCAGCGCAGATTGGATACCGACAGCAGCCAATTTAATCGAAACAGAGCGGCGTCGGCCCGAGGGTTTACGCGAGCCGCCACGCCCTGATGTGGCCGATGCGTTCGATCAGAAACGCTCCACCGCCATGGCCACGCCCATGCCGCCGCCGATGCACAGCCCGGCCACGCCCTTGTTGGCGCCGCTGCGCTGCATTTCGTACAGCAGCGACACCAGAATGCGGCAGCCGGACGCACCGATCGGGTGGCCGATGGCGATGGCACCGCCGTTGACGTTGACCTTGGCCGGGTCGACGTTCAGCAACTTGTTGACGGCGCAGGCCTGGGCGGCAAACGCCTCGTTCAGTTCGAACAGGTCGACGTCGCCCACGCTCCAGCCGGCGCGCTGCAGCGCCTTCTTGGTCGCCGGCACCGGGCCCAGGCCCATGGTGGCCGGGTCGAGGCCGCTGGTGCCGTAGCTGACGATGCGCGCCAGCGGCTTCAGGCCCAGGGCCGCGGCCTTGGTGGCCGTCATCACGACCACGGCGGCGGCGCCGTCGTTGATGCCGCTGGCGTTGCCGGCGGTCACGGTGCCAGCCTTGTCAAAGGCGGGCTTCAGGCCAGCCAGCGCTTCGGCGTTGGTCTTGGTGTTGATGTACTCGTCCGCGGCGAACACCACCGGGTCGCCCTTGCGCTGCGGGATGCTGACCGGGACGATCTCGTCCTTGAACTTGCCCGCCGCCTGCGCCGCTGCCGCCTTCTGCTGGCTGGCCAGGGCCAACGCGTCCTGCATGTCGCGCGTGATCTGCTCTTGCTTGGCCACGTTTTCGGCGGTGATGCCCATGTGGTACTGGTTGTAGACGTCCCACAGGCCGTCGACGATCATCGAATCGATCATCTTCCAGTCGCCCATGCGCTGGCCGTCGCGGCTGCCCAGCAGCACGTGCGGGCTGGCGCTCATGTTTTCCTGGCCGCCGGCCACGACGATCTCGCTGTCGCCGGTGATGACCGCCTGGTGCGCCAGCATCACGGCCTTCAGGCCCGAGCCGCACACGGCGTTGATCGTCAGGCCCGGCGTTTCCTTGGCCACGCCGGCCTTCATCAGCGCCTGGCGCGCCGGGTTCTGGCCGCTGCCGGCCGTCAGCACCTGGCCCATGATCACTTCACCGACCTGGTCCATGCCGACCTTGGCGCGCTCGAGCGCGGCCTTGATCACGATGGCGCCCAGCTCGGTGGCGGGCACCTTGGCCAGGCTGCCGCCAAACTTGCCCACGCCCGTGCGTGCGGCCGAAACGATGACGATGTCTTCCATGGAACGCTCTCCTTTCAATAGCTGCCCGCGCTTGTCCCAGTAGCGCTGGCGGCTGTTTTAATGCTGAAACGGAAAAATCAGGCCTTGGCCTTGACGTAGCTGCCGGGTGCGGGCTCGATCGCCTCGTACGCGGTGCCGCGGCCGTAGCGCTTGGGCGCGGCGATCTGCTTGCCGCCGTGGCCGCCCAGCCAGTCGGACCAGTCGGTCCACCAGCTGCCGGGCGTTTCGGTCGCGCCGGCGATCCATTCGTTGACGTCGGCCGGGAACTTGCCGTCCTCGCGCACCCAGTGGCTGCGCTTCTTGGCCGCGGGCGGGTTGATCACCCCGGCGATGTGGCCGGACGCGCCCATCATGAAGCGCTTCTTGCCGGGCAGGTACTGGCTCGACTCGTAGGCGCCGCCGATCGGCACGATGTGGTCTTCGCGCGAGCCATAGATGTACACCGGGATGTCGAGCTTGCGCAGGTCGATCTTCTCGCCGCAGACGGTGGCCGCGCCCGGCTGGACCAGCCGGTTTTCAAGGTAGGTGTTGCGCAGGTACCAGGCGTAGAACGGCCCGGGCAGGTTGGTGGAATCGCTGTTCCAGTACAGCAGGTCGAACGCGGGCGGCGTTTCGCCCTTGAGGTAGTTGCCCACCACATAGTTCCAGACCAAATCGTTCGGGCGCAGGAAGCTGAAGGTGCTGGCCAGGTCGTTGCCCTTGAGCAAACCGCCCTCGCCCATCTGCATCTCGCGGAAGCGCACCACGTTTTCGTCGATGAAGACGTCGAGGATGCCGGTGTCGGTGAAGTCGATCAGCGCGGTCAGCAGCGTCAGCGCCGCCACCGGCTTTTCACCACGCGCGGCCAGCACGGCCAGCGCCGTGGTCAGGATGGTGCCGCCCACGCAAAAGCCCAGCGCGTTGATCTGCTTGGCGCCGGTCACGTCCTGCACCGTTTCAATGGCCTTGATGGCGGCGTTTTCGACGTAGTCGTCCCAGGTGGCCTTTTCCATCGTCGCGTCGGGGTTGCGCCAGCTCACCACGAAGGTGCGGTGGCCCTGGCTGACGGCGTAGCGGATGAAGGAGTTTTCAGGCTGCAGGTCGAGGATGTAGAACTTGTTGATGCACGGCGGCACCAGCAGGAAAGGCTTTTCGTACACCTTGGCCGTCAGCGGCTTGTATTCGATCAGCTGGAAGTATTCGTTTTCGAACACCACGGCGCCTTCGGTGGTGGCGACGTTCTTGCCGACCTCGAACACGCTTTCGTCCGTCATCGACACATGGCCCTGGCGCATGTCGTGCAGGATGTTGGCCAGGCCCTTGGCCAGGCTTTCGCCCTGCGTCTCGATGGCCTTTTGCTGGGCGTCGACGTTCAGCGCCAGGAAGTTGCTGGGCGAGGCGGCGGCCACCCACTGCTCGACGGCAAAGCGCACGCGCTGGCGGCTCTTCTCGTCGCCTTCAGCGACTTCGGCCATGGCCATCAACGTGCGCGCGTTCAGCAGGTAAACGGCGGCGGTGAAGGACGAGAGCGGGTTGTTCGTCCAGGCTTCGGACTTGAAGCGGCGGTCTTTCAGCGGCGGGTTGGCCTGCAGCGTCTGGTTCCACAGCTCGCTGGCTTCGCGCACGTAGTTCTGTTGCAGCTCCAGCAGTTTTTCGGGGGGGAAGGTCAGGTTGGGCAGATCCGGTGCCCCGGCGCCCTGGCCCAGCGCGCCGAAGCTGCCCAGGTCCATGTTCTGAAATTGCTGGAAGGCCTTGGTCCAGCCATCCATCAAGCCCTGCTGCAGCGGCATGCCTGCGCCTTGCGGGAACTTGCTCATCATGTCCTGCCAAAGCGATGCGGCCTGGTTCGGCGTCATGTCGTCTCCTGAATCGTTATGGGTACCACGGTCGTGGGGCCGCGCAGCTGGCGCCGCGCTTTGCCCCATCGCCATCACAGCGCCCCAGTATCCCTGGGCACGGTGACGGTGAACTGACACGGCCTCAATATACGCGCACTCGCGGGCCACTCCGGCCGACGCGCCTCCGGTGAATCCCTGTCAGGGTTGCCGCGCAGTGCCGCTCAGGGTGCGAGCCAGACGCACGCGGCCATGCGGCCGCTGCCACCGCGCACGGCCTGGTCGCGCCGGTACGAATGAAAGCGCTGCGCGTCGCGCACGGTGCACCACGCGTCGCTGCCGTCGTTGCCATAGACGGCGCGCACGCCCTGCCCGGCCAGCACGCGCCGCGCCAGCCCGGGCAGGTCGGCCAGGTACTTGCCGGGCGTGTGCGGTGCAAAGCAAGCGGTGGCGCCCGCGTCGGTCGCCAGGAAGGCATCGCGCACCTCGGCGCCGACCTCGAAACTGCGCGGGCCGATGCAGGGGCCGAGCCAGGCCAGCACCGCATCCGCTTCCGTCTCCGCTTCCGCCTCCGCTATCGCTTCCAAATTGATAGCTGGCCGCGCAGATTCCCGTAGGGCCAGCGCCCGAAAAGACGTCAAAGTGGCTTGCAACACGCCACCGACCAGCCCACGCCAACCCGCGTGTGCGGCGGCGACCGCCGTGCCAGCCGCGTTGGTGAACAGCACGGGCAGGCAATCGGCCACCATCACCGTGCAGGCCACGCCGGGCAGCGTCGTGACCGCGCCATCGGCCGTGGCGCCGTCGGCCTGGTTCGCGTCCAGCGCGCTCACCGCTGTGCCATGCACCTGGTTCAAGAACACTGGCCGCGCGCCGCCCAGCGCCTGGGCCAGGCGCGCGCGGTTGGCGGCTACCGCGTCAGGCGCATCGCCCACGTGGTCACCCAGGTTGAAATGGTCAAACGGCGCAGCCGATGCGCCATCGGCCGGCGACGCACCGCGCGTGGTGAACAGCGCGCGCACCTGGGCCGGCGCCGGCCAGTCGGGCACAAGCCACTGGGCGTTGGCCACGGCGTTCACGCCTCGGCGTCGGGGCAGGCGGAGGGCTGCGCCTGCTGGAAGGCGTCCAGCTGCATGCAGGCGTCGAACACCGCCATCGTGCGCGGGAACGGCGCTAGATCGCATTGGAAGCGCTGCGCGTTGAAGATTTGCGGCACCAGGCAGCAGTCGGCCAGCGTGGGCGTGTCGCCGTGGCTGAAACGGCCGGGCACTTCGGCCAGGCGCGCTTCGTACGCCTGCAGGCCCAGCGCGACCCAGTGCTGGTACCACGCGTTCTTGGCGTCGTCGCTGACCTTCAGGTCATGCACCAGGTATTTCAGCACGCGCAGGTTGTTGAGCGGGTGCACCTCGCACGCGATCAGCTGCGCCAGCGCACGCACGCGCGCACGCCCGGCGGCATCGGCCGGCAGCAGCGCGGGCAGCGGGTGGGTTTCTTCCAGGTATTCGATGATGGCCATCGACTGCGTCAGGCGCTGGCCGTTGTCCAGCTGGAGCACCGGGATCAAGCCTTCGGCGTTGTGCGCGGCGAATTCGGGCTGCTTGTGTTCGCCCTTGGCCAGGTGCACGGGCAGGTACTCGTACGCCAGGCCCTTGAGCTGCAGTGCGATGCGCACCCGAAACGAGGCGGAGGAGCGGAAGTAGTTGTAGAGCTTCATGCGAAAAGTGTAGCCCGCGCGCATGTCAGCGGGGGGCCGTCCAGCGCGCCGCATACCCTCAAGTTGGCCAGCACAACGCGCCGCGGCCGCCCCAAAAAGAAAAGCGCCACCGACAAGGGTGGCGCTTTGGCGGTCGCGGCCGCGCCACCCGGACGGGGGCGGTGCGGCGCACAGTGCGGGATCAGCGCATCGGCTGACCGCCAACCGGCGTGTTGTACGCCGGTGCGGGCGCCGGTACCGGCGCGGCGGCGACCGGCGTGCGGTCGGCCAGGAAGATTTCCACCCGGCGGTTGTGGGCGCGGCCGACGTCGGTGCTGTTGCTGTCAATCGGCTCGCGCGCGCCGCGGCCATCGGTGCGGATGCGGCGCGTATCCACGCCGCGGGTCGACAGGTAGTCGCGCACGCTGTTGGCGCGCGCGACCGACAGCGGGTTGTTGATGGCGTCGGTGCCGGTTGAGTCGGTGTGGCCGATGATCGTCACTTCCAGGTTGGGCTCCTGGCCCAGGCCTTGCGCGAACTGGTCCAGGATCGGGCGCAGGTTCGGCTGGATGTCGGCGCGGCCGGTGGCGAAGGAAATGTCGCTCGGGATGTTCAGCTTGAGCTGGTTGTCCGGCGTCTGCGACACCTGCACGCCGGTGCCGGCGGTGGCGGTCTGCATCTGCTGCTTCTTGTTTTCCATGTAGCGCGACCAGGCGTAGCCGCCCAGCGCCCCCACGCCCGCGCCAATGGCGGCGCCCTTGCCGTCACCGATCAAGCCACCGGCGGCGGCACCCACGCCCGCACCGATGGCGGTGTTGCGCTGGGTTTCAGACATGTTGGCGCAACCGCTCATGAAGACGGCGGCCGCCGTTGCAGCCACCAACAGGCCTCGGCCGTATTCGCGTGTAGACATCATGGGAATTCTTCCTTTCACAGAGTTTTTTCAAGAGCCACCCGACCCGCGCGATGCGCAAGGCCGGCCAGTTCAGGGGCGGGAGACCTCCCGCAGCGCCTTGGAATCTAACGCTCGGCCCGCGCCGCGCCCTGTAGGACACGGGCGCATGGGGGCGTCAGGGCGCCGAATCGCGCTCGTGGTGCGCGATCAATTTGGCCAGCAGGCCCAGAAACTGGGTGCGCTCTTCCCCGCTCAGGCCTTCGACGATGCGCGCCTGCACCGCCGCCACGTGCGCCGTCATGCGCTGCAAAGCGGCCACGCCCTCCGGCGTCAATTGCAGCAGCTTGCGCCGACGGTCCTGCGCGGCCGCTTCGCGGTGGACCCAGCCCTTGGTCATGAGCCGCCCCACCACCGACCCGATGGTCGCCGCGTCAAAAGCCACGTGCTGCGCCAACGTGACCTGGTCAATACCGGGCTCGCGCGCCAGCACGATCAGGATGGCGAACTGCACCGGCGTGACGTCGAACGCGGCCGTCCCGTCGGCAAAAGCCGCCACGGAAATCTGGTGCGCCCGGCGGATCAGGTGACCGGGTGCCTGCTCGAACACGTAGTCGGCTAAAGGGACTGGCATGCGAACCAGTGTAGGCCGGCCGCGTGACCGAAACCCGCCCTGGCGCGGCACTACACTGTGCGGTTCATGCAGCGCCGATCCATCCAGCACTGCCGCGCCTGCGGTACCGCCGTCACCTACCGTATCCCTGACGACGGCGACACGCGCGAACGCGCTATCTGCCCGTCGTGCGGGACCGTCCACTACGTCAACCCTTTGCTGGTGGTCGGCACCGTGCCCTACCTGGGCGATCGCGTGCTGCTGTGCAAGCGTGCGATCGAGCCCCGGCGCGGCTACTGGACCTTGCCGGCCGGTTTCATGGAGTTGGACGAAACCATGGCCGAAGGCGCGGCGCGCGAGACCGATGAAGAGGCCGGCGCCCAAATCACCATGGGCCCGCTGTTCAGCGCCCTCAGCATCCCGCGGGTGGGCCAGGTGCACATCTTCTACCTGGCCGCCTTGCAGAGCGACCAGTTCCAGCCCGGCCAGGAGACGCTGGAAGCGCGCCTGTTCGCCGAAGACGAGATCCCGTGGGACGAAATCGCCTTCATGACGGTGGGCGAGACCCTCAAGCGCTTCTTCGACGACCACCGGCGCGGCCGCTACGACGTGCACGACATCGACATTCCCTGGCCGCCGTGATGATCTTCATGCCGGCGCTGACCGTGTTGCGCGCGGGCGACGCCTTTCCGCCGGTCACGCAAGCCTGGGGCGAGGATTCCAGCGCGCCCGGGCTGGTCGCCGCCGGCGGCGCACTGGACGTACCCACCCTGCGCGCGGCCTACAGCGCCACCATCTTTCCCTGGTTCAGCGACGACGACCCCATCCTATGGTGGAGCCCCGACCCGCGCATGGTGTTGCAGGTCGGCAACTTCCGCCTGCACCGCTCGCTGCGCCAGGCGATCGCGCGCTTTCGCGCCGATCCGGCGTGCGAGATCCGCTTTGACACCGCGTTTGACGCCGTCATCGCCGCCTGCGCAGCCTCGCCCCGCCCAGGACAGGACGGCACCTGGATCGGGCCCGAAATGCAGCAGGCCTATGGCGAACTGCACCGCGCCGGCTACGCCCACAGCGTGGAAACCTGGGTCCATGGCGAGCTGGTGGCGGGCCTGTACTGCGTGGGCATCGGCCAGGCGGTGTTTGGCGAATCCATGTTCACGCGCGTGCCCGATGGCTCCAAGCTGGCGCTGGCCGCGCTGGTGGCCTGGTGCCGCACCCACGGCGTACCGCAGATCGACTGCCAGCAGAACACGGCGCACCTGGGCTTCATGGGTGCGGCCGAGATGCCGCGCGAGGATTTCGCCCGCCGGGTGGCCGAATTGACCCCGCGGGCGGCCCCATCGTGGAAATTCGACACCGTATACTGGAATGCGTTGCTGCCAACACGCCCGGCCCCGCGTTGACCCATCTCAAGGACCTCCCGTTTCAGGCGCTGCAGTTCTATGCGACCGCGCCCTACCCGTGCAGTTACCTGCCAGGGCGGCAGGCGCGCTCGCAGGTCGCGACGCCCAGCCACCTGGTCAACAACGAAGCGTATTCCGAGCTGGTGCAAAGCGGCTTTCGCCGCAGCGGCATGTTCACCTACCGGCCGTACTGCGACGGCTGCCAGGCCTGCGTGCCGATGCGGGTGCGGGTGGCCGACTTCGCCCCTGACCGCAGCCAGCGCCGCGCCCAGGCGCGCCACGGCGGGCTGCAGGTGCGCGTGCTCAAGCTGTGCTACATGCCCGAGCACTACCAGCTGTACCTGCGCTACCAGGCCGGGCGCCACACCGGCGGCGGCATGGACCAGGACAGCGTCGACCAGTACACCCAGTTCTTGCTGCAAAGCAACGTCAATTCGCGCCTGGTCGAGTTCCGCGAGCCCCCCGCGGCCGGCGACGTGCTGGGCGCACTGCGCATCGTGTCGATCGTGGATGTGCTGAACGACGGGCTGTCGGCGGTCTACACCTTCTACGACCCGTGCGACACCCGCGCCAGCCTGGGCACTTACAGCATCCTGTGGCAGATCGAGCAGGCGCGCACGCTCGGCTTGCCCTACGTCTACCTGGGCTACTGGATCGAAGGCAGTGCCAAGATGGCCTACAAAGCGCGCTTTCGCCCGTCCGAGCGCCGCCTTGGCGGCCAATGGCTGCTGGACGATGGCGGCCCCGCCGGGTCGACCGGCGCCCCTTCCTGAATTCCGCCCATGCGACGCCCCAAACCCGACGCCCATCAGACCCCGACCATCCAGGTGATCGAGCGCATGTTCGCGCTGATCGACGTGCTGGCCTCCCGCGACGAGCCGATTTCGCTCAAGGAAATCAGCGAACAGACCGGCCTGCACCCGTCCACCACCCACCGCATCCTGAACGACCTCACGGTGGGCCGCTTTGTCGACCGGCCCGAGGCCGGCAGCTACCGCCTGGGCATGCGCCTGCTGGAGCTGGGCAACCTGGTCAAGGGCCGGCTCGACGTGCGTGATGCGGCGCTGGCCCCCATGCGCGACCTGCACCGCCTGATCCAGCAGCCGGTGAACCTGAGCGTGCGCCAGGGCGACGAAATCGTCTACATCGAACGCACCTACAGCGAACGCTCGGGCATGCAGGTGGTGCGCGCTATCGGTGGGCGCGCGCCGCTGCATTTGACGTCCACCGGCAAGCTGTTTCTGGCTTACGACGAGCTGCCGCGCGTGCGCGCCTACGCCACGCGCACCGGCCTGGCCGGCCACACGCGCAACAGCATCACGCAACTGCCCACGCTGGAGCGCGAGCTGATCCGCGCGCGCCAGTCGGGCGTGGCGCACGACAACGAAGAGCTGGAAATGGGCGTGCGCTGCATGGCCGCCGGCATCTACGACGACCAGGGCAAGCTGGTGGCCGGCCTGTCGATCTCGGCCCCCGCCGATCGGCTGGACGATGGCTGGCTGCCCAAGCTGCAGCTGACGGCGCAGGAGATCTCGGCCGCGCTGGGCCACACCGGTTCGGCGCGCTGAACGACCGGACCTCACGACAAGCACGACGCGCCATAACCCAGGCGCAAAAAAAGGCGCCCGTTGAGCGCCTTTTTTATTTTTTGAAGGAAATCGGCTTCTGGCCCTACCACCACCTGCGCGGCCAGCTATTTAAATCATAGCGCATTACCCGTCGCGGCGGAGCGGCTCAGCGCTGCGATCAGCCCGCGTAACCGTTGCCCGCGAAGGTGGACGAGGGGCGCTCGTTCTCGACCCAGCGGCGCACGCGCTCGGCGTCGGCCAGACGGCTGTATTTGCCGTTCGAATCCAGGAACACCATGATCACCTTGCGGCCCGCCACGCGCGCCTGCATCACCAGGCACTGACCGGCTTCGGAGATATAGCCCGTCTTCTGCAGGCCGATCTGCCAATCCGGCTTGTGCACCAGACGGTTGGTGTTGTTGTAGGTCAGCACGCGGCTGCCGACGGCCACTTCGTAACCTTGCGACGTGGTCAGCTGACGCAGCAGCGGGTCTTGCGAGGCAAAGCCCACCAGCGTGGCCAGGTCGATCGCGCTGGCGCGGTTGGAGCTGGACAGGCCCGTGGGCTCGACGTAGCGCGTGTCCTTCATGCCCAGCGACGCGGCGCGGCTGTTCATCAGCCCGACAAAGCGCTGCAGGCCCCCCGGGTAGGTGCGGCCCAGCGCATGCGCGGCGCGGTTTTCGCTGGACATCAGCGCCAGGTGCATCAGCTCACCGCGCGTCAGCGTGGTGCCGACAGCCAAACGCGAGCTGCTGCCTTTTTCATAGTCCACGTCCTCGTCGGTGATCGTGATCATCTCGTCCAGGGGCAGACGCGCTTCGGACACCAGCAGGCCGGTCATCAGCTTGGTCAGCGACGCGATCGGCAGCACGGCGTGGTCGTTCTTGCTGAACAGGACTTCGTGCGTGTCCTGGTCCAGCACCAGGGCCACGCTGGACTTCAGATCCAGCGCGTCACCGGCGTGGTGCAGGCCAGCGGCCTGCGCGATGGACAGGCGCGGCGCCGGCGCTTCGCGCGGCGTGTGGGCAGCCTGGCGCAGCGTGACACGGGTTTCTCGTGAGGCCAGGCGTTCGGCGCGCTCCAGGGCGCGGCCCTTGCCGGCATGGCCCTTGGCCGCGACGGTAGCCTTCACGCGGTCGGCCTTGCCGCCCTTCTTGCTGTCCTTGGCGCTCGCGACCTTGGCGTCGTGCTTGCTTTCGGCCAGCGCGCGCTTGCCCTTGCCGCGCGCCGGTTCCTTGCGGCTATCGGCCTTGGCGGTCTGGGCGGATTTGGCGGGTGCGGCCTTGGCAGCGGGTGCCTTGGCGGTCTTGCCGGCAGCTTTGGGCGCTGCAGCGGCTTTTTTCGATTCAGCGGCCTTGGCCGGTTTCTTGGGGGCGGCGTTCGCGTGAAGGGCCGGCAGCGCCGTCAGCGCCAAACCGATCGAAATGGCACCCAGACCACCACGCCACAACCGATTCCAACGGTTTCCCCAAGCAGCCATTGCCATTTCTTCACCCCAGCCCGTACCACGAATAGGGCGCAAGTGTACTAAAACAGAAAAAGGGACGCAATAACAAAGACTTGCGCCCCTTTCCTCATTTGTTTCTAGAGTTATACGGGTTAACCCTAGCCTTGTGCCGCAACTCGATCAGCTTTGCTGTGTAACTTGTTGAGGGCACTCAGATATGCCTTGGCTGACGCGACCACGATATCGGGGTCCGCGCCCACCCCGTTCACGACACGGCCCGAATTTTGCAGCCGAACGGTGACTTCGCCCTGGCTTTCGGTCGATCCGCTGATCGCATTCACGGAATAAAGCACCATTTCTGCGCCACTTTTCACATGCGACTCGATCGCCTTGAGCGATGCGTCCACCGGCCCGTTGCCGCCCGAGGTGCCGTGGACCTCCTTGCCGTCGACCGTGAAGACGATTTCGGCGTGGGGCAATTCGCCCGTTTCGCTGCGCTGCGACAGGGAGATGAAGCCGTACTGCTCCTTCTCGGCGGTCACGCTTTCGTCGCTGACCAGCGCCAGGATGTCTTCGTCGAAGATCTCGCTCTTGCGGTCGGCCAGTTCCTTGAACTTGGCAAAGGCGGCCATGATTTCGCTTTCAGACTCCAGCACCACGCCCAGCTCCTGCAGGCGCTGCTTGAAGGCGTTGCGGCCCGACAGCTTGCCCAGCACGATCTTGTTGGCCGACCAGCCCACGTCTTCGGCGCGCATGATTTCGTAGGTGTCGCGCGCCTTCAGCACACCGTCCTGGTGGATGCCGCTGGCGTGTGCGAAGGCGTTGGCGCCCACCACCGCCTTGTTGGGCTGCACCACGAAGCCCGTGGTCTGGCTGACCATGCGGCTGGCCTGCACGATCTGCGAGGCGTCGACACCGACGTCCAGGCCAAAGTAGTCGCGCCGCGTCTTCACGGCCATGACCACTTCTTCCAGCGAGCAGTTGCCCGCGCGCTCGCCCAGGCCGTTGATGGTGCATTCGATCTGGCGCGCACCACCGATCTTCACGCCCGCCAAGCTGTTGGCCACCGCCATGCCCAAATCGTTGTGGCAGTGCACCGACCAGACCGCCTGGTCGCTGTTGGGCACTTTCTCGCGCAGCGTCTTGAGGAATTCGCCGTACAGCTCAGGGATGGCGTAGCCCACGGTGTCGGGGATGTTGATGGTGCGCGCACCTTCCTTGATCACCGCTTCACACACACGGGCCAGGAAGTCGATGTCGCTGCGGTAGCCGTCTTCGGCGCTGAACTCGATGTCGTCCATCAGGTTGCGGGCGAAGCGCACGGCCAGCTTGGACTGCTCGAACACCTCGTCGGGCGTCATGCGCAGCTTTTTCTCCATGTGCAGCGGGCTGGTGGCGATGAAGGTGTGGATGCGGCCGCTGGCCGCGCCCTTGAGCGCTTCGGCGGCGCGCGCGATGTCGCGGTCGTTGGCACGCGACAGCGAACAGATGGTCGAATCCTTGATCGCGTTGGCGATGGCCTGCACGCAGTCGAAGTCGCCATTGGAGCTGGCGGCGAAACCGGCTTCGATCACGTCGACTTTCAGGCGCTCCAGCTGGCGCGCGATGCGCAGCTTCTCGTCCTTGGTCATGCTGGCGCCGGGCGATTGTTCGCCGTCGCGCAAGGTCGTGTCGAAAATGATCAGCTTGTCGGTCATCGGGGAAATACTCCTGGATAGCGGGTGTGTTGTTCTGGTGCGCGCCGGCCAAGGGCCTCAGGCCACGGCAACCGCCGATTGTGCGGCCTCGGGCGCCGATTCTGACGCCCAACCCGCCGCGCGGGCGCGATTCAGACCGGAAAGCAAGGCCTGCATGGCCGCGGCCGAGGTGTCGCTGTCCGCGCCCACGCCGAAAAAGGCGGGCGAATCGCCCAAACGCAGCTCGATATAAGCCATGGCGCGCGCGTCGGCGCCTTCGGCAATCGCGTGCTGCTGGTAGTCCACCACGCGCACGCTTTGGCCGATCAGGCCGCTGAGGGCCTGCGCAAAAGCGTCAATCGGCCCATTGCCCTGCCCTCGCACGCTGTGCTGGCCGCCGGCCCAAGGCACGGTGGCGCTGAGCTGCACATGGCGGCTGCCGTCCGCGGCGGCGTCGGGGGCTGTCTCCCAGACGCGGTGCTGCACGACGGCGGGTGCGTCCAGGCCGTATTCCGAGCGGAACAGCTGCCACAAATCGGCGGCGGTCAATTCCTTACCGTCGCGGTCCATCACGCGCTGCACGACCTGGCTGAACTCGATCTGCAGGCGACGCGGCATCGTCACGCCGTACTCGCTTTCCACCAAATAGCTCATGCCGCCCTTGCCGGACTGGCTGTTGACGCGGATCACGGCTTCGTAGCTGCGGCCGAGGTCCTTCGGGTCGATCGGCAAATACGGGATCTGCCACACGTCGCCGTCCTGGCGCACGGCAAAGGCTTTCTTGATCGCGTCCTGGTGCGAGCCAGAGAAGGACGTATAGACCAATTCGCCTGCGTACGGGTGGCGCGGGTGCACGGGCAGCTGGTTGCAGTGCTCGACCGTACGGCGCACGGCGTCGATGTCGGAAAAATCAAGTTCGGGGTCAACGCCCTGCGTGTAGAGGTTGAGCGCGACGTTGACGATGTCCAGGTTGCCGGTGCGCTCGCCGTTGCCGAACAGGCAGCCTTCCACGCGGTGCGCGCCGGCCATCAAGGCCAACTCTGCCGCCGCGACACCGGTGCCGCGGTCGTTGTGCGGGTGCAGGGACACCACCACTTCGGGTCGGTCGGCAAACTGGCGCACCATCCATTCGATCTGGTCGGCGAAGACATTGGGTGTAGCGCTTTCCACGGTGGTCGGCAGGTTGAGGATGATCGGCCGGCCCGCGCCCCAGGCCTGGATCGCGGTTTCGCACGCCTCCAGCGACACCGGCAACTCGGCCAGCGAGAAGGTTTCAGGCGAGTATTGCAACACCCATTCCGTCTCGGGCCGCGCGTCGGTCAAGCGTCGCACCATGTCGACGTGGTGGTGCACCAGTTCCATCACCTGCGGCACTTCCAGCCCGAACACCACCCGGCGCCACACCGGCGCGACGGCGTTGTAGACGTGGACGATGGCGCGGCGCGCGCCGGCCAGGGCTTCGACGGTGCGGCCGATCAGCTCTTCGCGCGCTGGCGTCATGACCTGGATGGTCACGTCGTCGGGCACGCGGTCTTCCTCGATCAGCTTGCGCACGAAGTCGAAGTCGGTCTGCGACGCGGCCGGGAAGCCGACCTCGATCTCCTTGAAGCCGACTTGCACCAACAGGTCGAACATGCGCAGCTTGCGCGCGGCGTTCATGGGCTCGATCAAAGCCTGGTTGCCGTCGCGCAGGTCGGTCGACAGCCACACCGGCGCCTTGGTCAGTTGCGCGTCGGGCCAGCGGCGGTCGGCGAGGCCGATCGGGGCAAAGGGACGGTACTTGGTCTGCGGTTGCTTGAGCATGTCGATCTTTCGGTAAAACGTGGAATCGACCAGCAACCTCCCAAAACACAACGGCCCGTTGCTGGTGCGAACGGGCCGTGGGGTGCTTTGCTTTTTGAGTGCGCGCGCTACCGTCTCCGCCCGAAGGGGATGGCTAGTAGGGCCAGAGCAATGCGTGTCATGAGAAGGTGCACTCTAGCACAGAAAACGCGTTCAGTCGTGTAAACCGCGTTCATCCGGCTCGTCGGTCGACGTGCTGACGATGCTGACCTGCTCGCCGCGCGCGCGGCGCCAGGCGTAGATCACGTAGCCCGACAGGCCGTAGCCCACGAACAGGATGAAGAGCATGGTGGCCGGCTCGATGCTGATCACGGCCAGCAGCAGCGCGATCAGCACCAGCACCACAAACGGCACGCTGCGGCGCCCGCCAAAGTCCTTGAAGCTGTAGTACGGCACGTTGGTGACCATGGTCAGGCCGGCGAACAGCGTGATGGCGAAGGTGATCCACGCCAGATCGGCGCGCACGATGGGTTCGCCCCCCAGCAGCGACATCGCCGCGCGGAAGATCGGCACATCGCGGTGCGAGGTCAGCATGGCGCTGGTCAGCCAGATGAAGCCGGCCACCAGCGCCGCCGCGGCGGGCGAGGGCAAGCCCTGGAAGTAGCGCTTGTCCACCACGCCGGTGTTGACGTTGAAGCGCGCCAGCCGCAGCGCCGCACAGGCGCAGTACACGAAGGCAGCGATCCAGCCCCAGCGGCCCAGCGGGCGCAACGCCCATTCGTAGGCCAGCAGCGCCGGCGCGGCGCCAAAGCTGACCATGTCGGACAGAGAATCCATCTGTTCGCCAAACGCGCTTTGCGTGCCCGTCATGCGCGCCACGCGGCCGTCCAGGCTGTCGAAGATCATGGCCGCGAAGATGCCGGTGGTAGCCAGGTCAAAGCGGCCGTTCATTGCCATCACGATGCCGTAGAACCCGCCGAACAGCGCGATCAGCGTGACCAGGTTGGGCGCCACGTAAATGCCCTTGCGGCGCACGCGCTGCGACATGTCGTGGCCCCAGCCAGGGCCGCGCGCTTCGGAATGGGGATCGGGTGGATTCATCAATCGTTTCGGCCGCCAGCCCCAATGGGATCAGCGCGACCAGCTATCAAATTAGGAATTTTCAAAGGCCTGCACACATCCGCCTGTTGCCGCGCCTGCAAACCGCGCCCTCGTCCAGCCCTGAGTGTACGAAACACGGGCCCGGCGAGTGCGGCCCGCCCCCCCGAACGCGGCGCGGGCCGGCAGAAGATCACGGCGCCGCGCCCCCAAAAACAAGGCCACCGCGAAGGTGGCCAGGTGACGCGCCGAGCCGGCGCCGGCGGGGTCTGGCCCCTCCCGGCACCCTCGTGGGGGGCGATCAGTTGCGGGTCTGGTCGACCAGCTTGTTCTTGGCGATCCAGGGCATCATGGCGCGCAGCTTGGCACCCACCACTTCGATACTGTGGTCGGCGGTGTTGCGGCGGCGTGCGGTCATGCTGGGGTAAGCCAGACGGCCTTCCTGGATGAAGCTCTTGGCGTACTCGCCGTTCTGGATGTTCTTCAGCGCTTCACGCATGGCTTCGCGCGAGCTCTCGTTCACCACCTTCGGGCCGGTCACGTACTCACCGTACTCGGCGTTGTTGGAGATCGAGTAGTTCATGTTGCCGATGCCGCCTTCGTAGATCAGGTCAACGATCAGCTTGAGCTCGTGCAGGCACTCGAAGTAGGCCATCTCGGGCGCGTAGCCGGCTTCGACCAGGGTTTCGTAGCCCATCTTGATCAGCTCGACCGTGCCGCCGCACAGCACGGCCTGCTCGCCGAACAGGTCGGTCTCGGTCTCTTCCTTGAAGTTGGTCTCGATGATGCCGGCCTTGCCGCCACCGTTGGCCATGGCGTAGGACAGGGCCAGGTCACGCGCCTTGCCCGACTTGTCCTGGTGCACCGCGACCAGGTGCGGCACGCCGCCGCCTTGGGCGTAGGTAGAACGCACGGTATGGCCAGGCGCCTTGGGAGCGACCATCCACACGTCCAGGTCTTCGCGCGGCACGACTTGGTTGTAGTGCACGTTGAAGCCGTGCGCGAAGGCCAGCGAAGCGCCTTTTTTCAGGTGCGGCTCGATCTCCTTGTAGACGGCGGCGATGTTCTCGTCGGGCAGCAGGATCATGACCACGTCGGCCGAAGCGACGGCGTCGTTGACTTCAGCCACCTTCAGGCCGGCCTTGCCGACCTTGTCCCACGAGGCGCCGCCCTTGCGCAGGCCGACCACCACTTTCACGCCGCTGTCGTTCAGGTTCTGCGCGTGCGCATGGCCCTGCGAGCCGTAGCCGATGATGGCGACGGTCTTGCCCTTGATCAGGCTCAGGTCGCAGTCTTTGTCGTAGAACACTTTCACGTGATATCTCCTTGGATGAAGGCTAGGGATGAGAAGAAAATCAAAAACGAACGCTATCTAAACAGGAGCTGGCCGCGCAGATTGCACTAGGGCCAGCGCCCGATTAGATGCTTAAACGCGCAACAGGCGCTCGCCGCGCCCGATGCCGCTGGCGCCGGTGCGCACGGTCTCGAGGATGGCGGACTTGTCGATCGAGTTGAGGAAGGCGTCGTGCTTGCTTTGGTCGCCCGTCAGCTCGACGGTGTAGCTCTTGTCGGTGACGTCGATGATGCGGCCGCGGAAGATGTCGCAGGTGCGCTTGATCTCCTCGCGCTCCTTGCCGACGGCGCGCACCTTGACCATCATGTGCTCGCGCTCGATGTAGCTGCCTTCGGTCAGGTCGACCACCTTCACCACCTCGATCAGGCGGTTCAGGTGCTTGGTGATCTGCTCGATGGTGTCTTCCGAGCCGCGCGTCTGGATCGTCATGCGCGAGAGGCTTTCGTCCTCGGTCGGCGCGACGATCAGCGATTCGATGTTGTAGCCACGGGCCGAGAACAGGCCCACCACGCGGGACAGGGCGCCCGCTTCGTTTTCAATCAGAACAGCGATGATGTGTTTCATGTGTCAGAGCCCTCTTTTCGCCGCCCTCCCCCGCCACCGGTAAGTGGCAGGCTTGGCGCACGATAGAATCGTCTTGCTATCTAAAAAATAGCTGCCCGCGCAGATTGCTCTAGGGCCGGCAGCCGATTTGGCTTAAAGGTCTTCAGAACCCAGCAGCATCTCGGTGATGCCCTTGCCGGCCTGGACCATGGGGAACACGTTCTCCGTCGGGTCGGTGCGGAAGTCCATGAAGACCGTGCGGTCCTTGAGCTTGCGCGCCTCGCGCAATGCGGGCTCGACGTCCTGCGGCCGCTCAATCAGCATGCCGACGTGGCCATAGGCCTCGGCCAGCTTCACGAAGTTGGGCAGCGCGTCCATGTAGCTGTGGCTGTAGCGGCCGGAGTATTCGATCTCCTGCCACTGGCGCACCATGCCCAGGTAGCGGTTGTTGAGCGACAGGATCTTGATCGGCGTGTTGTACTGCAGGCAGGTCGACAGCTCCTGGATGCACATCTGCACCGAGCCTTCGCCGGTCACGCAGAACACTTCCGATTCGGGCTTGGCCAGCTTGATGCCCATGGCGTAGGGAATGCCCACGCCCATGGTGCCCAGGCCGCCGGAGTTGATCCAGCGGCGCGGCTCGTCAAAGTGGTAGTACTGCGCGGCCCACATCTGGTGCTGGCCGACGTCGGAGGTGATGTAGGCGTCCGCGTCCTTGGTCATGCCCCACAGCGTCTCGATGACCTTCTGCGGCTTGATGACTTCGGTGTTGTCGCGGTCGTACTTCATGCAGTCGCGCGCGCGCCAGCCTTCGATCTGCTGCCACCAGGCGTCCAGCGCGGCCTTGTCGGGCTGGTGGTTGGCTTCGCGGACCATGCCGATCAGCTCGGTCAGCACGTCCTTGACGTCCCCCACGATCGGCACGTCGACCTTGACGCGCTTGGAGATGGAAGACGGGTCGATGTCGATGTGGATGATCTTGCGGTCAACCGAGGCGAAATGCTTGGGGTTGCCGATCACGCGGTCGTCAAAACGCGCGCCGACGGCCAGCAGCACGTCGCAGTTTTGCATCGCGTTGTTGGCTTCCCAGGTGCCGTGCATGCCGAGCATGCCCAAAAAGCGCCGGTCGCTGGCCGGAAAGGCGCCCAGGCCCATCAGCGTGTTGGTGACCGGGTAGTTCAGCATGTCCACCAGTTGGCGCAGCTCGGGGCTGGCGTTGGACAGCAGCACACCGCCGCCGGTGTAGATGTAGGGGCGCTTGGCGTTCAGCAGCAGCTGCAGCGCCTTGCGGATCTGACCGCCGTGGCCCTTTTTGACCGGGTTGTACGAGCGCATCTCGACGGTCTCGGGGTAACCCTTGTAGGCGGCCTTGTTGAAGGACACGTCCTTGGGCACGTCCACCACCACCGGGCCGGGGCGGCCGGTGCGCGCGATGTGGAAGGCCTTCTTCATCACCTCGGCCATGTCGCGCGCATCCTTCACCAGGAAGTTGTGCTTGACGATGGGGCGCGTGATGCCGACGGTGTCGCATTCCTGGAAGGCGTCCAGGCCGATGGCGGCCGTGGGCACCTGGCCGGAGATGATCACCATCGGGATCGAATCCATGTAGGCCGTGGCGATGCCGGTGACCGCGTTGGTCAGCCCGGGGCCGGAAGTGACCAGCGCCACGCCGACGTCGCCCGTGGCACGGGCGTAGCCGTCAGCGGCGTGCACGGCGGCCTGTTCGTGGCGCACCAGCACGTGCTGGATGGTGTCCTGCTTGTAGAACGCGTCGTAGATGTGCAGCACCGCACCGCCGGGGTAACCCCAGACGTACTTGACGTCTTCGGCCTGCAAGGCCTTGACCAGAATTTCGGCGCCGCGGAGTTCTTCGGAGTCGCTGCGCGCTGCGGCAGCAGCGGCCGACTTGATTTCGGCTTTGGAGATTTCCATGATGAGATGAACCTTTCGAGAATTTCTCTGACGAAAAACCTTGGGTGCCCCTTGCCAGCCCTTGTGAGGCCGCTTCAGGACTTGAGGTCACACGCCATGGACGACCACTTCGGTCGCCGGACGGTAACCCGTTTGCCTTTTTGACTGCAATGTCACATTATCGCACTGCAACATGGCCATTCGCACCACGCGCGAAAATTTGTTCATGCTGGCGGTGCCATAATCCGGCGCCGGTCGGCCCCAGAGTCAGCCGGCCCACGATTCCCTGCTCTGCTAGGCAGAGCCCAGCGCCTTCCGCTGAACGACCGATTTGGCCACCGAACAAGAACTCTCCGATTTCCTCAAAAGCGTGGAAAAACGAGCCTTCAAGCGCTCGATGTACCACGTGCGGGACGAGGACGCAGCGCTCGACATCGTGCAGGACAGCATGATGAAGCTGGCGGAGCACTACGGCGACAAGCCGCCGGGCGAGTTGCCCATGCTGTTCCAGCGGATCCTGTCGAACAGCACGCTCGACTGGTTCCGGCGCCAAAAGACGCGCCGGGCGCTGTTTTCGAACATGAGCGACTTCGATTCGCCGGACAGCGACGGAGAATTCGACCTGCTGGAGGCCTTTGCTGGCGCTTCGGATTCCGAACAAATTGAGAGCGCAGAGGACTCCACACGCCGTCAGGAGATCCTGACCGCCATCGAGTTACAAATTCAGGCCCTCCCCACCCGTCAACGAGAGGCGTTTTTGATGCGTTACTGGGAGGAGATGGACGTTGCGGAGACCGCGGCCGCCATGGGGTGCTCGGAAGGCAGCGTCAAAACGCACTGCTCGCGGGCCGTCCAGGCACTGGCCAAGGCTTTGCGCGCCAAGGGAATCACGCCATGACCAGACCTTACCCCCCCCAACATGCGGAAGTCGCGCAGAACCGGTTCGGCCTGCGCGTTGCGGCACGCCTGTCCGCCAGCACGCAGGAGATGCCGCGCGACCTGCAGGAACGCCTGCGCGCCGCGCGGGAACAGGCGCTGGCCCGGCGCAAACAGCCCGTCGCCGTCACCCGGTTGCGCACCGTCCCCGCCATCCTCAGCAACGGCCACACGGCGGCCATGGGGCTGGGCGACGACGTGCTGGGCTTCTGGGGCCGCCTGACGTCCCTGGCGCTGGTTTGCGCCCTGGTGGTGGGCCTGGTCACGGTCAATGTGATGCAGGACGACGACCGCACCATGGAAGTGGCCGACCTGGACGCCACCCTGCTGACGGACGACCTGCCGCCGGAAGCCTATTCCGACCCTGGTTTCGTGCAGTTCCTGAAGACCAGCTCCCACAACACCTCGGCCTCGAGCCGCTGACCGCTTTCACGATTCTGATGCGCGCTGCGCCCACGATTGCCCTGCTTTTTGCTGCTCTGGCCGCCTCCCCGGTGCTGGCGCAGTCGTCGCAGGGCAACGCTGCCGCAGAACCCTCCATCGGCAGCCTGCCCTGGAACAGCCTGAGTGCTGAGCAGAAAAGCGCCCTGAAGCCCCTGGCCAGCCAATGGCGCGGCCTGAGCCCCGAGCACCAGCGCAAGTGGGTCGCCCTCACCCACAACTTCAACCGGATGTCGCCTGAAGAGCAGGAAACGCTCCAGGGCCGCATGGGCGAATGGGCCAAGCTGACACCGGCGCAGCGCAACCAGGCCCGGATGAACTACTTTGAGGTCCGCAAGGTCCCCGCCGACGAGAAGCGGGCCAAGTGGGAGGAGTACCAGGCCCTGCCCGCCGAAGAGCGCGAGCGCCTGGCTGGCGACCGCCCCAAGACCCCCACGGGCGTCGCTCCCGCCCTGCGTCCGGCGCCGCGCAACCGCATACTGCGCCCTGGCGAAGCACCCGCACAAGCCGGCGCAGCAGGCACGCCGCGTGCGCCAGTGCCATTGAATCGCAATACACTCCTGCCTCAGCCGCCCGCTTCGGCGGCCGATTCGTCGCGCTGATCCCGCCTGGGCGGGCTTGGTGCCTCCCCGCCCTCCCTTTCACTTTTTCACCAGCGGCTGCGGGCCGCTTCTGGATATGACTTCGCCCGACGCTGGCGCGGCACCCTTGCCGACCCCTGGCCCCACCGACTGGCGCGCGCCCTCGCTGCGCCGGCGCATGGCCTGCTGGATGTACGAGGGCATGCTGATGTTCGGCGTCGTGTTCGTCGCCGGCTACGTCTTCAGCGCCACCACGCAAACCCGCAACGCCCTGGACAACCGGCACGGCCTGCAGGCGTTCGTGTTTGCGGTCTCGGCGTTGTACTTCGTCTGGTTCTGGTCGCGTGGGCAGACCCTGGCCATGAAGACCTGGCACATCCGCGTCGTCGACAAACTAGGCCGCCCCTTAAGCACGGGGCGCGCCCTGCTGCGCTACGTGCTCAGCTGGGTCTGGTTCCTGCCGCCGCTGGCCCTGATGGCGCCCTGGCCGCTCAGCGGCTGGGAAGTCGCCCTGTTGCTGACCGGCTGGGCACTGGTCTGGGCTCTGCTCAGCCGCTTCAACCGCGAACAACAGTTCTGGCACGACATCTGGGCTGGCACGCGCCTGATCGACGTGCAGCCCGATCTGGCTCGCCGACGCACCTGAAACGCACCGCCTTCGACGGTCACCGCCTACCCACCATGCCCCCCGATTCCACGATCCACCCAGCCAACCCGCAGAAGGCGCGCACCGGCCTGTCCCGCATCTGGCATGCCGGCCTGTATTCACTGGCCGGCCTGCGCGCGGGCTGGCGCGAACCGGCCTTCCGCCAGGAGGCCATCCTCGCCATCGTGCTGGTGCCCTTGTCGTTCTGGCTGGGCCGCAGCTGGGTGGAAGTCGCCTTGCTTTCTGGCTCCGTGCTGCTGGTGATGATCGTCGAGCTGCTCAACACCGGCATTGAAACCGTGGTCGACCGCATCGGCCCCGAATGGCATGCGCTGTCCAAGCGCGCCAAAGACATGGGCTCGGCCGCCGTGCTGCTCAGCCTGACCCTGGCCGGTGGCATCTGGCTGGCGGCCCTCGTGACCCGATTTTCCCCCGCATGACCGACACCACCGCTGCCAGCCGCCCCGCCTTCTCGATCTGCGTGTACTGCGGCTCACGCCCGGGCAACACGCCCGCCTTCGCCGAAACCGCCCGCGCCGTTGGCCGCTGGATCGGCGCGCAAGGGGGACAACTGGTCTACGGCGGCGGGCGCGCCGGGCTGATGGGTGAAGTGGCCGACGCCACCCTGGCGGCGGGTGGCCGCGTGATCGGCGTGATCCCGCGCACCTTGGTCGAGCGCGAACACGCCCACCGCGGCTGCACCGAGCTGCACATCGTCGAAACCATGCACGAGCGCAAGCGCCTCATGGCCGAGCACGCAGATGCCTTTCTGGCGCTGCCCGGCGGCATCGGCACCTTCGAGGAGCTGTTTGAAACCTGGACCTGGCGTCAGCTCGGTTACCACGACAAGCCGCTCGGCCTGCTGAACCAGGACGGCTATTACGACCACCTGCTGACTTTCGTGCGCCACAGCATCTCCTCAGGCCTGATGGACGAGCACCAGTGGCAGCTGATCGATGCCGACCGCGACGCGCTGCCCTTGCTGCAGCGCCTGGTCATGGCAGCAGGCTTTCCTGCGCCCACGAGTCTGGACGAGATCTGAGCCCCAAGCCCCACGCGGGCCGACCGCGCGGACACGCCGCACGCGCGCCCATAAAAAACGCCGCCTGGCGACAGCCGAGGCGGCGTTCTTGCGTCAGGGCCTCGCGTTCATCGCGCGTGGCCCTCAGCCATCAAAAGGCTCAATCCCAGCGGTAGCTTTCGCGGGTTTCCCAGTCCTTGACCTGCTTTTCGGCCTCGTCCTGGGCGATGCCCATGCGTTCCTGCAGCTTGCCGACCATCTGGTCGCGCTTACCGGCGATCACGTCCAGGTCGTCGTCGGTCAGCTTGCCCCACTGCTCCTTGACCTTGCCCTTGAATTGCATCCAATTGCCTTTGACGGTGTTCTCGTTCATTCGGTGGTCTCCTGACGCCTGCAAATGCCCTTCACGACCGGTTCGTGAATGCCAAGCCCTGCCTGCGATGGGGTTACTTTAGGAGAAACCCGGTGGCCGCCGGGTCGGCTCAGGCGCCTCACCCATGTCAGGGATCACCTACCCTGGGCAGTGTCTTTTGACACAGGCTCGGGCAGGAACAGCTGCTGCACGTCGCTCAAGAAATCGAAGCCGCGGGCGGTCGGCTGCCACCAGGCACCGTCCTGTTTCAGCCAACCCTTTTGCTCTGCTTCTGATAGCTGGTTGCGCACACTGCTCGGGGGCAAACCGGTCTTTTCAGTGAAATCCTGCACCGTGAAGCCGTCGCGCAGGCGCAGCGCATTGACCATGTATTCAAACGGCAGATCGCGCCGCGTCACCTCGTGTTCCTGGGCCACGGCACCGCCCGCCAATGCCTTGTCCATGTACAGATCGGGCTGGCGGTGGCGCACTTGGCGCACCACGCGGTGGGCAAAACTGATCTTGCCGTGGGCGCCAGCGCCAATGCCCAGGTAATCGCCGAACTGCCAGTAGTTCAGGTTGTGCACGCAGCGGTGGCCGGCGCGGGCGTAGGCCGACACTTCATAGCGCTCCATGCCCGCGTCGACGGTGCGCGCGATCAGGTGGTCCAACATGTCCCAGGCCGTGTCGTCGTCCGGCACCTTGGGCGGGAACTTGGCGAAGACCGTGTTCGGCTCGATCGTCAGGTGGTAGAGCGACAAGTGCGGCGGCGCAAAGGCCAGCGCGGTGTCCACGTCGGCCTTCAACTGGTCCAGCGTCTGACCGGGCAGCGCGTACATCAGGTCGAGGTTGAAGGTGTCAAAGCTGCGCGCTGCTTCTTCCACGGCGGCGCGCGCCTGCGCACCGTCGTGCACGCGGCCGAGGGCCTTCAAATGCGCGTCGTTGAAGCTTTGCACGCCGATCGACAGGCGCGTCACGCCCGCCGCGCGGAAGGCGGCGAAACGCTCGCGCTCGAAAGTGCCGGGGTTGGCCTCCAGTGTGATCTCGCAGATGGGCGTGAGTGGCAGGCGCGCGCGCAGGCCGGCGATCAGTTGGTCGATCGCCTCGGGCGAAAACAGGCTGGGCGTGCCGCCGCCGATGAAGATGCTGTGCACCGGCCGGCCCCAGATCAGCGGCAGGCTGGCCTCCAGATCGGCCAGCACGGCGGCGACATAGCGCTGCTCCTGCGCCTTGGCGTCCGTCCCTTCGCGCCGCTCGTGCGAATTGAAGTCGCAGTACGGGCATTTGCGCAGGCACCAGGGCAGGTGCACGTACAGCGACAGCGGCGGCAGCGCGGACAGCTGCAGCGTGCCGGGCCGCATGTAGTGCTGGATATCGTGGGGCATGGCGGGATTGTCGGCGGCCTGAAGCGCGGGCGTCGCGTGCCAGTGGCCAAAGCCCTGCGCGGCGTGCGCGCGGGCGGATCAGCCCAGCCAGCGCTCGCGCATCAGCGCAATCATGGCGCGGCTGGCGTGGCCGCGGTGGCTGTGGGCGTGTTTGACCTCGGGCGGGAGCTCGGCAAAGGTCTTGCCAAGCTCGGGCAAGTACATGATCGGGTCGAAGCCGAAACCGCCCTCGCCCGTCGGCGCGCGGGCGATCTCGCCCACCACGCGGCCGACGGCGATCAGCGGCTCGGGGTCATCGGCGCTGCGCAGTGCGACCAGCGTGCTGACCATGGCGGCGCGGCGGTTGTCGATGTCCTGCATCTGCTCCAGCAGCGCGCGCACGTTGTTGGCGTCACCCTTGTCGTAGCCAAACTGCGTCGCGTAGTAGGCCGTGTCCACGCCCGGCAGGCCGCCGAAGGCATCGACGCACAGACCGGCGTCGTCGGCGATGGCGGGCAAGCTGCTCTCGCGCGCGGCGTGGCGCGCCTTGGTCAGCGCGTTTTCAACAAAGGTGCGGTAGGGCTCGGGCGCTTCGCCGATATTCAATTCGCCCTGGCGCACCAGCTGCATGCCGAGCGGGGCCAGCAGGGTCTGCAACTCGGCCAGCTTGCCCGCGTTGTTGGACGCCAGTACGATTTTCATAGAAATATGGCTTCAGCCCTACAGCAGACTGCGCGACCAGCTATCAAACCAATAGCGATTGCTTTTGCATGGCGATCAGCTCGCCAATGCCTTTTTCGGCCAGGTCAAGCAGGCGGTTCATCTCGGCGCGCGAAAACGCCGCGCCTTCGGCCGTGCCCTGCACTTCCACAAAGTGGCCGGCGCCGGTCATCACCACGTTCATGTCGGTGTCGCAGGACGAATCCTGCGCGTAATCCAGGTCCAGCACGGGCTGGCCCTGGACGATGCCGACCGACACCGCCGCCACAGGGTGCAGGATGGGCGATTCGGTAACGAGGCCGCGCGCCAGCAGCCAGCTGACGGCGTCGTGCGCGGCGACGTAGGCGCCGGTGATGCTGGCGCAGCGCGTGCCGCCATCGGCCTGGATCACGTCGCAGTCAAGGTGGATGGTGCGCTCGCCCAGCTTCTTCAGGTCGAACACGGCGCGCAGGCTGCGGCCGATCAGGCGCTGGATCTCCTGCGTGCGGCCAGTCTGCTTGCCGCGTGCCGCTTCGCGGCTGCCGCGGGTGTTGGTGGCGCGCGGCAGCATGCCGTACTCGGCCGTCACCCAGCCTTCGCCGCTGCCCTTTTTGTGTGGCGGCACCTTTTCTTCAACCGACGCGGTGCACAGCACCTGCGTGTTGCCGACCGAGATCAGCACCGAGCCTTCGGCGTGCATGGTGAAGCCGCGCTGGATGCGCACGGTGCGCAGCTGGTCGGGGGCGCGGGTGGCGACGGACGGGTTTGCTGGGGCGTTCATGGGGAAATCCTGCACACAAAAAAAGAAAGCGCCGCGACCAGGCGGGGCCTGGCGTGCGGCGGCGGCCACCGGTCAGCGCTTGCGCGAAGCGGAGCGCTGGATGGCGTCGTTGATCTCGGCGATGGAGCGTTCGATGGCGTCGTCGTCCAGCTCGTCCAGCAGCGGGTCGAGCCCGCCGGACTGGATGGTGGACGCAAACACCTCGTCGCCCATCATCTGGGTTTCGGTGAAGCCGCTAGGCTGGAACTGCGATTCGGCCGGCGTTTCCCACTCCAGCGCGATCACGGTGACGTTGTCGGAATGCGCACCGGCGGTCAGCAAGGCCTGCTCGACCAGCGCGGGCACGGCGTCCGCCACCGGCACCGACGACAGCATGCCGACGATGTCCTCGTCCTCCACACTGCCCCACAAGCCGTCCGAGCACAGCAGCAGCTTATCGCCCTCGCGCAGCTTGAGCGGGCCGGCGACGTCGAACATCGGCCGCACCGTGGAGCCCAGGCAGGTGAACAGCACGTTGCGGTTAACGCCCTCGGTCGGCGCGCCGGCGCTGGCCTGCGCTTCGATGTAGGAGTGGTCGCGCGTGCGCGACAGCAGCTCGCCATCGCGCACCACGTACAGGCGTGAATCGCCGCAGTGCGCCCAGTGCAACTCGCCGTCCTGGATCAGCCCGGCCACCAGGGTGGTGCGCGGCGTGTCCATCATGGCGCGTTCGCTGGCGTAGCGGATGATCTGGTGGTGCGCGGCCATCACGCCGGTGGCCAGAAAGCTCTGGACCGACGGCAATTCGGGCTTGGCGTCGCGCTGAAACAGCGTCGACAGCGTCTGCAGGGCGATCTGCGCGGCCATTTCGCCCTCAGGGTGGCCGCCCATGCCGTCGGCCAGCAGAAACAGCACCGCGTCGCGCGTGTAGCTGTAGCCCATGCGGTCTTCGTTCTTCTCTCGCCCGCCACGGCGGCTCAGCTGAAACACTGAAAATTTCATCGCGCAGACCGCTTACTTCTGGTGCGTGCCGATGCGGGTGGCGCGCTTGAGGTTTTTCTTGGTGTCGTTGAGCATGTTGTCGAACTGCAGCCGCACCTTTTCGCCCACGCTGAGCTTGGTGTACTGGCGCTCGCCCTCGCGGCTAAGCTCCTTTTGCAGCGCGAACACCGACTGCGGGCGCGACAGCGGGTCGAGCGACATGCACCACTCGACCACTTCGATCAGGTTGTCCGAATACACGCCGCGCAAGCGGGTCAGCGACAGCGCCAGGCGGTCTTTTTCCAGGCGCTGGGGCGCGTCGTTGGGCGGGTAGCCCTGCATGCACGAGTAGATGCAGGCACCGATGGCGTAGATGTCGGTCCACGGGCCCATGGTCGAATCGCGCCGGTACATCTCGGGCGCGGCAAAGCCGGGCGTGTACATCGGGCGGGTGAAGTTGCCTTCCTTGTTCAGCACCTCGCGCGCGGCGCCAAAGTCCAGCATCACCGCGCGGTTGTCGTCGGTGATCATGATGTTGGCGGGCTTGAGGTCCAAGTGCAGCATCTTGTGCTGGTGCACGATGCGCAAGCCGCGCAGGATCTCGTCGTACAGCGATCGGATGGTCGACTCGCGGAACACCTTCTGCTTCTTGAGTTCGCGCGCGGTGACGATGAAGTCCTGCAGGCTGGCGCCTTCCAGGTAGTTCATCACCATGTACACCGTCTCGTTCTGGCGGAAAAAGTTCAGCACGCTGACCACCGACGGATGCGAGATCTGCGCCAGCGAACGGCCTTCTTCGAAGAAGCTTTTCAGGCCCAGGCGGTACAGCGACAGCTTTTCGGGCGCGACGTGCGGCACCAGCTCGCCTGCGTCGCGCATGGTCAGCGCCGAAGGCAGGTATTCCTTGATGGCGACCTGCTGGCCTTCCTTGTCCATCGCCAGGTACACCACGCCGAAGCCACCGGCCGACAGCCGGCGCACCACGCGGTACCCACCGATCACCGTATCGGGCGGCAAGGGAGCGGGTTTGAGCTTTGACATAATTTGAGGCGCTGCCCCGGGCCTGACAAGGCCGAAGGGGCTAGCGCGGCGCCAACGCCGACTCGCTCACCCACGCCGAGCACCGGGAAGTTACACATGTCAGTTTACAGTATGACGGGCTTCGCCAGCGGCCAACAAGCCGTGGCGTCGCCCAGTGAAGACACCAGCGCCTGGAAGGGCCCGGTGCCCCGCGTCGCGGTCGAGTTGCGCTCGGTCAACAGCCGCTTTCTGGACCTCTCCTTTCGCCTGCCCGACGAGCTGCGCGCGCACGAACCGGCCCTGCGCGATCTGCTGACGCGCCAGCTCAAGCGCGGCAAGGTCGAGCTGCGCGCCTACGTCGAAGGCCGCGAAGACGCCGCCTTGGCCGACCCGCCCCCGCGCGCGCTGCAGCGCATGGCCTCGCTGCAGGACCAGGTCATGGCCTGGCTGCCCGACGCCCGCCCCTTGAGCGTGGCCGACGTGCTGCGCCTGTCCGGCGGCGGCCAGTCGAACACGGCCGAAGGCCTGGGCGACACGCTGCTGGCGCTGGCCCAACAGGTGCTGACCGACTTCATCGCCGCGCGCGCCCGCGAAGGCGCCCGCCTGACCGACTTGCTGCTGGCGCGCCTGACCGAACTGCGCCGCCTGGCGGCCGAGGCCCAGCCGCTGGTGCCCCAGGTCGTGCAGGCGCAAAAAGAACGCTTTCTGACCCGCTGGAACGAAGCCCTGGCCGGCGCCGACGGCAAGGTCACGGCCGAAGCCGGGCAGGAACGCGCCCTGGCCGAAGCCACGGCCTTCGCCATCCGCATCGACGTGGCCGAAGAGCTGGGCCGCCTGGCCGCGCACCTGGACGAAATCGAAAGCGTGCTGAAAAAAGGCGGCGACATCGGCAAACGCCTGGACTTCCTGATCCAGGAGCTGCACCGCGAGGCGAACACCCTCGGCTCCAAATCCGCCGCGCTGGAGATGACGCGCATCTCGGTCGACATGAAGGTGCTGATCGAGCAGATGCGCGAGCAGGTGCAGAACATCGAGTGAGGCGCCGCGCCGCAAGCCGATTGAAGGGGGCAGCGGGTTGCTATACAAACGGTAGCTGGCCGCGCAGATGGTTGTAGGGCCAGAGGCCTAAAACGCTTGAAATCTGCCGCTGACCCCAACGCTGGACCGTCCGACCCGCCGTGGCTCAGCGCGCCAGCAACCCCACCGCCGCCGCCCCGCCCTGCACGCTGCGGGCAAATTGTTCGTAGCCTTTGGCGTTGGCGTGCACCTGGTCGGACCGCAGGTCAGGCTTGGCCAGCACCTCGCCCCAGGCCTCGCGCAGCAGCGGGACGTTCAGGTCCTTGGCGACTTCGGCGTACAGCGTGTGGTCGGTCATCTGGCCGAGCGCAGCGGCCACGCTGGCGCGCGGCACGGCGACCAGCAGCACCTGGGCGCCGCTGGCCAGGGCTTGTTGGCAGATGGCGTGAACGTTCTTGCGCGTGTCGGCTTCGGGCAGTTGGCGCAGGAAGTCGTTGCCGCCGATGCCGACGATCACCAGTTGGGGCGCGTGTTCGGTCAGCAGCGCCGGCAGCCGCGCCAGCGCCTGGGCACTGGTGTCGCCCGACACACCGCCGTTGACCACGTTCCAGCCGGTCAGCCGCGCCAGCACGGCCGGGTAAGCGGGGTCGGGCGCGGCGCCGACGCCCGACGTGAGCGAATCGCCCAGCGCCAGCACCGTGGCGCCCGCCGGCACGGCCTGGGCGCGCGGGCTTTTGCGCCCGCAGGCGTGCAAGAGCGCGATGGTGCCGCCCACGCCCAGCACACTGGCGGCGCGCTGCACGAAGGCGCGTCGGGCCGGGGCGCAGGGGGCGGTGGGCGCGTGGGCGGCGGGGT
Source organism: Pseudomonadota bacterium (assembly GCA_023442945.1). Taxonomy (GTDB): domain Bacteria; phylum Pseudomonadota; class Gammaproteobacteria; order Burkholderiales; family Burkholderiaceae_C; genus Ottowia. The sequence continues at coordinate 157,451 of JAEZWW010000107.1, read as the reverse complement.
CGAACATGGTCAGGTCAGGCAGGCGGTGCGAGCGGCGTCGCGGTCGAGGGCGTTAGATGCTCTACCGCCCACAGCGGTTCACCGCAGAATACTCCATTTTTAATAGCTGCCCGCGCAGATGGTTGTAGGGCTGGGCAGCAAAAAAGCTTGAAAACGAAGCCCCTTGTCGCCCTGCCCGCCCACCGGTGCCCCCGCGTTGGCGAGGGCCACGCAAGATGGCGGGCGCCGCGCCCGGACGGCGAACACTCAGGGCGATTCCGCGCCCACCATCACCGCGTCCGGCCGCAGGCCCAGGCGCTCGGCCGACACGTATTGGCGGCGGTACTCTTCAAACGGCATCGTATCGGCGCGCTCGATGCGCTTTTGCTCGGCGATCGAATCGGCGGCCATGCGCGTGTAGCGTTCGCGCAGCGCGTCGGGGTACGGCTGCATCAAAAAGGCGTCGCGCGTGCTTTGCGACTGCTGGCAGACGAAGTCCTTGAAGCTGTGGCCTTCGGTGGCCTGCACCGCCGCCAGCACACGGGCCGACGGCAGCTGATCGGGCGTGGCCAGCGCGGCTTGGGCGGCGCGCCAGGCTTGCGTGTAGCCCGTGCCGCCCAGCGCGGCGTCCATGGCCTGGGCGATGGGCTCGCACGCGGCCAGCACTTCGTTGCCCCAATCCATCAGTTGGACGGTTTGGCCGTTGCGCTCCAGCTCCAGGCCGGGTTCGCGCCCGCGCGCGGCGGTGCGGTGCTGGTTGCGCGCCAGTGCGGCGATTTCGTCGGGCGTGTCGGGCGGGCTGTCGGTCAGCAGGCAGTGCATCAGGAACACGTCCAGAAAACGCGCGGTGGACGCGTTGATGCCGATGGTCTCGAACGGGTCCAGGTCCATCAGCCGCACTTCGACGTATTCCACGCCGCGCTCGCGCAGCGCGTGCAGCGGGCGCTCGCCCGGCTGGATGACGCGCTTGGGGCGGATGGTGCCGTAGAACTCGTTTTCGATCTGCAGCAGCGAGGTGTCGAGTTGGTTGTAGTCGCCACCCGGATTCTGGATACCGACCTTTTCGTAGGGCGGGTAAGGCTCGGTCAGCGCTTTTTCCAGCGACGCGCCGTAGCCGTCCAGGCTGTTGTAGCTGACCGCCAGGGACGACTGTGCGTCGCTCTGGTAGCCCAGACGGCCCATGCGCAGCGAGGTGGCGTAGGGCAAGTACATGGTGGTGGTGCCCAGCGGCTGCAATTCGTGCGGGCGCCCGGCGACAAAGCACGAACACACGGTGGGCGAAGCGCCAAACAGCACCAGCAGCAAGAACGCGTGGCGGCGGAAGTTGCGGATCAGCGCGAAGTACTCGTCGCTGGTCACGCCTGGCAGCGACCAGTTGTAGTGGATGCCCGAAATGGTCTGCATGCGCCGGCCGTAGCGGTGCGACAGGCCCATGCGGTAGACGCTCTTGGCGCGCCCGACGTTGGACGTGCCGAACACGCCGATGGGGATGTTCTCGTCCGACGGCAGGCCGCAGGGCATGCTGGACACCCACAGCATCTCGTTGCCCAGGTTGGCCATCTCCTGGTAGACGACCTGGTGGATCTCGCCCAGTTCGGACAGCGCGGCGTCCACCGTCGGGTGAACGCCGGTGACCAGCTCCATCTGCGATTCGCTGAAATCGGTGGTGATGCGTGGGTGCGTCAGCGGCGATCCGAGCGCCGCGGGGTGCGGTGTCAGCGCCAGCGTCCCATCGGGCCGCGCGCGCAGGCTTTCCTTCTCGATGCCGCGGCGGATGCCCCGCAACCGCTCCGGTCCGACACCGTTCAGTCGGTCCCTCAGGTTGTTCATGGTGTGTCCTTGTTTGCTGGGCGCGAAGTTAGCACAGGCGCGGTCACCGCGTATGGCGGGCAGAACCTGCCCTGCGGCGGCGCAGGACTACCGGCTGCGGCAGCCACACCACGGCAGCGTCAGCGCCGCGCCGCCAGGGCTTTTTGCACCTCGTTGGTGCCTTGCTCGGCACCGCTCATGGGCACGGTCTCGCCCTGGCCGTCGGTGACCTGGGCCAGCGCGGCCAGCAGGCGCTCGGGCGTGTCGGGCGTCAGGCCCAGGTGCACGCCCTGCGTCAGGGTGATGTGGGCGGCTTCATAGGTGCCGGCGCCGGCGCAGAAGATGGTGCGCGTGGGCGCCTGTTCGCTGACGGCGACCAGCATGGCGGGCACCACGGTTTCGGGGCGGATGGCTTCCATGACTTCCGGCGGCAGCAGGCCTTCGGTCATGCGCGTGGCGGCGGTGGGCGCCAGGCAGTTGACGCGGATGTCGTTCTTGGCGCCTTCGATGCTCAGCGTCTGCATCAACCCCACCAGCGCCATCTTGGCCGCGCCGTAGTTGGCTTGGCCGAAATTGCCGTACAGGCCGGTGGACGACGTCGTCATCAAGATGCGGCCGTACTTCTGCGCCACCATGTGCGCCCACACCGCCTTGGTGCAGTTGGCAGCGCCCATCAGGTGCACGTCGACTACCAGGCGGAAGTCGTCCAGTTCCATCTTGGCAAAGCTCTTGTCGCGCAGGATGCCGGCGTTGTTGACCAGGATGTCGACCCGGCCCCAGGCGTCGATGGCCTGCTGCACCATGGCTTGCACGGCGGCAAAGTCGGTGACCGAGGCGCCGTTGGCGATCGCCTCGCCGCCGGCGGCCTTGATCTCGTCCACCACTTTCTGCGCGGCCGTGGCCGAGCCGCCCGTACCGTCCACCGCGCCACCCAGGTCGTTGACGACCACCTTGGCGCCGCGCGCCGCCAGGCCCAGCGCGTGCAAACGCCCCAGCCCGCCGCCAGCGCCGGTGACGATGGCCACGCGGCCGGTGAAATCGATCTTGTCCATGGGGATTCTCCTGTCGGGTTGTCGGGTTCGTCGTTGGGGCGCGACTGTAATGCAGGCGCCGCACCGCCCCTGTTGCCCACCGGACAGAAGCGCCTGGGCCTTGCCGCCACAATGTGGCGCCATGGAACTCAACCACGAAGTCATCGACACCCCGCCGCGCGACGCGGCCAGCGTGGTCATGCTGCGCGACGGCGCCGCCGGGCTGGAAGTGCTGCTGATGCGCCGCCACACCGATTCGGCCGTGCTGGGCGGCGCCTACGTTTTCCCGGGCGGCAAGGTGGACGCGGCCGACACCGCGCCCGAGATGCTGGCGCGCCTGGACCGCAGCCCGGCCGAGCTGCACGCGCGCCTGGGCGAGCCCGCGCTGACGCCCGAACAGGCTGCCGCCTTCTTCGTCGCCGCCGCACGCGAGGCGGCGGAGGAGTCGGGCCTGCTCCTGCTGCAGCGCGGCGACACCGAAATCGCCCAGCACAGCGCCAACGCCTGCGCCCGCCTGCGCGCCGGCGAATCGCTGGCAACCGTGCTGGCCGCGCACGATGCCCGGCTGGACACGGATGCGCTGGCGCCCTGGTCGCGCTGGATCACGCCGCGCCGCCCGTCGGTGATGAACAAGCGCTTCGACACCCGCTTCTTCCTGGCCGCCGCGCCGCCCGCGCAGCAGATGCAGGTGGACGACTTCGAGGTGACCGAAGCGCGCTGGCTGACCCCGCGTGCCGCCCTGCAGCAGTACCGCGCCCACGAGATCGACATGGCGCCGCCGCAGATCATCAGCCTGCTGCACCTGCTGCAGTACCGCGACCTGGCGCACGCCATGCAGAACGCGCGCAGCCGCGCCCCGGCCCTGGTGCAGCCCGAGCCGGTGGAAACCACCGAGACCCGCGTGCTGTGCTACCCCGGCGACCCGGAACACCCGGTGCGCGAACGCGCCCTGCCCGCCCCCGTGCCGACGCGCGTGCTGTGGCGCAACAAGCGCTTTGAACCGCCCGAGGGCTTTGCCGCCTTCCTCGACTGACCCGCCCACCCGGACTTCTGCCATGCCCCTGCAACTGCAATCGCTCGTACGGCCTGACGGCCAGCTGCAACTGTCGCTGGCCGACGTGCCGCAGCCGCAACCGGTCAACCCCGACGACGTCGTCATCCGCGTGGAAGCCGCGCCGGTCAACCCGTCCGACCTGGGCAACCTGTTGGCCGGCGCCGACGTGCAGCAGGCCGCGTGCTCGGGCAGCGCCGAGCGGCCGGTCGTCACCGCCCGGCTGTCGCCTGCCGCCCTGGCCGCCAACCAGCGCCGCGTGGGCACGCCGCTGCCGGTCGGCAACGAAGGCGCTGGCACCGTGGTTGCCGCCGGCAGCGCGCCCGCGGCCCAGGCCTTGCTGGGCCGGCGCGTGGCGGCGCTGGCGGGCGGCGGTATGTACGGCGAATTCCAGGTCGCCCCGGCGGCGCTGTGCCTGGCGCTGCCAGACGGCGCGACGGCGGCGCAGGGCGCGTCGTCGTTCATCAACCCGCTGACGGCGCTGGGCATGGTGGAGACCATGCGCCAGGGCGGTTACACGTCGCTGCTGCACACCGTGGGCGCGTCCAACCTGGGGCAGATGCTGAACCGCATCTGCCTGAAGGACGGCATTCCGCTGATCAACCTGGTGCGCCGCGCGGACCAGGCCGCCTTGCTGCGCAGGCAGAACGCCCAGCACGTGCTGGACACCAGCGCCGCGGACTTCCCCACCCAACTGGTCAACACCCTGGCCGCCACCGACACGCGCCTGCTGTTTGACGCCACCGGCGGTGGCACGCTGATCGCGCAGGTGCTGGCCGCCATGGAAGCGGCTTTGCTGCGCCGCCCGGGCGTGCCCTACAGCCGCTACGGCAGCCAGATCCACAAGCAGGCCTACGTGTACGGCTTCTTGCAGCGCGGCGCGATCGAGCTGCCGCCGGGTTTTGGCTTCTCATGGAGCCTGTCGGGCTGGCTGCTGTTCCCGTTCATGCAACAGCTGGCGCCCGAGCGCCTGGCCGCGCTGAAGCAGCGCGTGGCCGACGAGCTGACCAGCACCTTTGCCAGCCATTACGAGCGCGAAGCCAGCTTGGCCGAGCTGCTGACGCCCGAAGCTCTGCAATACTGCGCCCGCATGGGCACGGGCCAGAAGCTGCTGGTCCGCCTGTCGCCGGGCTGAAGCCCCGCGACGCCCACCATTGCCCGACAACGACACCGCGCCTTCAGGAGACAAAACGCATGCACCCCATCGTCCGCCGCCAGTCCATCGCCGACGTGCTGCGCCGCACCGCGCAACGCCTGCCGGGCAAGACCGGCATCGTCTGTGGCGTCACGCGCTGGACCTACGCCGAATTCGACGCCCTGGTCACCCGCTTGGCCGCCGGTCTGGCCCAGCGCGGCATCCGCCCGGGCGAGCATGTCGCCATGCTGGCGCGCAACTCCCACGGCTTTGCCGCCATGCGCTTTGCGCTGGCGCGCCTGGGCGCGGTGATGGTGCCGATCAACTTCATGCTCAAGGCCGATGAGGTCGCCTATATCCTGCGCCACGCCGGTGCCCAATGGCTGGCCACCGACAGCGGCCTGGCCGAGCTGGCGCGCGCCGCCGCCGCGCAGGACACGCAGGTCACGGATTTCATCTGGTTGCCGTCCGAAGACCCGAGCCAGCCCGTGTCCGGCATGGTCAGCTTTGACGAGCTGGCCGCCTGCACCACCGCCCTGCCCGACGTGCCGCTGCAAAGCACCGACCTGGCGCAAATCGTCTACACCAGCGGCACCGAATCCAGCCCCAAGGGCGCCATGCTGACGCACGACGCCGTGCTGTGGCAGTACGTCAGCTGCGTCATCAACGCCGAGATTGCCGAAAACGACGTGGTCCTGCACGCGCTGCCGCTGTACCACTGCGCGCAGCTGGACGTCTTCTTCGGCCCCGCCATCTACATCGGCGCGGAAAACCACATCACCGCCAAACCCACACCCGACCACCTGCTGCCGTTGATGGCCCAACAGGGCATCACCAGCTTCTTCGCGCCGCCCACGGTGTGGATCGCGCTGATGCGCTCGCCGCTGTTTGACGGCACCGACCTGTCCAAGCTGGCCAAGGGCTACTACGGCGCATCGATCATGCCGGTGGAAGTGCTGAAGGAAATCGCCCGCCGCCTGCCGAACGTGCGGCTGTGGAACCTGTACGGCCAGACCGAAATCGCCCCGCTGGCCACCATGCTGGGCCCCGACGACCAGCTGCGCAAAGCCGGCTCGGCCGGGCGCGCGGTGCTGAACGTGGAAACGCGCGTGGTCGATCTGGACATGAACGATGTCGCCGTGGGCGAAGTCGGCGAGATCGTGCACCGCTCGCCCCATTTGATGAAGGGCTACTTCAAGGACGAGGCGCGCACCGCCGCGGCTTTCAGCGGCGACTGGTTCCATTCGGGCGATTTGGGCGTGATCGACGACGAGGGCTACATCACCGTGGTCGACCGCATGAAGGACATGATCAAGACCGGCGGCGAGAACGTGGCCAGCCGCGAGGTCGAGGAAATGATCTACCGCCTGCCCGAAGTGAGCGAGGTCGCCGTCATCGGCCTGCCCGACCCGAAGTGGGTCGAAGCGGTGACCGCCGTGATCGTCGTCAAAGCCGGCCACGCGCTGACCGAAGAGCAGGTCATCGCGCATTGCACCCAGCACATGGCCAGCTTCAAGGCGCCCAAGCGCGTGGTGTTTACCGACGCGCTGCCCAAGAACCCGAGCGGCAAATTGCTCAAGCGCGAGCTGCGCAAGGCGCACATTGACTGAACGCCAAACGCTATCGTTTCAGTAGCTGTCCGCGCTGATGGCTGTAGGGCCAGCGCCCGATTTTTCTTGGAATCTGGCTGAAACGCCGGGTCAGAACCCCACCAGCACCGCCTTGCCGATCATCTTGCCGCTTTCCACGCGCGCGTGGGCGCGGCGCAGGTTGGCGGCGTTGACGGGGCCGAATTCCTCCGTCAGCGTGCTGCGGATGCGGCCGGCGTCGGCCAGCTGGGCGATCTCGGCCAGCAAGGCGCCCTGACGCGCCATGTCGGCGGTGCCGAACATCGAGCGGGTGAACATCATCTCCCAGTGCAGCGACAGGCTCTTGCCTTTCAGCGGCACCACGTCCAGCGTGGCCATGTCGTCGATCAGCGCAATGCGGCCCTGCGGGCGCAGGCAGTCGACGTACTGCGCAAAATACTGCGGCGTGTGCGTCAGCCCCGCCACCAGGTCGATCTGCGGCAGACCCCGCGCGGCCAGCTGCGGCGCCAGCGGCTGGCGGTGGTCGATCACGTCGTGCGCGCCATGCTCTAGGCACCAGGCGCGCGTCTCCGGCCGCGACGCGGTGGCGACAATGCGCAGCTGCGTCAGCTCGCGCGCCAGCTGGGTCAGCACCGACCCGACGCCGCCGGCGCCGCCCATCACCAGCAGCGTCTGACCCTGGCCACCGCCGGCCGGCACGCCCAGGCGGTCGAACAGCAATTCCCACGCGGTGATGCTGGTCAGCGGCAGCGCGGCGGCTTCGGCGTCGCTCAGCTTGGCCGGTGCGTGGGCGGCGATGCGCGCGTCCACCGTGTGCAACTCGGCATTGGTGCCTGGGCGGGTGATGCTGCCGGCGTAGTACACGCGGTCGCCCACGGCAAAGCCTTGCACGTCGGGCCCCATGGCTTCCACCACCCCGACCGCGTCCCAGCCCAGGATGCGCGGGGCGCCGTCTTTGGGCGTGGCCGATGCGCGCACCTTCACGTCCACCGGGTTGACCGACACCGCCTTGACCCGCACCAGCAGGTCGTGCGCGCCAGGCGCGGGCGTGGGCAATTCGAGGTCGAGCAGCGCGTCGGCCTGGTCGATCGGCTGGGGGGTGAAATAGCCAACGGCTTTCATGTCAGGGCTCCAAAGAAATCGGTTGAGCGCCACTGTAGAAAATGCACAATGGTTTGTGAATATCCTATTTCTTTCTTCTATTTCAAATGCAGTTTGAAAATTTGAGCGACCTGCGCGTGCTGGTCGAAACGGCGCGCGGCGGCTCGCTGACGGCGGCCGCGCGGGCGTTGGGCATCACACCCGCGGCGGCCAGCGCCATGCTCAAGCGGCTGGAGGCGCAGTTGCAGGTGCGCCTGTTCGAGCGCTCCACCCGCGCCATGCGCCTGACCCCGCAAGGCCAAACCCTGCTGGACTACGCCACCCGTGCGCTGGAGCTGATCGAAGAAGGCGCCGGCCAGGCGTCGGCCGCCGTGGGCGCGCTGCGTGGCGGCATCCGCCTGGCCGTGTCGTCCGACCTGGGGCGCAGCGTGCTGCTGCCCTGGCTGGACGATTTCCTGGCGCAGCACCCGGGCGTGCAGATCGCCCTGTCGGCCAGCGACCAGGTGTTGGACGTGCGGCGCGACGCGGTCGACCTGGCCCTGCGCTACGGTGCGGCCGAGTTGCGCGATTCGCAGCTGGTCGCGCGCCCGCTGTGCACCACGCGGCGCGTGGCCTGCGCCGCGCCCGCCTACCTGCAGCGGCGCGGCACGCCCACGCACCCGCGCGAGCTGGCGCAGCACAACTGCATCGCCCTGCAGATCGGCGGCCGGCGCGAACAGCGCTGGTCCTTCGAGCGCGCCGGCGAACAGCTGGACGTGCCCATCAGCGGCGACCGCAGCGCGGACGACGGTGCCGTCGCCCGCGAATGGGCCATGGCCGGCGCCGGCATCGTCTACAAGTCCCGGCTGGACGTGCACGCTGCCCTGCAGCGCGGCCAGCTGGTCGCCCTGCTGCCCGACTGGGCCGGCCAGCCCTACACGCTCTACGCCACCCTGCCCAGCAACCGCTTCGTGCCCGCGCGCGTGCACGCGCTGGTGGAGCATCTGGCGGGGCAGTTGGCCGTGTGGCCGGAGGCAGCGCCCGCCGCGACGTGAACATCCGTGCCAGCGTCGGCTTGGCGACCGATTTGCTTCACTATTAATAGCTGCTTGCGCTGATCCAGAAACGGCCGCAGCCATAAAAGGCTTGCATCTCGGCCTGGAGAGGCTGAAACCAGTGGCGACAATGCATGCCTGTCTGGGCAATCATGCCCGCGCTCGGGAGCGAAGACGGACCCGGCCGCACTCCGACTCCCGTCAGCCGATGCGCGTCACATCAGTCCTCCACCCAACCGTCCGTCGTGCGGTGCCGCCCCAAGCCGATCGCGTCAAAGGCATCGGGCGCCCCTGCGTCAGACCGGATGCCCCAGTGCGCCAAGGCGGCGTTGATGGCGCCTGACGCCGCCCACACCGGGACGTACACGGCTTTCCCGCCCGCAAACACTGTACGCCTTGTCCGCCCGCACCACCGAAGTAGTCGGTTTCAAAGTACATCACCGACGCATGGGCGGAGCGGGCGAGCAGTTCCTTGACCAATTGCTCCGACAGGTAAGTGAAGCCGGGCGCATGGCCCGTCAGCGGCGGGGCCAGAAACGCGTCGATGTCTTCTGGGCGCAGCGCCAGCAAAGCCAAGCCGCGCTGCAACGGCACGGGCGCGTGCAAGCCGTGCGTGCTGGCGAAATCCGCCAAGCTTTTGGTTTCGGCAATCAGTCCGGTAACGCGGTGGCCCATGATGGCCAAGCGTACACCGTGGGGCCACAGCGGCGCCGTGCGTCTACCTCACTGGTCGTACAGCAACCAGATCGACTCCAGCGACGGCCCAAACCGCGCGTTCGATGCCGCCACCGAGCTGAACTGGTAGTCGTGAAACGACGCACTCAGCACCAGCGGCAAGCCCGCCATGTAGCGCGTCAGAATGCGGTGCCGCTGCTCGGCCCACACGGCGTCCAGGATCCAATCGCCCTCTTCCAGCCGCGTGATCTGGCGCGACCAGCTGCTGTCCGGGATGTTGTCCTGCCCCTGCACCGACCCGGCCACGAAGTCGTCCAGCACCTCGGCCACCGGGCGGTCGGTGATGTGCGTGTCCCACACCGCGATGTACAGGCCCGCGCTGCCGTCCGCCGCTTCAAAGTACGCGACGCCGTCGCTGTTGTCACGCAGCGTCCAGTCGCTGGGCAGGTCGATCTGCCAGTGCGGGCCGTTGTGTGTTGTCAAGGTCACGGTTCGAGATCCTGCAAAGGGCATGCTTCGAGGCGCGCCGCGGCAGGCACTTAAGAGACACCCAGATCGGTCAGCCAAACCGCTTGCAGCGAGGGGCCTAAGCGCGCGTTCGACGTCGCGACGTCGATGAAATCGTAGTCATGAAACGACGCGTATAGCACCAAAGGCAAGACCACGATAAAGCGCGTCAGAATGCGATGGCCCTGCGACGCCTCCGTGCTTTCGAGCAGCCAATCGCCATCACCCAATCGGTGCGTTTGGTGGACCCAGGCATACCCAGGAATGGTGTCCTGCCCGGCTGCTGTGGAATCGACAAACTCCTGCAGAACGTCTTCCACGGCACGGTCGATCGAGTGGATGTTCACAGCTGCGATATACAGGCCCGCATGGTCATGAGCCGACTCGAAATACGGCACCCCGTCGCGGTCTTCGCGGCGTGTCCAGTCGCCCGGCAGATCGACGCGCCAATGTGGGCCGGTGTGGTTGATCAAGCTCATAAGTTTTGCCGGACCTTGTTGCGCCGAAACCCGCCAACGACAGAAGCCGGCCCCTAACCCTGCGCCAACATCCGGATCGACCTGCCGGTGCAGGCATCCTCGAAATTGATCCACCAAGGGTCAAACGGCAGCGCCGCCGCGTAGTCGATGCTGCCCGCCCGCTTGTAGCGCGCGACCACCTCCGCCTCCCAGTCGCGAACCAAGCGAACGCGCTTCGGCCCAAGCGGCGCCGTGGTCAAAACGACGCGGCGCGACGTGAGATATGGCCCGCGCAGGCTGGCGGCCGTCATGTCCAGGCCCCAGCGCCATGACGGGCAGGCGGCGCGCACCACCTCGCCCATGCGCGTGGCCAGGTCCAGGGTGACGCTGAAGATGGCTTCGTCGCCGGTGCGCGGCAGGCGCAGCCAGTCGTCGGTGGCCAGATGCTCCGGCCGGTAAGGCTGGGGCGGCCAGCAGCGGCGGGTCCAGTCGATCAGTTGGCCGATCCAGACCTGTCGGGCCTCGGGCGTGATGGCGGCAGGCTGGGCGGGGACCCCGAAGGCGGCCAACAAGCCTTCGAGCGCCTGCAAGCGCTCAGGGAGCGAGGCCAGAAACCAGTCGAGGTTGGCTTGGGCTTGTTCCGGCGTGAGCTCACGCGCGTAGCCGGCGTTCGGCGCGGCGTGGGCCGGATAGCGCTGAAGCGCTTGCCGGAATTCGGTGCGCGCGGCGCCGTCAGAGGGCACTCCCGCGGGGGATGGGGACTGCGCGCCGCCCAGCCAAGTCTTGATGCGCTCGAACATGGCGCGATGATGCCCGATGCCTGCCGCTTGCGCGCGTACGGTAGCCCTCGATAGCCGACTCAGTCGGAAGGTTTGGACGCGCCCCACGCCAACCATGGTCAAGCCTCCTCGAAAAAAGCGACTTCTCTGCCCGTGCAAGCATCTTCAAAGTTGACCCACCAAGGGTCGAGATGCAAGGGCGCTGAATAGTCGAAATTGCCGGGATGCTGGTAGCGATCAACGACACCTGCTTCCATGTCGTCGGTCAACCGAATACGCTTGGTCCCCAACGGTGCCGTCGTCAAAACGACGCGGCGCGACGTGAGATACGGCCCGCGCAGGCTGGCGGCCGTCATGTCCAGGCCCCAGCGCCAATCCGGGCAGGCAGCGCGCACCACCTCGCCCATGCGCGTCGCCAGGTCCAGCGTCACGCTGAAGATGGCGTCGTCGCCGGTGCGCGGCAGGCGCAGCCATTCGTCGGTGGCCTGGTGCTCCGGCCGGTAAGGTTGCGGCGGCCAGCAGCGGCGGGTCCAGTCGATCAGCTGGCCGATCCAGACCTGCCGGGCCTCGGGCGTGTCGGCGGCGGGTTGGGCGGGGACGCCGAACTCGGCCAACAGCACGTCCAGCACCTGCAGCCGTTCGGGCAACGAGGCCAGAAACCAGTCCAGGTTGGCTTGCGCCTGCTCCGGCGTGAGCTCACGCGCGTAGCCGAGGTGCGGGGCGACGTGGGCCGGATAGCGCTGAACCGCGGCCCGGAAGGCGGTTGGGCCATCGTCGGTGGGGGCGGGTTGGGCGGGCTTGGGCGAGCCGCCCAACCACGATGGAAGGCGTTTCCACATGGGGCGGATGATGCCATCGCCAGGCGGCATGGGCCGCTTCGGGAGCGATCCGTTTGGTGGGAGAGGCTCGGGTGACCACGCTCGACGCGGGCCTGGAGGCGGGAGCGTGGGGCCCCGCTCCTGGCGGGTCCGCCGCCGCGTCGCAGGCGCTAACACCGGGGTGCCCTGCCACGCGCCACCTGCGACACGCTCAGCCCGTCAAGCTGCGGGAATCGCTATCACATTCGTAGCTGGTCGCGCAGATGTTTCTAGGGCTGGCGCCCGAAAACGCTTGAAAACCGTTTCAATGCGCCGCCGCCGGCTTCTTGCCGCGCAGCTTCTGGAACAGCGTGACCGCCGCCACGACGATGCCGCCGGTGACGATGCCGACGCCGGCGTTGGCCAGCATCTCGACCAGCCAGCCGATGCCGCCAGCGGCGGTCTTCCAGTCGGTGACCAGGTGGTGCAGCGCGGGGATGCCGTGGACGATGATGCCGCCGCCGACCAGGAACATGGCGGCGGTGCCGGCCACCGACAAGAACTTCATCAGCCACGGTGCCAGCCACAGAATGCCGCGACCGATCGCCTGCGCGGTGCTGCTGGCTTTTTGGCTGAGCCACAGGCCCAGGTCGTCCAGCTTGACGATGCCGCCGACCAGGCCGTAAACGCCCACGGTCATGATCAGCGCGATGCCGGTCAGCACGGCCAGCTGGGTCCAGAAGTCCTGCCCGGCGACGGTGCCCAGGGTGATGGCGATGATCTCGGCCGACAGGATGAAGTCGGTGCGCACGGCGCCCTTGATCTTGTCCTTTTCCATGGCGGCCAGGTCGACATTGGGGTCGGCCAGGGCGGCTTTCAGTTCGTCGTCCTGGTGGTCGGCCTCTTCCTTGTGCAGGAACTTGTGGGCGACTTTTTCAAAGCCCTCAAAGCACAGGAAGGCGCCGCCAACCATCAAGAGCGGCGTGACGGCCCAGGGCGCGAAGGCGCTGATGGCCAGCGCCGCCGGCACCAGGATGGCCTTGTTGACCAGCGAGCCCTTGGCGACCTGCCAGACCACGGGGATTTCGCGGTTGGCGCTGACGCCGGTGACCTGCTGCGCGTTCAGCGCCAGGTCATCGCCCAGCACGCCGGCGGTTTTCTGGGCGGACAGCTTGGTCAGCACGGCCACGTCGTCGGCCATGGCGGCGGACTTGCGCGCCGCGACTTTGGACATGACGGCCACGTCGTCCAGAACGGCGGCGATGTCGTCGATCAGCAAAAGTAGGCTGGAAGCCACAGATGAACCCTTCAGAGAAGATCAGAACAGCAGAAAAACGGCCGGACCAGTGTGTTGGCCCGGTTAAGCAATCAATTCGGGCTCTGGCCCTATAACCACCTGCGCAAGCCGCTCCTGAATCGATAGTATCCAGGCATCGATCGCGGGCGCGTCGTTGATGCGGCGCAGCGCGTCGAAGGCCTGATCGGCTTCCGGGTAGGCGTGCCGCAGGTAGGTCAGCCACAGCTTGAGACGCCCGGCCCGGTGGCGGCGCTCCACGCGCCCGCTCACGTCGGCCCAGAAGTCCACCAGCAGCGGCTCGATGCGGCGCCATGGTAGGGCGCGCACGGCCGGGTCGGTGTCGGACGGCGCGCCTTCTGCGGTGTCGGCGGGCGCGTCCTGCGGCGCCCGGCTCTGCGCAATCGCCAGCGCCAGGCCGGGGCGGCGCACCATGCTGCGGCCCAGCATCAGGTCGTCGCAGCCGGTTTCGGCGCGGCAGCGCCAGGCGTCGGCCACGTTCCAGATGTCGCCGTTGGCGATCATCGGCAGGCGCACCTCGGCGCGGATGCGGGCGATGGCGTCCCAGTACGCGGGCGGCTTGTAACCCTGCGCCTTGGTGCGCGCGTGCACGGCCAGCTCGCTCGCGCCCGCAGCTTCGATGGCGCGGGCGCAGTCGAGCATGGGACCGTCGTCCTCGTAGCCCAGGCGCATCTTGGCCGACACCGGAATGTGCGCCGGCACCGCGCGGCGCACGGCAGAAACAATGGCGTGGACCAGCTCGGGCTCGTTCAACAGCACGGCGCCGCCGCGGTGGCGGTTGACGGTCTTGGCGGGGCAGCCGAAGTTCAGGTCGATCCCGGCCGGCGCCAGCTCGGCCAGGCGCGCCGCGTTCTCGGCCACACAGACCGGGTCGGAGCCCAGCAGCTGCGGCCGCACCGGCACGCCTGATCGCGTGCGGCTGCCGCGCAGCAGCTCGGGCACCACGCGGATGAAGCTGCGGGGCGGCAACAGCTGGTCGGTGATGCGGATGAATTCGGACACGCAGCGGTCCACGCCCCCGGCGCGCGTCAGGATGTCGCGCAGGCCGTGGTCCAGCAGGCCTTCCATGGGGGCGAGAACAAGGGTCACGGTGGCGGTGGCGGTGGGGGAGGCGGTCGGTGGGCGTGCAAACCGGGTGGGTGCGAAACGCCCGTCCGGGAAGGTGATTGTCGCCGCTGGCATGCACCCCGCGCACGCCCCCGCTGGTACCATCGGCGCACCACACTTTTGGCGCCCGCCCACCAGGCCCGGCGCCCCTGGAGAAGAAGAACACCATGTCCCCCCGATTTGTCACGACTGCCCAGTTTTTGGGCTGCGCCGGTTGGCTGGCCGCTTCGGCGGCCTTTGCGCAGCCCGCACCCGCTCCGGCACCGGCCGCGTCGGCGGCTGCGCGCACCGCGGCCGTCACCGGCGATGCGCGCCAGGGCACGTTCAAGACCGTGCAAGGCGATGTGACGGTGGTGCGCGGCAACGTGCGCAGCGCCGCGGTGGTGGGTGGCGCGCTGATGGCCGCCGACCGCGTGCTCACGGGCCCCAAAAGCACCGCCGCCCTGACCCTGAAGGACGGCACCGTGCTGGCGATGGGCCCGGAAAGCTCGGTCGACCTGGCGGCGTTTGAATTCGACCCCACCACGCAGGACGGCAACCTGCTGGTCAGCCTGGCGCGCGGCAGCCTGCGCGTGGTGACGGGCCTGATCGCCAAGGTCAAGCCCGAGCAAGTCAAGGTCACCACGCCGACCACCGTGATCGGCGTGCGCGGCACCGACTTCATCGTGGAAGAAAACCCATGAGCGCGCTGACCACCGCCCCCCGCCTGCTGGCCCTGGCCGTGCTGGGCGCCGTGCTGGCCGGCTGCGCCCCCGCGACGCGCGTCGTGCTGCTGCCGCAGGACGGCAAGCAAGGCGCCGTGGAAGTGCGCACGCGCGAAGCCAGCACCGTGCTGTCCACGCCCTACAGCGAAGCCAAGGTGTCGCAGCAGCAAGCGCTGGAGACCGACCAGCTGACGCCCGAGCAGGTCCAGCGCCGCTACCAGCAGCTGCTGGCCGCGCAGCCCGCGCCCGAACAAAAGCTGACGCTCTACTTCGAAACCGGTGGCGCGCAGCTGACCGCCGAATCCATGGGCCAGCTGTCCGACGTGCTTTCGCGCGCCACCGCGCGGCCGGGCGGCGAGATCATCGTGACCGGCCACACCGACAGCGTCGGCTCGCTCGAGTCCAACGACCAGTTGTCGCTGCAGCGCGCATCGGCCATCCGCGACCTGCTGGTCGAGCGGGGTTTTGACCGCGCCCGCGTCGACGCCGTGGGCCGGGGTGAGCGCGAGCCGGTGGTCGCCGTGCCCGACAACACCGCCGAGCCGCGCAACCGCCGCGCCGAAATCACCATCCGCTGACCGCCATGGGGCCCGCATCGCGCATTCGCCGTGGGATCGCCGCCAGCTGGCGCGCCGGACTGGCCGGGGTGCTGGTCGCCCTGGCGCCTGCGCTGTCGGCCGCGCCGCAGTTCCAGGACAACATGGCCCAGCGCACGCTGGCCTGCACCGCCTGCCACGGCGACCAGGGCCGCGCCGGGCCGGACGGCTATTACCCGCGCCTGGCGGGCAAGCCGGCGGGTTACCTGTACAACCAGCTGCTCAACTTCCGTGACGGGCGCCGCCACTACGGGCTGATGACCCGCCTGGTCGATCCGCTGTCCGACAGCTACCTGTTCGAAATCGCTCAGCACTTCGCCGCGCTGCAGGTGCCCTACCCGGCGCCGGCGGCCACCGCCCAGCGCCCCGCCCCCGCGGTGCTGCAACGCGGGCGCGACCTGGCGTTGAACGGTGACCCGGCCCTGCGCCTGCCCGCTTGCGTGCAGTGCCACGGCCAGACGCTGACCGGCGCCCTGCCCCAGGTGCCCGGCCTGCTGGGCCTGCCGCTGGATTACCTGATGGCCCAGTTGGGTGGCTGGCGCACCGGCCAGCGCCGCGCCCATGCCCCCGACTGCATGGCCGACGTGGTGCGCCGCCTGACCGACAGCGACGCCTACGCCGTCGTCAGCTGGCTGGCCACCCAACCGGTGCCGGCCGACCCGCACCCCGCGCCCAAGCTGCCCGAAGTGCCGGCCGGCGCGCCCGACCTGAAATGCGGCACCGCACCGCTGCCCGGGGCCGCGCGATGAAGCGCCTGGTCTGGATCGCCGGCGGCCTGCTCGCCCTGTTGCTGCTGGCCAGCGCCTGGCTGTGGTGGTTCAACTTCGGTGACGGCGTGGATGTCAACGTCGTGGAAACCGCCACGCGCATTGACCCCGCGCAGGTGGAACGCGGCGCCTACCTGGCGCGCGTCGGCAACTGCATGGCCTGCCACACCATGCGCGGCGGCGTGCCCGCCACCGGTGGGCGCGCCATCCCGACGCCGTTCGGCACGCTCTACACCAGCAACCTCACGCCCGATCCCGACACCGGCATCGGCCAATGGACGTCCGCCACCTTCTGGCGCGCCCTGCACCACGGGCGCGGGGCCGACGGCCGCCTGCTGTACCCCGCCTTCCCGTACACGCACACCACCGCGCTCACGCGCGAGGATTCCGACGCGCTGTTCGCCCACTTCCGCAGCCTGAAGCCGGTGCGCACCCAGGTGCCCGAGCACGACCTGCGCTGGCCGTACGGCACGCAGGCCGCGCTGGCGGTGTGGCGCGCGCTGTACTTCAAGGTGGGCGAATCCCCCGCGCTGCCAGCCGCCGGGAAGAACAGCCCCACGGTCGTGCGCGGCGCCTACCTGGCTTATGCGGTCGCGCATTGCTCGGCTTGCCACGCACCGCGCGACAGCTGGGGCGGTGGCGACTGGCAAAGCCTGGGCGGCGGCCTGATGGCCAGCGAAGGCTGGTACGCCCCGTCGCTGCTGTCCCCGCGCGAAGCCGGCATGGCCGACTGGCCGCTGGAAGACATCGTGGCGCTGATGCGCACCGGCGTGGCGCCGCACGGCCAGGTCAGCGGGCCGATGGGCGAAGTCGTCACCCAGGGCACGCAACACATGGTCGACGACGACCTGCTCGCGCTGGCCACTTACCTGAAGATGTTGCCGCCCACCGAAGCCCCCGCGCCCGCGCCCAGCCGCGCGGCGGTGCGCACGTCGGCCGTGGTGGCGGGCGAAAAGCTGTACCAGCAGCACTGCGTCGACTGCCATGGCGCCCAGGGCCAGGGTGTGCGCGGCGCCTACCCACCGCTGGCCGGCAACCGCGCCGTGACCATGGCGCAGACCGACAACCTGCTGCAGGTGCTGCTGTACGGCGGTTTTGCCCCCGACACCGCCGGCCACCCCCGGCCTTACGGCATGCCGCCCTTCACCCTGGTGCTGAACGACCGCGACATCGCCGCGGTGCTGACCTACCTGCGCGCCAGCTGGGGCAACGGCGCCCCGGAAGTGACGCCGCTGGACGTGCACCGCATGCGCACCCGCATGGCCAGTAACCTGCGCTGATCCGCCCATCCGCCGGCGGCGCGTCGGCCCCCTCTGGCCGCCCGTACGGCCCGGTGCGCGCAGCCATCACGCCCGGCCCCTATACTTTGCCCAGAATACCGTCAGCCTGCGGGCGCATGGCCTCGTGGCCGTGACCGGCAGGTTGCAAGGCAAGGAGGCTGAGATGGCGCTGAACTGGTTTTCCCTGCGACAGGCCGCGCGCACGCGGCTGTCGCCCGACGCGGCCGCGCCGGCCAGTCCCCACGGCCGCGCCCGCCCCCACGCGCTCGCCGGCGCGGCCAGCGATGCCCCGATGCCGGCGCTGGGCGCGGATGGCCAACCCGTCCCCTGGCCCGACGTCGTGCGCCTGCTGGGCGAAGAAGTGTCGGGGTCGCTCGCCACCGCCAGCGAACAGCTGGACCGCCTCAACCGGCTGGAACCGGGCCTGGTCAGTGGCCTGGCCCCGCTGCGCGACGCGATCGAGCGCGCGCGCCAGGCCGGTCTGGCCGCCCAACAGATGCTGCGTCTGCGCGAAGACCCGCCCGCCCAGCACCGCGAAGTCCTCAACCTGGCCGACGTCGCCCGCGCCGCGCTGACCGCGCGCAGCGACTGGTTCAAGCGCCGCCAGGTCAGCGTGCGCCAGGGCCTGGCGCAGGCGCAGGTGTTCGCGGATTCCAGCATGACCTATCTGCTGATCGACGAGATGCTGCAATGGGCCGGCCTGCTGTCGCCCAACGTTGCCATCACGGTCGACAAGTCCAGCCGCACCGGCCGCCCGCGCCTGCGCGTGGCCGCCTGGTGCGACCCGGCCACCACGCCCGAAGGCAGCTGGCGCAGCGTCCGCTGGATGCTGTGGCACCAACTGGCGCGCGCGCTGGACGCGCAAACGCAGATGGAAATGCGCGACGACCACGTGCGCGTCACCGTCAGCATGGCGGCCGCGACCGAGGCCCAGCTGGCCACCGCGATGGAAGAACACGTCGGCCCGTCCAGCGTATCCGCCGTCATTCAGGGTTGCCGCGTGCTGGTGGTGTCCGCCCAGCCGCAGCGGCGCGCGCAGTGCCTGCAGGCGCTGGCCGGTTACGGCGTGCTGGTCGACCAGGCCGACGACCTGCACCAGGCCGCGCGCCTGGCACAGCAGCACCTGCCCGACGCGCTGGTGTACGACGCCAGCGTGGCCGCCGCCGCCATGGAACAGCTGCGCGAACAGATCGGTGCGCAGGCCGGCTCGCCGCCCGCGGTGATCGAGATCAACGAACAGGCCGGCGCCACCGAATTCCAGGCCTCCACCATCGGCGCCATCTCCACCGGCCGCGTGGCCGCCGGGGCGATCGGCCAGTCGCTCGGTCCGGCGCTGGTGTTCGAGCTGTGCAAGGTGATGTAGCCGCGCCTTGTCAGCGTTGCTCACGCGTCGTCCGGGCCGCTTGAGACTCTTTTTTCATAGCTGGCCGCGCAGATGGCTGTAAGGCCGGCGGCCTGTTTTTACCAAGATCGGCCTGCCCGTCCGCTGCGTCCTACTCCGTCCAACACCCGCATGCGCCCCCACCTGCCCCGACTCGGCCACGCCCTGCACCAGCTGCTGTGCACACGCCGCACCGCGGCCCTGGCTACGCTGGGCGCGGGCGGCACGCCCAGCGTGTCGCTGGTGCCGTTCGCCGTCGACCCCCTTGGCGATGGCGCGCCGGTCCTCGTGCTGCATGTCAGCGCCCTGGCCGCGCACTGCGCCCATCTGCAAGCCCACCCGCGCGCCGCGTTGCTGATCGGCGCGCCGGAAGTGCCCGGCGCCCCCGTGCACGACCTGGCGCGCGTGTCGATCGAGGTGCTGGCGCACACGCCCGAACCCGGGTCGCCCGCCGCGCGCACCGCCGAGGCCGCCTACGCCCTGCGCTTTCCCGACGCGGCCTTCATGACCGCGCTGCCCGACTTCCGCTTCGTCACCCTCACGCCCACCGGCGCGCGCCAGATCGCCGGCTTTGGCAGCGCGCGCAGCGTTGGCGCGGACGAGCTGGCGCAGATCCTCGCGCTGGGCACCCCGTGCATCGACGGCGCGATGGGTTCCGGCGCCCCGGACGACCCCGCGAACGCGGCGTGAGGCGCGCCTCGCCCGTCGCACGCACGCGCCGACCCCGTTGTTGCCTGCTATGCCATCGATAGCTGCCTGCGCAGACGGCTGTAGCGCCGACGCGCCTTTTGGCCCTTTGAACGTGGTCCATGAAGACGCCCACCTGCTGGTGCTGGACAAACCCGCCGACCTGCTGGCCGTGCCCGGGCGCGGCCCCGACAAGGCCGACTGCCTCAGCGCCCGCGCCCAGCGCCGCTGGCCCGACGCGTTGATCGTCCACCGGCTGGACCAGGCCACCAGCGGCCTGATCGTGCTGGCGCGCAGCCCCGCCGTGCAGCGCCAGCTGTCCGCCGCCTTCGCCGAACGCCGCGTGCACAAGCGCTACGAAGCGCTGGTCCACGGCCGGCTGATCCTGCCCCCAGCGCCGCCGTCGCCACCGCCCGCATCGGACACCGCCGCCGACCCGCGCGCCGACAATCGCCCTCCGCCGAACGGCGACCGCGCCACCCCTCCGCCACCCGGCTGGGCCCTGATCGACCTGCCCCTCATCGTCGACTGGCCCAACCGCCCGCGCAGCAAGGTCGACGCCGCCACCGGCAAACCCAGCCAGACGCTGTGGCAGCCCTTGGCCTACGACCCCGCCAGCGACACCACGCGCGTCGCGCTGGCGCCCATCACCGGCCGTTCGCACCAGCTGCGCGTGCACCTCATGGCCCTGGGCCACCCGATCGTCGGCGACACGCTGTACGGTGCGGCGGGCGATACAGCGCCGCGCCTGATGCTGCACGCCTGCGCGCTGGGGCTGACGCACCCGGTCAGCGGCGCGGCCCTGCGCTGGGAAAGCCCCGCGCCGTTCTGAAGTCCCTGGGGCTTTTCTAATCAAATCGGTCGCTCGCGCTACAACCACCTGCGCGAGCAGCTACGGATTTCGCAGCAAAAAAGGCGGAACTCCAGCGGCCTAACGCGGCTCGGACGGGTAATGCGCCGACCGATTTCCCCTTCGCCCACCCCGGCGACGCCGACGCGCCCGCGCGGTTGGGGCGGGGTCGGCCGCCGGCAGGCCACGTTCGCGCTGGTCGCCGCGCCGTGGGTCTGCACAGGCGCACGCGCCCAGGCGCCGGAGCGGCTGCGGCCGACGCCCAGCCAGACCGAGGGGCCGTTCTACCCCGTCGTGCTGCCGGCCGACACCGACCACGACCTGCTGCGGAACGGCGCGCGGCGCTACGGCGGCGGCACGCCGGCCTGGGTCGAAGGCCGCCTGACCGACCTGGACGGCCGCGCGCTGCAGGGCGCCGTGGTCGAGATCTGGCAGTGCGACCAGGCCGGCCATTACCACCACCCGCGCGATGGCGACCGCGCCGACCCGGCCTTTCAGGGCTTTGGCCGGGTCGTGGTGGGCAGCGACGGCGCCTGGCGCTTTCACACCTTGCGGCCCGCACCGTACACCGGTCGCACGCCGCACATCCACCTGAAAGTGCGCCTGGGCCGGCGCGAGTTGCTGACGACCCAGCTGTACGTCGAAGGCGACCCGGGCAACGCGGGTGACGGCCTGTGGCGCCGTCTGGACGCGCACGGCCGGCAAGCGCTGACGCGCCCGTTCGTGACCCAGGGCGACGGCGTGCTGCGGGCCCGCTACGCGCTGGCGGTCGCCGCCTGAAAACATGACGCCGTCAAGACCGCGGCCAGGCCGCCCGCGCCTTGGCCACCCGATGGGCGCGGCGTGCGACAAGCGCATGCGCCGGTGTCCTACGCGGCGGCGCAGGGCGGCGCTCTAGAGTGGCGCCAGTTGAAATTTTTCAGTTGTCAGAGGAGTCCGCAATGAACACATCCTTCCCCTCCCTTCGTACCCTAGGCTTGGCCGCTGCGCTGGCCGTGGGCGGCATCGCCATGGTCGGCTGCACTACCACGCCGGCCGGCTCGGAGGCCTCCGGTCCCAGCGCGCGCGGCGCGATGGACCAGAACGTCGACGCCACGCTGGCGCGCCTGTACTCCACCGTGCCCGGCTCGCGCGAGCTGGTGCAGCGCGCCGCCGGCACGCTGGTGTTCCCGTCGGTGGTCGGCGGCTCGTTCGTGGTCGGCGCCGAATACGGCAAGGGGGCGCTGCGCGAAGGCGGCCGCACGACCGGGTACTTCAGCACCACAGCCGGCTCGGTCGGCCTGCAGGCTGGCGGCCAGTCAAAAGCGGTGGTCTACGTGTTCAACACGCCGGAAGCGCTGCGGAAGTTCAAGTCCAGCAAGGGCTGGACGGCCGGTGCTGACGCCACCGTGGCGGCCGGCAAGATCGGCGCCAACGGCTCGGTCGACACCCAG
Source organism: Pseudomonadota bacterium (assembly GCA_023442945.1). GTDB lineage: Bacteria > Pseudomonadota > Gammaproteobacteria > Burkholderiales > Burkholderiaceae_C > Ottowia. The sequence continues at coordinate 135,386 of JAEZWW010000107.1, read as the reverse complement.
ACCGTGCAGCACGCCGTGACCAGCTTCGTGCTGACCAACGTCGGCCTGGAAGCCGGTGCCGCGGTCGGCGCGGCCAAGGTGTCGGCCATCAGCATGTAAACCCGCGCGGCGCGCGGCCAGGCGTTGGAAGACGCCCGGCCGCCAGCCGCCGTCCGCGCCACCGGCCCTGCCCGGCTGGTCACACCAAAGCCGCTTTGCGCGGCTGACTGCTTCAATGCCGCCTTGTGCGGCTGGTCACACCAACGCCGCCTCGCGCGGCTGACTACGCCAACGCCGCCTTGCGCGGCGTTGTGCGTTCTTCGGCGACGCCCGGTAGGCCCAATAGCCGTACCCCCAACGGCAGGTCACGCGGTTTTGTTAGATTCGCGGTCTATGAGCGAATCAGCCGCACACCATATCTACATCCTCACCGGCGCCTCGCGCGGCATGGGCCTGGCCATGGCCCAGCAGTTGCTGGCCGCCGGCCACACCGTGTTGACGCTGGCGCGCCGCGTCAATGGCGATCTGGCCCAGCACGCCGCCAAGTCGGGCGCGCAGTTGACGCAGTGGTCCGCCGACCTGGCCGACGGGGTGGCCGTCGCCGCGCACTTGCGCGGCTGGCTGGGCGACATGCCCGCCGACCGCTTTGCCAGCGCCACGCTGATCAACAACGCCGGCGTGATCCCGCCGATCGCCCCGCTGCGCGACAGCCGCCCGGCCGACCTGGCCAACGCGCTGCGCGTCGGGTTGGAAGCGCCCATGCTGCTGTCCGCCGCGTTTCTGGACGCCACGCGCGGCTGGAAGGCCGAGCGCAAGGTGCTGAACATCTCGTCCGGCCTGGGCCGCAAGGCGATGGCCTCGCAGGCCGCGTACTGTTCGGCCAAGGCCGGCATGGACCACTTCACGCGCTGCCTGGCGCTGGACGAAGCGCAGGCGCCCAACGGCGCCAAGGTCTGCTCGCTCGCCCCGGGCGTGATCGACACCGACATGCAGGTGCAGCTGCGCGGCGCGGACGCGGGGGCCTTCCCGGACGTCGGCAACTTCCAGCAGCTCAAGCAAGGCGGGCAGCTGACGTCACCCGACGACGCGGCGCGGCGCATCCTGGCCTACCTGGCGCGCCCGGACTTCGGCAGCGAGCCGGTGGCGGACGTGCGCCAGGCGGGTTGAGCGGCCGAGCGGCTGCGCGGCACGCGCAACACAGCGCCGCCGGTGGCATGCACCGCGGGGTACTATTAATTCAATAGCTGGCTGCGCAGATTCCTGTAGGGCCAGCGGCCGATTTCACTTGAAATTGGCTCGCCCCGCGCACGTCGGGCCAGCCAACCGAGCCAAGCTCAGCCGAGCCGCAGAAACCAGCCCCGCCCCTCAGTACACCTGCGGCACGATCATGCTGTCCGGCACCGGGTGGCGGACGTAGTCCTCGTGCCGTTCGCGCGCGGGCAGGATCACCTCCGGCCGCGGCGTCTCGTGGTAGGGCAGCTGCGCCAGCAGGTGGCTGATGCAGTTCAGGCGCGCGGTCTTCTTGTCGTCGGCCGGAATCACCCACCAGGGCGCTTCGGGGATATGCGTACGCTGCAGCATCTCTTCCTTGGCGCCGGTGTAATCCTCCCAGCGGCGGCGGCTTTCCAGGTCCATGGGGCTGAGCTTCCACTGCTTCAGCGGGTCGTGGATGCGGCCCAGAAAGCGCAGGTGCTGCTCCTCGTCCGAGATCGAGAACCAGTACTTGATCAGCACGATGCCTGAGCGCACCAGCATCTTTTCAAACTCGGGCACGGTGCGGAAGAACTCTTCCAGCTCGGCCTCGGTGCAAAAACCCATCACGCGCTCTACCCCGGCGCGGTTGTACCAGCTGCGGTCGAACAGCACGATCTCGCCACCCGCCGGCAGGTGCGGCACGTAGCGCTGAAAGTACCACTGCGTCTTCTCGCGGTCGCTGGGCGCGGGCAGCGCCACCACGCGGCACACGCGCGGGTTCAGCCGCTGGGTGATGCGCTTGATCACGCCGCCCTTGCCGGCCGCGTCGCGCCCTTCAAAGATGATGACCACCTTGGTCTTGGTCGTGGCCACCCAGTCCTGCAGCTTGACCAGCTCGCCCTGCAGGCGAAACAGCTCGCGGAAGTACTGCTGGCGCGCACTGCGGTATTCGGCCGAATCGGTGGCGACACCGGACACCGCATCGATGTTGCGGTCCTCCAGCTCCATCTCCAGCTCTTCGTCGTAGCTGTCCAGCAGGTCGCCACGCAGGCGGCGGATGATTTCTTCTTCGCTCACGGTGGTCTCGCCCAGGCGGAGCCTGGCGCGCGTGTTGGGGACGAGCAAGCCTAAGTCGCTTTGATGACAAAGGTGTGACGGTCACCCCCGCGTCACCCGGCGCCCAAGGGCGTACCGGGATCGGGTGCATACTTGTCCGTGATCGCAGTTCTGCGCTCCTTTTCACCCCCTTCCCCAACCTGCAGGAGATACAAAAATGGCACGTGAAGTCGTCCTCGTCAGCGGTGTGCGCACCGCCATCGGCACCTACGGCGGCAGCCTCAAGGACATTCCGCCCGTCGACATGGCCGCCACCGTCGTCAAGGAAGTGCTGGCCCGCGCCAAGGTCGAAGGCAAGGACGTCGGCCACGTCGTCTTCGGCCACGTCGTCAACACCGAGCCGCGCGACATGTACCTGTCGCGCATGGCGGCCATCAACGGCGGCTGCCCCATTGAAACCCCGGCCATGAACGTCAACCGCCTGTGCGGCTCGGGCCTGCAAGCCATCATCAGCGCCAGCCAGGGCATCCTGCTGGGCGACTGCGACGTGGCCATCGGCGGTGGCGCTGAAAACATGAGCCGCGCGCCCTACGCCAGCCTGAACACCCGCTGGGGCGCGCGCATGGGCGACACCACTCTGGTCGACATGATGGTCGGCGCCCTGCACGACCCCTTCCACAAGATCCACATGGGCGTGACGGCTGAAAACGTCGGCAAGGAATTTGGCGTGTCGCGCGAAGACCAGGACGCGCTGGCCCTGGAAAGCCACCAGCGCGCCGAGCGCGCCTGGGCCGAAGACCGCTTCAAGGGCCAGATCGTGCCCATCATGCTCAAGAGCAAGAAAGGCGAAGTCGCGTTTGAAAAAGACGAGCACTTCCGCGCCGGCGCCAAGCTGGAAGACTTCCAGAAGATGAAGCCCGTCTTCCTGAAAGAAAACGGCACCGTCACCGCCGCCAACGCCAGCGGCATCAACGACGCCGCCGCCGCCGTGCTGCTGATGGAAGCCGCCGCCGCCAACGCCCGCGGCGTCAAGCCCCTGGCCCGCCTGGTCGGCTACGCCCACGCCGGCGTCGACCCCAAGATCATGGGCATCGGCCCCGTGCCCGCGTCCAAAGCCGTGTTCGCCAAAACCGGCCTGAAATTGGACCAGATGGACGTCATCGAAGCCAACGAAGCCTTCGCCGCCCAAGCCTGCGCCGTCACCAAAGGCCTGGGCGCCGACCCGGCCAAGGTCAACCCCAACGGCTCCGGCATCTCGCTGGGCCACCCCATCGGCGCCACCGGCGCGGTGATCACGGTGAAAGCCGTGCACGAACTGCACCGCACTGGTGGCCGTTACGCGCTGGTCACCATGTGCATTGGCGGTGGCCAGGGGATTGCGGCGATTTTTGAGCGGATGTAAGGCCTGCCGGATAGCAGGGAGGTCATTCCTCCCGGCTTGATCGCCCAACTGGGGGACGGTGACGCCGCCCCAATGTCAATCGGAGTCTCAAAGTGCCCGTATCGCCCTCCACCGTACCCAAAACCGGACCATGAAACGGGCGACGGCACTTCTGCTCGTCACGGCCGTCTTCGCTGGCGGCTGCTCGCCCGTTGCCCATTCGGATCGAACCAGCTCGGTGCCTCCTGAGGCCTCTCATCAGGCACCGGACCCCCGGCGAGCGCCTTTCGGGCCCCGATTTTCGAACAGCGAGGAGTTGATCAGTAGCTTGTTCAGGCTTCAATCACCCGGTCTGGGCTTCTTCATCGCCAATCAGGTTCGCGGCAAGTTGGATCCGTCGCTTGATCTGGTCTACGTGGAATTGCCCGGCAGCGCGCAAAATCGCTACTTCGCGGTCGAGCACCGGCCCGATGGCATTGATGTGGTTGACGACTTTGTTGCTCCCAATACGCCAGAAATCACCCGGGTTCATCGGCACGAAGGCAAGCTTCGCTATGAGCAGTCAAACGGCACCGTAGTGCATCCGCAGCGGAACCTTCCAGTGAACACCCTCCGTTAGCGACGCTCGCATACTCCGCGATTCGACGCTTTGCGTCCGGCACGCTCCGCAATCACTACGCCAGAGCCATGATGATTCCCGACGATGTTCGCACTGAAATCCTCCTCCGCATTCGACGCGCCGAGGAAGATCATCAGGTCCGCGTCCTGCTGGCGGTCGAATCAGGCAGTCGGGCATGGGGTTTTGAATCTCCCAACAGCGACTTCGATGCGCGCTTCATCTACGTGAATCGGCCAGACTGGTATCTGTCGGTCGGCCTGGAAGAGCAACGCGATGTGATTGAGTACCCGATTGTCGATGACATTGACCTCAACGGCTGGGACCTCCGTAAAGCCTTGAGGCTGTTCTGGAAGTCGAACCCTGCGTTTGTCGAATGGATTCAGTCACCCATCGTCTATTCTGAATTCGGAGACTTCGCCCGTCTTGCTAGAAAAATGCTCCCTGCCGTCTACTCGTGCGTCAGCGGCGTGCATCACTACCGCAGCATGGCCAAGACCAACTACCGCGGTTACCTTAAATCGGAACTCGTGCCGCTCAAGAAGTACTTCTATGTGCTGCGACCATTGCTGGCAGTGCGGTGGCTCGAACGGTTTGGCACCGCAGCGCCGATAGAGTTTGCCCGTCTGTTGCCGCTCGTTCAGGACGTACAACCGCTGGTCGATGCCATCCAAATACTTCTTGAGCGCAAGCGCAACTCCCCTGAAATGGGGCTTGAGCCACAAGTTCCAGCTATTCACGCCTTCATCGAGGCTGAGCTTGAGCGGCTCGAAACGCAGTGTCCTTCGCGGGAGGAACGCAATGACGCCCTGCCGGATCTCAATCGCCTCTTTCGAGCGTGTCTGAGCGCCGCATGGCCTTGATGCATTACGTGTCAGCCGGTCTCACCAAAAACGAGATCCTCGCTTATCTTGGTGAACTACCCGCTATCTTTGCTGCACTCGGATTCATCGACTGCGCAGCCATGTACGGCTGGGATTGCAATTTGCCGATCGACGACCTTTGGCAAGCGCAGATCGTCCCCGTTCCCGCGCTTGCGGCCTTCATTGCCTCGTCAATCGAAGCCGGGATCTTCACGCCTGGGGCAAGCGACTTGTTGATCGATGCTTCTGACGGGTCTTTTTCGGTCCGCGTATGCCATGAATCCGACGTTCACTTGGCCAGCACATCTGCTGAGGTCTTGATCGCTTTGGCGGCCCCCATTGCTGCTCACCATCCCGAGTTCACATACAAGAAACGCGACACATGGCGAGTCCGCAGGTTCGAAGCTAGGAAATGACGCTGGAACTTCGCAGCCCGCCTGCGCGACCAGCTCTTTTTTTCACAGCGTCGGACGGGTACATCGTTGCGCTCCCCCACGCACGCGGCCCAAGTAGCGCCGAGCGAATTGAGCGCCAGACTGCTCCATTAGTCCGTCCCGCCCCAATGTCTGCCACCCCAAGTCTCTCGTTCCGCCACGCGACTGAAGCCGATTTGCGGCTGCTGTATGCGTGCGACGCCTACGCTCAAAGCCACGAAGGCCGTAGGCACGACCTGCGCAGCTGGGTACAGCAGGGGTCTTGCATCTTGACCATGGCCAATGACATGCTGCTCGGGTTCGTGGTGCTGGACCACGGCTTCTTCGGCCACGGATTTGTGGCGCTGATCTGCGTAGCGGGCGAGCACCAGGGCCGGGGCGTGGGCCTAGCCCTGCTGGCAGAGGCAGAGCGCCAGTGCCGCACCACCAAGATGTTCACCAGCACCAATGCCTCCAACCAGCGCGCGCAGGCGCTGTTCGCTCGCGCCGGCTTTGTGCGCAGTGGCATGATCGAAAATCTGGACGAGGGCGATCCTGAGATCGTCTATTTCAAACCCATACGCCGTTGAACCAGCCCGCGACGTACCTCTTTTGAGGCACGCCCCGCGCCACAGCACCGGCATCTGATAGACCAAGGCATTGCGCCGACTGCGGTTGGCCTTCCCCCACACCATGCGCGGCTGCATCACCCTCCAACGCCCCACGCTTTTTGGCGCCCGGCTCCACATCTATTGGTCGGCGTTGGTCGCAGCGGGCATCTTGTTGGGCGTGCTGGCCCGCCAGCCTGTGCAGGCGCTGGTGGCCGTAGCTTGCTACTTTGGCGTGATCCTGCTGCATGAGGCGAGCCATGCGTACCTCGCCAAACGCTTGGGTTGGGCGCCGGAGAACATCACCATCGCGTTTCTGCATGGCGTCTGTCAGTACCAACAGCCGGACAACCTGAAGGACGAGGCGACCATCGCCTGGGGTGGCGTGCTGGCGCAGTTGGCGGTGGCCATTCCGCTCATCGTCCTGAGCCAGACCACATCGCTGGGCACGCCATCGTTAGCCGCCATCGTCGTCGCCATCCTTGGCTATCTCAGCTTGCTGATCGCGCTCATGAATCTGGCGCCCGCACGGGGCCTGGACGGCGCGACGGCGTGGCAGCTCGTCCCGATCCTTGTTCATGAAATGCGGTCGAAGAAGGCCGCCAAGGATGTGTTGCGTCGGTTCAAGCGGTAAAGCTGTGGGCTTTCCTCCGCTTGGGCGACGGCTTCCACGCTGCGGGGCCAGTCGGCCGCATTCTCGCGGGCGCGCCCTCTCCATGTCTGTTTGAATCGACCCGATGTTCCAACTTGCCCTCATCGCCGTGCTGACAGGCGTCCCAGTGGGGACGCTGCTGACGACCCAATGGGAAAGCAAGGCCCGTCGCCTCCCGCCACCTTGGCTGCCGTTTGGCGACAACTCGCTTGCCGCGATTTTGTTCGGCGCGCTGCTGGTGAAATCGCCCTTGGTGTTGGCCATCGGCTGGGGTCCGCCGCTGCTCGCCCTGCGCCTGTTTGACCTGGCCCCAAGGGGGGAAGACTGGCGGTTTTTTGCCTTCGTGTACCTGTTGGCCATCGGCTGCGGCAAGCTGTTGCGCTACGCGTACTGGCGTTGGAGGCTGCGCGGGCAGCTGCTGTGACTGGACTCGTCGCGTTGCACGTCGGACCTTTTCGCCCGGCAACGCCCCTGCGCTGGCGGCTTGACCACCCAAAGTGCGAATCTGAGCGCCGACCTACAGGGCCGCTTCCGCACCAGAATGCGGGTCGAATCCTGCCTTCCACCGACATGAACGTGAATGACGTCAAAGCGCTTTGCAGCGGCTTTCCTGGCTCGTCCGCTGAAGCAGTCGGCCCGCCCAGCAACGTCCTGGTCTATGCGGTCGGTGGCAAGCAATTCGCCTATTTCAAGACCAGCGATCCGGAAAAGTGGCGTTTCAGCATCCGCGTCACGCCCGATCGGTTTGTGGAGCTGACGGACATTCCCGGCGTCAAGCCGGCGCGGTACATGGCCCGGTTCCACTGGGTCACGATCGTGGACGTCCGCCGCTTCCCGCCCGACTATTTGCGGGAGCTCGTCGCCTGGTCCTACGACAAGGCGGTGGGCAGCCTGCCGAAGCGTGAGCGGCCGAAGATTGCTGATCGATCGCCTGGCGCTTCTGCTTAGTCAAGCGGTAGTGGGACTTGCTCACACGAGACGCCCGCGGGCCCAAACTTCCGCCGCTCATCCCTGGTGGCCCCTTAGCGATACCCGCCCGTCCGCCATGCTGGTTGGGCTATCCTGACCCTCTTTGACCGAAAGGATCGCCATCATGGGAACGCACCAAGGCAACGACCAATCGCAAGACGCGCGCCGTCACGAACAGAACAGCGCCCACCATCCCGAAGGCGTGGACGCCCAGTACCGCCAATGGCGCGAACAACACATGGGGCAAATGGACGCGGACTTTGACGCGTGGAAACGCGAGCGCCAGGGCCAGTCCTTCAACGACTTTCACGACTGGCGCAGTGCGCGCGCCAAGGGCTAAGCCCGACGTGTGGGTCGTGACCACAGGCAGCTCAACCCTTCTGTCTCCGTGAAGACCCGCCGCCTATTTTTGACCACCTTCGCGCTTGCCCCCGCCTGGCGCATGGCGCACGCCGTTGCCCCAGTCAAGGCCACCTGCGCCAGGGACCTGATGGTGGTGCACGGGCTGAGAGTGCCGCACGCCCAGTGGCTGCGCAGTGAACGCCCCAGCGGCGACACGCAGGTGCTGTGCCGGTCCGTGTACGCCGTCCCCTGCCGCCACGCGCGGGCCGTGGAAGCGCTGCTGATCCGCAAGTACGGCATGGCACCGCTGGCGTTCGCCTGCTGCGGTTGGGCGCCTGCAGGGGGCCGCGAAGGGCAATTCAAGCGCGCGCATCCCCTGGCGGATGGGGCCGAGGCGCACTACGCCTTCCCGCTGGCGTCGGAAGAGACGCTGGAAAAGCGCTGGGACCGGATCGCGCGCTTTTTACCTGACGATGATGGTGTACGCGGTTTGAACCGGCGGGGTATGAAGAATCGGCCTCGTGTCAGGCGCAGATCAACTTCACTTTTGATAGCTTGCTGCGCAGACGGTTGTAGGGCCGCTGACCTATTTCGCTCCAATCCCTGTTCAAGATGGGGTGAGCGCCTTGCGGATCGCCGGCGCTTCGGATTCGGCGCCCAAGAGCATGGCTCCAGCCTTGAACGCCATTTGCGCGGCCCAGCCTGATGAGCGACCTTGACGACGCCCTCAGTGCCATTGCTCCTTGGCTCGACAAGTATGTGGCCGGCGGCCTTGAGGCACTGTCACCCGCAGAGGCGACGGCTGTGGGCGTTTGGCTGTTGGATGCCGAAGTCAACAACGGCGGTTTCGATCAGTATTACTTCAACACCGGCGGCGAACTGGCAGCGCTCACCGTTCAGGCGCTGCGCGACATCGGCGCCATGCAAACCGCGTCCCTGTTGGACGCGGCCAATCAGGACATCCCCACCCTGCCGTTGCCACGCGAGCGAGATGCGCGCGCGGCTGTCCTAGATCAGATTGCCGATCACTCCCGCTTTCGCGCGCTCGAAATCGAGTACTACTTGGAAAGGGAAGACCGCATTGGCCTGTTGGCCGCGTACCTGCGACGCATGGGCGCGACCGGCGCGCCACCGGGCGACTCATCTGCTTCAACCACGACCTGATGGCCCACAGATGCGCGCACAAAGGATTTTCACGCTGCGCCAGGTCCTCACTGAAACGGTAGAGCGCCGAATGGGTGGATGGCGGGCTTCCTTGGAAGATCGCCCCGAATTTCAACCCGAGGCAAGATGCCACCTGCTTGGCAACATTTCACCCCATGCCCGAGATCTACATCAGCACCGACGTTGAAACCGATGGCCCGATCCCCGGGCCGCATTCGATGCTGAGCTTTGGCTCGGCGGCGTACATGGCGGACAAGCAGTTGGTGAGCACTTTCACCGCCAACCTGCACACGCTGGACGGCGCGGCGCCCGACCCGAAGACGGCCGAATGGTGGGCCACGCAGCCCGAGGCCTGGGCCGCATGCCGCCAGGACCTGCAAGCGCCCGACGTGGCCATGCGCGCCTACGTCGCCTGGATCCGGTCGCTGCCGGGCAAGCCGGTGTTTGTGGCCTACCCGGCCGGCTTCGACTTTCTGTTCATCTACTGGTATTTGATCCGCTTCACGGGTGAAAGCCCGTTCAGCCATTCGGCGCTGGACATGAAAACCTACGCCATGGCGCTGTTGAAAACCGGCTACCGCGACAGCACCAAGCGCCGCATGCCCAAGACCTGGTTCGACGAGCTGCCCCACACGCACGTGGCGCTGGACGACGCAGTCGAGCAAGGCGCCTTGTTCTGCAACATGCTGCGCGCCAACCTGGCGAAGGGTGGTGAATGAACTTGGTGGTGCCAAGTCCACTGACATCTCACTATTTTTTCAATAGCTGACCGCGCCGGTGGCTGTAGGGCCAAGGCCATTTTTCCTGATAAATTGACGCCAAGACCGTCGGCGCCGGACAACGCCAGTACGGCCAGCCACACCGTGCCAACATCGGCGCCACGCCCGCCCGGAAGCACCCCCGCATGAGCTACGACCTTTTCCTGAAGCCGCGCCGCGCCCCCCTGACGGCGGCGGCGTTCAGCGCCTACTTCGGCCAGCGCCCGCACTTCACCCTGCACGGCAACGACGCCCACTACCAAAACGAAGACACGGGCGTGTATTTCTCGTTCGCGTTCCGCGACGCCGCGGCCGGCACCAGCGACCCGGACGATGCCAGCGGCGCCTACCCGGTCGCCTTCAACATCAACTACTTCCGGCCCTCGTTCTTCATCCTCGAAGCCGCGCCCGAAGTCGCGGCGCTGGTCGCCCACTTCGACATGGTCGTGCACGACCCGCAGGTGGGCGGCATGGGCGACGGCGAGTTCGATGTGGGCCTGCTGGAAGCCGGTTGGGCGGCCGGCAACGCGTTTGCCTGTACCAGCATCCTGCAGCAGCCGCAAGCCGATGAAGCCGTGATGGCCTTGCCCACGGCCAAGCTGCTGAAAGCCTGGCGGTGGAACCTGCACCGCAGCGCCCTGCAAACGCAGCTGGGCGAAGCCACGTTCGTGCCCGCCGTCCTCTTCTTCACCGACGCGGGCCGCCCCATCACCGCAGCGACCTGGCCGGACGGCATACCGATCGCGCTGCCCGAGGTCGACTGTCTGCTGGTCGTGCGCGACCGGCTGGCCCCGCGCCAGTGGCACAAGGGGTTCCGGCGCCAGCGCGACCACTGCCTGGTGCCGCTGGCCATCGCCCTACCCTTGCTGGAGCGCCACCGTCGACCGGACGACACCGGCTTTGTGCTGGGCTACACCGCACCGCCGAAGGACGTGAAGGACTTCGTCGCTTCGTGCCGCGCAGTCCCGCTGCGCCTGCGCGGCTTTTCCGCCGACCACGTGCTGGACACCGAGCTGATGGCGCCCGCCCGCACCGCGCCGGCTGCAGAACCGGACGACCCGGATGCCTGAATCGGGCCCGCGTTGGCGCATGGCGGGCGCGCCGTGCGCCGTGCGCCGTGCGCCAGGCCATGCGCGTTTTCGACCGTCTACACCGCCGCAGATCTCCACTCCCCAATCGATAGCTGGCTGCGCAGGTGTTTGTAGGGCTGGCGCGGTGTTTTGTCTAAATCCCCGCCCAACCCCCACGCACCTGCGACGCAACGCCCCGCCACCATGCGCCACCACCCCGCCTTCCAAGCCGCGCCGCAGCGCGGCCAGTTCGCCCAGGCCGGCGCGTGGGAAAGCGCCTGGGCGTTCGACCGTGCAACCCCGCCGTCCGCCGCAGCCTTGGCGGACTACCTGAATGGTGCGACCGAGGTGGCTTTTGAAGCCTTCTTCGGCCACGCGTTCTTCGGCGCCCGCATCACGGGCGACGCGGCCACCGTGGCGGCGTTGGCCGCCGGCTGCGTCACGGCGTTGCAGGGCGCGCGGGACGGCGTGGATTTCTTTGCGCGCTTGGGCGACGCCACGGGCTGGCGCGATTTGGGGGACGCCATTGCGTTTTGCGAAGTCGGCGCCGTCAACGCCTGGCGCTCGGTGGGCGCGGTGGGCAGCGCGGCACCGGCGCGCGATCCAGCCGCGTTGGACGCGCAGGTCGACGCGCTGTGGCGCACGCTGGCCGGCTCCGCACTGGCGCGCGACACCACGCACCACAAAGCGCTGGAGCTGGCGGCCACCGCACCGCTGGCGCACTGGTTCGCGCTGCCGGTGTCGGGCGACGCGCCGCCCTTTGCGCTGGACCGCGCCCTGCTGCGCGACGCCCTGGCGTGGGCGGCTGGGGCAGGCGGTGCGCCGTCGGCCTAGCGGTGCTCGCGTCGCGTGGGTGGATTGCTGTATTTTTTATAGCTGGCCGCGCTGGTGGTTGTAGGGCTGGACGGCGATTTCAATTGAAAATAGCTCCCTCTCGGCGCAGGGCGCACCCTGGCAAGCGCACGCTGTACAGCCCATGTTCAAAATGCGGGTCAGGCCCCATGCGCCGACCCGGCGCGCGGCGCTAAGATGGTCGGCTTCCGTTCAACCCCTAGCCGATTTTCACGAGATGTTGCGCACTTTCTCTTCGCTGCTGGCCATCGGCCTGCTGGCCACCGCTGCCCACGCCCAAAGCTACCCGGAAAAGCCGATCCGCATGGTCATCCCCTTCCCGCCGGGCGGGGGCACGGACATCCTGGGCCGCCTGGTCGCGCAAAAGCTGACCGAGGCGAACAAGTGGAACATCGTGCCGGACAACCGCGCCGGCGCCGGCGGCACGCTGGGCATCACCGAGGCGGCCAAGGGCAAGCCCGATGGCTACGACATGGTGATGGGCCAGAAGGACAACCTGGTGGTCGGCCCCTGGCTGTACAAAAGCCTGCCGTGGAACCCCACCAAGGACTTCGTCGCCGTGGCGCACGTGGCCTGGACGCCGGTGATCATCGCCACCGGCGCCAACAGCAAATACAAGACCCTGGCCGATGTGGTGGCCGCCGCCAAGGCCACGCCCGACACCATCACCTACGGCTCGCCCGGCAACGGCACCACCATCCACTTGGCGGGCGACCAGTTTGAAAAGGCCGCAGGCATCAAGCTGCGCCACGTGCCGTACAAGGGCTCCAACCCCGCCATGCTCGATGCGCTGGCTGGCAACGTGGACCTGCTGGTGTCCAGCGTGCCCTCGGCCATGGCGCAGATCAAGTCGGGCAAGCTGCGCCCGCTGGCGGTGACGTCGGCCAAGCGCTCGACCACGCTGCCCGACGTGCCCACGATCGCCGAAAGCGGCTACAAGGGCTTTGACATCAGTACCTGGTACGGCCTGTTGATGCCCGCGGGCACGCCCAAGGCGCAGGTCGACACCATGAACGCCGCCGTCAACAAGCTGCTGGCCACTCCCGAGATGCAGAAAGCCATTCACGACCAGGGCGCCGAACCGCAGGCGATGAGCGCCGACGCCTTCGGCAAGCAGCTGAACACCGACTACCGCCTGTGGGAAAAGATCGTCCGCGACGCGGGTGTGAAGATCGAATAAGGCTGCGCGCCCAGCGCGACCTTCGTCCGACATCCAGCCCGGCCCTTCCGGGCTTTTTTTGTGCCTGCGCCGGATGCCACCAGCGCGCGATTCAGTCCTACGTGGCCCGCGGGGCGAATACCCTACTCTGCTCACACTTTGAAAATCCGCCGCCCACGCATGTTCTGGACCATCGCCATCACCGCCGTCGTCACGCTCATCGCAGCGGCGCTGGCGATGAACTTCGCCACTCCCGAAAAGAAGCTCGAACGCAAGATCGAACACCGTTACCCGGTCGCCGACCCGCAGTTCCGCCGCGAAATGGGTGCGCTGCTGGGCCCGGCCATCGTGCCCGGTAATCTGGTTAAGGACCTGCAGAACGGCAAGGAGATCTTTCCGGCCATGCTGGCGGCCATACAGGCGGCGCGAAAGACCATCACCTTCGAAACCTACATCTACTGGTCGGGCGAGATCGGCGAGAAGATGAGCGAGGCGCTGGCCGAGCGCGCGCGCGCCGGGGTCAAGGTGTCGGTCATGCTGGACTGGATGGGCAGTCTGAAAATGGAAGACAGCTTGCTCAAGAACATGGAGGACGCGGGCGTCAAGGTGCACCGGTACCGCCCCCTGCACTGGTACAACATCTCGCGCATGAACAACCGCACCCACCGCAAGCTGCTGGTGGTGGACGGCCAGGTGGCCTTCACGGGCGGCGTGGGCATCGCCGACCAATGGGAAGGCAGCGCCGAAGACCCGGACCACTGGCGCGACATGCACTTCCAGCTGACCGGCCCGGCGGTGGCGCAGTTCCAGGCTGCGTTCAACGACAACTGGATCAAGACCACCGGCGAGGTCCTGAACGGCGCGGACTACTTTCCGCCGCAGGAGCGGACGGGCGACATGGACGCTCACCTGTTCATCGCATCGCCGGCCGGCGGCAGCGAAAGCATGCACCTGATGGTGCTGATGGCGATTGCTGCCGCCGTGGAATCGATCGACCTGGAAGCGGCCTACTTCGTGCCCGACGAGTTGGTCATCAAGGCGCTGCTGGCCGCACGCCAGCGCGGCGTGAAGGTGCGCATCATCGTGCCCGGCGAACACATCGACTCCAGCGCCGTGCGCCTGGCGTCCAAGGCGTCGTGGGGGCCGATGCTGCAAGCGGGCATCGCCATCCACGAATACAAGCCGACCATGATGCACAACAAGCTGCTGATCGTGGACAAGGAAATGGTGTCGGTCGGCTCCACCAATTTTGATGTGCGTTCGTTCCGCCTCAACGATGAAGCCAGCCTGAACGTGTATGACCGCGACTTCGCCGCCAAGATGACGCGCGAGTTTGAAGACGATCTGGCCAAGACGCGCGAGTACACCTACGCCATCTGGCAGGCGCGTCCGCTGAAAGAAAAGCTGATCGAGCGCTTCGTGCTGCCGTTGAAGTCGCAGCTGTAACCCCGGCCCGGCGCTGTACAGCCCACGCTGGGCGCGCGCCGCCGCCGTTGTTTAACCCCGAACCAATTCGGCCGCCGTCGCGGCCAGCACCCAGTCGCGCACCGCCAGCACGTCCGGCTCGGCCCGTCGCGCTTCTGGGAAGACCAGATGAAACGACTGGCCCGGCAATTCGGGGCCAAAGGGCCGCACCAGTCGGCCTTCGGCCAGCTCCCGCACGATCAGCGCCTGGCTCATCAGGCCTACGCCCTGCCCCGCCAGGGCCGCGGCGATGACGTGGGTTTCGTCGTGGAACACGGGGCCGGCCGCCACGTCCAGCCCAGGCACTTTGGCCACACGCTGCCAGGCCGCCCAGTCCGAGGGTGAACTGCGCGCGCCCAACGGCAGAAAGTGCAACAGTGCGTGGCGCGGCAGGCTCGCACGCTGGCGCAGCTTCAGCGCCGGGCTGCACGCGGGCACGAAGCGGTTGCCCACCAGATGTTCGGCCACCAAGCCGGGCCACTGGCCGCTGCCGTAGCGGATCGCCATGTCGGCGATCACGCCGTCCAGTGGCACCGGCTCGTGCGTGGCGTGGATGCGCAGGTCCAGCCTCGGCCGCGCGGCGCGCAGCGCGGCGGTGTGCGTCAGCAGCATGCGCGCGATGGCGGGCGTGGTCGACAGCGTGAGCGTGTGGCGCTGCGGGTGGGTGCGCAGCTTGTCGGTGGTCCACGCGATGCGGTCGAAGGCGTCGCTGGTCACCTGGCGCAATTCCTGCGCGGCTGGCGTGGGCACCAGCCGGCGCGGTTGGCGCACGAACAGCGCGGTGCCCAGCCACTGCTCCAGCGCACGGATCTGGTGGCTGACGGCCGTGGGCGTGACCGACAGCTCCTGCGCCGCCAGCTGAGCGCTGCCCAGCCGCGCCGTGGCCTCGAAGGCCCTCAGTGCCGGCAAGGACGGTAGCCGACGGGCCCGCGTTGCGGCGAAACTCGCATCGTCCACAGATGAATTGAATTTTGTCATTTCGCGAAGAAAAGATCGTTTGTCACGGATTCTTCCCTTTTCTACAGTCGAACCAGTCCTTTCACTGCTGAAAAAGGAATTCATCCATGACCACTGTACTCCACCTCGACGCCAGCGCCCGCCCCGGCCTGGCGGGCACGCACGCCCACGGCTCGCACACCCGCGCGCTGACGCACCGCTTTGTCGAACGCTGGCGCGCGGCGCGGCCGGGCGACCACGTGATCGTGCGTGACGTGGGGGCCGCCCCGCCGGCGCCGGTGACCGCCGACTGGGTGGCGGCCGCGTTCACGGCGCCGCACGAACGCACGCCCGAACAACGCGCAACGCTGGCCGAAAGCGACCAGCTGATCGACGAGTTGCGCCGCGCCGACGTGCTGGTGCTGGGTGTGCCCATGTACAACTTCGGCCCGCCCGCCGCCTTCAAGGCGTGGATCGACCAGATCGTGCGCATCGGCGAGACTTTCAACTTCGACCCGACGCGTGCTGATTCCCCGTACGTCCCCTTGCTGGCGGACCGCCCGCGCCGCACCGTGCTGATCAGCGCACGCGGCGGCAACGGTTTCGACGCCGGCGGCGAGATGGCGCACATGAACCACCTGGACCCGGCGGTAGCGACGGCGCTAGGCTTCCTGGGAATAGAGGGGCTGTCCCACATCGCCGTCGAACACCAGGAACACGGCGGTGACGAGCTGGCCGCATCGGTCGCACAAGCGCAGGCGCGCGCAGATGGGTTGGCGGATCGCTGGTTGCAGGCCTTGGCCACTGCGCCCGCCGTGGGGTCAACGGCGCGCCCGGCCTTGCAGCCCGCTTGAACTGGCCGGGTTCACGCTCCGCCGTGCGCCCAACCCGTGCCGAAACAAGACGCGCGGGCAACAAACGCCTGCGCGGTCCTGGGCCAGGTTTTCGAGCGTATTCGCTCGCAAGCCCTACAACCACCTGCGCAAGCAGCTACATCTTACATAGCAAAGAAACACGTCGACGGACGTCATGAGCACCACGCGCCGCGCTGCCGGCGCGGCCGCTCAGGCCTTGGTCGTCATCAACTTGACGACGCTGGAGAAGTCCAGCCCGCCGCGGCCTTCCTGGCGGTTCATGGCGTACAGGTTGCGCGCCAGCTCGCCCAGCGGCACGGTGGCGCCGATGCCGATGGCGGCTTCGACGGCCAGGCCCATGTCTTTCAGCATCAGGTCGTTGCCAAAGCCGCCGCTGTAACCGCGCGAGGCGGGGGCGTTGTCCAGCACGCCGGGCCAGGGGTTGCAGATCTCGGTGGCCCAGCTGCGGCCGGTGCTGACGGCCATCATCTGCGACAGCGTCTTCGGGTCCAGCCCGTGCGCGGCGCCCAGGGCCAGGGCTTCGCCCGTGACGGCCATGATCACGCCCAGCGCCATGTTGTTGCACAGCTTGGCGACCTGGCCGGCGCCCGCGTCGCCCATGTGGAAGATGTTCTTGCCCATGCCTTGCAGCACCGGGCGCGCGCGCTCCAGTGCGTCGGCCGCGCCGCCGACGATGAAGGTCAGCGTGCCCGCGGCCGCCCCCGCCACGCCGCCGGAGACGGGGGCGTCGATCATCGCCAGGCCTTTGGCGGTGGCGGCGGCCGCCACTTTCTGCGCAGACGCGGGGGCGATGGTGCTGCAGTCGATGATCAGCGCGCCGGGCTCGATCACGCCCATCAGCCCGTCATCGCCCAGGTACAGCGCCTCGACGTGGCGGCTGGCCGGCAGCATGGAGATCACGACCTGCGCACCCTTCACCACATCGCGCGCCGAGGCGGCCACGCCCACGCCCTGCTCGCGCACTTTGGCCAGGGCGTCGGCGCTCAAGTCAAAGGCGTTCACGGCATAGCCGGCCTTCTTCAGGTTGGTGGCCATCGGGCCGCCCATGTTGCCCAGGCCGACGAAGGCGATGCGGGGAAGATCGGACATGTGTGTCTCCTGCTGTTGTGGTGTTGAAACGAAAGAATGACGAAATTTTTAGCAATTTCAGCCGCCAGCCATAGAGCCATCTGCGTGGCCAGCTATCAAATTTATAGTTCACGGTCAGGCCAGATCGGCCAGCGGGTGCGCGCCGTCAAAGCGCGGCTTGAGGTGCTCGTCGATCCACGCGGGCGTGACCTCGGCCAGTGTGGCGGGCTGCCACTTCGGCTGCTTGTCCTTGTCGATCAGCAGTGCGCGCACGCCTTCGGCGAAGTCGGTGTGGGCGCAGCAGCCGATGGAGGCCTGCCATTCCAGCCGGAAGGTGTCGGCCAGCGACAGGTTGCGCGCGCGGCGCTGCAATTCCAGCCCCAGCGCAGCGGAGGTGGGCGAGCCTTTCAGGAAGGTCTGCGCCGCCTGCGCCAGCCAGGGGTCGGCGTCTTGCGCCAGCGCGGCCATGCGCGCGGCGATGTCGGACAGGCGGTCGTGCCCGATCACGGTGCGGATGCGGTCGAAGTGCGTGCGCAGCGGCGACGCCGGCAGATCGACGCCCTGCCCCAGGCCTTCCAGCAGGTGGCTAAGCTGCGCACCGTCGTCGGCCTGCGCGCCCGTCCACTGCGCCGCGCGCAGCGCGTCCAGCACGGCGGGGTAGCGGTCGTGCGCCAGCACGAAGTCGGCCAGACCGGCAAACACCGCGTCGGCCGCATTGATGTGCGCACCGGTCAGCGCCAAAAAGGGGCCAGACGCGCCCGGCGCGCGCGCCAGCAACCAGCTGCCGCCCACGTCGGGATACAGGCCGATGTTGATTTCGGGCATGGCCATGCGCGTCTTGGGCGTGGCCACGCGGTGGCTGGCGCCCGACATCAGGCCGATGCCGCCGCCCATCACGATGCCGTGGCCCCAGCACAGCAGCGGCTTGGGGAAGGTGTGGATGCGGTAGTCCAGCCGGTATTCGCGCTCAAAGAAATCGCGCGCCACCTGCGGCGCCTCACCCGGGCCTTGGGCGCGGATGGCGTGCGCCAGGCCGACCACATCGCCGCCGGCACAAAAGGCCTTGTCGCCCGCAGCGTCCAGCACCACGCCAACGACTTTCGGGTCTTGGGCCCAGGCGGCCAACTGCGGGTCCAGCAGATCGACCATGGCCAGCGACAGCGCGTTCAGGCTGGCGAGCGCGTTCAGCGTGGCGCGGCCGAAGACGTGGCCGCTGGCGGTGGGCAGGGTGTCAAACAGGACGGGTTGATCGCTCATCTCAGGAAATCACAAAAGTTTCTTGAAGGTGTAGGTGGGCCGCTGCTTACTGCAGCGTCTGTAGCCCCTGGTCCTGCAGCAGGCGGCGCGCGATGATGGTGCGCATGATCTCGTTCGTGCCTTCCAGGATCTGGTGCACGCGCGCGTCGCGCAGCAGGCGCTCCAGCGGGTATTCGCGGATGTAGCCGTAGCCGCCGTGCAGTTGCAGCGCGTCGTTGATGACGTTGAAGCCCGCGTCCGTGGCAAAGCGCTTGGCCATGGCGCAGTAGGTCGACGCGTCGCGCGAGCCGGTGTCCAGCTTGAACGCCGCCAACCGCACCATCTGGCGCGCCGCGACCAGCTCGGTCGCCATGTCGGCCAGCTTGAACTGCAGGGCCTGAAAGCTGGCCAGCGTCTTGCCGAACTGCTTGCGCTCCTGCATGTAGCGCTGCGCGTGGCCCAGCGCGCCTTGCGCCGCACCGACCGAACAGGTGGCGATGTTGATGCGGCCGCCGTCCAGCCCCTTCATGGCAATGCGAAAGCCCTCGCCCTCGTTGCCCATCAAGTGGTTGGCGGGGATGCGCACGTTGTCAAAGCTGATCTGGCGCGTGGGCTGGCTGTTCCAGCCCATTTTTTCTTCTTTCTTGCCGTACTGGATGCCCGGCAGGTTGGCCGGCACCACAAACGCGCTGATACCGCCCGCGCCCGAGCCGGCCTCACCCGTGCGCGCCATCAGCACCAGCACGTCGGTGCTGCCGGCACCGCTGATGAAGGCCTTGCCGCCGTTGATGATGTATTCGTGGCCGACCAGCTCGGCCCGCGTCTTGATGGACGCGGCGTCCGAGCCGCTGCCCGGCTCTGTCAGGCAGTAGCTGGCCAGCTTCTGGCCACTGGTCAGTGCCTCGCCCCATTCGGCACGCACTTCATCGCTC
Organism: Pseudomonadota bacterium; assembly: GCA_023442945.1. GTDB lineage: Bacteria > Pseudomonadota > Gammaproteobacteria > Burkholderiales > Burkholderiaceae_C > Ottowia. The sequence goes on along the minus strand of JAEZWW010000107.1, from coordinate 115,799 downwards.
GCCCAGGTGCCCAGCATCCAGGTCGCCATGTTGTGGATGGTGATGAAGGCGGTGGTGCTGGGGTCGACCGCGGCCAGTTCTTCAAACACCAGCGTGGCGTCCAGCCGCGGCAGGGCCAGGCCGCCGGCATTTTCAGGGGCGTACAGGCCGCAAAAGCCCAGCTCACCCGCTTTGGCGATGGCTTCACGCGGGAAGATGCTTTCGGCGTCCCACTTGGCGGCGTGCGGCGCCAGCTCGGCCTCGGCAAAGGCGCGCGCGGTGTCGGCAAAGGCGCGCTGGTCTTCGCTCAGTTCAAAGTCCATGCCGGTGTCTCCTAAATCTTTCGAATATGACGTCGCCGAATGCTGCCGACTGGCGCGGCGGATTTGGGCGACTACTTGGTGAAGGTTGCACGGAGCAGCTTTCCGCTTCTCAGATCAATCTCACAGTCATAGCCTTTCCAGGAAGCACAACTTATTTGAGCCTGATCGATGCGAACGATCGGATTTGCGTAGACATCTCCTTCCATCACCCGCTCAGCAACCCAAAGAAGCACTCCATCCGGCGAAATCATGTACAGGTTGGATTCATCTTCCGGGAATTGAAAGCACTCTTCGCGAACAAGGAGGCCAAAATGCGTCTGGATCGTCTCTACGATTTGAGTATGGCGCGGCATCAATTCCATCTGTATAGCCCCTTTTAGCTGGGTGGCGCCTCGCCATGCTGCAGCCAGTACATCAGCCCGGCGCGGCGGCCCCGCGTTTGGGTGATCAGGCACTCGTGGTACAGGCGCGACCATTCGGGCCGGGCTTCGGCCGCGCGCTGGGCCATCTTGCACTGTGCCACGCGCGTGCGCTGCCAGGCCGACTGGTCCTGCCGCAGGTCAGGCCGCTCGTGCGCGGACAACGCGCGCATCACGTCGCCGTACAGGATTTGCAGGTCGGCGTCGGCCTGCCGGTAATCGCGCACGGCGCAGGCGTTGGTCTCGGCCACACTGCCACCGGGGCGACATTCGGCACCGGCCTGCGCCCACGCGGCGGGCGCACCGGCCAGCCCAGCCAAGACCAGGCCAAGCAGGTTCCGCGCTGCGCGCGCCACGCTCACTTCAAGCTGATCGTGGTGTTCACGCCGTGGCTGGTCGTGCTGTCGTCGAACCAGCGCGCGGTGACGGTCTTGGTCTGCGTGTAGAACAGCACGACCTGCTTGCCGTAAGGACCCAGGTCGCCCAGCTTGGACGCGCGGCTGCCGGTGAACGAGAACAGCGGGACCGGCACCGGGATCGGCACGTTGATGCCGACCTGGCCGACGTCGATGTCTTCCTGGAACTTGCGTGCCGCCGCGCCCGACTGCGTGAAGATCGCCGTGCCGTTGCCGTTCGGGTTGGCGTTGATGAACTCGATCGCCTGGTCGATGTCATCGGCCGCCACGAGGCACAGCACCGGGCCGAAGATTTCCTGCTCGTACACGCTCATGCCGGGCTTCACGCCGCTGAAGATCGTCGGGCCAACGAAGTTGCCTTTTTCAAAGCCCTTCACCGTGGGCTTGCGGCCGTCAAGTTCCAGCTTGGCGCCTTCGGCCACACCGCGCTCGATCAGGCCGGTCACGCGGTCCAGCGCCGCGCAGCTGACCAGCGGGCCAACATCGGTGCCGGCCTCGGTGCCGGCGCTGACTTTCAGCGTCTTGGCCTTTTCGACCAGTTCGGGGATCCACTTCTGCGATTCACCCACCAGCACCACGACCGACAGCGCCATGCAGCGCTGGCCGGCCGCACCGAAGGCCGCACCAGCCAAGGCGTTCAGCGTCTGCTCCTTATTGGAGTCGGGCATGACGATGGCGTGGTTCTTCGCGCCCATCATGCATTGGACGCGCTTGCCGTTCAGGCTGGCGCGGTTGTAGACATGGGTGCCGACCTTGGTTGAGCCGACGAAGCTGATCGCCTTGATGTCGGCGTGGTCGCAAATGGCGTTCACAGCGTCTTCACCGCCGTGGATCACGTTCAGCACGCCGGGCGGAATGCCGGCTTCCAGCGCCAGCTCGCACAGGCGCATGGTGACCATCGGGTCCTGCTCGGACGGCTTCAGCACGAAGGTGTTGCCGGTGGCGATCGCCATCGGGAACATCCACAGCGGGATCATGGCCGGGAAGTTGAACGGCGTGATGCCGGCGCACACGCCCAGCGGCTGCATGATGGAATAGGTGTCGACGCCGTTGGCCACGTTGTTGGCCAGCTCGCCCAGCTGCAGCGTGCCGATGTTGGCGGCGTGCTCCACCACTTCCAGCCCGCGGAACACATCGCCTTCGGCGTCGGGCAGCGTCTTGCCCTGCTCGGCCGTCAGCAGCGCGGCCAACTCGCCCATGTTTTCGCGGATCAGCTGCTGCAGCTTCAGGAAGATGCGCGCGCGGGTGCCGATGGGCGTCTTCTTCCAGGTCTTGAAGGCTTCCTTGGCAGATGCGACGGCGGCGTTGATCTCGTCCGCCGTGGCAAAGGGCACGCGCGCCAGCACCTGCTGCGTGGCGGGGTTGACGACGTCGCGCCATTGGGTGGTCTTGGATTCGACCATCTTGCCGCCGATCAGCAGCTTGACGGTGGGGGCCTGCACGTTGGTGGTGGATGCGTCCATGGCGAATTTGTCTCCTGTCAGTAGGTGGTCAACGAATGCCTCATAGTAGCTGTGCAAAATTCACGGGGCAATAGACAATGACGCACGTTGGCTTTGCAAATTTGCACATCGAGGACGCCCGCCATGGACTGGGACAACCTGCGCTACTTTCTGGAACTGGCCCGCACCGGCACCCTGGCCGCCGCTGCCCGCCGCACCGGGGTGGAACACACCACCGTCGCGCGCCGCATCCAGGCGCTGGAAAAGCAGATGGGCGCGCCCCTGTTCGCGCGCGAAGCCACCGGTCACCGCTTGACCGAAGCCGGCCGCGCGCTGCTACCCGCGGTCGAAGCCATGGCCGGCGCCGTGCAGGGTGTGGAACGCGCCGCCCCGGCCAACGCCGCCGCCAGCGGGCCGTCCGGCCTGGTGCGCGTGGGCGCCACCGAGGGCTTCGGCACACAAATCCTGGCGCCACACCTGGCGCGACTGACGCTGCAACACCCCGGCCTGTCGATCGATCTGCTTGCCCTGCCCCGCATGCTGCATCTGAGCCGGCGCGAAGCCGACATCGTCATCTCGCTGGAACGGCCTAAACGCGGCTCCGTCATCGTCACCAAGCTGGCCGACTACACCCTGCGCCTATACGGCCAGCGCGAATACCTGGCCCGCCGCCCGCTGGTCGCCAAACGCGAGGACTTGCGCCACCACGCCTTCATCAGCTACGTGGACGACCTGCTCTTCACCAAGGAGCTGCAGTTCTTGGACCAGCTCTACCCGCCCGAACGTTTTGCCCTGCGCAGCACCAGCGTGACCGCGCAGTACGAAGCCGTCCGCGCCGGCGCGGGCCTGGCTGTGCTGCCCGCCTTCCTGGCCGACCGCGACCCGATCCTGGCCCGTGTCTTGCCCGGCGAGGCCGAATTCACCCGCACCTTCTGGATGAGCATGCCGGCCGAGGCGAAGGATCTGGCGCGCGTGCAGGCGGTGTGGGGTTTGTTGAAGGAGGTGGGGCAGTGGGAGGCGGGTGTGTTGGCGGGCCCGTCGTTGCGCTGAGCGATTCGCCTCACTCAGGCCTTACACCGAAGCTGAATCAGCGCCTCGAGCTCCGCCCCTCGGGCTTTGACGCAGCGGGCGATTTCAGCGTCGTGCGGGCGGTCGATCATTCGCTTGGGTGGCTCGGTGCCTACCGACACCCGCTTAGGGACAAGCGCTCAAGCAGCCCCTCGCTCCACCACAAAAGACACCACCGTGGCAAACGAGCCGCCGATGTTCAAGGTCTGCATCCGTTCAACACCGTCGATCTGGCAGTCCCCTGCATGGCCGGTCACCTGGCGGGAGGCATCGAGCAGCATTCTTGCGCCCGTCGCACCCACCGGGTGCCCACAGCCGATCAAGCCCCCGCTCATATTCACCGGGCACCGTCCGCCCGGCTCGATGGTGCCTTCTTCGACGGCCAGCCAGCTCTTACCGGGGGGCGCCAAGCCCAAGTGATCAAGCGCGACGTATTCCGAGGTAGTGAAGCAGTCGTGGGTTTCCACGCCACCAATCTCCTCGATGCCTCGAATGCCAGCGCGCTGCCACGCGCCTTCGATAGCCTGCCGCATATGGGGAAAGACATAGGGCTCACCGCGGCTGCGCTCAAGTTTGTCGAGCAAACGGATCCCCGCATTGCGATGCCCCCAACCGGCGACGCGCGCGAGTTTTGTGCGATCCAGTCCGTGGCGATCCACAAAGGCCTCGCTGACCAGCACGACCGAGCATGCGCCGTCCGTCACTTGCCCGCAATCCTGCCGACGGGTCCCAGGCTCGATGAGGGGGTTGGCCTCATCGTCGTCCGTGAAGCTCAGTTCATCGAATTGCCAAGCCCGTGTCTGCGCCAACGGGTTGCGTCGTGCGTTGCTGTAGTTCAGCTCGGCAATCCGGTTCAGATGTCGGCGGTCCAGCCCATACCGATCCGCGTACTCCTGCGCGATGCGGCCAAACGCCGCCGGCCACATGAACGTGCAGTCGAAGCCCTCTCGCCCCTGCCACGCCGCCGCGTTCTGGTTGCGGGAGGCGTCGCGACCCGATAGGTTTTTGAATTCCTCCGCGCCGACAACGAGTACGCAGTCGTAGCGCCCAGCCTCAATCTCCGCCATCGCGGCGAGCACCGCCAGCGACGACGACGCGCAAGCGCCTTCATGCCGCATGGCCGGCACGCCCCAGAGCTCGGGAACAACCTGTGAGACCACCGCGCCCAGATGGCCCTGCTGGCGCTGCAGTTCGCCAAAGGCGTTTCCGACGTGAATGCTCTCCACCAGGTCCGGTTCAATTTGGCTCGATTTCAAAGCCCCCACCACCGACTCGCGGATCATGTCCGAAATATCTTCACCGGCACGCGACCAGACCTTCGCAAAATCGGTCTGGTAGCCACCCAGGACATAAACATTGTTTGACATAAATACCTCCGATTACTGGCTAACCGCAGCCATGGCCTTTGCTTGTTCTCTCAACGACGCTTTCACCAGCTTTCCGTTGAGGTTTCGCGGCAATGGCGTGGGACTGACGGTCACGAAATCAGGCGTTTTGTAGTCGGCCAACTGCTCTCCGCAGAATGCTTGAACAGCCTTGGAGTCTATTGCCTCAGTCGCATGGAGAAACGCGTGAATCCGCTCACCTAGGACCGGACACGGGCTGGCTACGACCGCCGCCTCGATCACGCCAGGAAAGGCCAGCAGCTCGTTTTCCAGCTCTACGCAATAGATCTTGTATCCGCCCCGCACGATCATGTCCTTGATGCGGTCAAAGACGTACACGTTGCCATCTGACTCCACCACGCCGATATCGCCGCTGCGCCAATACCCGGCCACAAAAGATGCGCGTGTGGCCTCGGCGTTATCCCAGTATTCCCGCGCGTTGCCAGGGCTTCTGATCCAAAGCTCCCCAGCCTCCCCTGCCTGCAACTCGTCGCCCCCCGAATTTATGATTCGAATATCGACGCATGGCAGTATTTTTCCCACGCTTTTGGGGTATTTGGCTGCCTCTCCGCGCGGCGTGAGCGTGACGGCAGAAGTGGTTTCCGTCGCGCCAAAACCGTTGAACAATTCAAGGCTGGGGATCAGATCGGCCAGCTGCGCAATCGTCACTTCGGGCATGGCAGCGCCGCCAAAGTGACCGATGCGCCAGCGCTTCAAGTCCAGGGACTTCACCGTCGGATCCCTGACGATCAGGTTGTACATGGCCGGCACCATTACTGCAGCCGTGACGCCTTCTTTCGAAATGGTTTCAAGCGTAGGACCAGATTTGAAATTGCGCCGACAAACCGTGCATCCGCCGACAAGAAGCATCACCACGACAACAGCCAACAACCCTGAGATGTGCGTCCCCGGAATCACCAGCAGCATGCGATCGTCCGCGCGGTACCCAAAAGTCTGCTGGTAGTTGTACGCCGTGTGGAAGAAACCCAGATGGGTGAGCACGGCACCTTTCGGCTTGCCCGTCGTTCCGGACGTGTACATCAAACACGCAGCCGTCTGGTCGTCGAAAGACGCCAGCACATCGTCTTCGGCGCCACCGCCAACGAACTTCCAGAACTCGACAGCGCTTCCAACGTTCGGGTCTGCACCTGCCGCTTCAACATACACCTGACATTTCAGCGGCGCTCGCGGATGGATGGTCTTCACGCGCGGACCGAGTTCATCGTCAAAAAAGATCGCCGAAGCACTGCACTGGTTGACGATGTACTCCAGCTCGCCTGCGCTCTGACGCACCCCCACGGGTACGGCAATCGCGCCAAGGCGCCACACAGCCACCAGTGCGACGACGAATTCGACGCCGTTGCTCAAGAACAGGACGACACGATCGCCACTCCGAACGCCTTGCGCATGCAGCGCGTTGGCCAGTCGGTTGGCCTGCGTATGAAGCACTCCATAGCTGAGTTTCTGGCGCTCGTCTTCCACAGCAGGCGCATCTCTTCTGGCCGCCACGGAACTGCGAAACATGTCGTCCAGATTGCGGGGGCGCGCCGCGTAGCAAGGCACCAGGCGATCGCCGTACAGGTACTCGAGTCGAATGTTCGGGGATGGCATTTTTTATCCTCGCTTTTCTTTCCGCGGCTCTCGCATCCTCACCGCCCCGTCAATCCGCACAACGCTGCCGTTCATCATGCTGTTTTCCACCACGGCGCGCACCATGTGCGCGAACTCCTCCGGGCGCCCAGGCCGGCCCGGAAATGGGACGTCGTCTATCAACGTTCGGCGCGTGTGGTCCGGGACCACCTTGTACATGCCCGTTTCAAACGTCCCCGGTGCCAGCGCGATCACCCGGATGCCAAAGCGCGCCAGTTCGCGCGCCAGCGGCAGCGTCATGCTCGCCACCGCGGCTTTCGACGCGCCGTAGGCGGCTTGCGCGCTCAGCGCCTCGTACGCGGCCACCGACGCCGTGTTCACGATCACGCCGCGTTCGCCGTCGCTGGTGACGGCGTCTTCGGCGCTCAACCCTGCCGCAAATACGCGAATGGTGTTGAACGTGCCGTGCAGATTGATGTCGATCACGCGCTGGAATTCTGCGAGTGGCCTGGGCTCCGGCAGGCCGTTGGCTTTGTTGATGCGAAAGACGCGCGCTGGGCCCAGCACGCCGGCACAGTTGACCAGAATCCGCGGCAGCCCCAACGCTGCAGCGGTTTGCGCGAACGCCGCCTCGACCGCGGTAGGCGACGTGACATCACATGCCACCCGAATCAGCGACGATGGGTTGGGGCTTGCCACTTCTTCCGCCTGCCAAAGGTCAATGGCGGCGACCTTCGCACCTTGGGCCAACAACATCTCGGTGGTTGCCAGGCCCAGACCGGACTTGGCGCCCGTCACCACCGCCACCTTATCTCTGAGGTCCATCTTCGTTCACTCGCTTAAAGGCGCGCAGGCATTCGCAGGCCACCGTCCAGCCGAATCACCTCACCGTTGAGCATTGGATTGCGAACAATGGCCATCACCAAGTCTGCGTACTCACTCGGCTTTCCCGGGCGCTTCGGAAACTCAGGCGTGGCTGAAAAGACGACGTCACGCGACTTGGGAGGCAGATTGAGCGTCATGGGCGTTTCAAAGACGCCCGGCGCTATACCCACCACCCGGATGCCATAGTCACCCAGCTCCCGGGCCAAAGGCAGCACCATGCCCACCACGCCACCTTTCGACGCGGCATAAGCCGCCTGACCGATCTGCCCGTCGAAAGCAGCAATCGAAGAGGTGTTGACGATCACGCCCGCTTCTTCGTCCCCTTCGCGGGCCGTAATCATCTGCGGCACGGCGTGCCGAATGCAGTTCAGCGTGCCGATCAGGTTCACGTCCACCACGCGCTTAAATTCTTCCAGCGCCATGGCATGGCCACCACGGACGACGCTTCCGGGCTCCGCTATCCCCGCGCAGTTGACCAGACACGAGACCGCCCCCAGCTGGTGTTGCACTTTCTGAAAAGCATCGCCCACCTGGGCATCCAAGCTCACATCGACTTGGACTGAAAATCCCCCCAGCTCGTCTGCCAACTGGCGCGCAAGTTCCCCATCCCGGTCCAGCACGCCGACCCGCATGCCTGCTGCAGACAGGGCCCGCGCAACGGCTTCTCCAAGGCCCGATGCTGCGCCGGTGACAATGGCCACCCGCGCGGGCCGCGATGTCTCACGCATCAGGAGGGGCGCCGCATGTTGCAGGCCACCGGGTCTTCGGTCTTTTCTGCCGGAATCTTGACAATGGTCTTCCAGCCCATTTTCAAGTTTTCAGCGTCGTATTTGACGCCCTTCACCAGCTGGTTGATATAAATCGGGTGGCTGGCTTGGTGGTCGTCCTTTCTCATGACGATTTTCCCGAAGGGTGACGCGTACTCCATCCCTTCCAGGGCCTTCGCGATTTTCAACACGTCGGTCGTCGTTCCTGCCTTCTTCATGGCCTCCGCCATCATGTCCGTCTGAACAAGGATGGACGTGTAATACAGATCTTCACCGTAATTTTTCTTGAAGTTGGTCTGCAAGCTCTCCAGATTGGGCGTTTTATCCTCCACCGGCACATTCGGGTGCCAGGACGATATTTGGTAAACCAGATTTTCGCCCGCCTGCCCAATCGACGTCGGCATCCCATACAAGCCGCCATAATAGGTAATGTACTTGGTGTGCAAGCCAGCATCCCGGCTCGCCTTGACCAGCAGCGCCAGGTCGTTGCCCCAATTCCCGGTAATCACGGTGTCTGCACCCGATTTTGAAATCTTCAACACATACGGGGCGAAATCCTTGACCTTGCCAAAGGGGTGAAAGTCGTCTCCAACAAACTCGATATCCGGCCTGACGGCGCCAATGATCTTCCGGGCGTCTCCGCTGACCTCTCTGCCAAAAGCGTAATCCTGGTTGATCAGATAGATTTTCTTGACGTCCTTCATCTGCTTCAAAGCTTCAGCCACCGCCTTCATCTTCATGCGTTGGTGCGCTTCAAAGCGGAACATCCAAAAACTGCATTTGGCTTCGGTCAATTCCGGCAAGGCGCTGCCGTAATTCAGGTACAGCAGCGGCGCATCGGGATTTCTGGTGTTGTGCTTGTCAACGGCGTCCAAAATCGCGCCTGCGATCCCCGAGTTGCCGGCTTGGACGATGATGTTGATCTTCTTGTCGATGGCGGTGCTGATCAGTGACGCCGCCTTGTTCGCATCGCCAGAGTTGTCGAGCTGCAGAATTTCAATCTTCTTGCCCAGCACACCACCCCGCCCATTGACGAGGTCCGCCGCGTAGCGCAAGGTTTTTCCCACCGTCGCACCGGTCGACGCCGTGGGGCCAGAAAAGGTATCGATGTGGGCGATTCTCAAAACGTCGGACTGCGAAAAAGCCGCGGTTGAGACAAAAACCAGACCCATCAGGCCGGTTCGTGCAAATCGATTCATGGTGTCTCCTTCATCAATAATGGAAATTCACTGACCATCTGGCCCGCCGACGGGCTGTCGATGCCCCTGCTGCCAGGGAACATCTGGACGATCTGCCCCGGCCTCTCTGGGCCTGATGCGTGGGTCGCCAACCAAGTTACTGACGGGTAACCTAAGATGACTCTAGCGTTCGACTTGGCCGCCGTCAACGGGGCTGGGCCCTAGCCTGTCGCACAATTGACGGCATGGCTGAACCCAAAACACCTGAAGGAAGTCGCTGGGGCAACGCGCTCGCGCAAGCGCCGGACCCGAATGAGTTGAAGAAGCGGGCGCTGGTCGCGGCCGCAGGCCGGGCCTTCGGCGTCAAGGGCTTTCACAACACCACCTTGGACGATGTGGCCAAGGCGCTGTCGGTGACCAAGCCCGCGCTGTACCGGTACGTGCGCAGCAAGCACGAGATCCTGTTCGAATGCCATCGCATGGCAGTCGGCATGGCAGAAGAAGCGCTGGCCGAAGCGGTGGACCGCGGCACCGCCCCGCTCGAGACCATCCGCGGTTTCACAGAGGGGTACATCCAACGCATGACCAGCGAGCTGGGCACCTGCGTCGTGCTGACCGAGTACTACTCGATGACCCCCGAGCACAACACGCAAATCCAGCAGCGGCGCCGGCACCTGGATTCCGCGCTGCGCGCGCTCGTCCAGCAGTGCGTCGACACCGGCGCGATCGCTCCCTGCGACCCCAAGCTGGCCGTGTTCTTCTTCATGGGCGCCATCAACAACATCAACCGCTGGTACACCGAAGCGGGCAACACCAGCGGCCCAGCCATCGCTTCCGCCTTCGCGTCTTTTGTGGTGGAAGGACTGAAGCCAAAGAACCCGGGTTCAGAGGCACGGGCAGATAGCTGCCCGGCGTCCGAACCAGCGCCCACTGCCCCTTAATGCCCGTTCAGGCATTGGCCAGCGAGCGCGCGCCCTGCGCAACATCAGCGTCACCGCGCAGAACCAAGTCGCGCGCGCCCGTGCCGACCCGACCGTCCTGCCCGCCTTCGTGGCCAACCGCGACCTGACGCGGGTCCTCCTCGGCGAACCCGATTCCACCGCCACCTTCCGGACGCGCATGCCAGCCAAGGCCAAGCATTTGGCGCGCAAGCGGCGTTGGGATTCTTGAAAAAAAGCGGGGGCGCGAGCGAAACGGCCACCTTCGTGTTCGACAGCGCGGCGCCACCCGGCATGCCGCGTTAGCCGGCTTGGCGACGCGACGACAATGGGACCAGCATCGAACACGCACCACGCACAGCATCGTCGCCATGCCATGCCATGGCACCGCAGCGGCGTCACGAAGCCGCGACACGCGGTGCCGCGCACCAGACACCAACGGCTCGATTCAGACGCCTGTGGCCTCAGCGTTCGCGCGTGAACACCGATTCCAGCGGCCGGTACTTGCGCCCGTCCGCGGTTGCCGTGTGCACGGCGTCGAACGCGGCAATGGCGTAAAAGCGCTTGGGCGCCGTCGCCCGCTCCCACACCAGCAGGTGGATGTGGGGGTTGGCGCTGGTGAAGCCCGTGCTGCGCTTCCACTCTTTGCCCAGTGCAGCATCGACGGATTGCGCGATCTGCTCATTGCTTGTCGTCGCGTCCGCGGCCAGGGTCTCGCCGTCCACGCTCTGCCCCGCGCCTCTGGCGTTGAAAGCGTCGGCCAGCTGGGTGGTCGCTTGGTTCAAAGGCTGCGTGCTTTCGTCCCGATAGGCAAAGGCTTGCACGCCGGGAATCCGCAGCAATTTCAGGTCTTTCATGGCTCGGGAAAAAGCGGCTGTTGGACTCAGCAGGATGGCCGCCATGGTCGCGGCTGTGTCTCGTCGCGTCAGGTTCATTGCGCGCGAACCTTAGCAGCCTTGCTGTCAAACGTCGCCGTCGCCGGGCCCTGGTAGCGTTCGCCGTTGGCGTCCACCGGGATCGCCAACTGCTCCAGCACGCGGGCGGTTTCTGTGCGGCTGCCGTTCTCTTGCGCCACGACCTGATCCACGATAGCACCGGTCAAGCCGGAAACCGCGCCACCGCCGCGTCCCAGGCTGGCCGCGCTGATGGCCGCCCCGAGCACCGCTTTGACCATGGATCCGGTTTCGGTCGTCCCCTTGTTGAGCGAATCCACACCCGCGCGCAAGGCACCTGCGTAATAGCCCAAAGTCTCCGCATTCTTGTAGTACGGCGTGCCGTTGGTACCAGGCGCCTGTTGCTCAAAGAACTGCGTCGGCGTCTGGCCCGTGCCAGCGCCCTGCAGCTGCGCCAGTTGGCTACCCAGGGTTTTCGCACCGGCCTCCGGGTCCGCCCGAAGGACTTCGGCCACATAGCTGCTCAGACCAAGGCCGTAGACGTCGGACTTGTTCAGCTGGTCCGTGATCCCGCGTGGGTCCGTGTTCATGACCGTGGTCATGCGGTCCACCACGTCAGCGATCTTCTTGTCGGTACCGATAGACGACATGCCCAGGTGCACGCCCGCGTTCTCACGCATGCCCGACACCGCGCTGGCCGCCGACGAGAAGACCTTGCCTTTGACCTGAGCGTCGCCGCCGCCCGCCACCTTGTCCAACAAAGCGTTGAGACCGTCGGTCTTGTAGCTGACGCTGACGTGGGACGAGCTGTAAAAGGCCGTCTCGTTCACACCCGCCTTGGCCACGCTCTTGAGCACGCTTTCGGGCATGTCCTTGATGGTCTTGTCAAACGCGGCGCGCCCGTCGGGCGTGGCCGTGTCAAAGCTATTGAGCACGGTCAAGACCGCCTTCGCGTCTTTGTCGCTGTTGTCGGTCGAAGAGCCACCGAAATAGACCGACATGCCGGAATCGTTGTCGGCCGTGCGCGTCGACATCTCCTGGACGTACGCCTGCTTCGCGTCGTTGCTGCCTTTGCTCGCCACGGATTCGGCCAGCAGTTGCGTGTCCTCACGGCTACCAAAGGCGCTGGCCAGACGGGCCAGGTCCTTGCCGCTGGCGCCCTCCGCCATGGTGTCGAACAGATCGCGCTTCTCGTCATTCGACAAGCCGCCGGCGCCCAAAATGCCGCCGGAGTTCACGTCGCTAGCGATTTCCTTCAGGTCATCGTCCGTGAACTTGCTGAGCGCTTCACCGCGCTCGGTAGGCGACAGGTTCTTCAGGTCCTGAACGGTGTCCTTCAAGTTGCCGTTGCGCGATGTGCCGAATAAGCCATCGTCACGCGTGCGGGTTTGAATCGTGGAAACGGTTTCAGAAACAGTCATGCGGGGTCCAACACAGAAAAAATGACGTTTTCATTACAACCGTTTGAACATTTTTAAGTAAGCTGGTAGCGATACCTACCCCAGCGTGATCGGCGCGCTGTACATAGGTAGTTCTACCAGCTCAGCCGCAGGAGGCTGGCTGCGGCCTGCGCAGGGTCAAGGGCAAGGCGACCACACGGCGCCCTTCTTTTTCAAGCCAAATCGGCCTCCAGCCCCAGAGGGTATTGCGCGACCAGCTATGAGTTTTGCAGCAAGCACCAAGGCACAGCATCTGCGCTACCGTGCGAACCGCCAAGGGCCGTGGACCCGTTGCTTGCCCGTGACCGCTGCGTGGATCAGCTCGATCAAGCAGGAAACCGCAAAGAGCAAGCCAGCCGCCGCAGGGTGACCGCTGATGTAGAGCACCAGCGCACCCAGGGTTCCGGCAACGGCCAGGATGTTCACAAGTTTCATGGGCGATGTGCGTAGATCCGTTGGCCCCACCTTAGACCAAGGAGCGGGATCGAACAAGCCGGCGCGCGGGCCGCGCCCATCAACACCGCGCACAGTGCGACCCATCCCGCCAGCGCAAAAGCGCGGCGAACATGCGCTGCGGCGCATCACCCCGCACAGTGCGAGCACGGTACGAACACCTCTCCCCCATGCAACCCTTCGTCCTCGGCGCCACCCCGACCGAACAGCTGGCCATCACTGTCCGGTCATTTCCTCCCCCAGCGCCCGGTGACGCCTACCAATGGCTGCCCTGCGAAGTGCACGTCAGCGCAGGCGGCTTCACCGGCGGGTTCGAGGCCAGCTTGCTGCCTGTGGAATTGCGCCAACTGCTGCAAGACCTGGAACGGCTGTACCGCGACCTGAAGGGCGAAGCAGTCTTCGCCGCGCTGGAGCAGCAGCTGGAATTCACCCTCACCTGCAGCCCGCTCGGCCACCTGCGCGTGGCCGGCGTGGCCACCAGCCGGGTCGTGTCCGACGGCAACGCGCTGCACTTCGCTTTCGAGCTGGATCAGACGGAGTTGCACGCGTCGATCAATTCACTCCAACGGATGCTGGATGCTTGTCTGCTGTAGTCCTCACTTGCGAAACCAAGCACCGCCGGCTTGACGGCATCCAACCGAAATCGACAAGAGAAATATGGAAGACGTGGATATGTTCATGGCGGCCATCGGCGCCACCTACGACAACGACACGGTCCAGTTGGGTGAATATCTCGACCTCTTTCACCCAGACGCAAATCCGCTAGGCGTCGGAGATCCTTTGCTGATCCACGCCGTACTGCAAAAAAGCCACGCTGCTGCAAAATTGCTCCTTGAGCGAGGCGCCAACATCTACAGCACGACCGACCTTGGCGACAATGCACTTCACATGGTTTCAAAGTGGGGCGATTTGAAGATGGCCCAGCTTCTGCTTGCGCATCAAAAGAACCTTGACGTTCTGGCCCAGGAAGACTTTACCGCCATCAATTACGCGATGGCATTCAGGAATTACGACATCGCAAATGCCCTTTACCGGGCTGGCGCGTCCGTCGATATCGCCGATAGCACCTTCCATTTGACGGCGCGCGAAAGAGCCGCACAAGCCAAATTCAAGCTGGAGTAGCTCTCTTCTACCGAGAATTCGTGGAAGAGGAAATAGGTGCGCCCGCGGCCCGTCAACACGATCTTTTGAACACCGCAGAAGCGCTCGCACACTGGCCTACTGCCGCACCGATTGATCAAAGGCGGCGAGATACCCCACCACGTCCGCTCGCCCGTACCGCTGCGCGTACGCCAACGCCGTCATGCCAGCCCCGTCTGTGTCGTGCACACGCGCGCCCCTGGCGACAAGGCGCTGAACCATCGCTAGGTGCCCGCGCTTGGCCGCCTTCCACAGCGGTTTGATGTAGGCGTGTTGCGTGGGTGATCCATTGGGATCGGCGCCGGCATCCATCAGCGCCTCAGCGGTGTCGACCTGGTTAGCTTCAGCTGCGGCGACCAACGCCCAGTGTTTGGCGTCCGCGTCGCCGGTTTCGCGTTCGTGCGCGGTCAGCCACGCGAGCAGTGCATCGGTCTGGCCGCGCTCGGCCAAGGCGTACATCGCGGTGTACCGCGTGTGGGTCACGAAGACGCCGGCAGCGTTAGGTGGAGAACACGGATTCAGCGAGGCCAATTCAGCCACCGCCCGCCAACTTCCCAAACGCCTCTACCACCTCCCGCGGCGCCTGTACCAACTCAATCAACACCCCCTCCCCTGCAATCGGAAACTCGTCGTTCGCCTTGGGGTGCAAGAAGGTGATGTCGTAGCCCGCCGCGCCTTGGCGGATGCCGCCGGGGGCGAAGCGCACGCCTTTGGACGTGAGCCATTCGACGGCTTTGGGCAGGTCGTCGATCCACAGGCCGATGTGGTTGAGCGGGGTGGTGTGGACGGCGGGTTTCTTGTCGGGGTCGATGGGTTGCATCAGGTCCACTTCCACCTTGAAGGGGCCGGTGCCGATGGCGCAGATGTCTTCGTCGACGTTTTCGCGCTCGCTCTGGAAGGTGCCGGTTTTTTCCAGGCCGAGCATGTCGACCCACAGCTGTTGCAGCTTGAGCTTGTCGGGGCCGCCGATGGCGATTTGCTGGATGCCGAGGACTTTGAAGGGGCGGGTCATGAGGTTCCTTGCCTGGGTTAAATCACTACAAAACCAATAGCTGGCCGCGCTGGTGGCTGTAGGGCCAGCGGCCTTTTTTATTCAAACTTTCAACAACGCAGCTGACGTGGTGCGCACCACGCCGGCGGCGGCCATGTCGGCCCAGGCTTTATTCAGCGAGCCGTTCAGGTCGATGGCGCGGCAGGCGTCTTCGACCACGGTGGCGTGCAGGCCGGCGGCGCGCGCGTCCAATGCGGACCAGGCGACGCAGAAGTCGGTGGCCAGGCCGCACAGCACGACGTGGGTGATGCCGCGCGCGTGCAGGTAAGCGGCCAGGCCGGTGGTGGTGCTGCGGTCGGCTTCGGTGAAGGCGGAGTAGCTGTCGACGGCGGGGTGAAAGCCTTTGCGGATGATCAGCTGCGCCTGCGGCGCGTGCAGGTCGTCGTGCACGGCGGCGTCGCGCGTGCCTTGCACGCAGTGCGTGGGCCACAGCACCTGCGGGCCATAGGGCAGCGTAAGCGTGTCGAAGGGCTGGCGGCCGGGGTGGTTGGCGGCAAACGAGATGTGGTCGGCCGGGTGCCAGTCTTGCGTGATGACGACGTTGGCAAAGTGCGGCGCCAGCCGGTTGATGACGGGCACGACGGCGTCGCCATCGGCCACGGGCAGGCCGCCGCCGGGCATGAAGCCGTACTGCACGTCGATGACGAGCAGCGCGGTGTGGGCGGGCATGGTGGGGGGCGCTGCGGTGGGTGCGGGGGCAGGCATGGCGGTGGGTGCGGGGG
Source organism: Pseudomonadota bacterium (assembly GCA_023442945.1). Lineage (GTDB taxonomy): Bacteria > Pseudomonadota > Gammaproteobacteria > Burkholderiales > Burkholderiaceae_C > Ottowia. The sequence continues at coordinate 99,711 of JAEZWW010000107.1, read as the reverse complement.
TGTTCGGGGCTTGCGGGCTGGGCGTTGAGGCGGTCGTTGCAGCGGCCGGCGCGGTGCGCATCAGGGCATTGTCGCGCAGGGCTTCGGTGGATCGGGTTTCAAGGAAAATTGGCCTGCAGCCCTACAACCACCTGCGCGGCCAGCTATTGAATAAATAGCGTATTGCTCCGTCATGCGCCGCTCTTGCGCACGGCGCTGAGGATGTCGCTGCGGATCAGCGTGGCGGCCTGGCCGCGCGCCATGCTTTCGGGCGTGCGGCGCGAGGTGGCCGCGACGACCAGTTGCAACGGCGGGTAGACGTAGATCCATTGCCCGCCGTAACCGTTGGCCATGGCGGTGCGGCCGCTGGCGCCGCGCGGCGCGGCGGTGCTGGCCACCCACCACAGGTAGCCGTAGGCGGCGAACAGCGGCGCGCCGCCGGCGTTGCGGCGCTCGGTCGCGCGGCGCACGTAGTCGGGGGGCAGCAGCGCGCGGCCGGCCCAGCGGCCATCGGCCAGCACCAGTTCGCCCAGGCGGGCCATGGCGCGCGTGGGCAGCCACAGGCCCAAAGCGCCCAGCGCGTGGCCCTGCGCGCCGCGGCGCCAGTCAAACGCGTTGATGCCCAGGGGCGCGAACAACCGGTCACGCGCGTAGTCGGCCAGCGGGCGGCCGACGGCGCGGGCCAGCGCCAGCGCCAGCAGGTTGGCCGTGCCGTTGTCGTACGCAAAGCGCGCGCCGGGCGCGGCCACAAAGGGGCGGCGCACGATCTGGCGCAGGTCGTCGTCGCGGTCGCGCTGGGCGGTCTGGTCGCCGGCCCAGCCAGCCGTCATGGTCAAGAGGTGTTCAAACCGCAGCTGGCGCAGGCGCGGCTCGTCGCTGATGCGCAGCATGTCGGGCAGGCGCGGCGCCACCAGCTCGTTCGTGCCGCGCACCGCGCCATCGGCCAGCGCGCAGCCAAACAGCAGGGCCAGTACGCTTTTGGTGACGGACTGCGTATCTTGCAGGCTGTCCTGCGCCACGCCGGGGCGGCGGTAGTACTCGAAAGCCAGCTGGCCGCGCTGCACGGCGACCGCGCTTTGCACGTCGGTGAGCTGCGCGTCGATGCGCGCCGCCATGCCGGCGAAGGCGCGCTGGTGGCGGGCGGCCAGCACGGGGTCGGTGGCGGGCCAAGTAATGGGGGCCGCGGGGGTGTCGGCAGATGCTGGCGTGGTAGCGCGCTGCGCCCAGGCGGGCGCGACGCCCAGTCCGGCTGCGCCCAGCACGGCCTGCCCCAGCGCGCGGCGGCCCAGCGTAGGCGCGCCGGCGGCAAAAAGTCCATCGGATACGGGCGTCGGCGAGCGTGTGACGTGAAGCAGGCTCACTGGAGCGTCCTGTACCTGCTAGGGGGTAAAAAGCAGAGACATCTATTCACATTTCCACCGATATTCCATCAATTCTCTGAAGTCAATAAGATCAATGCAACCTCAAGAAATTTTTATTGAAACTCAATACAACAAGCAATCCAAATATGAAAAATTGCTATTGTCGTTATCGGTTATTGCGAATTGACCATATCCATTCTTATGAAGCACTCCCGCATAAAATTCATTTGCCCGCCTGATCCAACAGATAAAACATGGGCCATATTTTTTATGCAACATGAACTGCCCCACCTCAACAAGACCAAGATTTTCCACATGCGCTGACGAAACAAAAAAACCATTATGCCCAACCTCTTCCAACTCTTTCCGGTATCTATACGGCATGCCCGAGTCACGCAACGAGAACGGCTTAGAGAAAATTTGGCGAACAAACCCCGAAGCCTGATCTACACTGGAACCAGTCAATGAAAGGCGTGTCTGCGACCAGTAAGCCAACGAAAGCAGTTGGCGTACATTTGCGTCCAGGGAGTGCGCCAAATGGGGCTGATGCGCAGCCTCAACAATATTTGAAGGAACCCCTCCGGACTTCATATAGTGATCTATTACGCCATTTCCACCAAATATCGATGCAGCGCGAAAATTCAGAAATTCCGTAGAATCCAAACATATTTCATCTTGCAATAATTTTTCAGCAAGCCCTTCCGTATTCAATAAGATCAATTGTTCGCAGTAGTAGTTGTAGTTAGCAACAATTTCCTCAGAGGAGACTCTCTTAAGAATTGAAAATAACGCACTCCCTCCCTCACCACTGAAGTCATTCAACAGATTGAGATTCTCAATGCTAAACAATTTCATCACATCCCAGTAAGTATTGAAGCGACTCTGCTCTGGAAGTTTTTTCGCCAATTGGGTTACAACACCTGAATCCTCGTGCACTAACCAGCCATCCACGTCGCCACCTGCGTCTGCGCAGCGGCCAGTGCATCGGCGGAGTCAAAGCTAATCGCCAACACCTTCTGCCGCCCGGTCGCGCCGTGCAGCAGTTCGACGCGCGCCTTGGGCACACCAAAAGCTTCAACCGCCCAGGCGATCAGCGCCGCATTGGCCTTGCCGTCCACCGGCGGCGCGCCCAGGCGGACCCGCAGCGCGTCGCCGTGCGCGCCCGCGGCCTCGGTGCGTTTGGCGCCGGGAGTGGCGTGGACGGGGAGTCTGAGCGTGTGCGTCGTGGTCATGTGCTTCGCACCTGACGCTGAGCCAAGTCCAGCCGCGCTTCAACATTCGACATCGCCGCGCATCCAGGCCACGCCCCGCGGCTTGGGTCGGGAAACCGAAAGACAGAACAAACACGGTCAACCCCAGTGCCGCCAGGACGTTGGCTTGGCGCTTCATCACCTGCCAATCAACAAGCCCGGACCGAGGCGCCCCTCACTCAAATTCCACGATCGGCTGGTCCACCGTCAGGCTGGCGCCCTGCTCGGCTTTCACGTCTTTCACCACGCCGTCGGCGCTGGCGAACAGCACGTTTTCCATCTTCATGGCTTCGATCACGGCGACGCGTTCACCGGCTTTGACTTCCTGGCCGGGCTTGACGGCCACTTGCACCAGCAGGCCGGGCATGGGCGACAGGACGTACTTGCTCATGTCGGGCGGGGCCTTGTAGGGCATGAGCTGGTGCAGCTCGGCCGTGCGCGGGTGCATGACGATGGCGTCCAGCTGCGTGCCGTTGTGCGCGACGCGCGTGACCAGCGGGTTGCGCGTGTGGCCGCGCTCCATCTGAACGGTGAAGGGCTGGCCATTGACGGTGCCGGTCACGCGCGCGTCGCCCACGAAACGGTCGATGCGGATGGCATAGCGGCGATCGCCCTGCGCGCCGTGCACGGTGATGTCGGTGGGCTGGCCCAGCTCGACCTCGCCCAGCGTCACGGGCACATAGCGGTTGGCACCTTGCTGGCCCAGCACGCAGACGGTGAAGTCGCGCCGCGGCAGGCGCTTGAAGCCTTCCCAGAACTGGCCTTGCAGGCCCTGCGCGCGGTTGCGGTACCACATGTGCAGGCGCGCCACCAGCGCGACCAGGAAGTCCGGGTCGTCGTGCGGCACGTCTTCGGCACGGAAGCCGTCGGCGTAGTGCTCGGCAATGAAGCCGGTGTTGAAGTCGCCGCTGACGAACTTGGGGTGCGCCAGCAGCGCGGCCTGGAACGGGATGTTGCTTTGCACGCCGCGGATGACGAAGCCGTTGAGCGCTTCGCGCATGCGGGCAATGGCGTCGTTGCGTTCCTTGCCGTGCACGATGAGCTTGGCGATCATCGAGTCGTAGTACATCGGGATCTCGCCGCCGTCGACCACGCCGGTGTCCACGCGCACGCCCAGGTCGGTGGTGGCCTGGCCCTGGAACAGGTTCTGCTCGGGCGGCTCAAAGCGCACCAGGCGGCCGGTGGACGGCAGGAAGTTGCGGAACGGGTCTTCGGCGTTGATGCGGCATTCGATGGCCCAGCCCTCGCGCTTGACGTCGGCCTGGGTGAAAGCCAGCTTTTCGCCCGCGGCGACGCGGATCATCTGCTCCACCAGGTCCAGGCCGGTGATCAGCTCGGTTACCGGGTGCTCGACCTGCAGACGGGTATTCATCTCGAGGAAGTAGAAGTCCTGGTCCTTGCCAACCACGAATTCGACCGTGCCGGCGGACTGGTACTTCACCGCCTTGGCCAGCGCCACGGCCAGCTCGCCCATGGCCTTGCGCGTGGCGTCGCTGATAAAAGGCGACGGCGCTTCTTCAATCACCTTCTGGTGGCGGCGCTGGATGGAGCATTCGCGCTCGTTCAAATACACCACGTTGCCGTGGCTGTCGCCCAGCACCTGGATCTCGATGTGGCGTGGCTGCTCGACAAATTTCTCGATGAAGATGCGGTCGTCGCCAAAGCTGTTGCGCGCTTCGTTCTGGCAGGCGGTGAAGCCTTCCAACGCTTCCTTGTCGTTGAAGGCCACGCGCAAGCCCTTGCCGCCACCGCCCGCGCTGGCCTTGATCATGACCGGATAGCCGATGTCCTTGGCGATCGTGACGGCCTGGTCCGCGTCGGGGATAGGGTCGTTGTAGCCAGGGATGGTGTTGACCTTGGCTTCGTTCGCTAATTTCTTGGACGCGATCTTGTCGCCCATGGCCGCAATCGAATGCGCCTTGGGCCCGATGAAGGCAATGCCCTCGTCTTCGCAGCGCTTGGCGAAAGCCTCGTTTTCGCTCAAGAATCCGTAGCCGGGGTGAATGGCCTGCGCACCGGTCTGCTTGGCCGCTTCAATGATCTTGTCGGCCAGCAGGTAGGACTCGCGCGAGGGCGGCGGGCCCAGGCGCACGGCCTCGTCGGCCAGCTGCACGTGGCGCGCGTCGCGGTCGGCATCGGAATAGACGGCCACGGTGGCAATGCCCATTTTCTTGGCGGTGGCGATGACCCTACACGCAATCTCACCCCGGTTGGCGATCAGGATTTTGGTGAACATGGAAAAGACTCCAACAAAAAAGTAAACCCAATGAGCCGGTGCGCTGATTAGCGCCTGCACCGCGCCCTTGCTTCAGAAAAGAATCAGCCGGTTGGCACGCCGTTGACCCAGTTGTGGAACGCCAGCGATGCGGGGTCGGCCGCCGTGAGGTGGTTGCCCTGCATCAGAAAGCGCTCCAAGTCCAGAAACCCGATGGCGGACCAGCGGGAGATGAATGAAAAGAAATCCGGCGCCAGTACTTCCTCGTGCGGGCCGTTGTAGCCCTCATGGCAGTAGTAGCGCACCAGCTGGCGCGCCGGGTCGTCGCCGCGCGCGTCGATGGTCAGCAAATCGCCGTTTTCCATCGCGCAGAAGGGCACATGACGCGCCCACAGCGCGCGGTGCTTGGCCAGCGCGGCCGGATCGTCGGCCACGAACTGTTCATGGTGCTGACGCCAGAAGCGGAACTGGGCCAGCAGGTCGTCGTTGATAGCCCAGATGGCACCCACGCCCATCAGCGCACCGCCATCGTGAACCCGCTTGAGTGGGTGGTCCCGCGTCTGCCATTCAAACGCCCAAAACCGCGCGCGCTGCACCGCCCAACGAAGCTGCGACGGCAGCGGCTGGCCCAGCTCGCCCTCGAAAGCGCGCAGATCGGAGTCGATGGCGCCGGGTTGTCGAGCCACGTCGCCCAGCGTCCAGCGGCGGCGCTTGGCTTGCGCGACCAAGGCGGCTGCGTTCGATTGCCAGGCTGCCCACAAGCTGTTCAGCGCGGGCGCATCGCTCAGCGCGGCGGTTTCCGGTGTCACGGGCTGCAGCGGCTTGGGCTGCGCTGCGGCGACAGGCAGGCCGCGTTCCCACGCGGCCAAACCCAGCGCCAAGGCGGGCAGACCGAACAGGCAAGCGCGGCGGGAGGGGGTCATTTGGGACTACTCCCCGTCAGATCGGAAAACGCGTGCAACACGGCTTACATCTCCCCCAACACACGGCTGGACAGCAGCGCAAAGTACTCGCGCAGCCACGCGTTGTAGCGCAGGTACAGGGGCGTGGGCGCACCCGCCGTGTGCACCTGCTCCCAACCCTGGCGCTGCGCGATGGCCCGCACGCGCGGCAAGTGGAAGTCGCTGCTGACCACCACCACCGGGTCGGTCAAGGCCACGCCCCGCGCAGCCAGCAGAGGCTGCGTCAGCTTCAAGTTCAAGGCAGTGCTGGTACTGGCTTCTTCCTCCACGATGCGCGCGGCCGGCAAGCCCTGGGCCCGCAGGTAGTCGCCCATCAACTGGCCTTCGCTGCGCGTCTCGCCAAAGTCCACGCCGCCGCTGACGGCGACCACGGCCTGCGGCCATTGCCGGGCCAGCGCCAGCGCCGTGTCCAGCCGCGCCTGCAGTGTGGGCGACACCACACCCTTAGGCGTGCCGGACCCCAGCACGATCACGGCGCGCACCGGCGGCGCCGTGGAAGCGTGCGCGCCTTTTTCAAAGGCCGCTGCGCCCGTGGGTTGCTGGGCCAGTTGCCCAAAAAAGACCGCCACGCTGAGCAGCCACAGCACTGACACCGCACACGTCGCGCGCCACGCCCAACGGCGCCACGGTCGCGCGGACACCCATGCGCGCAGCGCCGGGCGCCAAACGACCAAGCCAATCAACGCAGCGCCCAGCACCAGCGGAAACACCACACCAAAACTGGTCATGCCCTTGATCAGCAGCAAGGCCAGGCCGTCCAGCGCCAGCACCGTGCCGATGATCGCCAGCAGCCACGACGACCAGGCCCAGTCGCGCGGCGGCATGGCGCGCAGCGCGGCACGCGAGCAAAGCGACGCAGCGCCGCCCCGGCGCGGCTGCGGCGTAGGCATGGCAGCGAAGCCGTTCAAAGGTCCTGCTCCTTCAAACGGCGCCCGTCGGGCATGCGCAGGAAGTCGTCACAATCGCGCGCGCTGCAGGTGCGGCTGTCGACCAGCTGCAGCAGCAGAGCACCGTCGGTGTCTGGTTCGCTGGAGCGGCCCTTCACGCGCACGGCAGCGATGCGCGGCGTGTCGTCCCACTGAGCGATATCGCCCTGCAATAGCCCGGCGCCGCAACATGAGGAGCGGCCGGTGCTGCTGGTGACGATGGTCTCGGTCGGGGTGCGCGCGGCCGCCAGACGCAGATCCACCAGCACCACGGCGTCGCCAAAGCGAAACGGGTTTTGGCGCAGTGCGTCCAGCGTGACGAAACGCTTGGCGCCGCTGGATCGTGCAAATGTTTGAAGGCGCTGCGCGTTGGCCTGCAACTCGGTCGCACGGGCTTGCTCACGCTGTGCGCTGGCTTGTTGTTGGGCCGCGCGGTTGGTCAGCTGCTGCCAATCGGCAGCCTGGGCCTGCGCAACGAAGGGCGTGTCGGCCTGCACCACGCCGCCGGGCAGGTTGCCAAAAGAATCGGGCGCCCAGTCCTTGCCGGCGCGCAGCTGCACGCGCAGTTTGCGCCCGCTGTGGGCTTGCGCCGCGGGCGCGCCACAGACGGCGAGCCAACGCGCGTAGGCGGCGGTCAACCATTGCTTGACCACGCCGTCGTCGGCCAAAGCGCCGCTGGTGCTGACTTGCAGGCTTTGCGGCGCACAGGCCTGCGCGGGCAGCTTGCCGTCGACCCGGCTTTCCGCCCACAGCTGGCCCGCTGCGCCGGCTGGACCGGTCAGCGCACCCAGATCCAGCAGTACGCGGGTACTGTCGATGCGGCGCGCGCCCTGGACCTCACGCTCAGGCAAAAACACGCCCTGGTCAAACCGCCCTTGCCACACCACCGGCGCGGCCTGTGGCGCGTAGCGCAGGCGCCATTCGGCCTTGCCTTTGCCCTGGGCCTTATCGCCTTCGCAGCCACCCTGGTAGCTGGCGATGTACTCGTTGCTGCGCAGTTGGCCGGAAGCGAACACTTCGCAGTCTCCGGTGCTCACGCCGGGAGGGGTGGCCCGCGCGTGCCCCTGTCCTTCGGCCAGTCCCGACAAGGTCAATGCCGCCAGGACCAGGGTTCGCGCCACGCGGTGCCCTGCCAATCGGCTCAGCCATGGCGAACCCGTCATGGCGCCCCCTCTTCGGCGACCGGCAACTGCGGCAAGCCCGCCTCATCAAGAGGCAGGAACGGGTTGTGGGCGACCTCCCACAAATGGCCATCGGGGTCGCTGAAATAGCCCGAATAGCCACCCCAGAAAGTCTTGTGCGCGGGCTTGGTCAGCGCGGCGCCAGCGGTCACGGCCTGTGCCAGCACGGCATCGCCCTCGGCTTCACTGCGCACGTTGTGCGCCAGACTGACGCCGGCAAAACCGGCGGGCGCCTGCACGCCCGGGGCATCAGATTCGATCCGCGCGTCCTCGGCTAGCGCCTGCCGCCCGAACAAGGCCGACACGACGCCGCCGGCCTGAAAAAAGCTGATGTGCGCATTGCTGCCGGCGCCGCGCACAAACCCCAGACGCTCATAGAACACGGTGGACTGCGCCACGTCGGCGACACCGAGGGTGAGGAGAGTGACGCGTGGACCCCTGGTGCTTTCAGCCATCAGACGCTGCCCTCTTTTTCCACCACCAGAATGCGCGCCTCGCCCCGCGGATGCGCGACGTGCTCGGTCCCGTTGTCGGCATAGAAAATGTCCCCGGCCGACAGCGTGACCACGTTCTCGACACCCTGAATGCGGTAGTGCATATCGACCAGGCCATCCATCACCGCGAACACCTCTTCGCCGTCGTTCACGTGCCAGACGTACGGCCGATCGGTCCAGTGCAGCTTGACCGACACGCCATTCAGACTCGCAATGGGCAGGCTGCCCCAGGCCCTGTCGGCGGTGAAATCCTTGCTGCGAATCGTCTTCACGGTGAGTGCGCCTGGCTTCAGAGCGGAATGTTCCCGTGCTTGCGCCACGGGTTGTCCAGCTTCTTGTCTTTCAGCATCGCCAGACTGCGGCAGATGCGCTTGCGCGTTTCGTGAGGCAGGACAACGTCGTCGATGAAGCCACGCGCGCCGGCGACGAAGGGGTTGGCAAAGCGCGCCTTGTATTCGGCTTCGCGCGCGGCCAGCTTTTCGGGGTCTTTCTTCTCTTCGCGGAAGATGATTTCCACCGCGCCCTTGGCGCCCATCACGGCGATCTCGGCGTTGGGCCACGCCAGGTTGACGTCGCCGCGCAGGTGCTTGGAGCTCATCACGTCGTAAGCGCCGCCGTAGGCCTTGCGCGTGATGACGGTGATCTTGGGCACCGTGGCTTCGGCGTAGGCGTACAGCAACTTGGCGCCGTGCTTGATGATGCCGCCGTATTCCTGGCTGGTGCCGGGCATGAAGCCGGGCACGTCGACGAAGGTGATCAGCGGGATGTTGAAGGCGTCGCAGAAGCGCACGAAGCGCGCGGCCTTGATGCTGCTCTTGATGTCCAGGCAACCGGCCAGCACCAGCGGCTGGTTGGCCACCACCCCGACCACCTGACCGTCCATGCGCGCCATGCCGATCACGATGTTGGCGGCGTAGTCGGGCTGCAGCTCGAAGAACTCGGCGTCGTCCACCACCTTCAGGATGGCTTCCTTGATGTCGTAGGGCAGGTTGGGATTGTCCGGCACCAGCGTGTCCAGGCTCATATCAGCACGGTCGGACGGGTCCTGCGTCGGGCGGTACGGCGCCTTCTCGCGGTTGCTGGCGGGCACGTAGTTGAAGAAGCGGCGCAGCATCAGCAGCGCTTCGACGTCGTTTTCAAACGCCAGGTCGGCCACGCCGCTGCGACCAGTGTGGGTCAGCGCGCCGCCCAGTTCCTCAGCCGTCACGGTTTCGTGGGTCACGGTCTTCACCACTTCTGGGCCGGTGACGAACATGTAGCTCGTGTCCTTGACCATGAAGATGAAGTCGGTCATGGCGGGCGAATACACGGCACCACCCGCGCAAGGGCCCATGATCATGCTGATCTGCGGGATCACGCCACTGGCCAGCACGTTCTTCTGGAACACGTCGGCATAGCCGCCCAGGCTGGCCACGCCCTCCTGGATGCGCGCACCGCCCGAATCGTTCAGGCCGATGACGGGCGCACCAACCTTCATCGCCTGGTCCATCACCTTGCAGATCTTCTCGGCATGCGCTTCGGACAGCGCACCGCCGAAGACGGTGAAGTCCTGGCTGAAGACAAACACCAGGCGACCGTTGATGGTGCCGTAGCCGGTGACCACGCCATCGCCCGGGATGTGCGTCTGCTCCATGCCAAAGTCGTGGCAGCGGTGTTCAACGAACATGTCCCATTCCTCGAAGCTGCCCACGTCCAGCAGCACTTCGATGCGCTCGCGCGCCGTCAGTTTGCCCTTGCTGTGCTGCGCCTCGATGCGCTTTTCACCGCCGCCCAGGCGCGCCGCGGCGCGCTTCTGTTCCAGTTGTTCAAGAATGGGTTTCATGGTTTCTCATCTCACTCGTAAAACGGGTCAATCGGTGGGGGCCTGCCGTGCATGGCGGTGCGCTGCCGCGGCCACGGCCTGCAGCGCGACGGTGTCGCGCCCAAAGCGGCGGCTGGACGGCAGGTGGCGCAGGCCGCCCAGTTGGCGGCAGGCGCGAAGAAATTCGGCGCGGACCTCGGGCCGCTCGGTGCGCATCACGTCCTGCAACCAGGCGTCGATCTGCGCGGGCTCAAGCGGCAGCGTCCACAGCGTGCTTTGCAAGAACGCCAGCCAGTCGCGCGCTTGCGCTTCGGGCAGCGTCATCACTTCCAGCGGGTCGTCCTCAAAGTCGATCACGCCGGCCAGGCGCGGCGGATCGGCGCGGGTGTCCACGATCATGTTGCGCGCAAAGCCCTGGCTGAGGTACTGCCCTGCGGCGTGCAGGTGCAGCAGCGCGTCGGCGGCCTCATGCCACAGCGCCATCGCGTGCGGGTGCTGGCGCTGCAGCAGCAGGCCCAGGTGTTCGTCGCCCAGCCATTGCATGACGAGGTGGTCGTCGGCCACGTGCAGCAGCTCCGGCACCGGCGCACCGGCGGTACGGAGCGCGCGCAGGCGCGCTGCTTCCACGGCTTGCGCGCGCGCGCCGCCGTGCATGGGCGCAGCTTTCAACCAAGGGGCACGCAGCAAACCGGCCAACGCGTTCAATACGCGGTAGCGCGCCGGGTGGCGCGGCGCGCGCTGGCCCTTGACGACGACCTGCCCCGCCGCGGTATCCAGGACCTCAATTCGACGTTCGCGCCAGCCCTGGGACTGCGCAACGCGCTCCTGATCTTGTAGCGACAGCGCCATGCCCGTCACGCGCTGGGCTCCGCCGTCAACGTGCCGGCCAGGCCGAGCAACTGGCGTGCCGCGCTGGACGGCGCCAACTGGCCGGCCAGCACGGCCTGCGTGGTGGCCGGCAGTGCGTCGCGCACCGCTGGGTGGTGGCGGAACGCGGCTTTCAGCCCGGCTTCGATGCGCTCCCACATCCACCGAATGGCCTGCTGCTGGCGCCGCGCTTCCAACCGGCCGTTGGCGCGGCCCAGGCGTTCGAATTCGGTGACGGCGGCCCAGAATTGGTCCAACCCTTGCCCCAGCAAGCCGCTGATCTGAATCACCTTGGGTTGCCAGACCGTGTCCAGCGTCGCGTGATCCGGGTGCCCATGCATGCCGAGCAGGCGCAGCGCGGAATGGATTTGCGCGCGGGCGCGCGTGGCGGCGTCGGGGTCGATGTCGGCCTTGTTGATCACCACCAGATCGGCGATTTCCATCACGCCTTTCTTGATGGCCTGCAGGTCGTCGCCCGCGTTGGGCAGCTGCAGCAGCACGAACATGTCGGTCATGCCGTGCACAGCGATTTCGCTCTGGCCGACGCCCACGGTTTCGACGATCACCACGTCGTAACCCGCGGCCTCGCACACCAGCATGGCTTCGCGCGTTTTCTCGGCCACGCCGCCCAGGTTGCCGCTGCTGGGGCTGGGGCGGATGTAGGCGCCGTCCAGCACCGACAGGCGCTCCATGCGCGTCTTGTCCCCCAGGATGGAGCCGCCCGACAGCGTGCTGGACGGGTCGATCGCCAACACGGCCACGCGCAAGCCCTGCTCGATCAGGAACACGCCCAGCGATTCGATGAAGGTGGATTTGCCCACGCCGGGCACGCCGCTGATGCCGAGGCGCAAACACTTGCCGGTGTGCGGCAACAGCGCGTTCAGTAGGGCGTCGGCCTGCGCGCGGTGGTCGGCGCGCGTCGATTCCAGCAGCGTGATGGCCTTGGCCATGGCACGGCGTTGCTGGGCGGGGGAATCGGGCGCAACCAGGGCCTGGATGCGTTCTTGAATGTCCATGGGTGAAACGAGGCGCTCAGACGCGCGTGCTGCGGCCAAGTCGGCGCAAGGCGCAAAGCTTGGCCGCGATGTGCCTGTGCAAAAGAAGGAAGGGCACCAACGCGAAGCCCCAGGCGATCGCGTTGGCCAGCAGTTTCGGCGAGAGCACGGCGTACATCCAGAACATGCCCAGCGGCGTCGCCACCAGCAGTGCCGCCACCACCAGCCAGCCCATCCACAATGCCCGGGTCCACATAGGATTGATCCTGAGGCGGGTGGTCAGGCCTTCACGCCTTGCGACTTTTGAATCTGCGTCAGCACGTCCTTCGCCGATTCAGGGATCGGCGTGCCCGGGCCGTAGATGCCCTTGACGCCGGCTTCGTACAGATAGTCGTAGTCCTGACGCGGAATCACGCCCCCCACGAACACCACGATGTCGTCCGCGCCCTGCTTCTTCAGCTCGGCAATGATGGCCGGCACCAGGGTCTTGTGACCAGCGGCCAGGGTGCTGACGCCCACCGCGTGCACATCGTTCTCGATCGCCTGGCGCGCGCATTCTTCGGGCGTCTGGAACAGGCTGCCGATGTCCACGTCAAAGCCCAGGTCGGCGAACGCGGTGGCGACGACCTTGGCGCCGCGGTCATGGCCGTCCTGGCCCAGCTTGGCGATCATCACGCGCGGGCGACGGCCTTCGGCTTCGGCAAAGGCGTTGATCTCGCCCTTTAGCTTTTCCCAGCCTTCGGCCGAGTCGTACGCGGCGGCGTAGACGCCGGTGACTTTCTGCGTGTCCGCACGGTGGCGGCCAAAGCTCTTTTCCATGGCATCACTCACTTCACCCACGGTGGCGCGGGCACGGATGGCGTCGATGGCGGCGCCCAGCAAATTACCCTGAACCTTACCCGATGCTATCTTGCTGATAGCTGCCAGCGCAGATTCCACTAGGGCCGGGTCGCGTTTCTTTTTGATATCGTTCAAACGCGCGATCTGCGATTCGCGCACCTTGACGTTGTCCACTTCCAGGATTTCGACCGGGTCTTCCTTGGCCAGCTTGTACTTGTTGACGCCGACGATCACGTCCTTGCCCGAATCGATGCGCGCCTGCTTTTCGGCCGCTGCGGCTTCGATCTTCAGCTTGGCCCAGCCGCTGTCCACGGCCTTGGTCATGCCGCCCATGGCGTCGACTTCTTCGATGATGGCCCAGGCCGCGTCGGCCATGTCCTGCGTCAGCTTTTCCATCATGTAGCTGCCGGCCCAGGGGTCGACCACGTTGGTGATGTGCGTCTCTTCCTGGATGATCAGCTGCGTGTTGCGGGCGATGCGGGCTGAGAATTCGGTCGGCAGCGCAATCGCTTCGTCCAGCGAGTTGGTGTGCAGCGACTGGGTGCCGCCAAACACGGCCGCCATGGCCTCGATGGTGGTGCGCACCACGTTGTTGTACGGGTCCTGCTCGGTCAGGCTCCAGCCGCTGGTCTGGCTGTGCGTGCGCAGCATCAGGCTCTTGGGGTTCTTGGGGTTGAACTCTTTCATGATGCGGCACCACAGCAGGCGCGCGGCGCGCATCTTGGCGATCTCCAGGTAAAAGTTCATGCCCACCGCCCAGAAGAAGGACAGGCGGCCGGCGAAGGCGTCCACGTCCATGCCCTTGGCCAGCGCGGTCTTCACGTATTCCTTGCCGTCGGCCAGGGTGAAGGCCATCTCCAGCGCCTGGTTGGCGCCGGCTTCCTGCATGTGGTAGCCGCTGATGCTGATCGAGTTGAACTTCGGCATGTGCTGCGACGTGTACTCGATGATGTCGCCAATGATCTTCATCGACGGCTCGGGCGGGTAGATGTAGGTGTTGCGGACCATGAACTCCTTGAGGATGTCGTTCTGGATGGTCCCGCTCAGCTGGTCTTGTTTGACGCCCTGCTCTTCGGCCGCGACCACGTAGCCCGCCAGGATCGGCAGCACGGCGCCGTTCATGGTCATTGACACGCTGACCTTGTCCAGCGGAATGCCGTCGAACAGGATCTTCATGTCTTCCACGCTGTCGATGGCCACACCGGCCTTGCCGACGTCGCCCGTGACGCGCGGATGGTCGCTGTCGTAGCCGCGGTGCGTGGCCAGATCAAACGCGACCGACACGCCCTGCCCGCCGGCGGCCAGGGCCTTGCGGTAGAAGGCGTTGGATTCTTCGGCGGTCGAAAAGCCCGCGTACTGGCGGATCGTCCACGGGCGCACCGCGTACATGGTGGCTTGCGGGCCGCGCAGGAAGGGCTCGAAACCCGGCAGCGTGTTGGCGTAAGGCAGATTTTCCGTGTCCGCCGCCGTGTACAGCGGTTTGACCGTGATGCCGTCCGGCGTGATCCAGTTGAGCGCGTCAACGTTGCCGCCCGGGGCCGATTTCTGCGCGGCTTTGTCCCAGTCGGCCAGGGTGGCGGGGCGGAATGACGGGTGCTCTTGGCTCATGGTGTCTGGTCTCTCTGACAGGAATCAAGGTGGGCGGTGCGCGGCGCCGGTCCATCGGGATTGTGCGCCCGGCGGGTTGGCGTCCGAGGACACCGGTCCACATCGGCGCACCCCGGCGGTGGGGCATTCCTGCGGTGCACCGAGGCCCGCGCAGGATCGCAGGTCGACATATCGACCCGATTGCCGTAATTATTAATTCAAAATCACGCTGGAGGCTTACAATCGCCAAAATTTTTCTTCCGCTCGCCGATGACCCTTGCCGCCCAGCTCGCCCCGCGCCCCTTGTACGAAGAGGTGGCCGAGCGCCTGCGCCAGCGCATCTACAGCCGCGAGCTGTCGCCCGGCGACTGGATCGACGAGCTGAAGATCGCCGACCAGCTGGGCATCAGCCGCACGCCGCTGCGCGAGGCGCTCAAGGTGCTGGCAACGGAAGGGCTGGTGACGATGAAGGTGCGCCGCGGCGCGTACGTGACCGAGGTGTCCGAGCGCGACCTGGCCGACGTCTACCACCTGCTGGCGCTGCTGGAAAGCGACGCCGTTGCCGTGGTGGCCGCGCGCGCCACGCCCGAGCAGATCGCCGACCTGCAAGCGCTGCACGCCGAGCTGGAGACCGCCGCCCTGCCCGGCCCCGCCAACCGCGACCGGTTCTTTGCCATCAACGAGCGCTTTCACATGCAGGTGCTGGCGATCGCCGACAACAAGTGGCGCGACCAGATGGTGGCCGATTTGCGCAAGGTGATGAAGCTGAACCGCCACAATTCGCTGCTGAAAGCCGGGCGCATTGACGAGTCGCTGGCCGAACACCGCGCCGTGATGGCCGCCATCGAAGCGCGCGACCCGGCCGCCGCCATGGCGCAGATGCAGGCGCATTTCCGCAGCGGGTTGGAAGCGGCGGCCTGAGCGGCGCGGTGCGTCGGCACGCCCCTGCGCGGCACGCGTGGCGCTTCAACATCTGGCACCATCCACTATTTAATTGATAGCTGGTCGCGCAGATGGCTCTAGGGCCAGCGCACTATTTTCCTTAAATTTGACTCACGACAGCCTGGCGCGCGCGACCCGCTCAGCCCCGGTTCAACCCCCCAACAGGCGCGCCAGCCAGCCCTTGCGCCGACCCTGTTCTTCACGCAGCTGGGCCAGCACCTCGGCCTTCAAGCGGTCGTGCACCGACGCCGGGTTGGACGCCATGCGCTGGTAGGCCTTGACCGAATCGATGTAGCCGTGGTCTTCGTTGCGGATGTGGTTGAACAGCCAGCGCGACAGCATGCCGTGCAGCTCGCGCGTGACGTCCTCGCCGGCGTCAAAGCGCGACTGCATCTCGGCCACCTTGCGCGTGAACAGCTCGTGCACCTTCTTGTGCGGGCCGGCAAACATATAGCCCGCGTTCTCGATCAGCGCCTCTTCAAACGCGAAATGGGACATCGTGTAGTCCACCATTTCCGCAATCACCTCGCCCAGGGCTTCGCGGTTGTGCGATGCCCGCAACTCCAGCAGCTTGTTGATGTAGTCGACGATGCGCCGGTGCTGCGTGTCGATCTCGGCGATACCGGTGTCCAACTCCGGCACCCAATGCAGGTAGTCCATGATGTAGTCCAAAGTTTTCAAAACTTGTGGAAGTATCCGGTGCTGAAACCCGAAACCCGTTGATACACATCAACGGATGTAAGCAAGGCGGTCGGCTGTGCCAATGTGCTTCGCCGGCTGTCTTTCGCGCTGGCAATTCACTACACTATTGGTAGCTGCCTGCGCTGGTCTGGCATGCGCCAAGAACGTTTTTCATGTCTGAATCTGCAGTTGACCCTCACCGCGCCACCCGGCGCCTGTTGACCCTGGGCGCGCCGGCGGCGGCCGTCTTGGCCGCGCTGTCCCCGCGCTGGGCGCGCGCCCAAGTCACGGGCGCCGACCCGCGCTGGCCGCGCGAAGCCGCCGTGCCGGGCGGCGTGGCGCACGTCGCGCTGGGCGCCGCGCCGCAGCGCCCTGAAGCTTTTGAAGGCGACGTTCCCCTGCTGGTGCTGGGCGACCCTGCCGGCTGGACGGCGCTGGTCGGCATCGCGCTGTCGGCCGAGCCCGGCACGGCCCGTGTGCGCACCCGCGTGCCCGGCGGCGCCGAGCGCGAGCTGGCCTACACCGTCGCCCCCAAGCGCTACACCGAACAGCACCTGAAGGTGTCGCCGCGCACGGTCGACCTGTCGCCCGAAGACCTGGCGCGGCACGAACGCGAACGCGCCCACCAGCAAGGCGTGATCGCCACCCTGAGCGCGCCGCCGACCATTCCGCTGCAAATGCGCCAGCCCACACCGGGCCGGCGGTCCAGCTCATTCGGCCTGCGCCGCTTCTTCAACGGCCAGCCGCGCAACCCGCACAGCGGCATGGACATCGCTGCACCCACCGGCACCGCCGTGATCGCGCCGATGCCGGCCACCGTCATCGACACCGGCAACTATTTCTTCAACGGCAACACCGTCTGGCTGGACCACGGCGGCGGCCTGTTGTCCATGATGTGCCACCTGAGCCGCATCCGCGTGAAGACCGGCGACCGCCTCGCCGTGGGCGACCGCGTCGGTGACGTGGGCGCCACCGGCCGCGTGACCGGCCCGCACCTGCACTGGACGGTGAGCCTGAACCGCGCGTCGGTTGATCCGGCGCTGTTCCTGGCCAGTTGACGACTTCCCGTGCCGCCACCGCCCTTCCCCCCATTCCAGCGTTGACACGCGCCCCTTGCCCCTGAGAGCATCGCCCGCTATGCCGACATCTGCCCCCGTCCTCCGGTCGACCGACCGCCGCCCCCATTTCGCGCGCTTCCATTGGGGCGCCGCCGTGCTGAGCGCGGCGCTGCTGGCCGCCTGCGGGTCCACGCCCCCGTCCGCCAAGCCGGGCACCACAGCGACGGCAGCGCAACCGGCCACCGACCGCGTCGGCATGGCTTTTGCCCGCGTTCCGGCCGGCGAATTCCTGATGGGCAGCGACGAATCGCCCGCGGCGCTGGCCAAGGCCTTTCCCCACGCCGACCCCAAGCGCCTGGGCGAATTCAAGGACGAGGCGCCGGTGCACCGCGTGCGCATCACGCGCGACTTCTGGATGGGCACGTACGAGGTCACGGTCGGCCAGTTCCGCGAATTCCTGCGCCAGTCGGGCTACGTGCCCGAATCGGTGCGCGACGGCACCGGTGCCTACGGCTTCAACCCGGACTACAACCCGCCCAATACCGAGCGCGCCGACCTGTTCGAGGGGCGCGACCCACGCTATTCGTGGGAGAACACCGGCTTTCCCCAGACCGACCGGCACCCGGTCGTCAACGTGACCTGGAATGACGCCGTCGCCATGGCCGAATGGCTGACCAAGCAGGAAGGCGTGACCTACCGCCTGCCGACCGAAGCCGAATGGGAATACGCGGCCCGCGCCGGCAGCCGCACGCGCTTTCAGGGCGGCGACAACCCTGATGTGCTGCTGCGCACCGCCAACACCTTCGACAGCGAAACCGCCCTGCGCTGGCCACGCTGGCGCGAACAAGCGGGCGTCGGCAGCGATGGCTTCGCCTTCACGGCGCCCGTGGGCAGCTTCCAGCCCAACGCCTGGGGCCTGTACGACATGATCGGCAACGTGTGGGAGTGGAACGCCGATTGGTACGAGGACGACACCTACGCCAAGTCGCCCGTGGACGACCCCAAGGGCCCCGCCGAAGGTACCGTGAAGGTGCGCCGCGGCGGCTCGTGGCACAGCTGGCCCCTCTACGCGCGCACCGCCTTCCGCAACTGGAACACGCCGAGCACGCGCTACGTCCTGGTCGGCTTCCGTTTGGTGCGTGAAGCCGCGGTGAAACCCGCGCGCTGAGCGCCCGCGCGATCCACTCGGCCAGGGTTCACGACAGCGGGTCGACCCCGCCCAGCGCCGCCTGCGCTTCCAGCAGCTGCGCCGCCTCGGCCTTGCGCTGGCGCTCTTCCAGCATGGCGCCACTTTCGCGTTCGCCAATCTGTTGGCGCCACATGGCGTAGTACAGGCCCTTGTGCGCCAGCAGTTCGTCGTGCGTGCCCTGCTCCACGATGCGCCCGCGCTCCAGCACGTAGATGACGCTGGCGTGCAGGATGGTCGACAGCCGGTGCGCGATCAGGATGCCGATCTGCTGGCTGCCGCGCGACACCTCGCGCACCGTGTCGGTCACCTGCTGCTCGGTCAGCGAATCCAGGGCCGACGTGGCTTCGTCAAAGATCAGCAGCCGCGGCTGGCGCAGCAAGGCGCGCGCGATCGACAGGCGCTGGCGCTCGCCACCCGACAGCTTGTAGCCCGATTCGCCGATCATCGTGTCCAGCCCCTGCGGCAAGCGCGCCACCAGGGCCGACGCCTGGGCTTGGGCCAGTGCCTGCTGCATCTCGGCGTCGGTGGCGTCGGGGCGCACGAACAGCAGGTTTTCGCGCACTGTGCCGGCGAACAAAGTGGTTTCTTGCGTGACGTAGCCCACCTGGCGCCGCGCCTCGTTGTAGCGGATGCGGCGCGCGTCGATGTCGTTGAACAGGATGGCGCCCCCGTCGGGCCGGTACAGCCCCAGCAGCAACTTGACCAGGGTCGATTTGCCCGAGCCGGACGGCCCCACAAACGCCAGCGTGTCACCCAGCTTCGCTGAAAAGCTGACGCCGTCGATGGAATTCTCCATCGCGCCGCGGTGGCGGAACACCACGTCGTCAAAACGCAGCGTCTCGATCGGTCCCAGCGGCACGGCGTCGGGCGGGCGGCGCTCCACCGGCTTGGCCATCAATTCGTCGTAATTGGTTAGCGAAGCGCTGGCTTCACGCCAGGCCAGGATGATGGTGCCCAATTCCTGCAGCGGCCCCAGGATGGCGACCGAGATGAACTGCATGGCGATCAGCTCGCCCGTGCTCAGCACATTGCGGAAGATCAGCCACAGCAGCACGAACAGCACCGACAGCTTGAGCAGGCTGAGCGTCGCGCCCTGCAAGAAGCTCAGCCAGCGGATGCGTTTGACCTTGGCCATCTCCAGCGCAAAGATCTCCTCGGTCTTGGCGTGCATGCGCCGCACTTCGCGGAAGGTGAGGCCCAGGCTCTTGATCAGCGCCACGTTGCGCAGCGATTCGGTGATGAAGCCGGCGTTGCGCGTGGTCTCGCGGTTGATGGAGCGCTGCTGGCTGCGAATCTGCCGGCTGAGCAGCCCCGACAAACCGCCCAGCACCACCAGCCCGATCAGGAACACCGGCACCAGCAGCCAGCTTTTGGTCACCGCGTACCACAGCAGAAACGCCAGGCCGATGACGGACGCGAACAGCACGTTGATCATCGAGTTGATCAGCCGCTCGGTGTCGGTGCGCAGGCGCATCAGCAGCGCCAGCGTTTCGCCGGTGCGCGCGTCCTCGTACTCCTGGAAGTTCAGTCGCATGGTCTGGCGCAGGCCGTCGTTGAACAGCTGCGTGCCAAAGCGTTGCACGACCATGCGCGTGACGTAGTCCTGCAGCGCGCGCGCGGCGCGCGAGCCCAGCGCCACGACCACCGCCAGGCCCAGCAGGCCGAGCGCGCCGCGCACCAGTTCGTCATCAGGGCGGATGCCCTTTTGGGTCGCGTACTCGTCGATCAGCTTGCCGAAGATGATCGGGTCGACCAGCGCCAGCACCTGGCTGATGGCCGCCAGCAGGAGGGCCAGGGCGACCAGGCGGGATTGGGGTTTGAGGTATTTCCAGAGCGTGCGCATGAGGCCTCATGATGGCCCAGCGCCCGCGTCGCGTCTGTCGGACAGCGGCGTCAGGCGCGCCGCTGACGCCCGAGGCACATCAGGCCGCCAGCACTTTCAGCAGCCAGCGCTGCAGGTCGGCTACTTCTTCCATGCAGACAGAATGGCCCATGGGGTAGCTGTGCCATTCGACCGCGTAGCCCAGCGCCTGCAGCGCGTCGCGCGATGCCTCGGCGCGCGGCAGCGCAACCATCTCGTCCTGCGTGCCGTGGGCCAGCCAGATCGGCACGTCGGCGTTGGCGGTGCTGCGCTCGGCCGCCAACTGACGCGCCAGCGGCAGGTAGCCCGACATGCCGGCCACGCCCGCCAGACGCTGACCGTAGCGCAGGCCAGTCAACAGCGCCATCGCACAACCTTGCGAAAAGCCCGCCAGCACCGTGCGGCTGGCGGGCACGCCGCGCGCCTGTTCGCGCGCCAGCAGGCCGTCGACCAGCGCTTGCGATCGGCGCAGGCCAGCTTCGTCTTCGTGCGCGCGGTCGGGGTGGATGTCGTACCAAGCGGGCATGACGTAGCCGCTGTTGAGCGACACCGGGATCTGCGGCGCGTGCGGAAACACCCAGCGCACCGGACCGACGGCGGCCAGGTCGATCTCCTGCGCGAAAGGCTCGAAGTCGTGGCCGCTGGCGCCCAGGCCGTGCAGCACGATGATGCTGGCGCGCGGGTTGGCGCCGGTTTCGATGTCGATGGTGTCGGGCAGTGTGCTCATGCCCGCATGGTAGCGGTTGCGGCGTTCGTGCTCGCTGCTTTCAGCCAAATTGACCACTGGCCCTACAGCCATCTGCGCAAACAGCTACCCTATTCATAGCATCAATCGATGGATCCGTCGCCCGTCGTGACGGGCTGGGAACCGGCCTGCGTCGTGAAGACGGTGCAACTCCCCACCGCGGCGTGGGTCAACGGACCGGCTGACCGCCGTTCTGCCCTCGGCGCGGCGAGCGTGCGGCGTCTGTCAGAACGCCGCGTCAGGCCGGAGCGCGCTCGCGCTGATCGTCCGCCTTGGCGTCGGACAGGCGGCGCAGCGCCTTGTCCACCACGGCAGCGGCGTCGACCGGGCGCAGGTGGCGCTGACGGATCAGCTTTTCGCAGGTGCGGCGCGTCATGCTGTGCGGACGGCCGCCGCGGCTGACGAACATGAAGAGCGAGCCGTTTTCGCTGCTCCAGCTGAGCTGCGCGCGGCGCCATTGGCCACGCACGCGCAAATCGACCCAGTCGCCGGTGCGCAGGCGCTCCAGGATGGCGCGCTGGCGGGCTTGCTCGGCCTCGTCCGGTGGTGTGTCTGCCGTCGCTTCGGCCGACGCGACGTTGGCGCGCGCTGCCCGCACGGGCGCTGGCTCGGGCTGGTCCAGCGGGACGAAATCGCCGGCCGACCTGCTTTCCTCAGGCGCCGGTTCGGCGAAGCGGGACACGGCGTCGGCCGGGTGACCGCTGTCGAAGTCGGCCATGGACGTCAGGCCTTCGTCCACCTCCAGCGGCGCCATGCCGGAGCCGTGGTCTTCGAAGCCCGCGACCGCGAGTTCATGCCGGCCCAGCCAGGGCTGTTCGGCCGCGCGCGGTGACGGGCGTTCCAGCGGAATGGCTTCCGTTTCCATCTCCAGCGGCATCAGCAGGCTGGATTCGTCGTCCAGGCGCGTCATGCCCGACGCTTCGGCATCGCGCGCGCTGCGCAGACGGCGCAGGCGCAGCACCGGGTCGTGGTAGCGCATCAGGGCGTTGAAGAAGGTGTCGGTCTCGTGCGGCTCCTTGCCCAGCATCTCCAGCCCACGACGCAGGGTCTGCAGCACGCCGGGTACCACCTCGAACAGGCGGCGCGGCTCCTTCAGCACGGCTTCGCGCTTGACGCTCCACAGCAGGTCCGTCACCACCGCCAGGTAGCCGCCCGGGTCCAACTGGCCGCGCGCGTCGGTCAGCTGCGCGTGGGCAATCACCAGCGACCAGTCCTTGAACAGGAAGTCGGCCACCACGGTGGGCACGCGGTCCAGGTCGGAGCGCAAGCTGAACTCCCACGCCACCTTGTCGGCCAGCGCCTGGCGCTCCTGCGCGAAATGCATGGAGCGCAGGCTGGCTTCCTGCGCGACTTTCTCGTCGGAATCCTCGGCCTGCCAGCGGGTTTCGAGCTGCTGCAGGTGGTTGCCGAAGGCGGTGTTGCTGGCCTCGGCGCGTTCGTTCAGGTCGCGCACGGCGTCGCGCACCGGCGCCATGAAGTGCTCGAACTCTTCCGCGTACTCGTCGTTGTACTTGAAGCTGCGCTGTGCCACGCCTTCGATCAGCCGGCGCGCGGGGTGGTGGTCGTCACCGAAGAAGCGCGGGTCCTTCATGGCCATGCGCAGCAGCGCCGGCTCCATGGCGACAAAGGCTTCGCGCACCGGCGCCATCACGCGCTGGTCGCCAGCGACCTGGGTGACCAGGGTGCGCACCGCGTCCAGACCCAGCGCCTGACTGATCTTGGTGGCCTGGCCCTTGAGCTCCATCAGCGTGCGCGTGCGCGCCGCCGGTTGTGCGGCCTCGCCCCACTGCTTGGGTGGCAGCGGCGTGGCGACGTCGACTTCGCGCGCCGGCCGGTCGACCACGCTGAGCGCCTTGTCGCGCACGCGCTGGCGTGCCTGGGCGGCTTCGTCAAACGACGGTGCCTGGCTGCTGGCGCGGATCGCGCCGGCCAGCTGCGCGTTGACCTCGTCGTAGTAGGCCGGCGGCAGCGGTTCGTCGTTTTCAGCGACCCACTGCGGGCGGTACAGGAAGTCGCGGATCAGCGCCTGCGGGACCGCCGGGCGCGCCTGGGCCAAGTCGCCCATGCGGGGGAACAGCCCGCGCCGCTCGCGCGCCAGGCTGGCGTCGCTCGGCATGGCGTTGGGGTCACCCTCGCCGGAGGCGCCCCCACCGGGGCCACCCGGGCCGCCGCCGCCTGTACCGCCTGGCCCACCGGGACCGCCCGCGCCGGGCTTGGTCGGCGGCAACGCGCCGCCTTCGGTCAGTTTGAGTCGGTAACGCGCCTCTTCGACGCCTTGGGCTTCCAGCAGCTTGCCCAGCGATTCGTACAGGCGCTGCAATTCCAGGGCAAAGGGCTTGGCCAGCGCGCGCGTCCAGTGGCTCTGGATCGCGCCGGAATCGGCGAACGAGCCCAGCAGCGTCAGCAGCGCGTCGCACATGACTTCGGGGCGCACCGGGTTGAGGTCGGCCCGCACGACGGGCAGGCCCAGCGCCGAGCTCATCAGCGAATCCAGCCGCGACAGCGCGTGTTCCACCACCGGCATGGCGGTCTGCTGCAGGCGCGAAGCCTCGACGAAACGCGCCACTTCGGCGTCGTCCAGCAGGGCCAGGGACGAATCGGCGTCCAGCATGCGGCCGCCTTTTTCGGGCTGGACGGTATCGGCCTGCATGCGCGCTTCGTACAAGGCCTTGCCGATGGCTTCATCGACGTTGGCCGCGTAGCCGCTGCGCAGGACCGCGCGGTGTTTGAGCAGCCCTGCCGCCGCGTCGCCCAGTTCCAGGCGCGTGGCCATGACGCTGCTTTTGCGCTCGGCCTCCTGCAGGGCGTTGCTGGCGGCTTCCACGCAGCGATCGATCATCGACGAAGCCAGGAAGACCGCTTCCTGCCTGCTGCGCTTGATCAAAGGGCTGTTGGTACTGACCGCTTGCATGTTGGAAATGAAACCGCCGGCTGTTCCAACCCGGTTGCACCGGGCTGCATGTCTGAATTCGTAACTCTATCGTTCCTGGGAGTCATATCTGACCTTTTGGGTACTCCCAGGGGGTCAAAGCGCGAAATATTTCGATATCAGGGCGGCTTGACAGCTTGTCCTGCGTCAAAAACCGGGTCCACCGGGATCTGCAGCGCGGTGGCCAGGTGGTTGGTTTTGCCGGCCAGGGCGATCACGGCCAGCAGGTCGGCATACTGTGCGCCCGTCATGCCCTTGGCGCGCGCGGCGGCGGTGTGCGAATGCACGCAGTAGCTGCAGCCGTTGGCGGTGGACACGGCGATGTAGATCAGCTCCTTGGTCAGCGCGTCCAGCGCGGAGGGCGCCACCATGGTGCGCTTGACCTCGGCCCAGGTCGATTCCAGCAGCGCGGCGTCCAGCGCCAGGTGGCGCCAGAAGGCGTTGATGAAGTCCGAGCCGCGCGTCGCGCGGATGTCGTCGAACACGGCGCGCACGCGCGGGTCCTGCTCGGCGTTGGCGCCGGGTTGGGTGGTGGACATGGGCTTTGTCTCCAGGCCTTGGCCGGGTCTTTACTATTGTTTTGATAGCTGCCCGCGCAATCGGTTGTAGGGCGAACAGGTGTTTTCGCTTAAAAATCCGCGGGCGACGTGCTTAGGCCATCGGCTGCGTCAGGTACACCGCTTCGCGCCCGACGATGGGCACGCGCGCCGGCATCATGATGGTGCAGTCGTCGCAGGGCGCGCGGATCTCGCCCGCATCACCGTCGGTCGCGATGAGCTCGTCCTTGGCGAAAACGTCAAAGCCTTTCAACGACCGGGCGAAGCGGAATTCGGGCGTCTGCACCATGCGCGTTTGCAGCAGGGCCAAGCGGCGCTGCGGCGCGGGCCGGGCGGGCGCCGGCTCGGGCGCGTCGATCAGGCCGAAGTGCGCCAGGAAGTCCAGCGCCGTCGCGGTCGCCACGTCGGCCGCGGCCTGCTTGAAGTGCTGGCCGCATTCGACCACCATGGCCACGCCGGCGTTGCTGTCGGCTTGGCCATGGCGGCCGTGCTGGATCAGCGGCGTGCCGCTGCCCAGGCCACTGGGCATGACCAGGTGCGTGGTCACACGCCCCAGCGCGCCGATGGCCAGCGCCGCGTCGCCGTTGCGCGGGTAATCGGGGTAGACCCAGAACGGCACCACGTCTTCGCTGGTCGAATGGATGTCCAGGATGTGGTCGGCCACGGCCACCACCGGGCGCAGGATGCGGGCACGGCGCAGCTCCGGGCTGTCCTGCGGGCCGTCCAGCCATTCGTCGGACCAGATGCGGTTGAGGTTGTGGACGATCTGGCGGTTGGCGAACGGGTCGTCCTGGCGGAAGGCTTCGTACGCCTCCACGTGGGCGAAGCTGATCGTCAGCGTACCGATCTTGGGACGCACGCCCTGGTCCAGCAGGTAAGTCGCGGCCACCATGCCGCAGATCTCGTTGCCGTGCGTCAGCGCGTTGATCAGCACGTGCGGGCCGGGTTGGCCCGATTCAAAACGGTGAACGTAATCGATGCCGGTGTTGCCCGCGCGGTAGGCGGACAGGTCGCGCGGCAGGACTTCCAGGGCGGGCAAAGGCAGGGACATGGGCGGACGCAGGCGGGTTGGATGTGGATGGAACACCGCATCTTATCGACCCTGCCGCAGTGGCGCGCCAAGCCGTCTGGCAGGCCAAGTGCGCGCGGCGCGTAAAGTGACGGCATGACGATGCTCCCGCTGCCCACCACGGTCCACGCCGTCCCGCTGGCCCAGGCCTACCGCCTGCTGAACACCGGCGCCTCCATCCTGATCGCCACCGCCCACGCCGGCCGGCGCGACGTGATGGCCTGCGCCTGGAACATGGCGCTGGACTACACGCCCGCCAAGGTCGCCGTCTGCGTCGACAAGCACACGCTGACGCGCGAGCTGCTGGACGCCAGCGGTCAATTCGCCGTCGCCGTGCCCTGCATGGCGCAGGCCGATATGGTGGCCACCGTCGACGCGGTCAGCGGGCGCGACGTGCCAGGGCAGGACAAGTTCAGCGCCTACGGCATCGCCCACCACGCCGCTACGCAGGTCGACGCGCCCTTGGTCGCTGGCGCCATCGGCTGGCTGGAATGCCGCGTGATCCCCGAGCCCGCCCTCCAGCTGGCGCACGACCTGTTCGTGGCCGAAGTGGTCGCCGCCTGGGCCGACGAGCGCGCCTTTGCCCAGGGCAGATTCCTGCCATTGAACGACACCCCGCCGGCCTGGCGCACGCGGCACCACCTGGGCGCGGGCAACTTCGTCGTGCCAGGCCTGCAGGTGCGGGGCGAAAAGCTGGCGCCGCGCGGCTGACGGCGGCGTGGCGCGCCGATGCCCCGCCGCGCACAAGCCTGCGCCGAGCGGCGCACAATGGCCCGCATGAGCAAAGCCCTGAACGAGATCGCTTTTTCCATGCTGGACCTGGTGCCGGTGCGCGAAGGCCGCAGCGTGGCCGACGCCCTGGCCGTGTCGCTACAAACCGCGCAGCACGCCGACCGCCTGGGCTTCACCCGCTACTGGCTGGCCGAGCACCACAACATGGCGTCGATCGCGTCGTCCGCCACCGCCGTACTGATCGGCCATGTGGCGGGCGGCACCCAGCGCATCCGCGTCGGCTCGGGCGGCGTGATGCTGCCCAACCACCCGCCGCTGGTCGTGGCCGAAGCCTTTGGCACGCTGGCCGAGCTGTACCCCGGCCGCATCGATTTGGGCCTGGGCCGCGCGCCCGGCACCGACCCCATGACCATGCGCGCCCTGCGTCGCGACCGGGTGGAAACCGTGGACGACTTCCCGCGCGAGGTGGCCGAGCTGCAGCACCTGCTGGACGACGTCAAACCCGGCCAGAAGCTGATCGCCAACCCCGGCGCCGGCACGCACGTGCCGATCTGGCTGCTGGGCTCCAGCCTGTTTTCGGCCCAGCTGGCGGCCGAGCGCGGCCTGCCCTACGCCTTTGCGTCGCACTTTGCGCCGGCCATGCTGCTGCAGGCGGTCGAGATCTACCGGCGCAACTTCAAACCTTCGCCCACGCTGGACAAGCCTTACGTGATGATCGGCGTGCCGTTGATCGCCGCGCCCACCGATGAAGAAGCGCAGCTGCTGGCCACCAGCATCTTCCAGCGCGTGCTGGGCATTCTGCGCGGCACCCGCGGCCTGCTGATGCCGCCGCAGCCCGGCTTCTTCCAGCAGCTCAGCCCGCAAGAAAAAGCCGGCATCGCCGACTTCCTGGCCTGCGCCGTCATCGGCTCGCCCGACACCGTGCGCCAAGGCCTGCAGCAGCTGGCCGACCAGACCGCGTGCGACGAGATCATGTTCACCTGCGACATCTACGACCCTGCGCTGCGCCTGCGCGCCATGGACATCGCGGTGGAAGTGCGCGGGGCCGGTGCGCCCGCGAGGCCGCCTGCTGCGTAAAGCGCCGAGGCAAGCGGGCCAAACCGCGCGGCGCGACGCCAGCCAACGCGCCCGCGCGCTGTGCGTCGGCACGCTTTTTGCAGCGTGCCGGGGCGCCCCGGAGACCGCCACTGCGCGTGCTTGTCGTCTACCTGCCACGCCCCATTTGCTACGCTATTCATAGCTGGCCGCGCAGATCACTGTAGGGCCAAGCACCTATTTCATTCAAAATCCGGCTTCCCATGCCCCAGCACACCCTGCCCTTCAGCCCGGCTTCTGAACGCAACCGCGAGCCGATCCTCGCCGCGCTGCGCCCGCTGCTGGCGGACACCGGCCGCGCCCTGGAAATCGCCAGCGGCACTGGCCAGCACGTCGAGCACTTCGCCATCGCCCTGCCCTGCTGGCACTGGCAGCCCAGCGACGCGACGGACGCGCTGTTTGGCGCCATCCGCGCCCGCACGCAAGCCCTGCCCAACGTCGCCACGCCGCGTCGGCTGGACGTGCTGGACGCGCCCTGGCCCAGCGATGCGCCGGCGTTCGACGCGCCGTTCGATTTGGTCTACGCCGCCAACCTGCTGCACATCTCGCCCTGGGCCTGCACCCCGGCGCTGATGCAGGGCGCCGCGCGCCACCTGGCGCCGGGCGGCAGGCTGGTCACCTACGGGCCCTACCTGGAAGACGACGTCCCCACCGCGCCCAGCAACCTGGCCTTCGACGCCGACCTGCGTGGCCGCGACCCGGCCTGGGGCATTCGCAGCCGCGACGCCGTCAACGCCGAAGCCCGCGCCGCCGGGCTGCGACCCACCCAGCGCTTCGCCCTGCCGGCCAACAACCTGCTTCTGGTGTTTGAACGCGGGTGACGCAGCGCGTGCCGCAGCCGCCGGTGGCTGCGCCAGCCACCCGCGCCCCGTTAAAATAGCGCGCCTTACCGACTCCCGAATCGATAGCGCCTTGCGCTGATCCCCCATGGATTACCCCGGAAATCTCTTCGTCGTCGCCGCCCCCAGCGGCACGGGCAAATCGAGCCTGGTCAAGGCGCTGATGGAGGTCGATGCGGGCGTAGCGCCCTCGGTATCGCACACCACGCGTGCGCCGCGCGGGCAGGAAAAAGACGGGCGCGAATACTTTTTCGTCAGCAACGAAGACTTCGACGCCATGGTGGCGCGCGGGGACTTTCTGGAATGGGCGCTGGTGCACGGCAACCGCTACGGCACCTCGCGCCGCGCCATTGAACACCGCATCGGCAGCGGCGGCGACGTGGTGCTGGAGATCGACTGGCAGGGCGCGCTGCAGATCAAGCAGCTGTTCCCTGACGCGATCCTGGTCTTTGTGCTGCCGCCCAGCCTGGAAGAGCTGCGCGCGCGCCTGACCCGCCGCGGCGAGGACGCGCCCGACGTGATCGAGCTGCGCCTGTGCAACGCCGCCGTGGAGCTGGAACAGGCCGAAAATTTTGACTTCGTTATAATCAACGAGATATTTGAACGCGCGCTTTTCGACCTGAAAGCCATCGTCCACGCGCAGCGCCTGAAGTACATCGCCCAGCGCCGCGCCAAGCCCGACACGTTCAAAGCCCTCAACATCGTTTGACACAGCTGCCCAGCTGCACCACCGCCATGGCCCGCATCACCGTCGAAGACTGCCTCGAGCAAATCCCCAACCGTTTCCAGCTGGTGCTGGCCGCGACCTACCGCGCCCGCATGCTGAGCCAGGGCCACACGCCCAAGATCGAAGCGCGCAACAAGCCCGCCGTGACCGCGCTGCGCGAGATCGCCGCCGGCAAGGTCGGCCTGGAAATGCTCAAGAAAGTGCCCTGATTTCAGGCCACGCTTTGCAGGCCGCTGGCGGCCCGAAAACCCCGATAAGGGCGCCCGCGAGGCGCCCTTTTTCATGGGCCACCACGGCCAGATGACAACCGGGTTAAATTCGGGGGGTTATGAGCTCGGTCCTGCCTCCCATCGAACAACCGCTGGCCGCGGCCAACGCCGCCGCCGCCAGCTTTGCCGCGCTGGAGAGCAAGCTCGACTACCTGGGCCCTGACGACCGCGAACTGGTGCGCCGCGCCTACCGCTTCGCCGACACCGCCCACCTGGGCCAGATGCGCCACAGCGGCGAGCCCTACATCACCCACCCGATCGCCGTCGCCGCCCAGTGCGCCGAATGGAAGCTGGACGCGCACGCGCTGATGGCCGCGCTGCTGCACGACGCCATGGAAGACTGCGGCGTCACCAAGGCCGATCTGGTGGAACAGTTTGGCCCCTCCGTTGCCGACCTGGTCGACGGCCTGACCAAGCTGGACAAACTGCAGTTCAGCACGCGCGAAGAAGGCCAGGCCGAGTCCTTCCGCAAGATGCTGCTGGCCATGGCGCGCGATGTGCGCGTCATCCTCATCAAGCTGGCCGACCGCACCCACAACATGCGCACCATGGGCGATATGCCGCGCAGCAAGTGGGGCCGCATCAGCGCGGAAACGCTGGAGATCTACGCCCCCATCGCGCACCGCCTGGGCCTGAACCAGACCTACCGCGAGTTGCAGGACCTGGCCTTCCGCCACCTCAAACCCTGGCGCTACAGCGTGCTGGCCAAGGCGCTGAACAAGGCGCGCCAGCGCCGCCGCGACCTGATCCAGAAGGTGGGCCAGGAGGTTCAGGACCAGCTGAGCCAGGCGGGCCTGACGGCGCGCATCGTCGGGCGCGAGAAGACGCTGTATTCCATCTACACCAAGATGGACGACAAGCACCTGTCCTTCGCGCAGGTCAACGACTTGTACGGCGTGCGCGTGATCGTGCCGCACGTGGTGGAGTGCTACACCACCATGGGCTTGCTGCACCAGCTGTACAAGCCGGTGCCGGGGCGCTTCAAGGACTACATCGCCATGCCCAAGGTCAATGGCTACCAGTCCTTGCACACCACGCTGGTCGGCCCGGCCAGCGTGAACATCGAATTCCAGATCCGCACCGAAGCCATGGACCTGGTGGCCGAAGCCGGCGTGGCCGCGCACTGGCTGTACAAAGTCAACCAGGGCGACAGCGGCGCCAGCGACGAGTTGGGCACGCAGTGGCTGCAGTCGCTGCTGGACATCCAGAACGAGACGCGCGACGCGGCCGAGTTCTGGGACCACATCAAGGTGGACCTGGTGCCGGACGCGGTCTACGTGTTCACGCCCAAGGGCCAGATCATGGCGCTGCCGCAGGGCGCCACCGTGGTCGACTTTGCCTACGCCATCCACAGCAACATTGGCGACGACACGGTGGCGGCCAAGGTCAATGGCGAGCAAGTGCCGCTGCGCAGCGAACTGGCCAACGGCGACGTGATCGAGATCATCACCGCCCCCGTGTCCAGCCCCAACCCGGCTTGGCTGGGCTTTGTGCGCACCGGGCGGGCGCGATCGCGCATCCGCAGCCACCTCAAGAGCCTGGCGCAGGACGAATCGCGCGACTTGGGCGAAAAGCTGCTGGCGCAGGCGCTGCGTGCCGAAGGGCTGGGCCAGCCGCCCGGCAAAGACAGTGGTGAAAAACCCTTGTGGGACAAGCTGTTGCGCTTCACCGGCAACCGCACCCGCGACGAGATGATGACCGACATCGGCCTGGGCAAGCGCAGCGCCAATATGGTGGCCAAGCGCCTGGTCACGCTGCTGGCAGCCGAAGGCATCAAGCCCGACGCGCTGCTGTTGACGCGCGAGCGCTTCACCGCGCACGAAAACCTGTCGCAAGGCGCCGTGATCCTGGACGGGGCCGAGAACATGTCGGTCAAGTACGCCACCTGCTGCCGCCCTATCCCGGGCGACGGCGTGTTGGGCTACCTGGGCCGCGGCGAAGGCCTGGTGGTGCACACCGACGAATGCGCTGTGGCGCGCCGCCTGCAGCACAAGGACGCCGAGCGCTTCATCACCGTGGCCTGGGCGGACGAGCCGGTGCGCCAGTTCGAGGTCGGCATCATCGTCACCGTGGTCAATGGCAAAGGCGTGCTGGCGCGCGTGGCCGCGGCCCTGGCCAGCGCCGAAGCGGACATCATCCACCTGGGCATGGCCGATGAAAGCGCGCAAGAGGCGCTGGACTTGCGCTTTGTCATCACCGTGCGCGACCGCGCCCACCTGGACACGGTGCTGCGCCACTTGAAGCGCACGCAGTCGGTGCTGCGCGCGGCGCGCATCATGCCCACGGGCAGCGGCGTGAGCTGATCACGCCGTTCGGCGCCCCGCGCGGCCGCAGAGTGCCCGCGCACCGTTCATTTCAAGTGTTTTTGGCCGATGGCCCTACAACCACCAGCGCAAGCAGCTACTCAATTCATAGCGAATGAGTCACCGAAAAGGCGTCAACTGTCCGCCGCCGGCGCGGGGTAATCCACCGCCACCACCTCGATCTCGTGCGTGCCCGCGGGCGTGGGCAGTTGCAGCACGTCGCCCACGCGGGCGCGCAGCAAGGTGCGGGCGATCGGGCTGATCCAGCTGACCTCGCCCTGCGCGCTTTCGGCTTCGTCGATGCCTTTGATGGTCACGGTGCGCTCCTCACCGTCCTCGTCCGCGTAGGTGACGGTCGCGCCGAAGAACACCTGCTCGCCGCCGTGGTGGGCGCTGGGGTCGGTCACTTCGGCGATCTCCAGCCGCTTGGTCAGAAAGCGGATGCGCCGGTCGATCTCGCGCAGGCGCTTCTTGCCGTACAGGTAATCGCCGTTTTCGCTGCGGTCGCC
The DNA here is from genome assembly GCA_023442945.1 of Pseudomonadota bacterium. Classification (GTDB taxonomy): domain Bacteria; phylum Pseudomonadota; class Gammaproteobacteria; order Burkholderiales; family Burkholderiaceae_C; genus Ottowia. Next base: position 67,748 of record JAEZWW010000107.1, on the reverse strand, counting down.
GTTTTTGGCGGCCCAGTGCACCGCTTCCACCACCTTGGGGCGCTCGTCGTCGATCAGGGTCAGCAACTCGCCGCGCAGACGGGCGTAACCGGCGGGCGTGATGTAGTTCTTGCCGCCCGCAGGCAGCGGCGGCAGCGCGATGTCGTCGTCTTCGTCCTCCCCGTCGCGCTCACGGGTGAATGCCTTGTTCATGCGGCCCATGATAGACCGCCGTGGGACAATGCCCCGCTCTGGCGCTGGCGCGCGAATGCCTTCGGTTTTGACCGCGCCAGGCCGCCGACCCACCGCACCCGCTCGCCGTGCCCTGCCCCATCGCCGCCACCGCTCTCCGCCCCGCGTACCGCGCGCTTCGTGGCCCTGGCAGCCCTGCGCGGGTGCACCCCTGGTCATGAACAGCCCACCCCTGCAGCCCGAGCAGATCCGCCGCTGGATCAGCGAGCGCCACCGCCGCTTTCTGCGCGTGGCGCTGAGCTACTACGTGCTCAACGGCGCGTCCTGCGCGTTCGGGTTGTTTCTGGTGTCGACCACGGTGCTGGCCCTGCTGGGGTCGGAAGCGGCCGCGGTGGCGACGGTGGGCGTCATCGCCGCGCTCGCACCCGACGTGGTCGGCCCGCGCCGCGGCAAGCTGGCGCACATGGTGGTCGGCCCGCTGATCGGCGTGCCGCTGTTCGCCGCCGTGCTGGCGCTGGAAAACCACCCGCTGGCACTCGGCCTGTTCCTGGTGCCCGCCACCTTCGTCGTGTTCCTGGGCATGGCCTGGGGCAAGCGCGGTGCGCCGGTGGCCATCGGCGTGATGCTGGCGGTGGTGTTCGCCATGTCGCTGCCGGCCGCCAGCGGGACCGAGCAGGTGCTGCTGCGCACGCTGTACTGCGGCCTGGGCGCGGGCCTGTACGTGCTGTATTCGGTGGTGGCCAACCTGCTGCTCAACGGGCGCTACCGCACGCAGCTGACGGCCGATCTGCTGCTGGCGGTGTCCGCCTTGCTGCGCGCCCACGCGCGCCGGGTGTCACCCCGGGCCGACGGGGCGCCGGCGCCCGACGAGGTCGCGTCCGATTCGGCCGCCGGCCTGAGCGAGCTGCTCAAGCGCCAGGCCGCCCTGGCCGACCAGCTGCAGTCGACGCGCGACGTGGTGCTGGAATCGCCCAACACGCCACGCCGCCAGCGGCTGGCCGGCATGCTGCTGGTGGTGCTGGAAATGCGTGACCACCTGGTCGCCAGCGAGCTGGACCTGGACCGCGTGCGCGAAGCGGCCGGCCACGCGCACGCGCTGGAAGAAATCGCCGATATCTACCGCCAGATGGCGCGCGAAGTCGCCTACCTGGCCGACGACCTGCTGCTGCGCCGCCGTCCGCCCATCGCCACCGACCACCGCGACCGCCTGGCCGCGTTGCGCCTGGAAGCACAGGCGGCGGCCAATGCCAATGCCAATGCCAATGCCAATGCCGAGGCCGACAACGACGCCGACAGCGCCGCGCGCCACGCCTTGCTGCGCGGCGTGAGCTTTCGCATTGAACACCAGAACAACGCCGTGCAGCGCCTCAGCCTGCTCGCGCGCGGCGAGGCCATGCCCGATCTGGCCGTGGTGCGCGACAGCTGGCGCCTGTTTGTCAGCCCCACCGACTGGTCGCTGCAGCCCTTCCTCACGGTCTGGCATTGGCGCCAGCCCGCCCTGCGCCACGCCGTGCGCGCCGCGCTGGCCGTGGGCACCGGTTACACCATCGCGGTGCTGCTGCCCTGGGGTTCGCACGCCTACTGGATCCTGCTGACCATCGTCGTCGTGCTGCGTGGCAGCCTGGCGCAAACGCTGGAGCGGCGCAACCAGCGCGTGGCCGGCACCCTGATCGGCAGCCTGGTCGCCACTGGCCTGCTGGCGCTGCAGCCACCGGGCTTTGTGCTGCTGCTGGCGGTGACGGTGTCGCAGGGGGTTGCCCACGGCTTCGCCCTGCGGCGCTACGTGGTCACGGCGATCGCGGCCTCGGTCATGGGCCTGGTGCAGGCGCATCTGCTGCACGTGGGCGGCAGCACCACCTTCGCCTTTTTTGAGCGCGTGGGCGACACCTTGCTGGGGGCCGGCATCGCCTGGGCGTTCGCCTACGTGCTGCCCTCGTGGGAACGCGGCCAACTCGCCAACCTGGTGCGGCGCGTGCTGAAAGCCCTGGAGCAGCACGCCCGCCAGTCGTTGAGCGTGGCCCCGCTGGAAGCCATCGACACCGAGTCCGAACTGACCTGGCGCCTGGCCCGACGCGAAGCCTACGACGCGCTGTCCGCCCTGGTGCAAGCCACTGCCCGCGCCCTGTCGGAGCCGCGCGCCGTGCAACCGCCCTTGGCGCTGCTGGAGCAACTGCAAGGCCACAGCTACCAACTGCTGGGACAGCTGAGCGCCATCCAGTCCCTGATGCTCCTGCGCCGCGACCGCCTGCGCCTGGACACGCTGCGCGAACCATTGGCCCTGGCGGCGGTGCAGATCCAGCACGCCCTGACCTTGGGCCCCGAACCAACGCCGGAAAGCGGCGCCCCGCAACGCCCGGTCGAGTTGGACCCGTCCTTGCCCGCCGTCCCCGAAACCCTGCCCGACCCCTACCACCAGGACGCCAGCCCCTGGCTGCTGCGCCGCCTGGCGCTGTCGGAAGCCTTGGCGAAGCGGGTGCGCGGCGACGCGCTGGGGGTGTTGGGCGAACTGAGCGCCGGTGTGCCACAACCACCCAGTTCACGCGAGACGACTGGCGCGGCCACCTGAGCACCGCCGCCTTCTACAATGTTTGGTTCACTTTCAGCTGTCGCAAAGATTTCCGCCCATGGCAACCAACAACCCCGTGCTTCCCGTCGTCCGTTGGGGCATCAGCCAAGCGCCGACGCACCAGATCGGCCTGGTCCAGATCGAGTACCTCACCGCTGCGGGCGATATCACCGGCGCAGCGGCGCAAAGCCCCATCTTCGGCTTCTCGCCGCAGCAGTTGCGCTCGCTCGCTCAAACCCTGCAGCAGACCGCCGAGCAACTTGAGGCCGCCGCGCCCGGCGCCGCTACGTCCAAGAAGGGCTGAGCAGCGCGCGCCTGCGCGCCCCATTGCGCAGACTTGGTCGCAGGTCACGCCGCATCCAGAGGATGTGCCTTCAGGCCATCGCGGTCGCGCCGCTGCAGGTTCTCCTCGATCGCCTCGATCTCGATTTCCATGCGTTCGCGCGGCTGCATCAGCTCGGCGGCGCGCTCGGCCAAGGCCCTCAGATCGGTGTAGCGGACCACGCCGCTGCCGCCGTTCTCCGGGTCGGCTGCTGCGACCAACGCCACCAGATCGTGACAAAGCGCGTTCATGGCCTCTCCTCAGTGATCTGGCAGGCTAAACGCAGTCGCCGGTACAGCCTACGTGAAAAAACACATTGCGGCCCTTGCCCACTGAATGAGCGCCAGCGCCCAACCCGAAGACCATCGCCTATGATGGGCTTGCAGGCGGCCCCGTGCCCTCCGCGACCACTGGCGCCGCCAATCAGCCCGCGTTAGCCTCTGCGGGCTGCCCATCCCACTGCGCCGAACATGCCGAGCAAATCCCCCGCGGCCCCCGACCGCGCCCCGACCGACGCCGCCGCGAAAGCCGCAGAGGCGGGTCACACCCCCATAATGGCCCAATACCACGGGCTCAAGGCCGACTTTCCCGACACCCTGCTGTTCTACCGCATGGGGGATTTCTACGAGATGTTCTACGCCGACGCCGAGCGCGCGGCGGCGCTGCTGGACATCACGCTGACCACGCGCGGCCAGTCGGCGGGGCAGCCGATCCCGATGGCGGGTGTGCCTTTTCATTCGGTCGACGGCTACCTGGCGCGCTTGATCAAGCTGGGCGAATCGGTCGCCATTTGCGAGCAGGTCGGCGACGTGGCCACCAGCAAGGGGCCGGTGGAGCGCAAGGTGGTGCGCGTGGTCACACCCGGCACCTTGACCGACGCCGAGCTGCTGTCCGACAAAAGCGAATCGCTGCTGCTGGCCGTCTTCCCCGGCGCGCGCCAGCGCTGCGGCCTGGCCTGGCTGGCGGTGACGCAAGGCCAGGTGCACCTGGCCGAATGTGCAACCGATGAGTTGCCTGGCTGGCTGGAACGCATCGGCGCCAGCGAGGTGCTGCTGCCCGCCGACGCGCCCGATGCGCTGGAGCGACGCGTGCAAGCGGTGCGCGCCAACGGCCGCGGCGCGAGCCTGACGCACCGGCCGGAATGGCAGTTTGACGCGGCGCTGGGCCGGCGCAAGCTGTTGGAACAGCTGCAGACGGCGAGCCTGGCCGCCTGGCACGCCGAGGAGTTGCCCCAGGCGCACGCCGCCGCCGCCGCGCTGTTGGCCTACGCCGAACACACGCAGGGCCGCGCGCTGCCGCACCTGCAAGGCCTGGTGGTGGAACGCGCGGGCGAGTTGATCGACCTGCCCGCCACCACGCGTCGCAACCTGGAGCTGACGCAGACCCTGCGCGGTGAAGACGCGCCCACGGTGTTCTCGTTGCTCGACACCTGCCGCACCGGCATGGGCAGCCGCCTGCTGAAAAGCTGGCTGCTGTCGCCGCCGCGCGACCGCGCCGTGGCGCAGCAACGCCTGGGCGCCATCGCTGCGCTGCGCGAACAAGGCCTGGCCGAGCGCGTGCGCACGCTGCTCAAGGGCACGAGCGACGTGGAGCGCATCAGCGCCCGCCTGGCGCTGGGCCAGGTGCGCCCGCGCGAGCTGGTCGCGCTGCGCCAGACACTACAAAAACAGGAGCTGCCCGCGCTGATCGCACTAGGGCCAGAGCCGTATTTAAGTGAAATATCCGTCGCCCTGGCGCCGCCCACCGACGCCGCGGCACTGCTGCAGGCCGCGCTGCTTCCCGAACCGGCCGCGCTGGTGCGCGACGGCGGCGTGATCGCGCCTGGGCTCGACGCCGAGCTGGACGAGCTGCGCGGCATCGCCGACAACTGCGACGCCTTCCTGGTCGCGCTGGAGGCGCGCGAGCGCGAACGCACCGGCATCGCCAACCTGCGCGTGCAGTTCAACAAGGTGCACGGCTTCTACATCGAAGTGACGCAGGGTCAGGCCGCCAAGGTGCCGGACGACTACCGCCGTCGCCAGACGCTGAAGAACGCCGAGCGCTTCATCACGCCCGAGCTGAAGGCGTTTGAGGACAAGGCGCTGTCGGCGCAGGAACGCGCGCTGGCGCGCGAGAAATGGCTGTACGAACAGCTGCTGGCCCAGTTGCAGCCGCACGTGCCGGCGCTCACGCGCTTTGCCCGCGCGCTGGCCACGCTGGATGCCTTGGCCGCGCTGGCCGAACGCTCGCTCACGCTGAACTGGCAGGCGCCCGAGTTCGTGCGCGAGCCGTGCATCGACATCCGCGGCGGCCGCCACCCGGTGGTGGAAGCGCGCTTGCAGGAAACCACCGGCGCGCCCTTCATCGCCAACGACACGGCGCTGGGCCCCAAGGCGCGGCTGCAAATCATCACCGGCCCCAACATGGGCGGCAAAAGCACCTACATGCGGCAGGTGGCGCTGATCGTGCTGCTGGCCAGCATCGGCAGCTACGTGCCGGCGGCGCGCTGCCGGCTGGGGCCGATCGACGCCATCCACACCCGCATCGGCGCGGCCGACGATCTGGCCAACGCGCAGTCGACTTTCATGCTGGAGATGACCGAGGCGGCGCAGATCCTGCACGGGGCGACCGCGCAGTCGCTGGTGCTGATGGACGAAATCGGCCGCGGCACCAGCACCTTTGATGGCCTGGCGCTGGCCAGCGGCATTGCGGCGCACCTGCACGACCGCACGCAGGCTTTCACGCTGTTTGCCACGCATTACTTCGAGCTGACCGAATTCCCCAAGACGCACCACGGCGCCTTCAACATGCACGTCAGCGCCGCCGACACCAGCGAACGTGGCGGCCAAGAAATCGTCTTTTTGCACGAGCTGCAGCCCGGCCCGGCCAGCCGCAGTTACGGCATCCAGGTGGCGCGCCTGGCCGGCGTGCCCACGGCCGTGGTCAACCACGCGCGCCACGCGCTGGCGCGGCTGGAAGCGGGCGCGCAAGAGGCGCAGCGCCAGGTCGATTTGTTCACGCCCCCGCCGGCCGAAGCCGCAGCGGCCGAACCCAGCGCCGTAGAATGGGCGCTGGCCGGCATCGACCCCGACGCGATGAGTCCGCGCGACGCGCTCGAAGCGCTGTACCGCCTGAAGAAGTTGGCCGACGCCGGCTGACGCACCCCACTTCTTCCGCTTTCCTCCCCCGATTTTTCCCATGACCTATTGCTGCGCCATCAAGATCAACGCAGGCATGGTGTTCCTGTCCGATTCGCGCACCAACGCGGGCGTCGACTCGATCAGCACCTTCCGCAAGATGCTGGTGTACGAACGCCCGGGCGACCGCTTCATGGTCATGCTGTCGGCGGGCAACCTGTCCATCACCCAGTCGGTGCGCGAGATCCTGCAGAACGAATCCATCGCCGACCCGGAAACGGGCGACCCGGTCACGATCTGGAACGCGCGCAGCATGTTCGACGCCGCCCGCGTGCTGGGCAGCGCCGTGCGCCGCGTGGAAGACCGCGACGGCGCCGCGCTGCGCCTGGCGGGGGTGGACTTCAACGTGTCGCTGATCTTCGGCGGCCAGATCGCGGGCGAGGCGATGCGCCTGTTCCTGGTGTACTCGGCCGGCAACTTCATCGAGGCGACCAACGAGACGCCGTACTTCCAGATCGGCGAATCCAAGTACGGCAAGCCGGTGCTGGACCGCGTGATCAGCGCGACCACGCCGCTGGACGAGGCCGCCAAGTGCGCGCTGGTGTCGATGGACTCGACGATCAAGTCCAATCTGTCGGTCGGCCTGCCGCTGGACCTGGTGGTGTACGAGGCCGACCAACTGCAGACCGACCGCGTGATCTGCATCGACCGCGACAACCCGTATTACGAGATGCTGCACAGCAGCTGGGGCGAGCGCCTGCGCCAGGTGTTCGACAGCATCGAAGACCCGCAGTGGAACGGTGGCGCAACCAGCGTGCCGCTGCGCGTCGACTCCAAGCGCCACCCGGCGCTGCGCAAGATCGGCTCGCCGCTGGAACGGCTGATCTGAGCGTCACAGGGGTCTGGCAAAGGTTTTTTGAGCCTTACTGAGCGCCAGCCCTACAGGGATCTGCGCGAGCAGCTATTTAAAATATAGCAAAATCTCGTCAACGCCCGCGCGGCAGGGCGCGGCTGGAAGACTGTCCCGGCGTCCGCGCCGCCGCTGCCACACGACCCGCCTTCCCTGCGCCGTGGCCCACCGCGGCGGTAACGTAAACCTCCGGTAAACCTTGGGTGGAAACCCTGATTCGGCCCCACCAGCCGTTACCCTAGACCCGTTTGGCAGAGCCCCCGCCGCCGGCCCCTGTCGGGCGTGGGTCGTCGCCCCCGTGGGGCGCGCGCACAAATCCTCATATCCCGGACGCCCGACCACCAGGCGCGGCGCTGGCGCGAACGCTTCTGCCCGACAATGTTCCGTTACACCCGCACCCCGTCACGCCATGCCGTTTTCACCGTCTTTCGCGGACCGCAGCCCGCGCCCGTCGCCAGCCCCGGCCCCGTCATTCCGTTGGCTGACGCTGGCGCTCGGCACGGCCGTTATCGGCGCGGGTCTGGGGTTGTCCGCCTGCGGGGACCGCAAGCCGGCCGCCGCCGCGCCGCCGCCCCCGCCTGAAGTGGGGGTGCTGACGTTGGCGCCCCGCAGCCAGTCCATCAGCTCTGAATTGCCCGGTCGCACGGCCGCCTTCATGAACGCCGAAGTGCGTCCGCAGGTCAACGGCATCGTGCAAAAGCGCCTGTTCACCGAGGGCGCGCTGGTCAAGGCAGGCCAGGTGCTCTACCAGATCGACCCCAGCACCTACCGCGCCGCCCTGGCCTCGGCCAAGGCCACACTCAGCAAAACCCAGGCCGCCGCCCGCACGGCGCGCGTCAACGCCGACCGCAACGCCGAGCTGGTGAAGATCGACGCCGTCAGCCGCCAGGTGGCGCAGGAAAGCCAGGCCCAGGCCGCGCAGGCGCAAGCCGACGTCGCCGCCGCCCAGGCCGCGCTGGAGGCCGCGCAGATCAACCTGGACTACACCCAGGTCAAGGCGCCGATCGCCGGGCGCGTCAACCTGTCCAGCGTCACGGCCGGCGCGCTGGTGACGGCCAACCAGGCCGCGCCGCTGACCACCATCGTGCAGCTGGACCCCATGTACGTCGACTTCACGCAGTCCACGGCCGAACTATTGGGCCTGCGCCGCGACATCGAAGCCGGGCGCTACCAGGGCGTGTCCAACCAGACCTTGCCGGTCAAGCTGGTGCTGGAAGACGGCAGTGCCTACGGGCACACCGGCCAACTGGCGTTCTCGGGCCTGATCGTCAACCCCGGCACCGGCGGCGTCACCCTGCGCGCGGCCATCCCCAACCCGGACGGCGTGTTGATGCCCGGCATGTACGTGCGTGCGCAGCTGCCGGTGGGCGTGCAGCCCCAGGCGCTGCTGATCCCGCAGAAATCTGTGGTGCGCGACCCCTCCGGGCGCGCCAACGTGTGGGTGGTGGGCGCCGACGACAAGGTCGAACGCCGCCCGGTCACCCTGGCCCAGGCGATTGGCAGCCAATGGATGGTGGAAGGCGGCCTGAAGGCCGGCGACCGCATCGTGGTGGATGGCTTCCAGCGCGTGCGCCCGGGCATCCAGATCAAGCCGGTGGCCGGCTCGGCCGGCACTGGCGCAGCGCCTGCTGCGTCAGGACCCGCCGCCGCGGCCAGCGGCACTGCGGGCGCCGCCCCGACGCCCGCGGCAACGGCCTCGCAAGCGGTCGTCGCGCAAGGCGCATCGGCCAGCACGGCCCAACGCTGACTACGCCGAGGTCCGATCCATGGCGCAGTTCTTCATCAACCGGCCCATCTTTGCCTGGGTCATTGCCATCGTCATCATGCTGGCCGGCGGGCTGGCGGTGTTCACCCTGCCGGTCGAGCAGTTCCCCAACATCGCGCCGCCGCGCGTGACCATCGGCGCCGACTACGTGGGCGCCTCGGCCGCGACGGTGGACAACTCGGTCACCCAGGTGATCGAGCAGCAGCTCAAGGGCATCGACAACCTGCTGTACATCAACGCCACCAGCAACGAGTCGGGCCAGTCGCGCACCACGCTGACCTTTGCGCCCGGCACCAACATCGACGTGGCGCAGGTGCAGGTGCAGAACAAGCTGCAGCAGGCCATGAGCCGCCTGCCCAACGAGGTGACCAGCCGCGGCGTGTTCGTGTTCAAGGGCGGGCAGGACTTCCTGATGGTGGTGTCCTTCACCTCGGACGACCCCAGCGTCAGCCACGTGGACGTGGGCGACTTCCTGCGCAGCAACCTGGTGGACGTGATCGGCCGCGTGGACGGCGTCGGCGACGTGCAGATCTTCGGCACCGGCTACGCCATGCGCGTCTGGCTGGACCCAGCCAAGCTCGAAAAATTTAGCCTGATGCCCGGCGACGTCGCCAACGCCATCCAGGCGCAGAACGCGCAGGTGTCGGCCGGTCAGCTGGGCGCGCTGCCCAGCGTGCAGGGCCAGCAGATCAACGCTGCCATCACCGCGCGCACCAAGCTGCAGACGGCCGAGCAGTTTGAGGACGTCTTCCTCAAGATCGGCGCCGATGGCTCGGCCGTGACGATCAAGGACGTCGGCCGAGTCGAGCTGGGGCCGGAAAACCTGACGGTGCTGTCGCGCCTGGACGGCAAGCCCGGCGCCGGCATGGGCATCGTGCTGGCCGATGGCGCCAACGCCATGAAGGTGGCCGAGCTGATCAACGCCAAGCTGGCCGAGATGCAGCCCATGTTCCCCTACGGCCTGAAGCCGACGGTGGTGGTCGATTCCACGCCTTTCGTGAAGACCTCGATCGAAGAGGTGGTCAAGGCGCTGTTTGAAGCGCTGGTGCTGGTCGTTCTCGTCATGTTCCTGTTCATGCAGAACCTGCGCGCCACGCTGATCCCCGCGATCGCCGTGCCCGTGGTGTTGCTGGGGACCTTCGGCGTACTGGCGGTGTTCGGCTACTCGATCAACACGCTGACCATGTTCGGCCTGGTGCTGGCGATCGGCCTGCTGGTGGACGACGCCATCGTGGTGGTCGAGAACGTCGAGCGCGTGATGCACTCGGAACACCTGCCGCCGAAGGAAGCGACGCGCAAGTCGATGATCGAGATCACCCCCGCGCTGGTCGGCATCACGATGACCTTGTCGGCGGTGTTCATCCCGATGGCGTTCTTCGGCGGGTCAACGGGCATCATCTACCGGCAGTTTTCGATCACCATCGTGACGGCCATGGTCCTGTCGGTGTTCGTGGCGCTGACGCTGACGCCGGCGCTGTGCGCCACCTTGCTCAAACCACCCCGCCACGATGGCGAAATTCGTCGCGGCCTGCTCGGTCTGAACGACCGCTTCTTCCAGAAGTTCAACCGCGGCTTTGACCGCGCCACGAACGGCACCGTCACACTGGCAAGCCGCGCCATGCGCCGCGCATGGCAGATGATGCTGATCTATGTGCTGATCGGCGCGGGCATCGCCTTCCTGCTGCACAAGCTGCCCACCAGCTTCGTGCCCGAAGAGGACCAGGGCGCGCTGACGGTGATCATCACCCCGCCGGCCGGCGCCACCGCGGAACGCACCAATGCCGTCGCGCGCGAGGTGACCGAGTATTTCCGCAAGATGCCGGAAGCGGTGAACATCAACATCGTCACCGGCCTCGGCGGCAACCAGGCCTCGGCCCGCGCGTTTGTGCGGCTGACCGACTGGGGCGACCGCCCACTGCCCGAACAAAGCGCACGCGCCCTGGCGCAAAAAGCCACGCAGGACCTGCGCAAGATCCGCGACGCCAACGTCATCGTCACCCTGCCGCCGGTGATCCGCAGCCTGGGCTCCAACGCCGGCTTCCTGCTGGAGTTGAAGGACATGAACGATCTGGGCCACGAAGCGCTGATGGCCGCCAAAGACGACCTGCTGCGCCGCGCCAACGCCGACCCGCGCCTGACCCGTGTGCGCGCGCAGAACTCGGACGACACCGCGCAGCTGCGCGTCACCGTGGACGACCGCAAAGCCGGCGCGCAAGGCCTGGGCACCGCCGACGTGAACCGCACGCTGTCGATCGCCATGGGCGGCAGCTACATCAACGACTTCGTGCACAACGGACGCGTCAAGCGCGTGTACGTGCAGGGCGACACGCCCTACCGCATGCTGCCGCAGGACATCAACCAGTGGTCGGTGCGCAATGCGCAAGGCCAGATGGTGCGCTTTGACACCTTTGCCGACAGCGGCTGGACCTACGGCTCACCCCAGCTGCGCCGCTACAACGCTGCGCCCGCGCTGGAGATCGAAGGTGAATCGGTGCAAGGCACCAGCACCGGCGAGGCCATGAACATCATGGAAGAGCTGATGAAGACGCTGCCCGCCGGCATCGGCCACGAATGGTCGGGCGCCTCTTACCAGGAGCGCCAGGCCGGCGCGCAGGCGCCGCTGCTGTACGCGATTTCGGTGCTGTTCGTGTTTCTGTGCCTGGCCGCGCTGTACGAAAGCTGGACCGTGCCGCTGGCCGTGATCCTGGCCGTGCCGCTGGGTGTGTTGGGCGCTGCGTTGTTCACCGGCGTGCGCGGGCTGGACAACGACGTGTATTTCCAGGTGGGCCTCTTGACCACCGTGGGCCTGGCGTCCAAGAACGCCATTCTGATCGTGGAGTTCGCCACGCAGCTGCAGGAACAGGGCAAGGCCTTGTTCGAAGCCACGCTGGAAGCCGTTCGCCTGCGTCTGCGTCCGATCATCATGACGTCGCTGGCCTTTGGTGTGGGCGTGCTGCCGCTGGCGGTGGCCACGGGCGCCGGCTCGGCCGGCCGCCACTCCATCGGCACCGCGGTGCTGGGCGGGACGGTCTTCTCCACCGTATTGGGCTTGTTCTTCGTGCCGGTGTTCTTCCTGCTGGTGCGCAGCTGGTTCAAGGACCACGCGCGCCATGAAACGCCGACCTCGCCTCAGGAGGTCGCCGCATGAGCGCCGCCATGAAGCCCCTGCACGCCGGCGCAGCGCTGCGCTGGACTGCGCTGGCCGCCGCCGTGGCTGCGCTCAGCGCCTGCAACCTGGCGCCCAAGCACCAGACGCCGCCGCTGAGCGTGCCGGCACAGGTCATGCCGGCCAACGCCGAACCGCGCGCCATCGGGACGACGCCGGTCGAATGGGACGAGGCCGCGATGGCCCCGGCGCTGGCGTTGACCGACTGGGTGCAAGACGAGCGCCTGCGCCAGCTGCTCGCCCAAGCGCTCGGGCAGAACCGCAACCTGCAGCAGGCCGTGCTCAATGTCGAACGCGCCCGCGCGCTCTACGGCATCACACGCGCCAACCAATTGCCGAACATCGGCCTGTCGTCACAAGCCACGCGCACGCGCACGGCGGCCGACCTGAGCAGCTCCGGCCAATCGACCGAGCTGAACCAGTTCACGGTGCAGTTGGGCATCACCGCGTTCGAACTCGACTTCTGGGGGCGCGTGCGCAACCTCAGCGAAGCCTCGTTGCAGCAGTACCTGGCCCAGACCGAGGTGCAGCAGAACGTGCGCCTGACGCTGGTGGGCGATGTGGTGCAGGCCTGGTTGAACTTGGCGGCCGACCAGCAACGCCTGCGCCTGGCGCGCGAGACGCTGGCCGCGCGCGAAAAGGCCTTCAGCCTGACCCAGCGCATGCACGAGCTCGGCGCCACCTCCGGCCTGGTCCTGGCGCAGAACCAGACCACCGTAGATACGGCGCGCCTGGACGTGGCCGCCTACACCAGCCAGATCGCCAAAGACCGCCACGCGCTGGAGCTGCTGGCCGGCGGTCCGGTGTCGGATGCGCTCCTGCCGCTGCCCACCGACGTGCTGGAACACCACGTTGCCGCCGTGCTGGACGCGCCCGCCGCCCTGCCCTCCAGCGTGTTGCTGCGGCGCCCCGACGTGCACGCCGCCGAGTACCAGTTGCGCGCCATGAGCGCCAACATCGGCGTGGCGCGCGCCAATTTCTTCCCGCGCATCAATCTGACAGCGGCCATCGGCACCGGCAGCCGCGCGCTGTCGGCGCTGTTCGGCAGCGGCAACGGCACCTGGTCGTTTGGCCCGGCCTTGAGCTTGCCGATCTTCGACGGTGGCGCCAACCAGGCCAACCTGCGCGTGGCCGAAGTCGACCGCGACCTGGCCGTCAACGCCTACGACCGGGCGGTGCAGACCGCCTTCCGCGAAGTCGCCGACGCCCTGGCCGAGCGCCTGACCTTGCAAGAACGCCTGGCCGCCGCCACCGCGCTGGTCGCGGCCAACCAGAAGGCGCTGGACCTGTCCAACGCGCGCTTCAAGGCCGGCACCGACAACTACTTGAGCGTGCTGGACGCGCAGCGCAGCCTGTACGTGGCCCAGCAGCAGTTGATCAGCCTGCGCCTGGCCGAACAGATCAACCGCGTGGCGCTGTACAAGGCGCTGGGCGGCGACGCACCCCAACCCGGCTGAGCCAGCGGGTCGGCCCAGACTTCGCCCGGCCCACCAGCGCGCCGCGGGCGCGCGCCATGCGCTACCCTGTCGGCCGCAGGATCGCCCGCTGGGGGCGGCCCTTTCGCCCCATCCACCAGGAGACATGCACCGTGATCAAGGTCAGCATCATGTACCCGTACCAGGCCGACGCCCGTTTCGACTTCGACTACTACTGCCAGAAGCACATGCCCACGGTCAAGGAGAAGATGGGCGCGTCCTGCCTGTTCTTCACCGCCGAAAAAGGCGTGGCCGGCGGCCTGCCCGGTCAGCCTCCGACCTACGTGGCGCTCGGCCACCTCTACGTGGAATCGGTCGAAGCCTTCCAGGCCGGATTCGGCCCGCACGTCAAGGCCATCCTGGCCGACATCCCGAACTACACCGACCTCAAGCCGATCACGCAAATCAGCGAAGTGCTGGTCGGCCAGCCCTGAACCCACGGTCGTTCGGACCACCCTCTTCGCCCGCCGCCTGGCGGGCGCTGTCTTTCCCGCCCATGACGCACATCGTTTTTTCCCACGGCAACAGCTTTCCGGCCAGCACCTACCGCGTGATGCTGGACAGCCTGCGCGCGCGCGGCTGGTCGGTCAGCGCGGTCGAAAAGTACGGGCACGACGCCGACTACCCGGTCACCGACGGCTGGCCGCACCTGGTACAGCAGCTGGCCGACTTCGCCGCGCAGCAGAAGAAGGCGCACGGCGGCCAGGCGCCCTGCCTGGTCGGCCATTCGCTGGGCGGCATCCTGAGCCTGATGTGCGCGGCCCAGCACCCCGACCTGGCGCACGCCGTCGTCCTGCTGGATTCGCCGGTCGTGAGCGGCTGGCGCGCGCGCGGCCTGGGCCTGGCCAAACGCACGCCGCTCATGAAGCGCCTTTCGCCCAGCCAGGTCAGCCGCCGTCGCCGCAACGAATGGGACGACCGCGACGCCGTGTTCCAGCACTTTCGCGGCAAGAAGGTCTTCGCCGGCTGGGACGAACAGGTGCTGCACGACTACGTCAACCACGGCATGCTGGACGCCGACGGCGTGTGGCGCCTGGCGTTCGACCGCGACATTGAAAGCCGCATTTACGACACGCTGCCGCACAACATCGAAAGCCTGCTGCGGCGCCACCCGCTGCGCTGCCCGATGAGCTTCGTCGGCGGCCTGCGTTCGGCCGAGCTGCGCGCCGTGGGCGGCGTGGAAGGCACGCGGCGCATGGCGCGCGGGCGTGTGACCATGCTGGACGGCACCCACCTCTTTCCGATGGAAAAGCCACTGGCGACCGCGGCGGCCGTGGAGACCGCGCTGCGCGACATGGGCTGAGCCGGGCGCGCCGGCAAGGTCGTCCGCTGAAGCACCGAACGCGCGACCGCTCCACCCTCGCCGATCAAGCCGCCGGGCAACGCACGCGAAACGCCAGGCTCATGCGGGGGCCAAGCGGCTCGGCACTTTTGGGAATGCCATGCTCATGCGTGCGCTGACACGCGTGGCTCATCACCAGCACGCTGCCGGGCTCCAGCCGCACGCGCTGCGCCGGGCCGCCGGCCTTGGGCTTGATCAGCATGTCGCGCGGCGCGCCCAGCGACAGAATGCTGATCGGCTGGCGCGGTGCCAGGTCGTGCAGCCGGTCGTTGTGCAGCGCCACACTGTCGCGCCCGTCGCGGTACAGGTTAAGCCCCACGCGCGTGTACGGCGCCGGCGCGACCGACTGCACGGCGGCCAGGGCGGCGTCCATCTCCGGCGGGCGCGTCGGGTCGTTCAGCACCACGCTGGCCATGAGGCGCGGCACGGCGACGATGCGGTCGTACATGGGCCGGTCTTCGCTGCGCCACGGCACCTGGGGAAGCAGGGCCGTGTACCAGGCCTGTGCCTGCGCTTCGGTCACCACGCCGGGGTGGTAGACGATGCCGCCTTCCGCGTCGGACACCAGCGTGACGGCCTCCTGGGCGAACAAAAAAGACTGTACGAACATACAGTCATATTACGACCGATTTCGCCCGTACGCAAGCGCACAGCCCTCGCGCCGTGCGTCGCGTTGCCGCCTATTGCACTACCATTTTCATAGCTGCCCGCGCAGATGACACTAGGGCCGGAGGCCGATTTGACTTGAAATTCAGGCCAGAACGCGCAGGCCGCCGCTTCAGCGCTGCGCCGTCAACAGCAGCCCACCCGCGCCCATGAAGATGCCGCCCGTCGCGCGGTTGATGCGCGTGGCGCCGCGCGGCGTGCGCACCCAGCGGCGGATCTGGCGCCCGCCCGTGGCGTACACGGCCGACGAGATGAATTCGCTGGCCAGGTACAGGCTGCCCAGCACCAGGAATTGCTGCGCCGGCGGGCGCGACGGGTCGATGAACTGCGGGAACACGGCCGCAAACAGGATGATCGCCTTCGGGTTGGTGATGGCCAGGGCGAATTCCTGCGCGATCAGGCGGCGCACGGTCAGCGCCTGGCGCGGGGTGGCGTCGATGGCGCTGGCCTCGGCCGCGTCAAAACCGCTGAAGTCGCGGCTGCGCCAGGTCTTCCAGCCCAGCCAGAACAGGTAAATGGCGCCGATCCACTTGACGGTGACGAAGGCCGTTTCGGACGCCAGCAGCATCGCGCCCAGCCCGACGGCGGAAATGGTCAGGAAGATGGCAAACGCCGCCACGCGGCCCCAGGTCGCCCACAAGGCCTTGCCCACCCCGGCGCGCATGCCGTTGTTGAGTGCGCAGAAGTTGTTGGGCCCGGGGGTGAGCGCGATCAACACCGAAAGAGGGGCAAACGCCAGGGCGTCCATGGAGGGCTTTCAAAAAAAGGCGAATCAGTCCGGCAATTGCACCACGTCTTGCCAGCGCACGCCAGCCCACGCGGCGTAATGGGCGACGATGACGATGCGGTCTGTGCGGTCCGCCAGCGCGTCCAGCGCCTGCTGCAGGTAGGCAACGGACGCTTTGTCCAGCCCGGCGTCGGGCTCGTCGATCAGCGTCAGCGGCGCGCCGCTGGCCAGCGCCGCCGCCATGAACACCTTGCGCTGTGTGCCGGTCGACAGGGCGTGAAAAGGCTTGTCCTGGTGCGGCGCCAGCGCCCAGCCGTCGATGTGCGTTTGCAGGTCGGCCGCGCGCCAGCCCGGGTAACGCGCGGGCAGCGTTTGCCACCAGCGCGCGGGCGTCAGGCCGTCTTGCGCGGGCAAACCGGGCTGGCGCGGGTCGGTCCAGGCCACCTGCGCGCGGTACGGCGCACCCTGCCCGGCGTCGATCCCCGCCAACGTGATGCGGCCGCCTTGTACGCGCTCGGCCCCGGCCAGCAGGCGCAGCAGCGTGGTCTTGCCGGCACCGTCGCCGCCCAGCACCAGCGACACCCCGGGCGCCCAGCGGTGCGACCAGCCGTCCCACAACGGACGGCCCGGGTGGGCAAAGCGCAGGTCCTGCACCTGCAGCGCCAGCGGGGCGGTGCTCATGCGTCAGGCCGCCTGAGTGGCGGACAGGGGCAGCTGCAGCAGCTCGCCAAAGGCCAGCGCGGTGTCCGGCCAGTCGGCCGCCTGCGCCGGCAGGCGCACGCCCAGCGACAACAGCATCGCCGCGCGCATGACGCCCGCGTGCGTGACCCACAGCGTGGGCGCGGGTGGCGCGGCCAACGCGTCGTCCCAGGCCGCGCCGACGCGCGCCATCAGCGCCCGCACCGACTCGCCATCGCCGCCCGGGCGCGCGTCGGTGAAATCGGCCAGCCACGCGTCCATGTCGGCGCGCGGCACCTCGTCCCAGGGGCGCAGCTCCCAGGCGCCGAAGTCCATCTCGCGCAGGCGGTCGTCCACGGTATAGATCAAATCGGGCCGCAGCCCCAGAAGGATCTGCGCGAGCAGCTCACATCTTTGTAGCGGAGAGCTGACCACGCGGGTGCCTTCCGGCAGGCTTCTGGCCAGCCGTTCGGCCGCGGCACGCGTGGCGCTGGCATCAGCGGGCAAGTTGGTGGCGCCGTAGCACAGGCCGGGGTCGGCCAGCACGGGCGCATGGCGAACGAGCCAAAGCGTCATGGGGGTTGTCATGTCAATGTCAGTGCCAGGCCCAGCAGCAGAGCGACTTCGCACAGCTGCTGCGTGGCGCCCAGGGTGTCGCCGGTAAAGCCCTGCAGGCGCCGCCGCAGCAGGCGCGCCATGCAAGCCAGTGCCAACATCCAGGCGAGCATGGATGCTATCAAACCAGAAGCTGCCTGCGCAGACCACAGTAGGGCCAGAGCGGGAAAAGACCACAAAGTTCCCACCCACACACCGGCGCGCGACACGGCGTCGGCCAGCGGCTTGGACTTGCTGCCGTCGGCATCACCCACGTACGGCAGCGCCCGCATGATCAGCAGCGGCGCCAGCCGCGACAGCACGTGCGCGGCCAGCAGCGCGAGCGCCGCGTGCCCTTCCCCGTGGCCGGCCAGCAGCGCGATCAGCGCCACCTTCAGCAGCAGCACGATCAGCAGCGCCACGGTGCCGTAGCTGCCGATGCGCGAGTCCTTCATGATGGCCAGGGCGCGCTCGCGCGTGGCGCCGCCGCCGAGCCCGTCGGCGCTGTCGGCCAGACCGTCTTCGTGAAAAGCGCCGGTCAGCCACACGGTCGCCCCGGTACTGAGCGCGGCCGCCACCAGCGCACCCAGCGGGCCCGCCGGCAGCTCGTGCAGCGCGCCCCACAGCACGCCCGCGCCGACCGCACCCACCACCCACCCCACGCCCGGAAAGTGCCCCGCGGCCGCGCGCAGCATGGCCGGGCTGTAGCCGACCCACGCCGCCAGCCGCCCGGTGACCGGGATGCGGGTGAAAAACTGCAGGGCCAGCAGCCAGTGGCGCACGCCGTTCACACTGGCACCCCGGACCCCGGTCCCGTGCTGAAATGCCGCCGCCCGGCCGTGGCGGGATCCGACCAGCGCCGCGCCACCGCCGTCATTTTTCCGCGTCGATGGCTTTTTGCACCGCCTGGTAGAAGGCGTCGCGCTCGACCATGGCCGCGGCATCGCGCGCGCCACCGGCCCAGTTGCCATTGCTGACGATGACCAGTTGCCGCTGCGGGTCGATGAAGATGCCCTGCCCGAAGATGCCGCGCGCGGCGAAGCTGCCGTTGCCGTAGGTCCACCACTGGTAGCCGTAGCCGCGCCCCGGCACGCCGATGTCGGCCTGCTTGCGCGTGGCCTGCTGCAGCCAGCCGTCGGCCACCACCGGCTCGCCGCCCACCTGCGCGCCTTCCAGGATGAACTGGCCAAAGCGCGCGTAGTCGCGCGCGGCGGCCTGCAGGCAGCAGCCGCTGATCTCTCGGCCCGTCTTGTTCAGCAACCAGGTCGCCTGCTGCTCCATGCCGGCGGGCTGCCAGATCTTCTCTTGCAGGTACTGCGTCAGCGGTTTGCCCGTGGCCTGCATGACCAGGATGCCGATCAGGTTGGTTTCACCCGTGCTGTAGTTCCAGCGCTCGCCCGGCGGCGCGGCGCGCGGCAGCTGGCGCAGGTAGCTGATCAGCGCGTCCTCGCCCGGCGGCGGTTGGTGGTTGTTGAAACGGGCCACGTCGGATTGGGGGTCGGCATAGTCTTCGTTCCAGCGCACGCCGGAGGTCATGGTCATCAGCTGCTCGACGCTGACGGCGTCGTAGGCCGAACCTTTCAGCTCAGGAATGTAGGCCGTGACCTTGTCGTCCATGCGCTTGATGTGGCCGTCGCGCAGCGCGGCGCCCACCAGCAGCGACGTGAAGGACTTGGCGACCGAAAAGCTGGTCCAGCGGCCTTGCGCGTCAAAGCCCAGGCCGTAACGCTCCAGCCGCAGCTGGCCGCGCTGCAGGATCAACAGCGCCGCGCTGCGCTGGCTGGCCATGTAGGCGTCGACGTCCAAAGGCAAGGCCAACGGCCGACCGGCCGGCAATGGGCGCGGCCTGGCGCTGGGCGCGGCCGTGTGCCACTTGGCCAGCAGCGGGATGCGGTCCATGGCGCGAAAGGCCGCGTCGCGCTGCGGCACGCTCCAGAACAGCAGGTCGCGGTTGGTCGGCACGGTCTGCAGCAGGCCCCGCGTTTCCTTGTCCAGGCTGAACCAGAACGCCGCGCCGGCCAGCAGCAACAGCGCCAGCGCGGCCAGCAGGATCTTCTTGAGGGTTTTCAACGAACGCTTTCAAGGCCAACAGGTGCCGCGCATGTTAGCGCCGCGCCGCTCACCCCTTGTCGGACACGCCGGCCGATTCAAAGCTGGCCATCTCGTTCAGGATGCCGCAGGCCGACACCAGCAGCGGCCAGGCCAGCGCGGCGCCACTGCCCTCGCCCACGCGCAGGCCCATGTCCAGGAGCGGCGTGGCGCCCAGCAGCTGCAGCAGGCGCGCGTGGCCGCGTTCGTCCGACCGGTGCGCGAACACGCAGCGCTGCAGCACATGCGGGCGCAGCCGGCTGGCGACCAGCACGGCGGCGCTGGCGATGAAGCCGTCGACCACCACCACGCGGCGCTCGGCCGCCGCCTGCAGCACGGCGCCGACCATGGTCGCCACCTCAAAGCCGCCGAACGCCGCCAGTGCATCCAACGGCGCTTGCGCGTCGGCGTTGGCGGACAACGCTTCGCGCAGCACGGCGGTCTTGCGGGCGATGCCCGCCGCATCCAGGCCGGTACCGGCGCCGGTGATCTCGGCCACCTCCGGGCCGCCCAGGCGCGCCGTCAGCAGCGTGGCAGCGCTCGTATTGCCGATGCCCATCTCGCCCAGCAACACCGCGTTGCCCAGCAGGCTGCGCACCAACGCCACGCCGTTGGCCAGCGCCTGCTGGCATTGCGCAGCCGTCATCGCCGGGCCGCGCGACGCGTCTTGCGTGCCGGGCGCAATCTTGGCCAGGTGCAGCCCCGGCGCAGGCGCAAAGTCGTGCCGCACACCGCAGTCCACCACCGTCTGCGCGATGCCGTGCTGGCGCGCCAGCACGCTCACGGCCGCGCCGCCAGCCAGGAAGTTGCCGACCATCTGCCAGGTCACGTCGCTGGGGTACGCCGACACGCCACGCGCGACGATGCCGTGGTCGCCCGCAAACACCAGCAGCTGCGGCGCGACCAGCTGGGGCGACGCCATGCCCAGGATCCCGCCCAACCGCCGCGCCAAGTCCGCCAGCCGGCCCAGCGCGCCGTGTGGCACGGTCTTGCGGTCAATCTTGTGCTGCAGGGCAGCGCGCAAGGCTTCGTCGCGCAGCTCGGGTACATCGGGAAGCTCGGGCCAGGGCTGTTTTGCTGTCGTCATTCGGGTTTTACGTTCCATTCAATTCAAGGGCTGCGCCTGCAGCACAGCCCACACCGGCCGGTGGTCCGACCCCAGCTGCGGGCCCGTACCGTGTTCCGCCACGCGCCAATGCGCGCGGCTGGCCAGGATGTGGTCCAGCGGCAGGCTGGCGCCCAGCGACCAGGTCGGCGTCAGGCCGCTGGCGCGCGCCAAGCCGCGCTCGCCCATGGCCCGCATGCCGGCGGCCCAGGGCGTGCTGTTGAAGTCGCCCAGCACCAAGCGACCCGCGGGCGGCGCGGGCTCTGCGCCGATGCCGGCGAGCAAGCTGTCGCGCGCGGCCAAATCGGCGGCGCTGATGGGCGGCATCGGATGCAGCACATGCAGCGCCACCGCGCCCGTCGGCGCTTGCAGCGTGCCGGCCCAATGGTGGGCAGCGCCCTCGCCAGCAAACGCGCCTTGCAGTGGGTAGCGCGCAAACACGGCCATGCCGAACGGGTCGTCGCGCGGGCGTTGCACGGCGTGCGGGTAGCGGTTGGCCAGCGCCTGCGTCAGCGCGGCCATGCCGGACGACACTTCCACCAGCGCGACCACGTCGGCCGATTGCGCATCCAGCCAGGCCAGCACGTCCTGCGCGCGGTCGTTGTCCATGTGCAGGTTGAAGCTGACGATGCGCAGCGCGACGGCCGGCGCGGTCGGAGTGGTGGGCGCCGACAAGGCAGGCAGGCTGAAGACGTGCAGGTTCAGAAGCACCAGCCCCACGACCGCCAGCGCCGCGGCCACAGCCCAGCGCCTCGCCGGCCCGCGGGCAAGCAGGCAACACGCCACGGCAGCGACGGCCCCGGCCACGGCATACGCCCATTGCCAATGCACCGCCAGGTCGCCCAGCCAGTGCAAGGTCTCGCCCGGCAGTTGCGCGTGCCAGACGGGCAGGCTGAGGCCAATCAGCGCGAACACCGTCATCAGGGCCGCGCGCGAGGCCAGTGCGCGCCGCCAGCCGCCGCGCGCTGCGGCATCATGGGCGGCACGGCCGCCACGCGGCGGCGCTGGCTTAGGCAACGAGGTGTTCATGGTCCATTCATCCGCACAAACCGGGTATTCGCAAGACGCGCAGGCGCAGACCTACGCCAGCAGTCGGCCCGACTATCCGCCCGCGCTGGCCGACTGGTTGACCGGCACGCTGCAACTGGCGCCGGGCCGCAGCGTGGCCGACGTGGGCGCGGGCACCGGCAAGTTCACACCGCGCCTGCTGGCCACCGGTGCCCAGGTCATCGCGGTCGAGCCCGTGGCGGCGATGCGCGAGCGTATCGCGCCGCATGCGCACCTGCGCGTGGTGGCGGGCACGGCCGAAACCACCGGCCTGGGCAACGCCACGCTGGACGCCGTGGTCTGCGCGCAGGCGTTCCACTGGTTCGCCAGCCGCGCCACGCTGGACGAATTCGCCCGCGTCCTCCGCCCTGGCGGCCACCTGGGCCTGGTGTGGAACGTGCGTGACGAGTCGGTCGACTGGGTCGCCGAGATCACGCGCCTGATCGAACCTTATGAAGGCGACACGCCACGCTTCTGGAAGCAGACCTGGCGCGACGCCTTTCCCCACCCGGCCTTCGGCCCGTTGGCCGAAAGTGCGATGGGCCACGCACACGAAGGCCCGCCCGAGCAGGTGAT
Source organism: Pseudomonadota bacterium (assembly GCA_023442945.1). Lineage (GTDB taxonomy): Bacteria > Pseudomonadota > Gammaproteobacteria > Burkholderiales > Burkholderiaceae_C > Ottowia. The sequence goes on along the minus strand of JAEZWW010000107.1, from coordinate 45,434 downwards.
CATCGGGCGCACGCTGTCGACCAGCTTCATCGCCGCCCTGCCCGAGGCCGAACGCGTCCGCCTGCGCGCCGAGCTGCAAGCGCTGATCGCCCGCCACCCGGCCCTGCGCGGCCAGGCGGTGGTGCGTTACCCCTACCAGACCCACGCCTTCGTCAGCACGCGGCGCTGAGCCCGCCACCGCCCGCGTCACGGCGCGGACCCAGTCACGGCCGCAGCGGCGCAGGCCGCGTCCTTGGGGGGCGGCACGGCCTTGCCGCCATGCCCCTGCACGGTGCGCCCCACTTCGGCCCACACCGGCAGGTGGTCCGACTTCAGCGCCGGCCCCACGCCGGAGCGTACCCGTCGCCAGTGCGCCTGGGTCGCCAGGATGTGGTCGATGGGCAAGGCCACGCCCACGCCCCAGGTCGGCCGCAGCGAAGTGGCGCGCGCCCAACCCGCATCGCCCAGCGCTCGCAACGCGGGCGTCCAGGCCGTGGCGTTCAAATCGCCCATGACCAGCCCGCCCGATGTTGGCAGCGCACCGGGCTCAGCCGGCGGCAGGCTGCGAAACAGCGCGTCGCGCGCCGCCAGGTAGTGGGCGTTGACCGGCGGCATGGGGTGCAGCACGTACAGCGCCACCGCCAGCCCGTCGGGCAGGCACAGCTGCGCCGTGAAGGTCGGCATGCCGCCTGGATCGCGGCCCCAGCGGCCATCCGCCAGCGGCAGGCGCGAAAACACCGCCATGCCAAAGCCGTCGTCGGTGGGGCGCAGCTGGGCGTGCGGGTAGCGTTGCCCCAGCGCGCCCAATAGCTCGGTCATGTCGGGCGTCACCTCCAGCAGCGCCAGCACGTCGGGGTCGGTCTGGCGCACCCAGTCGACGATCGGCGCCTGGTCGGTGTTGCCCAGGTTGACGTTGAAGCTGACCAAGCGCAGCACCTCGCCCGCCGCCGTGGCCGCGGGCAGTCGGGGCAGCACGAACCCGCTCAGGTTGGCCGCCAGCAGCGCCGCGCCGATGGCCAACGCCAGGCCAACGCGCCGCACCCGACGGCGCGCCGCAGCGCGGTCGGGCCAGCGGCGCGCCAGCGCCAACATGGCCAGCGCCGCCGACGCCCCACCCAACGCGTGCCATTGCTGCCAATGCAGATCCAGATCGCCCCACAACCGAGCCCAGGCCCAGCCCGCGGGCACCGCAGCCACCCAGGCCGGCAAGGTCAGGCCGAACAGCGCGAAGCCCATGACCCAGGGCAAGCGGCGCCACGCGTAGTGGCGCAGCAGTTGGCGCCCCCGTGCTGGCGGCGCGGGCGAGCGTTCGGACAGGCCGATCTGGGAGGCGGGAGAAGCCTTCATGTCCTGAGCGTGGCGCAAAAGTCAGTCCAGCAAACGCGCCAACGCGCCGGGTTCAAAGGCCTGCGCCACGTCGCGCGCCAAGCCGTCGAACACCGCGTCCAGCGACGGCGCCTCCGCGCCAAACAAGGCTTGCAGCACGCGCGCATCTTCAAACAGGCCGTGCACGTAGCAGCCCAGCACATTGCCCGCCGCGTTCTGCCAGGCCAGACCAGGGACAACTTCGCGCGCCACGTCGCCCGCGGCCGCCATGGCCGGGTGCTGGGCGGTCTGACCGCTGTGGATCTCGTAGCCCTGCGCCGTAACGCCTGACAGCGCCGCCCACGCGCCGGTCAGCGTACCGAAGTGAAAGTCGGCGGAGCGCACCGTCTTGGTCGGCTCGAAACTCGTCACCAGTGGCAGCAGACCCAGGCCCGGCGCGTTGGAGGAATAGCCCCCACGCTCCACCGCTGCGCGTGTTGCGCTGCCCCCCAAGGGGGCCACGTTTTCGCCTTGGGGCGGCCCGGCGGCGAAAACCGACCTTTCCACCCCGTGCACATCGATCAGCGCTTCGCCCAGCATCTGCAGGCCGCCGCACACGCCCAGCACGCGGCCGCCGCGCGCGGCATGCTGAGCGATGGCGGCGTCCAGACCTTGGGCACGCAGCCAAGCCAGGTCGGCAGCCGTGGCCTTGCTGCCCGGCAGGATCAGCGTGTCTGCCCCCGCCAGATCGCCCGGTGTGCGCGCCCAGATCAGGCGCAGGCCGGGCACGTTCTTCAGCGGCTGGAATTCGTCCAGGTTGCTGATGCGCGGGTAGGCGATGACGGCGATGTGGCGCGGGCTGTCGGGCGCGCTATCGCTATCGTTTGAGTAGCTGGTCGCGCAATCTGATGTAGGGCCAGAGGCCGATTTGGCTTGAAATCCGACGCTGGGCGCCGCGTCGAACACGCCATCTTCTTCCGGCAGCCCGTGGCCAAAGCGCATCGGCACCACGGCCACCGTGGGCACGCCGGTCAGCTGCTGCAACTGCTGGGGCGCGGGCGCCAGCAGCGCCGCGTCGCCGCGGAATTTGTTCAACACGAAGCCGGCGATGCGCGCGCGGTCTTCCGGCGCCAACAGCGCCCAGGTGCCGTACAGGTGCGCGAAGGCGCCGCCGCGGTCGATGTCGGTCACCAGCAGGCAGCGCGCGTCGGCGTGGCGCGCCACGCGCAGGTTGACCACGTCGCTGGCCATCAGATTGATCTCGGCCGGCGAGCCCGCGCCTTCGATCACCACCACGTCGTTCTCGGCCCGCAGCGCGTCCAGCGCGGCGGCGATCTGCGGCCACACGCGCTCGCTGCGGCCGCGCCAGGGCAGCGCCGTCAGCTCCGCGCTGACCTGGCCCAGCAGCACCACTTGGCTGTGCGTGTCGGCCTCGGGCTTGAGCAGCAGCGGGTTCATGCGCACGTCCGGCCGCGCGCGCGCCGCCAGCGCCTGGAAGTACTGCGCGGAGCCGATCTCGCCAAACCCGCCGGTGGGCGTGGCGCCCGAGCCGCCGCCGGGCCGCCCCAAGGCGGCGAGCGCCCCCGCGGGGGGCAGCGCAGCAGGCGCAGCCGCGGAGCGTGGGGGCATCGATCCTTCGGCGAGCGCCCCCCCAGGGGGCAGCGCAGCAAGCGCAGCCGCGGAGCGTGGGGGCGTCGATCCTTCGGCGAGCGCCCCCTCGGGGGGCAGCGAACCACCCACAGCGGGGAGCGTGGGGGCCATGACCACCCTTGCGTTGTTGCTCATGTTCTGCGCCTTGAAGGGCGCAACTTTCAGGCCCTGGTTGGCGTAGTGGCGGCACAGCGCGGTCGCCAGCCAGCTCTTGCCGGCGCCGCTGCTGGTGCCCAGCACCATGACGCAGCGCGCCGTCATGTTGGGGTGCGCGGCGCCGGCAGCGGCCGCACCATGCGGTCCATGATGCGCCCCAGCGCAGACGCCGCATCGCCGCACAGGCCAGTGTGCACGGGCGAGGTCTGGATGATGCTGCTGCGCCGCGCCGTCAGCCAGTGAAAGCGCACGCGGTACGGCAACAGCGCGATCGGCCCGGCTTCCGGCAGGCCTTGGCAGATGGCCAGGATGGCGCGCAGGTGGCGCTGCACCGTGTCGACGTCGGCGTGCGGGTCCAGCGCGTGCAGGCGGGTTTCGTCCAGCTCGATCGCCGCCTCCAGATAGCCGGTGCGCTGGCAGGACAGGATCACGCCAACGTTGATGAACTCTTCCCGCTCCACGCGCGGCACCACGCGCACGACGGCGTAGTCGTACACCTCAACCGCGCGCATCGATCGCCCCCTGCAGCCAGCGCGCGCGGTCGGCCAAGCGCGCTTCAAAGTAGGCCACGTAGGCGGCGCGGTGCGCGGCCGGGTCGGCCAGTGCGCTGTCGGCCCGTTCGGCCGCGGCCAGCGCCAGGTACTCGTCCGGTACGCCGGCCAGGACGGTGCGCAGCACCTCGGGCGTCAGCAACGACGCCAGCGCCGCGTCGACCTGGGCCAGTTCGCTGGCGCGCGGCAGCAGCACGTGCTCGGCGGTCGGCGCGAAGGGCTTGCCGGGGTCGGTCACCGTGCCGTTCCAGGCGTGGTGAAAGGTCAGGCTGGCGCCGTGGTCGATCAGCCAGGGCTGGCGGTGCCACATCAGCAAATTCGTGTTGCGTGCCGTGCGGTCGACGTTGCTGACCAGCGTGTCGAACCAGACCAGGCGCGACGCAAAGTCGGGCGTGACGACGTCGGCCGCGGGGTCGAAGTTGACGGCGCCGGACAGGTAGTCCAGCCCCACGTTCAGGCCCGCGCTGGCGCGAATCAGGTCCTGGATCTCGGGGTCGGGCTCCGTCTGCGCGAGCGCAGGATCCAGCTGCGCCAGGACCAGTTCGGGCAGCGGCAGCCCCAACGCGCGGGCGATGCCACCGGAAATCAGTTCGGCCATGAGCGCACGCACGCCCTGCCCCGCGCCGCGAAACTTGAGCACGTACATGCCGAGGTCATCGGCTTCGACCACGGCGGGCAGCGAGCCGCCTTCGCGCAGCGGCGTGACGTAGCGCTCCACGGTCACGGTGCGCGGTGGGGGGATGGGAATCGCAGACATGCTCAATGGTAGCGGGCGCCCAAGCGCAACCACGCGTCGCGCAAGGCGTTTTGCGATGCGGGCGGCAGCACGCCCAGGCGAACCTGCCCAGGCAAGCCGAACGACGCCGTGTCACGCAGCTTGATGCCCTGCGCGCGCAAGGCCTGCAGCGCGCCCGGCAAGTCGCGCAGCGGCGGCCGAGCGACGAAGAAGCTGGCCAGACTGCCAGGGTGCACGGCCCAACCCAGGTCGGCGCATAACTGCAACTGCGCGGCCTTCCACGCGATCAATGTCTGCAGCGATGCGCGCAGCCAGGCCTGTGCCTCGTCGCCGGTCCAGGCCGTGAGCAGCGCGACACCGTCGGCCCCCAGTGGCCAGGACGGCCCCAGTGTGTCCAGCGCTGCAGCGGCCGGCGCGGACGGCGCCAACGCGTAGGCCGCGCGTACGCCGGTCAGCCCCAACGCTTTGTTGGGCGTCCACAGTTGCCAGGCATCGCCCGGCGCAAGCGTAGCGTCACCGTTCAAGCGCAAGGGCGCATAGGCCATGTCGACCACGCGCAACGACCCCGCGGGTGCAGGCGCAGCGGCCCAGCGCGCCAGGGCCGCATCTGCCGTGCCCAGCGGACTGGTTGGCTCGCAGGCCCAGTGCAGTGCAGGCGAGGCATCGGCGGCCGTGGATTTCAAACCCCAGACCTCGGCCGCGCGCGCGTAGTCGCCGTAACCATGCGCCGGCAACGCCGCGTGGCGCAGGCCCGCGCGCGCCGCCAGCGCGCTGAGGCGGTGGATGCCTTCGCTGGCACTGGCAACGAACACGACCCGCGCGGCCGCCACGCCATGGAAAGCGGCAACGCGCACGCGCAAGGCGGTGTAGGCCGGGTCCGGGTAATGGCGGCGGTCGGCCGCGGCCAATGCGGCCAACGCTTGCGGATACGGACCGCAAGCGTTGGCGTTGGTGGAGAAGTCGTGCGCGGGCACGCCCAGGGCGTCGGGGCCGCCATGTTCGACCGGAACGCCGGGCCTGCGCGCCGCGACATCACTGGCGCTGCCAGCCGACTTAGAAACTATTCTTTTCATAGCTGCCTGCGCAATTCCCACTAGGGCCAGACACCGAAAACATTTAAAAATTCCGGGGCCAGCATCAAACGGACAACGCCCACCAGATCACGGCGCAGCACGCCAGCGTTGCCACCACCACGCTGCGCGAGCCGATGGCGCAGGCGCGCAAGGTATCGGCCGCTTCGGGCACACGCCCATCGGCATTCAGCGTATAGACGCCCGGTTTGCCCAGCCGCACGCCCAGCGCCAGCGCCATGGTCGCCATCGGCCAACCGCTGTTGGGCGACGGCGCTTGCCGCGCCTCTCGCGCCAGCGCACCGGCGCCGCGCAATCTGCCAGCCAGCCAAATCAACACAGCGGTGACGCGCGCGGGCACCCAGCCCAGCACATCGTCGGCGCGCGCCGCCCATTTGCCGGCCCAGGTCCAATCGCGTCCGCCGCGCTCGCCGCGGTAGCCCCACATGGCGTCCGCCGTGTTGGCGAAGCGGAACAGCGCCGCGCCCGGCAAGCCCAGCACGGCAAACCAGAACAAGGGCGCGACCACGGAATCGTTCAGGTTCTCGGCCAGACTTTCGATGGCGCTTTCGCGCACGCTTTCTGCGGTAAGCGCGGACACGTCGCGGCTGACCAGGCGCGCCAGTTGCACGCGCCCTGCGGCCAGCGATTGGGCCAGCGCCCCCTCTACCGCCAGCACCTCGTCGTGGAGCATGGCCCAAGCCAGCATGGGCTTCAGGAACAGCCCCAACGCCAACGCGGCCAGCCACGCCGGCTGCGTCAGCACCCATGCCTGAAACAGCCACGCCAGCGCGAAGACGGCGGCGCCCGCTGCGCACCATGACAACGCGGCGAAGCCAAATACCCGGCCATCGGACAGCACGCGCGGCTCGCCCACGCGCGGCGCCAGCCGCTCGCCTGCCCAAGCCAGGTAACGTCCCATCCAGGCCACGGGGTGCCAGCGCAAGCAGGGCTCGCCCAGCAGGCGGTCAACCAGCAGCGCGACGGCGGGCGCGCAGGCCAGCCACGCGGCGTCCGGCAGGTCCGCGAAGGCCCACCAGCCAATCAACGCGAACACCTCAAAAAATCAGTGAGGCCATGGGCCCTGCGCCACAAGCACAACATGCGCCAATTGTGTCGCAAGGGTCTGCACGCTTTGGGCGCGCCAAGGTCGATGCGCTGTCAAGCCTTCTCAGACGGCGTCAAACGACTGGCCCTTTAGCGCCGCACGGTTTGCCGCTCCTGTGCTTTGCGTACGATTTCGGAATTGGTGAAACCGTGCATGCGAAGCGGTATCCCGAACAGCAAGCCGGCCAAGCCCATCACTGCCAACAGCCCCGCCACAGGCAGAACCACCGTAAGCCCGACCCGTCCTGTCAGAACACTGGTCGCGAACAGCAGGTTCGACACAAGCAAAAAAAAGATGAAAGGTCCGGTCCACCCCATGACGCGGAGTGCAGGGACCTTCACCTGCAGACCGCAGATACGACAAGACTCCGGTGTGTCCCACTTGAGGCAGGTCAAATACCACTTACGCCAGCACGACATGGCCCTTTCGCCGCAGTGGGGGCATTCGAGGCGCAGGAAATCAGCCATAGTGACACGTGCTCCGGCGGCTAACGGGACGCGATGGCGTCACTCATGGCGGCAGAGGCTCTCTCCGGGCTTCGGTGATTGTGAGACATAGAGCCATAACGCGGACGTAAATCAGGGGAAATAGGACCAGCACCGTGGCGATCGTCCGAGCCGCAACGATCCAATCTGGCAGGTAGCAACCCGTCAGAACCACCGTGCTGCAGCGCCCTCCAAGATGATCAACGCTCTTTCACGCTTCTTCCGGCAAGCACACCGACCAGATCGGCTCAGCGCCGACGTCAACGCAGTCGGTGAACAAATCGTTGCATTCACTGCTGGCGTTCCTGCGCGCGCCGTACGGCCTCGCGGTCCGTCAATTGCGCCAAGGTCAGAGGTACCCACCAAAGGTGGAGCACCACATTGATCGCGATGGCGCCCACGCCAACCAGCGCCAACGTGACCGGATCGCGTATCCAGCGCATAACGGCGGCCACGATCACCACCAGGCAGGGCACCATGGAAAGCACGCCTGGCCCCGGCGACACGGTGACCAAAAGGCCACAGGCACGGCACGGCACACTGCGTGACCAACCCAACGAGAGCTTCTTGAGGGCGGACATGGCTGGCAGGCCGCAATGGGGGCAGGTCAGCTTCATTGCGTGGGTTGCACAGCTTGCCGATCCATGGCGCGATCGACTACCGGCGGCATTCGGTGCCCTGCTCCGCGTGAGCCAGCGCACGGCGCACCGCGTCCGGGTCGGTATGCCCTTTTTTCGACAAGGGCACACCAGTTGCCCCAGCAGTGCGAGCAACGCCAGCGGCACGCCGAATGCGACGACCCACCTGGCCGAGATCGATGAGAACGCGAACAGCACGTTCGCGCAGAAGACAAACACCATGAAGGGCAGCGTCCAGACCATGGCGCTCCAAGCACGCACCACCACCTGCTGGCCACACGCGCGGCACGGCACCGGCTGGTCCCAGCCCAGGAAGGTCAAACGCCATTTGCGTCCGCACGACATCGCGCGTTGGCCGCAATGAGGGCAGATCGGTCGCATGGTCGGCAAGCGATTCCTGGACGAGATCACGCCGCGATCAACCGACGGGCTATCTCGGCGGCGAACGGCTGCCCGCCTTACCGCTTTCATGACCCAGAACGATCACGCCGACATAGACAACCGGAAAGGCGATCAGCGCCCCGGCGATAAGCCATGCGGCCATGGTCCAGCCCTTGATGTAGCACACCACCAACGCGACGACGATAGCGATCGCAATCAGAAAGGGCCAGTAGGTCTTCATGCGTTAACGGTGTGACAAGGCTGCACGGCGACTTCAGTTGAGCGCCGCAACGTCGAGCATCTGGAGCAGTTTATCGAGTTGCACCGCCGACTCGACCGGGTTGGGCGCCTTCGCCTGATAGCCTGTGCGGGGATCGACACGTACGACGCGCTCGTTCTTCCAATTAGCGTCGTCGGGTCTGGTAGCGCTGAAGGACTGGAGGTCGCCATCGATCTTGTCCTGCGTCAGGTTGACACGGTCTTTGAGCGCTGTGAGCTGCTCCGGCGTGAGACCGTTGACCCAGTCGGTGAATTTCTTTTGGTCATCGGGTTGATCGAGGTGCAGACCCTTGAGCTCGGCATAGCGGGTCAGCAGCGGCAACGGGCTGTGGCCGTCACTGCTCTGGTCGGCCAGCGTGCGCGCAGCGTTTTCGCTAAGACCGGCTTGCTGCATGAAGTGCATGGAGCGACCATCGTCCCAACGTGGCTCGTGCGTGCTGTTGGCCTTATGACCCTCCCACAGCCACAGGCCCAGCGCCGACACGCCGACCAGCCCCAGACCGATCCATCCGACTGGTCCGCTGCCTAGTGCGAGCATGACCCCGCCGACCGCGCCGGCTGAGAACAGCACGCCGGACTCGGTATCGCCCTTGCTGAACGATTCGGCCGCATTCCAGACGTCGAAACCGGCGCCGAGGACGCCGAGGAATTTGCCCGCACCCTTGCTCCCGATGAGGCCAAGCTTCGAATCGGCGTCGATCTTGCTCAAGCCCACCATCAACTCGGTCCCCTTCTGCCCCAAACCGGCCGCATCGGTAAATGCTTTCAGTGTGTTCTTGACCGAGGGATCGTTGAGTGCCTTGTTACTGGACGCCAGGAAGCCGACGCCGGCCAGCCCCAAACCGACGCCACGCATGAGTTGACCAGGGAAGGTGGATTTGTCGAAGGCGCCCACCTTGGCTAGCTCGCCGTCTAGGTTCTTCAACCGGGTCGCCATCTGTTCGGCCGACTCGCCAGCCTGCGGAATCGCACCGTCGAGCGCGTTCACCGCCTTGTTCATCTGCTCGGGCGACAAGCCCAGCACCTTGGCGAAGCGGGAATCGCGCAGTTGCTCCAGCCCTTGACGCGCCTGCGCGACAGACGCTGGGTTGCTGGGGTCGAGCCCTTTGATCTTGCCCAAGACCTCGGACTTGACGTAGGCGTTGGCAAATTCGTTCGACGCCTTACGCACCACGTCGGTAAGCTTGGCCGAACCCTTGACGGATGGGTTGGAGAAGAAGTCGAGCAGCTTGTCGCCCATCGGCCCCTTGGCGAGACCGGGGTTCTGCTGAAAGGCGGTCTGGATCGCCAGCTGCGCGTTGGTGTCGTTGAAGGCGTCTTCAAGCGCCTTCATGTTGGCGTCGGGGATCTTGCCCCCCGGCGCTTGTGCGCCCAACGCCGTCATCTGCGTCAGCAGCTTCTCACCGTTTTCGCCCAATTTGGCCTGTAAAGCCTGCCCTTTGGCCTCCCAACCGGGCTCTTTGGCCTCCATCTCCTGGGTATAGCCAGTAATCGCCTTTTCCAGTTGGTCGGGCGTCATCGAGCCGCCCAAGTTGTTGACCAGCCACGCCAGTTCCGACATGTGTTCGGTGTAGGCCCTGGTGTCTTTTTCTATCTGCTGGCGAAAGCCCTCCATCCCGTTGGCGATGACACGATTCGCGGTATCGCTCTCTATGTCGCCCTTGGCGCCGTAGGCCTGCACATAGTCGAGGCGCCCGCCCTGGGCGATGTGCTCATTTGCGCCCAAAGCATTCCACATGCCCATATCGAGCATGCTTTGCATATTGGTCTTGCCGGTAACCGTGTCCGCACTGCGATCCAGCACGCGCAGCGTGGCTTCCATTTCCTTTTTTCCAATTGGGCTGTCGCCATAGCGGTCGTTGAACTCGCGACCGTACTGCGCCAGCTTCGGTAGCGATGCGTTGACAATGTGTGCGGCAACCTCAGGATCGGCACCCTGGGTCAATTGGTCAAGCCGATCCATGGCCTGCTCGCCCTCGATGCGATCGCCCATGCTGCTGTAGGGCGTTGTGCCGCCAAAGCCGTTCGGCCCCAGCGGATCGGTCGCCCAGTCCGCTGCCTCCTGCAGCAGCTTCTTGCCTTCGGTGCCATTCAGCACGGCGTCGCGCACTTCGGGCGTGGCGCCCTTCAGGCTGTTGTTGAGCGCCTCGACCTGCTTGGGGACGTCGCCGGCGTTACGGGCTTTGGTGACGATGGCTTCGGCTTGGCCTGCGGGGCTGGCGCGGTAGCGGTCACCGGCCAGACCGGTGAGCGCGTTGTCGAGCTTGGTGGTGGCCGTGGGATCGGCCTGGTAGCGGTCCTTGAGCTGTTGGCCGGCGGCGGTGTAGTCGGCCTCCGTGGGCTTGGTGCCGGCGGGCACGTTGGCCTTGACGCGCTCGTCCAGTTCCGACTGCACCGCAGTCTTGAGCTTGTCCTGCGCATGCTGAATGCCCTGGTGCACTTCGTCGCGAATAGCGCGGTTGGTGCCTGCAGGCAGATCGTCGTAAGCGCGCTGGGCGCGGCTGACGCCGGCCATCGCGTCGTCGGTGGCCTTGACCTTCTGGTCCAGCGGCGTGGCCGGCTTGTCTGCTGGCACCCACACTTCCTGGCCTGGCTTGACGTTGTTGACGTTAGGGATCTCATGCCGGTTGGCACGCGCGATGTCCTGGGGCGACACGCCAGGGTGGGCCTTTGCCATGTCGGTGAGTGTCTGGCCTGGCGCGACGACTTCGCGCGTGGGCAGCTTGCCGTAGTCGGCGCCGATCGGCACGTTGAGCTTTTGGCCGACTTCCAGCTGATCGGGGTTGGTCAGCTGCGGATTCGCCGCCTGCAACATGGGCACGTCCGTCTGGTAGCGGCGAGCGACCTCGTTCAGGTTTTCGCCCTGTTCCACCTCGTGCTGCTCGTAGTGCTCCGGCGGAGGCGCGTCTTGCTGACCACCGTGCAGGGCAGGCTGGCGCACCGCAGGGTCAACGTCCTTGCGCGGGGGCGGGGTCGGAGGGGGTGGAGGCGGCGGCGGGGGGGGAGCAACGCGGACATTGCCATCGGCAACGGGCAGAGTCATAACAGACCTTTGAACAAGCGGGTACTGCCCAAAAGTCTAGGAAGTACAGCAGCCCGTGCCTAGCTGCTAGCGTTCCCATTGGGAACGTTACCTATGCGTCCGTCATCAATTCGTCACGAAGCAGCGACGCGATGCAGTGGTGCTGCACACCGCTAAGCACCGATCACATCCCCGGCACACCGGCCCGCGCACGGATGCCCAAGCGTTGGAACAGGTTCCGGTCGGCCGCCACTTCTGGGTTGCCGGTGACCAGCAGCTTGTCGCCGTAAAACACCGAGTTGGCCCCCGCCAGAAAGGCCAGCGCCTGCACCGCCTCACCCTGCTGTTGGCGCCCGGCCGACAGGCGCACGCGCGCCGTCGGCATGGTGATGCGCGCAGCAGCAATCACGCGCACCCATTCGAACGGGTCCAGATCGGGCTGGTCGGCCAGCGGCGTGCCTTCCACCTTGACCAGGTGGTTGATCGGCACGCTCTCCGGGTAGTCGGGCAAATTGGCCAGCTGCGCGATCAGGCCGGCGCGGTGGCGGCGGTTTTCGCCCATGCCGACGATGCCGCCTGAGCAGACCTTGACCCCCGCGCCGCGCACGCGCTCCAGCGTGTCCAGACGGTCTTGATAGTCGCGCGTGCTGATGACTTCGCCGTAAAAGTCCGGCGCGCAGTCCAGGTTGTGGTTGTAGTAGTCCAACCCCGCGTCGCGCAAACGTTCAGCCTGGCCGTCGCTCAGCATGCCCAGGGTGACGCAGGCTTCCATGCCGACGTCCTTCACGGTGCGCACCAGCTCGGCCACCGCATCGATGTCGCGGTCCTTGGGCGCGCGCCACGCGGCTCCCATGCAAAAGCGGGTGGCGCCGGCCTGGCGCGCGGCCTCGGCGGCGGCGCGCACCTCGCCACTGGCCATCAGCTTTTCGGCCTTCACGCCGGTGTCGTAGTGCACCGACTGCGGGCAGTAGCCACAGTCTTCCGGACAACCGCCGGTCTTGACCGAAAGCAGCGTCGCCAGCTCGATCTCGTTGGCGTCGAAGTGTTGGCGGTGGACCTGCTGGGCTTGCCACATCAGGTCGTTGAAGGGCAGATTGAGCAAGGCCTCGATCGCGTCGACGCTCCAGCGCTCGCTGGACGGCGTGGCGGCAGGCTCCGCACGGCGCGGGTGCAGGGTGACGGGTTGTTCGGTCAACGCGGTCAATGACATCGGTTCAGCTCCTTCTTCGTCAAACGGGTTCAGATCAGTGGGCGCTCGCCGCTTTCCAGCGCCAGCAGCCACTGCTTGCGCGGCAGACCGCCGCCGTAGCCGGTCAAGGTGCCATCGCTGCCCACCACCCGGTGGCAGGGCACCACAATCGACACCTTGTTCTGGCCATTGGCGGCCGCCACGGCGCGGGTCGCCGTGGGTTGGCCAATGTGCACGGCCTGCTGGCCGTAGCTCCACGTACGGCCGTAGGGGATGGCCAGCAGCGCCTGCCACACGCGGCGCTGGAACGGCGTGCCGACCAGGTCCAAGGGCACGTCGAAGCGCTGGCGCTGGCCATCGAAATACTCGGCCAGTTCGCACCCCAACTGCTCGGTCAGCACGTTTTGCCCCACCACCGCCGGGCCGCCACGCGCGGCCTCCACCTGGGACTGCTCGCGCTCGACGCCGCCCTGCCCCACAAATTCCAACAGGCACACGCCGGCGGGCGAACACAAGGCCAGCATGGGGCCCAGCGGGCTGTCGTAGCGGTGGGCGATCAGGGCCATGGCCAGCGGCTCAGTCCTCGATGCCCCGCTGCGCAGGTACGCCCGCCTTGAAAGCGTGCTTGATGAGCGTCATCTCGGTCACGGTGTCCGCCAGCTCGATCAGCTCGGGCGGGCAGCGCCGCCCGGTCAGGCAAACGTGCACGTCCTTGGGCCGCTCGCGCAGGGTCTGCACCACGTCCTCCAGCGGCAGCCAGCCGTAGATCAGCGGGTAGGTGATCTCATCCAGCACCACCAGGAAATGCTCGCCGTCCATGATCGCTGCGCGTGCCTTCTGCCAACCGTCGCGGGCCAACTGAGCGGAATGGTCCAGGTCCTTGCTCTTCCAGCTGAAGCCGTCGCCCAGCCCTTCGATTGGAATGCCCATCTGCTCGAACATGCGGTGCTCACCAAACCGCGCGCTCGGCACCTTCATGAACTGGAAGATGCGCACCTGCTTGCCGTGCACGTGTTGGCGCCCAAACGCGCGCAGCGCCAGGCCGAACGCGGCCGTGCTCTTGCCTTTGCCGTCGCCGGTGTTGACGATGACCAGGCCGCGCCGCTCACCCTCGGGCTTGGGGGTGTTGCGTTCGGTGGGCGGGTTTTCAATCTGCATGGGTGAAATCCTTTCAGAGGGTGTCAGCGCCGACGGCTGTGGGCCCGCCTGGGTGAACTGCGTGCTCCGCACTCTGCGGCGCGGCCGCCATGCGCGGCACCGCCACCCAGTGTTCGCGCACCGGGTAGATGCTGACGCGCCAGTCAAACGCCGCCTGCAGCGCACGGTGCGTGTCCGGGCTGGCGCAGGCGCCGTGGTGGGCGATGGCGCCGTCCTTGATGATCAGCATGTCGTCGGCCTGCAGCGCCATGCCCAATTCGTGCAGCACGCTGACCACCGTGCCGCCCGTGACCACGTGGGCGCGCACCACCGCCAGCCAATCGGCCTGGTGCGGCGGGTCCAGGTGGGCCAGCGGTTCGTCCATCAGCCAGAGCGGCGCCTGCACCGCCAGCAGGCGCGCCAGCAGCACGCGCTGGCGTTCCCCGCCCGACAGCGCGCCCAGGCGCCGTTCGCGCAGCGGCCAGACCTGCATGGCGTCCAACGCGGCGCGCGTGGCGGCGTGGTCGGCGGCCGACGGCGGCGCCAGCCAGGCGCGGTGCGGCAGGCGGCCGAGCAGCGCGACGTCGTAGGCGCGCAGGTCTTCGGTGCCGGGCTCGCTTTGGCCCAGCCAGGCCAGCTGGCGCGCGCGCGCCCGGGCCGGCCAATCGGCCAGCGGCCGTCCCGCCAGCTGCACCTGTCCTTCGGTGGCCTGCAGGCCGGCCAGCACGCGCAGCAGGGTCGATTTGCCGGCGCCATTGGGGCCGACGATGGCGGTCCAGCGCGCCGCCGGCAACGCGACCTGCAGCGCGCCCAAAACCGCATGGTTTCCGATGCTCGTCCTGGAGGAATCTGCGCGGGCAGCTATTATTTTTGCAGCATCCACGCTCATCCCCCGCCTCCGCGCGTGCGCCGGTACATCAGCCACAGCAGGTAGGTGCCGCCCAGCACCGCCGTCAGCACACCGACCGGCAATTCCTGCGGCGCGATCAGCACGCGCGCGACGATGTCGGCCACGGACAGCAGCAGCCCGCCGGTGATCGCCGACAGCAGCAGCAGCGGCCCGTGCGTCACCCGCACCATGCCGCGCACCAGGTGCGGCGCGGCCAGCCCGACAAAGCCGATCAGCCCCGCCTGCGCCACCGCCGCGCCGGTGCCCAGTGCCAGCACCGCCACCAGCAAGGCGCGCATCGGCGCCAGCGGCAGGCCCAGGCTGAAGGCCGTGGCCTCGCCCAGGCTGAGGCCGTCCAGCACCCGCGCGGTGGCGGCCGATACGACCAAGAGTGGCACCAGCACCAGCGCCAGCACGCCGCAGGCGGCCCAGCCCAGCAGGCTGGTGTTGCCCAGCACGAAGGCGAGCATGCTGCTCAGCACATCGGGCGCGCTGAGCGTGACCAGGTCCTTCACCGCGCCCAGCACATAGCCCACGACCACGCCCGCCAGCAGCAAGCGCAGCGTGTGCTGCACGCCCTGCGCCAGCAGCAGCGTCAGCAGCACGCCACCCAGCGCGCCCAGAAAAGCGGCGCCCGTCAGCCCCAGCTTCAACCACCAGCCGGCCGCCGCCACCGGCGCGCCGGCCAGCACCAGCAGCACGGCGACGCCGAGCACGGCGCCCGACGCGCTGCCCAGCAGAAAAGGGTCGGCCAGCGGGTTGCGAAACAGCCCTTGCGCCACCGCGCCCGACAGGCCCAGCAGCGCGCCCGTCAGCCAGGCGCCCACGGTGCGCGGCAGGCGGATGTCCATCACGATCTGCCAGGCCACCGGGTCTTGCGCGGCGCGCCACAGCGCGTCCAGGCCGGTGCTGCCCACGCTGGCGCCCAGCGCGATGACCAACAGCGACAAGGCCAGCAGCAGCGGCGCCAGCCAGCGCCGGCGGCTCACCTGCTCGGCCAAGCCTTCGCTGGCGTCGACGTGCAATTCACTCAAACGCGATCTCCGGGACGCACACCGCGGCGCAAAGCGGCAGCGCTCAGCGCGCCACCTCGCGTTGGCCGCGCGGGCCTTTTTGCACGGCACAGCGCGCCATCAGCCGGGCGGCCTCGGCCATGCGCGGGCCGGGGCGCACCAGCACGTCCACCTCGTCCGGGGTGAAGACGCACAGACGCCGCTCGCGCAGGGCGCGCAGCTGGCCCCAGCCGGGGCGACCGGTCAGTTCGCGCACGCTGCGCGCGCCGACCATGATCAGGTCCGGGTCGGCGCGCACCACCAGTTCGGGGTTGATGCGCGGAAAAGGCCCCAGCTCCGGCCCGATGATGTTGTCCAGCCCCAGGCGCGTGAGCATCTCGCCGATGAAGGACTGCGGCCCGGCGGCGTGCGGGCCGCCACTGGCCTCAAAGTACACACGCTGGCCGCGCAGGCCAGGCGGCACGGACAGCGCGGCGGCTTCCACGCCCGCGTCGATGTCGCGCAGCACGCGCTCGGCGTGCGGCAGCTGCAGCACCGTGCCCAGGCGCTGCATGACTTCGCGCACCTGCGCGCCGGTGCGCGGCTCCATCTGCAGCACGCGCAGGCCCAAGCTGCGCAGGCGATCGGCGGCGCGGGTGGAGACGGACGCCAGCACCAGATCGGGCTTGAGCGCCACCACCGCCTCGACGTTCGGGTCCAGCCCGCCGCCGACCTGGGGCAGTTGCTTGACCGGCGCCGGCCAGTTGGAATAACGGTCCACGCCGACCAGGCGCTCGCAACCGCCCAATTCGCACACGCTTTCGGTCAGGGACGGCAGCAGCGACACGATGCGCAACGGCGGCGTGTCGAACTGCACCGTGTGGCCCGTGTCGTCGGTCACGTCATAAGCCCACGCGGGCACGCAGACCCCCAACAAGACCAGCCACCCGGCGCACAGCCAGCGCTTCATAGACTTCCTTTCAAGGCCAGCGGGCAGCCGGCCACCATCAGCGTCACGCGGTCACACGCAGCGGCCACGCCCTGGTTGAGCACGCCCAGCGCGTCGACAAAGGCCCGCACCTCGCGCCCAAGTGGGATGACGCCCAGGCCGATCTCGTTGCCGACCAGCACCACCGGCCCAGGCGCAGCATCCAGCGCTTCAAAAAAGTGAGCTTGCTGCGCAGGCCAGTCCTGCGCCGGCACCGTATTTTGCCCTGAAGCGTTGTCTGCATAGGGCATCAGCCAATGGGTGAGCCACAGCGTCAGGCAGTCGACCACGACCAGGGTGTCGGCGTGCGATTGGGCCGCCAGGGCGGCGGCCAGGTCGCGCGGCGCTTCCACCGTCTGCAGCGCAGGCACGCGCGCGGCGCGGTCCCGCTGGTGGCGCCGGATGCGCGCGCGCATCTCGTCGTCGTGCGCCTGAGCGGTGGCAATCAGCACGGCGCGGTGGGCGCCGCCCTTCGCCAGCCAATTGGCCGCCCGCTGTTCGGCTCGGCGCGACTTGCCGCTTTTCTGCCCGCCCAGGATGAATTCGCGCGGCGCCATGCCCGTTGCCGTCACGCGGCGCACACCGCGGATGTGCGCACCCGCGCCGCACGGGGTGCGGAACAGGCTACAAAGCTCAGCGTTGAAACTATCAATTTCATAGCTGCCTGCGCAGATTCATCTAGGGCCAGAGGGCGATTTGGTTTGCATTCGCCCCCAACAGCACTCAGAAACGCGGCGTCCAGCGCACGCCCAGGTAGAAGGTGCGGCCGGCGGTGGCGTAGCCACGCGCCAGCTGGTAGTCGCGGTCGCCGATGTTGTCGATGCGCGCCAGCAGCGTCCATTCGCGCGCCAGCGTGGCCGAAGCGTAGAGGTTGACGACGCTGTAGCCGGCCAGCTTGTTGGTGTTGGCGGCGTTGTCCCAGCGCTTGCCCGAGGCCAGCCATTCGGCACCAAAGGTCCAGTCGCCCACGCGCGTGTCGGCGTTGAGCTTGAGGATCTGCTTGGCGCGGCGCGCCAGCAGCTTGCCGGTGACGGCGTTCTTCGGGTTCTGCAGATCGAGCGAGGCGCCCAGGTTGACCCCGGCGAGCTTGTGCGCACCCGAGATCGTCACGCCCTTCAGGTTGGCGCGGCCGGTGTTTTCATAGCAGCCGAAGGCAGACCCGCACGGGCCGGCCGAGCCAAAGGTGATCAGGTTGCGCACCTTGTTCTGGTAGGCGACCACGTCAAAGCGGCTGGCGCCCTGCGCCCAGTGCAGACCCAGCTCGACGTTGCGGCCTTTTTCAGGCTGCAGCGCGGGTTGGCCGTATTCGCTGAAGCGCTGGTAGAGCGTGGGCACGCGGAAGGCCGTGCCGACGGCCGCCGTCACGCGCCAGCCGCGCGCAAAACCAAAGCCGTAGGCCACGCCGCCGGTGCTCTGGCCGCCGAATTCGCTGTCGCGGTCGTGGCGCAGGTTGACCTGCAGCGTGTGCGGCCCGGTCGTGAAGCCGTAGCCCAGCGCCACCGCGTTCTGGTGGCGGCCCTGGTCGATGGGCGCGTTGGTCAGCTGATCCTCGCGGCGCTCCAGCGCAGCGGTGAACACCTGACCGCCCGAACGCCATTCGTTCTGGAACAGGTAGTTGCGCAGCGTGGTTTCGGTGCTGTAGGGGTCGGGCGTGGTTTCGTACTTCTGGCGCGACTCGCTGACCGACAGGCGCGTGCTGACATTTTTGTTCCACTGCGCCGACCAGGTGCCGCCCAGGGTCGCCAAGCGGTTGTCGCCCAGGTCGTTCTGGCCGGGCGTGAAGCCGTCGTACTGCGCTTTGTTGCGGCTGTACGTACCGTTGGCCTCCAGGCGGTGCACGTCGTTCAACTGCACGCCGACGCGGCCAGACAGCGCGTTGCTGCGGTAGCCGTCGCGGTCGGGGTTGTTGCCGGGGCGGCTGTCAAAACCGCTGCTGCGTGCATGGGTCGCGCCCAGGGAATAGTCCACGGCACCGCTCTTGCCGCTGAAGCCGGCCTCGAACTTGCGTGTGCCCTGGTTGCCAAAGCCTGCGCCGATATAGGGCGTGAACGGGCCGTCGCCCTTGCGCGTGAAGATCTGGATCACGCCCGCGACCGCGTCCGAGCCGTACACCGCCGCGGCCGGGCCGCGCACGATCTCGATGCGTTCGACCTGGTTCAGGTTGATCGATTCCCACGGCGCGCCACCGGTCGACTGGGTGTCGACCCGCACTCCGTCGAGGTATACCGCGGTGAAGCGCGTCTCGGCGCCGCGCATGAACAGGCTGGTGGTCGAGCCCGGACCACCGTTGCGCGACAGCTCCAGCCCCGGCTGGCGCTGCAGCAGGTCGGCGATGTTGACTGCGCCGCTGCGCTCGACCTGTTCGCGGTCGATCAGCGTCACGTCGGCCAGCACATCGGTCAGCGGCTGCACGGTGCGCGTGGCGGTCACCACGGTGTCGGGCAGCGTGGGGGCGGTGTCGATCTTGGTGCGTTCGACGAATTCGATCGTGCCCGGCGGAGTCTGAGCAAAGGCCGTCGGCAATACGCACGACAGCGCGAGCGGCAGCGTTGCGAGCCGGAAGCGAGGCATAGATGGGGTCATGGGAAACACAGGAAAAGCACGCCCTGGCCAGCTTCCCCGCCGGCGTCTGGGCAAAAACAGGCACGCTGGCTGCAGGCGCAGTCAGGCATTCCCTCCTCGTTGGCCGGTATCCGGGCTGGCGAAGGTCGCTTCAAAAAGCCTCGCCTTCCCGGCGGCGCTGCAATGCAGCAAGCCAGTGGCAGAGTGAGGCTGAAGCCGGTGCGCTGGTGGATGCCAGCCACCGTCCGCTTACCGTTGCGGGGGCAGCGCAGGTTAGGCAGCGCGCGCGTGCGCGAAAGCCCTCCTGCTTCCCGTTGAACTGCGGGCGTGTGAACCACGGCACGCGAGCACCAACGCAAGCGATTGTAAGTGCTGGCCCGGCGGCCGGAGCCGGGAATCGGCCGCCTACAATGGCCCACTTGTTCCGAGCCTCGTGCGCCCAGATGACGACCCCGCCCCTGATCGAACAGATTGCCGAACGCGTTGAGCGCCTGCTGCTGCGCCATGAAGAGTTGCAGCGCACCAACGACCTGCTGACCCAGGAGGTGCAGACGCTCACCCAAGAGCGCGACAGCCTCAAATCGCGCCTGCTGGCCGCCCGCGCGCGCGTCGATTCGCTGATCGACCGCCTGCCGGATGCAGCCACGGGCAGCGTCGGCGCGCCCGTGCCGGCCCGCAAGGACGACATGGCATGAAGCAGATTGAAGTGAAGATCATGGGCCTGGCCTACCTGCTGGGCGCGCCCGAGGGCGGTGAAGCCCGTTTGCAGGCGGCCGTGCAGCGCGTGGACGCCGCCATGTGCAAGATCCGCGACGGCGGCAAGATCAAGGCACGCGACCGCATCGCGGTGCTGGCGGCGCTGAACATGGCGTACGAGTTGACCGAAGCGCCCGCGGCCAACACCGAAGGCGAGGCCCCGCCCGCCGCCGAGCCGCAGGCCGCACAAGCCCCGGCGCTGAGCGTGGCCGAGCAGGCCACCCTGGGCGCCCTGCTCACGCGCCTGGACAAGGCGCTGGGCGACGACGGGCGCCTGCTTTAAGCGCACGTCGCAAGGACCCACAGAAAAACCCCGGGATCGGACCGATCTGCGGGGTTTTTTAATGGGGGCGCCGCACACAGGGCGCCGCCGCTGTGCCGTGCCAGCTTCAGGGGTAGTTGAACACATCGATCGGGCGCGGATCCAGCATCTTGACGATCGGCGAACGGTTGTCGGTGACCTTCACGTTGTCGTTGTCGTCCACCCGCACGTGCAAGTTGCGGGTCTCTTCCGCGGTGTAGCTGTAGGTCTGACCGTTCACCTTGACGCAGGAGCTGCCATCGCGGTTGATGGTGATGTCGACCTGATCGGGGCCCCAACGCCCGGTATCCAGCACGGTCTGGGACGGACCGATGAAGGGCGTGTACTGCGTCTCCGTCGTATCGTCGAACATGCTCGGTCGCTTCGGGTTTCCGCAACCGCAGCCCGGCTCGCCCGGTTTGGGCAAGTCGATCGGCGGCAGTTCGATGCGCGGCGGCTCTGGCTTCGGCTCGGGATTTGGCCAGCAACCGATGGGAGGCTGAGGCTTCGGCCAGCAATCGATGGGCGGCTGGGGCTTTGGCCAGCAGTCGGTCGGAGGCAACGGCTTCGGCTCGCAGCCGATCGGCAGATGCGGCAGCGGTTTCGGCATGGGGATCGGGTCGCACCCGAACGGAGGCCGCGGGAAAGGCTTCGGCATCGGGATCGGCAGGCAGTCGATCGGCGGGCGCGGGAGGGGGCGCGGCCCACAGTCGGGCAGCGGGTACGGCGAGGGCTTGACCGCGATGTACTGGTCTGGCTGGCGCCGCCCGGGACCCTGACCTTGGTCCCTCCCGTGGCCGGGGGCTTGCGCCTCGGGTCCTATCCGGGCCGGCCCTTTGTCCAGCATCGGCGCGTCGGCGGCGCCGTGGTCGGGCGCCTGACCCGGATCGTGCTCGAACGGTGGCGGCGATGCAACCGGTGCGGTGGGCGTTCCTGAGATGTTCATCTGGGCTCCTTCGTGTTCCGTGACGGCTAGAGACAAGCCCAATGTAGTTTTCGCTGTGCGTCCTGACCATTCGGACGCTTCCGAGCTAGGAACAGCCCTAGTAGGAAGAGTACCAACCCGTTTCAGACCCTCTTTTGCGGGACGCCGCCGGTTAAAATAGTGGTGTCTGCGGTGCGCGCCGGGCTTTATATTTCCTTGAACCAATGCTCATACGAGCACGGGCTTGGAACATTGTTTGGTCAGCGTGATCGTCTCGCGTCAGATGAACCCAAGACCAGTACTGACCTCGCCCACCTGAACCCCTGCGTTCAGGATGACGGTCCGGTGGCATTCGCAGACACCTTATTTGGTGTACCCCCCTGAGGCGCTGCGCGCCTCGGCGCTCGTCGCCAGAGGCGACGGCCCTTCGGTCTGTCCAGACTTGCGCAGGCAGGTCTGGAGCCTCAGACCTCAGCCCCCTCTGCTGCGCGAGGGGGGACAACGCCGATGTGCGGCGCGGTCCGCACATGGCGTTCTCGGGGGCGGGCTGCTCCGCGGCCTTCTGATACCGGTCACGTGGCCGCCCTATGCCATTCGGCATGTATTCGCTGAGGTGTTGTACGCCTTGGTCCCGTGGGTGAGGCCCTACGACGTGCCCGGCGCGAGTCCTCGCACAGCGTCTCCTGCCGTGACTACATCACAAGCCGACAGCGGCGCGACGCGTTCCCCTTAGACTCAGAGCGCTCCCGCTTTTCAGCGGGCTTTCTTCTTCGTCCCAGCGCGCCGCCCCATGCCCTTCGAACCCCTGTTGATCGTTGAACTCGCCCTGCTCGGCCTGGCCACAGGGTTTCTGGCGGGGCTGCTGGGCATCGGTGGGGGCATGATCATGGTGCCCTTCATCTCGGCGATCCTGGCGGCGCGCGGGGTGGCGCCGGGGCTGTCGGTGAAGATGGCGATCGCGACGTCGATGGCGACGATCATCTTCACGTCGATCAGCAGCGTGCGCGCGCACCACAAGAAAGGCGCGGTGCGCTGGGACATCGTCAAGGGGCTGGCGCCGGGCATCGTGCTGGGCGCGATGGTGGCCAGCTTGGGCGTTTTCGCGGTGCTGAAGGGCTCGGCGCTGGCCTTCGTCTTTGCGATCTTCGTGGGCTTTTCGGCCACGCAGATGTTTCTGGACAAGAAGCCTGCGCCCACGCGGCAGATCCCCGGCACGCCGGGCCTGCTGGGGGCAGGCGGCGTCATCGGCTTTCTGTCGGGCCTGGTCGGCGCGGGTGGTGGCTTTGTCAGCGTGCCCTTCATGACCTGGTGCAACGTCGCCATTCACAACGCAGTGGCGACCAGCGCCGCGCTGGGCTTTCCGATCGCCGTGGCGAACGTGGCGGGCTACATCATCGCGGGCCAGCAGATCAACGGCCTGCCGCCCTACTCGTTCGGCTACCTGTGGCTGCCAGCGCTGGTGGTGATCGCCTCGTGCAGCGTGCTGATGGCGCCGCTGGGCGCCAAGGCGGCGCACGCGCTGCCAGTGAAAAAGCTCAAGCGCGTGTTCGCCAGCATCCTGTACCTGCTGGCAATCTACATGCTGTACAAGGGCGTGACCGCAGCCGGCAGCTGAACGGCCGAATTCAATAAAAATCAGCCTCCAGCCCTACAGCCGTCTGCGCGACCAGCTATACCCTTTATAGCAAATCGCCATCAAGTTGGCACGACGCACCACGGCGCCTGGTCGTGCATCAGGCCCATCCACAGCCCCCAGGCCGACGTCGCCGCCAGCGCCAACCCGGCCAGCCGCATGCCCCATGCGCCGCGCCCATTGGTGCCCAGGCGCAGCAGCAACCAAGGCCCCACCCAGAGCGTGACGCCTGAGCCGATGGCGAACAGCGCCATCACCGTGGCCCCGCCCGCCGGGCTGCCGGCCAGCGCCGCCACCATGACGGCCGAATACAGCAGCCCGCACGGCAACAGCGCCCAGGCCACCCCCAGGCCCAGCGGCGCCGCCAGGCCCAGCCGCTGCGTTGCGCCGCGCACGGCCGCCCACACGCGGCGCGCGCCCTGGTCCAGCCAGACCGGCTGGCGCGCGAAGATGAGCAACATCAGGCCCAGCAGAACCGCCGCGACGTGCACCATGGTCCACACCGGGCGCAGCGCCGCCGAATGCACGGTCAGCCAGCCCAGGCCCTGCATGGACGCCGCGGCCAGCGCACCCAGCGCCGAATACCCGGCCACGCGCCCCAGCTGAAAAAGGCCGATCGCCTGCGTGCTGCGGGGCGCCGCCGCCTGCCCGATGCCGGCGCAGGCCGCGCCGCACATGGCGATGCAGTGCGGGCCGCCGGCCAGCCCCATGACGAGGGCCGTCACCCAAAGAGAAGTTTGCATCTGAAGAGTTTGCGCCGGCGTGACCGTGTGGTCAGGCCAACACCCTGACCGGCACCCCGTGCTGCGGGCTTGGCCCGCCCCTGGGATTGTCCCTTACGCCGCAGCCACCGGCAGGCGGCATAGCAAGCGCCCGGCGCCGTCAGATGATCTTGGAGAACCTGGCCCGGGTGCGATCGGCTTGCAGGTACTTGTCGAACACCATGGCCACGCCCCGCACGAAGAACCAGCCCATGGCGGTGACCTGGATGCCGCTGTCGCTCAGCGCCACCAAGCCCTGGTCCTGCATGTCGGCCAGCAATTCCAGCTCGCGCGCGAAATAGGTCTTGAAGTCGATCAGGTGCGCCAACTCGATCGACTCGAACGACAGCTCGCCCTGGCACATCAGGCCCATGATGACGGCACGGCGCAGCAGGTCGTCGCGCGTGACGGCCAGCCCGCGCGCGACGGGCAGCACGCCGTGGTCCAGCGCGTCCTGGTAGTCCTGCAGCGTCTTGGCGTTCTGGCTGTAGGTGGCCCCCACCTTGCCAATGGCCGACACGCCCAGGCCGATCAGGTCGCAATCGGGCTGCGTGCTGTAACCCTGGAAGTTGCGGTGCAGCCGGCCCTGGCGCTTGGCGACGGCCAGGGAATCGTTGGGCAGCGCGAAATGGTCCATGCCGACGTACACGTAGCCCGCCGCTTCAAACGCGGCCAGTGACCGCGCCAGCATCGACACCTTGTTGGCCGCGCCCGGCAGCTCGATCGCGATGATGCGGCGCTGCGGCTTGAAGCGCTCGGGCAAATGCGCGTAGGCGTACAGTGCGATGCGGTCGGGCCGCAACTCGCTCACCTGGGCCAGGGTGCGGTCAAACGATTCGGGCGTCTGCTTGGGCAGGCCGTAGATCAAATCGACGTTGACCGATTCAAAGCCGATGCGGCGCGCCGCCTCGACCAGGGCGAACACCTGCTCGGCCGGTTGCACGCGGTGCACCGCCTTTTGCACCAGCGGATCGAAATCCTGCACACCGAAGCTCAGGCGGTTGAAGCCCAGCTTGGCCAGCGTTTCCAGCCGCTCGGGCGTGACGGTGCGCGGGTCCACCTCGATCGAATATTCGCCCCCCGCCACCAGGCTGAAGTTGCGCCGCAGCAGGCTCATCAGCTCGGTCAACTCTTCGTCGCTGAAGAAAGTGGGCGTGCCGCCACCCAGGTGCAACTGGCTCACGCTGTGGCCAGTGCCCAGGCGTTCGATGTGCAGATCGACCTCGCGGCTGAGGTAACGCAGGTAAGGTGCGGACCGGTCGTGGTGCTTGGTGATGATCTTGTTGCAGGCGCAGTAGTAGCACAGCGATTCGCAGAACGGGATGTGCACGTACAGCGACAGCGGCAAGGCCATGGCCGCGGGGCCGGCGCGGCGCTGTTCGAGCGCCTGAACGTAGTCGGCTTCACCAAAAGCTTCGACAAAGCGGTCGGCCGTGGGGTAAGAGGTGTAGCGCGGCCCCGGTACGTCGAAGCGGGTTAGCAAATCGGTGGTGATCGCGGGCATGGCGGGCGCCTCTCTCTGAAACGTTCTGAAAAATCAGCGTGTACTGTGGCCCGAATGCCCCCTGCAGACCTTGACATCGATCAAGTACACAGGGCGCGAAGTCACGGACAATTGCGCTGGATCAAACCCCGCGTGCCGTGACCGCATGAACTAAAATCGGTTACATACCCACACCCCCATCCGCGCACCGCCCGCCCTACCCCGCATGACCCCCCAAGCCATCAAAGTCGCCTGCTCCAACTGCAACCTGCGGGAGCTGTGCATGCCCATGGGTTTGTCGGGCGACGACTTGGGCAAGCTGGACGAGTTGGTGGCGCAGCGCCGCAAGATCAAGCGCGGCACGCCGCTGTTTTCGAACGGCGACAAGTTCTCGGCCTTCTACGCCATCCGCACCGGCTTCTTCAAAACCTGCGTGGCCACCGAAGACGGGCGCGACCAGGTCACGGGCTTTCAGATGGCCGGCGAAATCATGGGTCTGGACGGCATCGTGGGCGACCGCCACACCTGCGACGCGATCGCTCTGGAAGACGCCGAAGTCTGCGTCATGCCCTATGAGCGCATCGAAGACCTGTCGCGTGAAGTGCCGGCGCTGCAGACGCATGTCCACAAGATCATGAGCCGCGAGATCGTGCGCGAGCACGGCGTGATGCTGCTGTTAGGCAGCATGCGCGCCGAAGAGCGCCTGGCCGCCTTCCTGCTGAACCTGGTGCAGCGCCTGCATGCGCGCGGCTTCTCGTCCAGCGAACTGGTGCTGCGCATGACGCGCGAGGAAATCGGCAGCTACCTGGGCCTGAAGTTGGAAACCGTGAGCCGCACCTTCTCGAAGTTTGCCGAGGACGGCATGGTGGACGTCAAGCAGCGGCACGTACGCATCCTGGACACCGACGCGCTGCGCGCCATCGTCAACACCCCTGCCTGCAACTGAGCAGCGCCCATGCGGCAACCTGCCGCGGTGAACGCCGTCACGCGCCCGGCACGCTGAAATTCAAGCCTTTTCACCCGCCAGCCCTACAGCCACCTGCGCGGGCAGCTATCAAATTTATTGCAGCGTGTCTTTGAAGCCGTCCGGCACGGGCAGCGGCATGACGGCGATGCCTTCGTCCAGCAGCTCCCCGGTCTGCTCGGCCGTGGCCTGCCCGCGGATACCGCGCGCCTCGGCTTCACCGTAGTGCATGCGCCGCGCCTCTTCGGCAAAGCGCTGGCCCACATCTTCGGTGTTGGCCATCACCCGGCGCACCATGTGCAGCCAAGCGGCCTGCAGCGCCTGCGGCGGCAGTGCCGCCACATCGGTAGATGCTTGGTTTTGCCTTGGCGCCGCGCCGGGCGCTTCCGGACGTTGGGGCGCGACGGGCGCTTGTGTTGCGCCGCTCAGGTTGAGCCGCGGCGCGCTGGGCAGCTTGGCCACTTCGGCCTCACCGCACATCGGACAGGTCAGCATGCCGCCGGCCAGCTGCGTCTGGAAATCGTCCTCGGACGAAAACCAGCCCTCAAAGGCGTGGCCTTGCAGGCACTGAAGGTCCAGGACTTTCATCGGATTCTTACAGCGCTGGCACGCGCTGCCAATCCAGCGTCCAGGCGCCACTCTGCACGTTCTGCAGCCACAGCGCACCGATCAGCGTCTTGGCGTCGGTCACCGTTCCGTCGCGGCACCAACCCGCCAATTCTTGCGGCGTGGCGGTGAAGACGTCGAGAAATTCACCGGTGTCCAGCGCGCGCTCTCCCGCGGTCAGGCCGCGCGCAAACCAGACCTCGATGAACTCGGTCGAATACGCGACCACCGGGTGCAACACGCCGGCCCGCGCCCATTCCGTGGCGGTGTAGCCGGTTTCTTCGCGCAGTTCGCGTTGGGCACACGCCAGCGTGGGCTCGCCGGGATCCAGCTTGCCGGCGGGGAATTCGACGATCGTGCGCGCGACCGGGTAGCGGTACTGGCGCTCCATGACCAGTCGGAGGCCGCCCGCAGCATCTTCGAGCAGCGGAACGATCATCACGGCGCCAGGATGGACCACGTACTCGCGGTCCGCCTCGCTCCCGTCGGGCAGGCGCACACGGTCGCGGAACGCCTTGAGGAAGCTGCCTTCGAACAGCGGCTCAGAGCGCAGCTGCTCTTCGCCCAGCGGGGACTGCGCCATGGTCGGTCAGCGGCCGCGCCGCAGCAGATAGCGGTACACGAAGCCAGGGAACGCCAAGGTCAGAAACAGCGCAGCGGTGATCGCGTAGAACTCCCAGCCCTGCGCCTGGTTCTGGCCCATGGCCTTTTCAAACGCCATGCCGATGGCGCCGACGACGAAGTACCACAACACCAGCTCCAGCAAGCGCCAGGCCAGGTTCTTGTGGCCGCCCGGCAGGCGCACCACGCTCATCAGGCGCTGGTTCACGAACGGCAGGTTGGCGGTGACCAGCGCGAGGATCAGCAGGAGAGTGATCGACAGACTCTGAGACATGGCCGGCGGATCAGGTGCTCAGCATCTGCACCACGGCGCGTGCGCACAGAGTCATCAGCGCGCCCGGCAGGATGCCGAGGACCAGCAGCAGCGCGCCATTGATCGATAGCACCGCGCGCATATCCCACGGCGCGCGGATTGGCGCGTGGTGGGCCGGTTCGTCGAAGTACATCACCTTGACCACGCGCAGGTAAGCAAAGGCACCGATCAGCGACATGATCACCGCGAACACCGCGATCGCGATGTGCAGGCCAGAGCCCGCGCTGATCAAGGCCTGCAGCACCGACAGCTTGGCCTGGAAGCCGACCAGCGGCGGGATGCCGGCCAGCGAGAACAGGCAGATCGCCATGATGCCGGCGTACAGTGGGCTACGTTGGTTGAGGCCGGCCAGATCAGCGATCTCTTCGCTTTCAAAGCCTTCCCGCGACAGCAGCAGGATGATGCCGAAGCTGACCAGGGTGGTGAGCACGTAAGTGACCACGTAGAACATGGCCGAGCTGTAGGCGTTGGCCGCGCCCAGAGCGGTGCCGCCGGCAACGCCAGCCATCAGACCCAGGAAGATGAAGCCGATCTGCGAGATGGTCGAATACGCCAACATGCGCTTGAGGTTGGTCTGCACGACCGACGCCAGGTTGCCCAGCAGCAGCGAAGCGATGGCCAGCACGCCCAACATCTGCTGCCAGTCGATGGCCAACGGCAGCAAGCCTTCGACCAGCAGGCGGATCGCCATGGCGAAAGCGGCCAGTTTGGGGGCCGAGCCGATCATCAAGGTAACCGAAGTGGGCGCGCCCTGGTAAACGTCGGGGATCCACATGTGGAAAGGAACGGCACCAAACTTGAAGGCCAGGCCCGCCACGATGAACACCAGGCCGAACACCAGCACCTGGTGCTTGATCTGCCCCGTGGCCACCGCGCGGAAGACGCCGGGAATGTCCAGCGTGCCCGTGGCGCCGTACATCATCGACAGGCCGTACAGCAGGAAACCCGAGGCCATCGCGCCAAGCACGAAGTACTTCATGGCCGCTTCAACCGAACTCACGTGGTCGCGGCGCAGCGCCACAAGGGCGTAACCCGCCAGCGTCAGGCATTCCAGGCCGAGGTAGATCAGCAGGAAATTGTTGGCCGAAATCATGACGTAGATGCCCAGCAGCGACAGCAAGCTGAGGACGTACCATTCCCCGCCACGCAGCATGCCGCGCTGGCCGATGTAAGTGCGGCTGTACACGAAGCCAATGGCCACCGAGATCGCGGCAAAGCACTTGAGCCAGTTGGCCATCTGGTCGCTGACAACAATACCACCGAAGCCGTACACCGTCTGCCCGCTGCTGGCGTTCATACCGGTCAGCACCGCCAGCACCACCAAGGTCAGGATGGACAGGACGTACGCGACCGTGCGCCCGCGGCTGCGGTCAAACAGGTCCAGCAGCGCGATTGCGCACGCCATGACCAACAAAACAATCTCTGGATAGATCGCCACCCAACTGAATCTGTCAATCATCTCCACGTCCTCAATTCAGCTTGGAAACCGCGACCTGCTTGATCAGGTTTTCGACCGACGCATCCATCACATCGGTAAACGGTTTGGGGTACAGGCCCATCCACAACACGGCCACGGCGAGCAGACTCAGCATGAGGAACTCGCGCGCATTGATGTCGGTCAGCTGGCGCACGTTGTCGTTGGTCACGGGCCCGAAGTAGACGCGCTTGAACATCCACAGCGTGTACGAAGCGCCCAGAATCAACGCCGTGGCGGCCAGCAAGCCAATCCAGAAGTTGGCCTTGACGGCACCCAAGATCACCATCCATTCACCGACAAAGCCAGCGGTGCCCGGCAAACCGCAGTTGGCCATCGCGAACAAGAGGGCAAAGGTCGTGAAGCGCGGCATCTTGCTGACCACGCCACCGTAGGCCGAGATGTCGCGCGAGTGGACACGGTCGTACAGCACGCCGATGCACAGGAACATGGCGCCCGACACGAAGCCGTGCGCGATCATCTGCACCAGGCCACCGCTGATGCCCATGTCGTTGAAGATGAAAAAGCCCAGGGTGACGAAACCCATGTGCGCGACCGACGAATAGGCCACCAGCTTTTTCATGTCTTGCTGGACCAGCGCTACCAGACCGACGTAAATGACCGCGACGAGGGACAGCGCAATCATCAACCAGGCCCATTCACGCGAGGCGTCAGGCAGGATCGGCAACGAAAAACGCAGGAAGCCATAGGCACCCAGCTTCAGCATGATGGCGGCCAGCACGGCCGAGCCACCCGTGGGCGCTTCCACGTGAACGTCGGGCAACCAGGTGTGGACCGGCCACATCGGCACCTTGACCGCGAACGCCGCGAAGAGCGCGAAGAACAGCAGGGTCTGCGCCGTGCCGGACAGCGGCAGCGCATGCCAAGTCTGGATATCGAAACTGCCGCCCGAGCGTGTGTACAGGTAGATGAACGCCACCAGCGTCAGCAACGAACCCGCCAGCGTGTACAGGAAGAACTTGAAGGCGGCGTAGATCTTGTTGGGACCGCCCCAGATACCGATGATCAGGTACATCGGGATCAGCGTGGCTTCAAAGAACACGTAGAACAGGACACCGTCGAGTGCGCTGAACACACCAATCATCAGACCCGACAGGATCAGGAAGGCCGCCATGTACTGGTTCACGCGGCGCTGCACTACCTGCCAGCCGGCGATCACCACGATCACGGTCATGAACGCCGTCAGCATCACGAACCAGACCGAGATGCCGTCCACGCCCAGGTGGTAATTGACATTGAAGCGCTCAATCCAGGACGTCTTTTCGACGAACTGCATCTCTGCGGTGCCCAGTCGGAAGCTGCTGTACAGCGGCAGCGTGACCAGCAAACTGACCACGGAACCGATCAGCGCGATCCAGCGCACCAGGGGCGCCTGACTGTCCCGCCCCAGCAACAGCAGGACCGCGCCGATCGCGATCGGCGTCCAGATGGCAAGGCTCAACCAACCCATTGTTTTTCTCGCAATTCCTACTTAGTTGAGCCAGACGAAGTACGTCATCAGCATGAAGATGCCCAGGATCATGACCAGGGCATAGTGGTAGAGGTAGCCCGACTGGACCCAACGGACCACGCCAGCGACCCAGCCCACCAACTTCCACGAGCCGTTCACCACGGCGCCGTCGATCAGCGCGCGATCACCCACTTGCCACAAGCCGGTGCCCAACATGCGGGCACCGCGGGCGATGATGTTCTCGTTGATCCAGTCCATGTAGTACTTGTTCTCAAGCAAGCGGTAGATCGGACCTGACGCGCGCTTGATGGCCGCCGGTAGCGCCGGGTTGATCAGGTACATGTACCAGGACACCAGCACACCGGCCAGCGCCAGCCAGAACGGCGCCGTCATGAAGCCGTGCAGCGCCATGGGGACCCAACCGTGGATTTCCTCGGCCAGCTTGGCCATGGCGGGATGGCGCGCAGCGTCCACAAAAATGACGTTCTTGAAGAAGTCACCGAACAGCATCGGCATCAGCGTCATCGTACCGATCACCACCGAGGGAACGGCCAACAGTACCAGCGGCACCCAGACCACCCAGGGCGATTCGTGCGGCTTCTCTTCGTGCCCGTGGTGACCATGGTCGTCATGGTGCGCGTCAGGGTTCTGGTCGTAGCGCTCCTTGCCATGGAAGACGAGGAAGTACAGCCGGAATGAGTAGAACGCCGTGACGAAGACGCCCGCGATCACCGCAAAGTAAGCAAAGCCCGACGCCGGCAGGTTGCTGGCGTGCACCGCTTCAATGATCGCGTCCTTCGAGTAAAAGCCCGAGAAAAAGGGTGTGCCAATCAGCGCGAGCGAGCCCAACAAGAAGGTGAACCAGGTGACCGGCATGTACTTGCGCACGTTGCCCATCCAGCGGATGTCCTGGTTGTGGTGCATGCCCATGATGACCGAGCCTGCGGCCAGGAACAGCAGCGCCTTGAAGAACGCGTGCGTCATGAGGTGGAACACCGCAGCCGAGTAGGCGGACGCGCCGAGTGCCACCGTCATGTAGCCCAGCTGGGATAGGGTCGAATAGGCGATGACGCGTTTGATGTCGTTCTGGATGATGCCCAGAAAACCCATCAACAACGCAGTAATACCTCCGATGATCAGGATGAAGTTCAGTGCCGTGTCGGACAATTCGAACAGGGGCGACATGCGGGCCACCATGAAAATACCGGCCGTCACCATCGTCGCCGCGTGAATCAGCGCGGAAATCGGGGTGGGGCCTTCCATGGAATCGGGCAGCCAGACATGCAACGGGAACTGGGCCGATTTACCCATCGCGCCGATGAACAGACAGATGCAGATCACGGTGATCAGCATCCAGTCGGTGCCCGGGAAGCCCATGGCCGCAAGTTCGCCCGCCTTGGCGAAGGTCTGGTCGTAGTTGAGCGTACCGGCGTAGGCAGCGATTAGGCCAATGCCCAGGATGAAGCCAAAATCGCCCACCCGGTTGACCAGGAAGGCCTTCATGTTCGCGAAGATCGCGGTCGGCCGGTCGTACCAGAAGCCGATCAACAGGTAGGACACCAAGCCAACAGCTTCCCAACCGAAAAACAGCTGGAGGAAGTTGTTGCTCATCACCAGCATGAGCATCGAGAAGGTGAACAGCGAGATGTACGAGAAGAAGCGGTCGTAACCGTCGTCGTCGGCCATGTAGCCGATCGTGTAGATGTGCACCATCAGCGACACGAAGGTCACCACGCACATCATCATGGCCGTGAGACTGTCAACGAGGAAGCCGACCTCCATCTTCAAGCTGCCCACAGTCATCCACTCGTAAAGCGTCTGATTGAAGTGGGCGCCATCCACCACGACGCTGTAAAGCGTCATGGCCGAGATCACGAAGGCGACGAACACGCCGAGAATCGTCGCGGTATGCGACGCAACACGGCCAATGCGGTTGCCACCAAAGGCGGTGCCCAGGATGCCGGCCAATAGCGAGCCAGCCAGCGGCGCCAGCGGCACCGCGATCAAACTGGCAGCGGAAAGGGTCTGACTCATTGTTCTCGTTAACCCTTCAGCGAATTGAGTTCATCGACGTTGATGCTGGACTTGTTGCGGAACAAGAGCATCAGGATCGCCAGCCCAATCGCCGATTCGGCAGCCGCGACCGTCAAGATGAAGAACACGAACACCTGGCCGTGGATGTCACCCAGGTAGTGAGAGAAGGCCACGAAGTTCAGGTTGATGGAGAGCAACATCAACTCGATCGCCATCAGCAACACGATCAGGTTCTTGCGGTTAAGAAAGATGCCTACCACCGACAGGGCAAACAGGATCGCCCCCAGCGTCAGGTAATGCGCCAGCGTCAACGTCATTTCGGGTTCTCCTCGGCGGCGGGCGCTTCCACCACAGGCACAGGTGCCTGGGTCGGTGCGAGCTTCACCACCTCCATGCGGTCACGGGCACGCACCCGAACCTGGCGCGACGGATCCACCTTCTTGGTGTCCTTGCGCTCACGCAGTGTGAGGCCGATGGCGGTGATCATGGCCACCAGCAGAATCACCGCGGCGATTTCCAGCGGGTACAGGTATTCGGTGTACAGCACCGTGCCCAGCGCCTGGGTGTTCGAATACTGAACCACCTGCCCCGCCGCGTTGGTCACCGTTTCAGGCACCACGGGCGCGTCGCCGGCACGAAAGCCGCCAAACAACACCACCGCCATCTCCAGCGAGATCAGCGCGCCAATCGCGAGCGCCAACGGGAAGTGACGCCAAAACCCTTGTCGCAGCGTGTCGATGTGGATGTCCAGCATCATCACCACGAACAGGAACAGCACCATCACGGCGCCCAAGTACACCAGCACCAGGGTGATGGCCAGGAATTCCGCCTTCAGCAGCAGCCAGATACCCGCAGCCTGCGAAAAGGTCAGCATCAAAAACAACACCGCGTGCACGGGGTTGCGCGCCGTGATCACCCTGAACGCTGCGAACAGCATGATCAGGGAGAACACATAAAAGAAACCAGTCTTGACGTCCATGGGTCGGTCGATTCTTCGTTGCTGCGCACCGACTCAGCGGTACTTGGCGTCGGCCGCCTTGGTCGCCGCGATCTCCGGCTCGTAACGGTCACCAACCGCCAGCAGCATGTCCTTGGTGAAGTACAGATCGCCGCGCTTTTCGCCGTGGTATTCAAAGATGGGCGTTTCCACGATCGAGTCGACCGGGCAGCTCTCTTCACAGAAGCCGCAGAAGATGCACTTGGTCAGGTCGATGTCGTAGCGCGTGGTGCGGCGCGAACCGTCGGTGCGCTCGCCCGCCTCGATCGTGATCGCCACCGCAGGACAAACCGCTTCGCACAGCTTGCAGGCGATGCAGCGCTCTTCGCCGTTTTCATAGCGGCGCAGGGCGTGCAGGCCACGGAAACGCGGCGACAGCGGCGTCTTTTCTTCGGGGTACTGAACCGTGACTTTGCGAGCGAACGCGTAGCGGCCAGTCAGCGCCATGCCTTTGAACAACTCCACGAGCATGAAGCTCTTGAAGAAGTCTTTGATGGAAAAAGGTGAAGCAGCTAGGGATGCCATGTTGAGTCCTGTGCCGTTCAATCAATGCCAAATGTTCCAGGGACTGAAGAGCCAGAAGCCCACCAGCACCAGCCACACCAGCGTCACCGGGATGAAGATCTTCCACCCCAGGCGCATGATCTGGTCGTAACGGAAACGCGGGAAGGTGGCGCGAATCCAGATGAACATCGACACCACCACGAAAGTCTTGAGCGCCAGCCAGATCCAGCCGGGGATGAAGTCCAGCGCAGCGATCGGTGACAGCCAGCCACCCAGGAACATGGTGACCGCCAAAATGGACACCAGCCACATGCTGGCGTATTCGGCCAGGAAGAAGGTGGCAAAGCCCATGCCCGAGTACTCGACCATGTGACCGGCCACGATCTCGGCCTCGCCTTCCACCACGTCAAACGGGTGGCGGTTGGTTTCGGCCACGCCCGAGATCAGGTAGACGATGAAGATCGGCAGCAGCGGCAGCCAGTTCCAGGACAAGATGCCGAAGCCCGCGTCAGCAAAACGCCCCCTGCCCTGCGACATCACGATTTCGGTCAGGTTCATGCTGCCCGCGACCATCAGCACCACCAGGAAGCAGAACCCCATGGCGATCTCGTAGCTGACCATCTGGGCCGAGGCACGCAGCGCGCCAAGAAAGGCGTACTTCGAGTTGGACGCCCAGCCGGCGATGATCACGCCATACACCTCGATCGAGGTAATGGCCATCACCAGCAGCAGGCCGGCGTTGACGTTGGACAACGCCACCTCGGGCCCAAACGGAATCACCACCCAGGCCGCCAGTGCCGGCATGATGGCCAGCAGCGGGCCCAGGAAGAAAAGGCCTTTGGACGCCGCCGTCGGGCGAATGATCTCCTTGGTCAGCAGCTTCACCGCGTCGGCGATCGGCTGCAGCAAACCCATGGGGCCAACCCGGTTCGGGCCGTGGCGCACCTGCATCCAGCCCAGCAGCTTGCGCTCCCACAGCGTGAGGTAGGCGACGGCGCCCATCAGCGGCAGCACAACCACCAAGATCTTGATCAAGATCCAGAACACCGGCCAAACCATCGCGGTCCACCAGGTCCCAGAAAAAATCCCGAAGCCCCCGAGGCCGAAGTTGTAGATCGCATCGATCATGCCGCGGCCCCCTCGCGTGCGTCGGCCGTCATCTGCAGCGACGGCGCGCGGCGCACGATGCCGTCCAGTTGGTAGATACCTACTGGCTTGAGGTCCACCGGACCGGACACGACGCGAACAGCCGCACCGGTCTGGTTGCTGAGGCGCGAGCGATCGACCTGCCCTGCGGCGGTGTTGCCCAGGGCCTGGCCCAGCACCTCCTGCGAGGACTCGTAGGGTGGCTGCACCACGCCCAGCATGTCACCCAGGACGCGCAAGACCTTCCAGGCCGGACGCGTGTCACCCAGCGGGCGCACGACGGCGTGGAAACTCTGGACACGGCCTTCGGCGTTGACGAAGGTACCGGACGTCTCGGTAAAAGGCGCGATGGGCAGCAGCACGTCACTGATGTCCATGTTGGCCTTGAACGGGCTCAGCGTGACAACCATGTCGCAGCCTTGCAGCGGGGCCGACGTGTCCGGACCCGGCTCGCAGTTCAGCAGCAGGGCAGCTTTCAGGCCGCCATTGAGCATCTGCCCAGCGTTCAGGCCGCCGCGCATGGGCACGGCGCCCACCAACTGGGCGCCGACCGTGTTGCCGGCTTCGGTGAGGTAGCCGACGCTGGCGCCGGTGTGCCGCCCAATCCACTGGGACAGCGCGAGCAGAGATGACGCATTGGGATGGTGGGCGACCGCATTGCCCAGCAAGATGGCCTTGCGTTCACCGCTCAGCAGCGCCTTGGCCATCGCTTCCGCTTCGGCCGTGACATTGCCCTCCACCGGCGACGTAGCGCCTTGTGCTTTGCCGACCGCAGCCGCTACGTTGGCCAACAGGCCCAGCCACTCGCCCGCCTCACCCAGCACGGGGGTTGCGACGCGCATGGCCCAAGCGTGCTCGTCCTTGAGCATCGCTACAGAAGTAATAGCTGTCACCGCACATCCGCGGCGGGCTGCCTGCCGAATACGCTGCGCAAACAGCGGATGCTCCTTGCGCAGGTTGCTGCCCACGACCAAGACCGATTGCAGTTCGGACAACGATGCGATGGAGGTACCCAACCAGTGTGCACCTTCCGTTTGCGCAAACTCGGTGTGGCGCAGGCGGTGGTCGATGTTGTCGCTGCCCAGGCCACGCACCAGTTGGCCCGCCAGGTACAGCTCTTCCACCGTGCTGTGCGGACTGACCAGCGCGCCGATGGCGCCAGCGCCATGCTCGTTCTTGATCTGGCTCAGGCCGTTGGCCACGTACTCCAGGGCGGTGGCCCAATCCACGGCTTTCCACTCGCCACCCTGCTTGAGCATGGGCTGCGTCAGGCGCTCTTCGGAATTCAGGGCTTCGTATGAGAAGCGATCGCGGTCGGCGATCCAGCATTCGTTGACCGCTTCGTTTTCAAGCGGGACGACACGCATCACCTTGTTGTTCTTGACCTGCACGATCAGGTTGGCACCGGTCGAATCGTGCGGCGCCACGCTCTTGCGGCGCGACAGCTCCCAAGTGCGAGCGCTGTAGCGGAACGGCTTGCTCGTCAACGCGCCCACCGGGCAGATGTCGATCATGTTGCCGGACAGCTCGGAATCAACGCTATGACCGACGAAGGTCTCGATCTCCGAATGCTCGCCACGGTTGGCCATGCCGAGCTCCATCACGCCGGCGATCTCCTGCCCGAACCGAACGCAGCGCGTGCAATGGATGCAGCGCGCCATCTCTTCCATGGAGATGAGCGGACCCACGTCCTTGTGGAACACCACGCGCTTTTCTTCCTCGTAGCGCGAGGCCGAGCCACCGTAGCCAACGGCCAGATCCTGCAGCTGGCATTCACCGCCCTGGTCACAGATCGGACAATCAAGCGGGTGGTTGATCAGCAGGAATTCCATGACGGACTTCTGCGCGGTGATCGCCTTCTCGCTCTGTGTGCGCACGATCATGCCCTGCGTCACGGGCGTAGCGCAGGCGGGCATCGCCTTGGGTGCCTTCTCCACTTCCACCAGACACATGCGGCAGTTGGCCGCAATGGACAGCTTCTTGTGGTAACAGAAGTGGGGAATGTAGGTGCCTGCCTTGTCGGCCGCATGCATCACCATGCTGCCCTCGGGCACCTCCACCTTCTTGCCATCAATCTCGATTTCAACCATGTCGACTCTTTCAGGCAGCCTCAGACGTAAGCCGGCACCACACAGCGCTTGTGCTCAATGTGGTGTTCAAACTCGTGTCGGAAATGCTTCAGCATGCCGCGCACCGGCATGGCCGCAGCGTCGCCCAGGGCGCAAATGGTGCGCCCCATGATGTTGCCGGCCACGGAGTCCAGCAGTTCCATGTCGCTCGGGCGGCCCTCGCCCTTTTCAATGCGCTCGACCATGCGCCACAACCAGCCCGTGCCTTCCCGGCAGGGCGTGCATTGGCCACACGATTCGTGCATGTAAAAGTACGAGAGGCGCAGCAGCGACTTAACCATGCAGCGCGTGTCGTCCATGACGATGACGGCACCCGAACCCAACATCGAGCCGGCCTTGGCGATGCTGTCGTAGTCCATGGTGCAGTCCATCATGATGGACGCGGGCAGCACGGGCGACGACGAGCCACCGGGAATCACCGCCTTCAGCTGGCGGCCGTTGCGCACGCCACCGGCCAACTCCAGCAGCGTGGAGAACGGCGTCCCCATCGGGATTTCGTAGTTACCGGGTCGCTCAACGTCACCGCTGACCGAATAGATCTTGGTGCCGCCGTTGTTGGGCTTGCCGGCTTCCAGGTACGCTTGGCCGCCGTTGCGGATGATCCAGGGAACGGCAGCAAAAGTTTCGGTGTTGTTGATCGTGGTCGGCTTGCCGTACATGCCAAAGCTGGCCGGGAACGGCGGCTTGAAGCGCGGCTGGCCCTTCTTGCCTTCAAGCGACTCGAGCAGGCCGGTTTCTTCACCACAGATGTAGGCGCCAAAACCATGGTGCGCGTGCAACTGGAAGTTGAAGTCGCTGCCCATGATGTGGTCACCCAGGTGGCCGGCGGCGCGCGCCTCTTCCAGCGCGGCTTCAAAGCGCTCGTAGACCTGGAAGATTTCGCCGTGGATGTAGTTGTAGCCCACGCTTGTGCCCATGGCGTAGGCCGCAATGGCCATGCCTTCGATCACGATGTGCGGGTTGAACATCAGGATGTCGCGGTCCTTGCAGGTACCCGGCTCGCCCTCGTCCGAGTTGCAGACCAGGTACTTCTGACCCGGGAACTGGCGCGGCATGAAGCTCCACTTCAAACCCGTGGGGAAGCCCGCGCCACCGCGGCCACGCAAGGCCGATTCCTTCACCGTGGCGATGACCTGGTCCTGCGTCAGACCTGCGCCGCCGTCCTTGCCGAGAATCTTGCGCAGCGCCTGGTAGCCGCCGCGCGCTTCGTAGTCCTTCAGGCTCCAGTTGGTGCCGTCCAGATCGGCAAAGATCTGCGGTTTGATGTGGCGACCGTGGAAGCAAGTTTGCACGCCCGTCGCGGCAAACTGGGACAACACTTGCGAGGGATTCATTGCGTACCCTCCGCTTGATTCAAACCGTCGACCAGCTGGCGCAGCTTGTCGTCGCTCATGAAGCTGCACATGGTGCGGTCGTTGACCAGCATGACCGGCGCATCGGCGCAGGCGCCCAGACATTCGGACTGCTGCAGGGTAAACCGGCCGTCGGCAGTGGTTTCGCCCATCTTCAGCGACAGTTTCTGCTCCAGGTACTCCAGTGCCGCTTGGCCGCCACGCAGCTGGCACGGCAGGTTGGTACAAACCGCCAGCTTGAAGTTGCCGACGGGGCGCTGGTTGTACATGTTGTAGAACGAGGTCACCTCGTGCACGGCGATCGGCGGCATGTCGAGGTAGGTGGCCACGGCCAGCTCGCTCTCAGGGCTGACCCAGCCCTGCTCTTGCTGCACGATCGACAGGCAAGCCATGACGGCCGATTGCTGCTGGCCTTCCGGGTACTTGGC
Source organism: Pseudomonadota bacterium (assembly GCA_023442945.1). Taxonomy (GTDB): domain Bacteria; phylum Pseudomonadota; class Gammaproteobacteria; order Burkholderiales; family Burkholderiaceae_C; genus Ottowia. Next base: position 6,419 of record JAEZWW010000107.1, on the reverse strand, counting down.
GACCTCACGCGCGAAACGCTCGCGCGTCGCATCCGACAGCGGCGCAGCGGCCGCGGGGGTGGCGTTGGCGCTCATCGATCAATTTCTCCAAACACAATGTCCAGGGTGCCGATGATGGCGACGATGTCGGCCAGCATGTGCCCCCTGCCAATTTCGTCCAGCGCGGCCAGGTGCGCGAAGCCCGGCGCGCGAATGCGCATGCGGTAGGGCTTGTTGGCGCCGTCGCTCACCATGTAGATACCGAATTCGCCCTTCGGGTGTTCGACCGCCGCGTAGGCCTCGCCCTCCGGCACGTGCATGCCTTCGGTGAAGAGCTTGAAGTGGTGGATCAGCTCCTCCATGTTGCTCTTCATCGCTTCGCGCGAGGGCGGTGCCACCTTGTGGTTCTCGACGATCACCGGGCCCGGATTGGCGCGCAACCAGCCGATGCACTGCTGGATGATGCGGTTGGACTCGCGCATCTCCTGCACCCGCACCAGGTAGCGGTCGTAGGTGTCACCGGTCTTGCCGACCGGGATGTCGAAGTCCATCTGGTCGTAGACCTCGTACGGCTGCTTCTTGCGCAGGTCCCATGCGATGCCGGAGCCGCGCAACATTGGCCCCGTCAGTCCCAAATTGAGAGCACGCTCCGCCGTCACCACGCCGATACCGACCGTTCTTTGCTTCCAGATGCGGTTATCGGTCAGCAGCGTTTCATATTCGTCGATGTGCTTGGGGAAGCGCTTGGTGAAGTCCTCGATGAAGTCCAGCAACGAGCCCTTGCGGTTGCTGTTGAGCTCATCCAGCGCCTTGGCGCTGCGGATCTTGCTGTAGCGGTACTGCGGCATGGTGTCCGGCAGGTCGCGGTACACGCCACCGGGCCGGAAGTAAGCCGCGTGCATGCGCGCGCCCGACACCGCCTCGTACACGTCAAACAGGTCTTCGCGTTCGCGGAAGGTGTAGACCAGCATGGTCGACGAGCCGCAGTCGTTGCCGTGCGAACCCAACCACATCAGATGGTTCAGGATGCGCGTGATCTCGGAGAACATCACGCGGATGTACTGCGCACGGATCGGCACTTCGATGCCCAGCAGGCGCTCGACCGCTAGGCAGTACGCGTGCTCGTTGCACATCATGGACACGTAGTCCAGGCGGTCCATGTAGGGCAGCGACTGGATGTAGGTCTTGTGCTCGGCCAGCTTCTCGGTGGCGCGGTGCAGCAGGCCAATGTGCGGGTCGGCGCGTTGCAGCACCTCGCCGTCCATCTCCAGCACCAGGCGCAGCACGCCGTGCGCGGCCGGGTGCTGCGGCCCGAAGTTCAGGGTGTAGTTCTTGATCTCAGCCATGTCAGTCGATTGCCGGCGCGCCGCAGCGCGTCAGTGCAGCCCCCCGTAGTTGTCTTCGCGGATCACACGGGGCGTGACTTCGCGTGGCTCGATCGACACCGGCTCGTAGACCACGCGCTGGCGCTCGGCGTCGTAGCGCATCTCGACATGGCCGGAGAGCGGGAAATCCTTGCGGAACGGGTGGCCGATAAAGCCGTAGTCGGTCAGGATGCGACGCAGGTCGTCGTGGCCTTCAAAGACGATGCCGTAGAGGTCAAACGCTTCGCGCTCGTACCAGTTGGCGCCGCTCCACACATTGGTCACCGTCGGCAGCACAGGCAGTTCGTCGTCCGCGCAGAACACCCGCACACGCACGCGCTGGTTCAGGCTGACCGACAACAGTTGCAGCACGACGGCATAGCGCGGGCCCTCCCAACGGCCATCGCCGTAGGTGGAATAGTCCAGACCGCACAGGTCCATCATCTGCTCGAAGCGACAACCGGGCGCGTCGCGCAGCGTCTGCATGACAGCGTGGTAGTCGGCCGGTGAGACGGTCAGCACCACCTCGTTCAGCGCGACTTCCAGGTTCAGCGCCTTGTCACCCAGCGCCGCAGCGATGGTGTCACGAAGGGTTTCGGGGGCGATTGCAATGTCAGCCATGCGTTAGACCCGCGCAATCGTATTGGTGCGGCGCACCTTCTGCTGCAACTGGATGATGCCGTACAGCAGCGCTTCGGCCGTGGGCGGGCATCCGGGCACGTACACGTCCACGGGCACGATGCGGTCGCAGCCGCGCACCACGGAATAGCTGTAGTGGTAGTAGCCGCCACCGTTGGCGCAGGAACCCATAGAGATCACCCAGCGCGGCTCGGCCATCTGGTCGTAGACCTTGCGCAGGGCCGGCGCCATCTTGTTGCACAGGGTGCCAGCCACGATCATCAGGTCGGACTGGCGCGGGCTGGCGCGGAACACCTCGGCGCCGAAACGGCCGATGTCGTAGCGCGCGGCGGCCGCGTGCATCATCTCGACCGCGCAGCAGGCGAGGCCGAAGGTCACCGGCCACAGCGAGCCGGTCTTGGCCCAGTTCACCGCCGCATCGACGCCGGTGAGCAGAAAGCCTTTTTGTTGAAGCTGTTCATTCATGTGCGAGTCCTCGATCGACGCCCAGCGCGATCCGCTTCATTCCCAATCCAGCGCGCCTTTTTTCCACTCGTAGATGAAACCCACGACGAGGATGCTCAGGAAAATCAGCACCGCGACAAAGCCCGGCAAGCCGACTTCGCGCAGCGAGACCGCCCAAGGGAAAAGGAAGGCGATTTCCAAATCGAAAAGGATGAACAGGATGGCAACGAGGTAGTAGCGCACGTCGAACTTCATGCGCGCGTCTTCAAATGCCTCGAAGCCGCATTCGTAGGGCGAGTTCTTGGCCGCATCGGGCTTGTGCGGCTTGAGGAAAGAGCCCATCCCCAGGCAGAGCGCTCCGACCGCCAAACCCACCAGGATAAACAGCAGGACGGGAAGGTACTCGGAGAGATTCATCGTAGGCGCTCTGGGTCGGCGCGGGCGGCGATCCGTGGGACCGCGCCCGCCACTTGTACTTGGTGCCGTCGGCGAGACTCGAACTCGCACAGCTTTCGCCACTACCCCCTCAAGATAGCGTGTCTACCAATTTCACCACGACGGCAATCGTGTCAGCCACCGATCCGGTCATCCTGTCTGAAACGCCAGTGACAGGTGTCGGCAGCAACTAGGAGTTTACCCTGAAAACCCTCGGTTACAGACTCGGCGAGGAGGATTTTCAGAGCAGCTTGAGGCAGCTCAGTTGGTCGGGATTTGGGCAGCGCCTGTGGCCGATGCCGGCACGGCGGCAGAACCCGCCGCGGCAGGCGCAGCCGAGCCGGTCGGGATGCTGGCAGCCCCCGCGCCCGAAGCCGCAGACGCCGCGCCGGAGGCGGCCGATGCCGGCGCCGTGACGGCCGCGCGGTCCAGCACGCTGCCACCCGACGATGAGGGCGTGCGGATGCTGAAGCCGAAATACGCCAGCGCCAACGTCGACGCCAGAAACACCGTGGCCAGCACCGCTGTCGCGCGCGACAGGAAGTTGGCACTGCCCGACGCACCGAACAAGCTGCCCGAGGCGCCGCTGCCGAAGGCCGCGCCCATGTCGGCGCCCTTGCCGTGCTGCATCAGGATCAGGCCGATCATGGCGAGGGCCGACAGGATCTGCAGCACCAGCACCAGATTGAGGACAAAGTTCATTCCATTACTCCAAATTTGATAGCTGCCCGCGCACGTCCATCAACGGGCGGCGGCGATAATCTTCAAAAAGTCCGGGGCCTTGAGCGACGCGCCGCCGATCAGGCCGCCGTCGATGTCGGGCTGGGCCAGCAGTTCGGCCGCGTTGGCCGCGTTCATGCTGCCGCCGTAGAGGATGCGCACGCGGTCGGCGTGGGCCGACGCGGCGTTGAGCTGCGCCCGCAGCACCGCGTGGACCGACTGCGCCTGCTCAGGCGTAGCCGTTTGGCCGGTGCCGATGGCCCAGACGGGCTCGTAGGCGACGACGATCTCGCTCGTGCAGTGGCCGTTCAGGTGGATCACCGCGGACAGCTGGCGCTTGACGATGAATTCCGTCATGCCCTCTTCCCGCTCGCGCAAGGTTTCACCCACGCAGACGATCGGCGTCAGGCCAGCGGCCAGCGCGCGCTTGGCCTTGATGGCCACCTGCACGTCGGTCTCGCCGTGGTACTGGCGGCGCTCGCTGTGGCCCACGATGACGTAGCGCACGGCAAATTCGCGCAGCATGTCGGCCGACACTTCACCGGTGTAGGCGCCGGCTTCGTGCGCCGACACGTCCTGCGCGCCCAAGCTCAAACGCGGCGCGCCCGACGCATCGCGGCTGCGATCCTGGTAGGTCTGCACCTGCGCCAGGTACGGGAACGGCGGGCACACCGCCACGTCGCACACGGGCGCCGCAGCGGTCAAGCCGGCCAACAGGTCGTCCAGCAGCTGCTGGTTGTCGGCCAGGCCGCCGTTCATCTTCCAGTTGCCGGCGATCAGTTTTTTGGTGCTCATGCCTCACCCCAGGTCAAAACGATCTTGCCGACGTGGTCGCCGCTTTGCATCAGCGCGTGCGCGCGCGCGGCGCCGCTGGGCAGCGTGTCTTCGGCCTGCAGGGCCGGGAACACGCTGTGGACCACCGGTTGCACGCGGCGGCTTTCCAGCCACGGCCACACGATGCTTTTCAGCGCTTGCGCGATCGCGCCCTTGAACGCCACCGGGCGCGGCCGCAGGGTCGAGCCGGTGATGGTCAGACGCCGGCGCAGCACCAGGCCCGCATTGAAGTCGGATTTGACGCCGCCCTGCACCGCGATGATGACCAGACGACCGTCTTCGGCCAGGCATTCGACACCGCGGCGCACATAGTCGCCCGCCACCATGTCGAGGATCACGTCCACGCCCTTGCCATCGGTCAGCTTCATCGCCTCGGCGGTGAAGTCGGCGTCGCGGTAGTTGATGGCGTGGTCGGCGCCCAGCTGCAGCGCGGCGGCGCATTTGTCGGCGCTGCCGGCGGTGACGATCACCGTGGCGCCGGCCGCCTTGGCCAGCTGGATGGCGGTGACGCCGATACCGCTGGTGCCGCCGTGGACCAACAGCGTCTCGCCCTTTTGCAGGCGGCCGCGGTCGAACACATTGCTCCAGACGGTGAAGAAGGTCTCGGGCAGCGAAGCCGCTTCCACATCGCTCAAACCCGCGGGCACGGGCAGGCACTGCGCAACCGGGGCCACGCAGTATTCGGCATAGCCGCCGCCGGCGACCAGCGCGCAGACACGCTCGCCGACCTTCAGCCCAGCCGCCGCCATCGCCTGGGCGTCACCCGATTCGATGACGCCAGCGACTTCCAAGCCCGGCAAATCGGACGCGCCCGGCGGTACCGGGTAATGGCCCATGCGCTGCAGCACGTCCGGGCGGTTGACGCCCGACGCGGCCACGCGGATCAGCACTTCACCAGCGCCGGCCACGGGCGTGGCGCGCTCGGCGGGCACCAGCACCTCGGGGGCGCCGTACTCGCGAATCTCAATGCACTTCATAGTCAAATGGGCCGCCCGCCCTAGTGGTACTTGCGCGGGCAGCTATCAAAAGTGAAGTTGCCTTATTGCTGCTGTTGCTGTTGCTGCTCTTCGGCGACCGGAGCGGCAGGCGCGCTCGCCTCGGTCGACTCGGGGCGCGGCTCGCGCTCGGCGCGCGGCGGGCGGTCGCCACGGTCTTCACGCGGGCCACGGTCGCCACGGTCACCGCGATCGCCACGGGGCGGACGGTCACCGCGGTCACCGCGCGGCTCGCGGTATTCGCGCGGGGCACGCTCTTCGCCTTCAGGGCGCGGCGGGCGCTCCTGCAGCGCTTTCATCGACAGCTTGATGCGGCCTTTTTCGTCCGTCTCCAGCACTTTCACGCGCACGACCTGGCCTTCGGACAGCACGTCGCTGACCTGTTCCACGCGCTCGTGCGAGATCTGGCTGATGTGCAGCAGACCGTCCTTGCCCGGCAGGATGTTGACCAGGGCACCGAACTCCAGAATCTTGGTGATCGGGCCTTCGTAGACCTTGCCCACTTCGGCTTCGGCGGTGATCTGCTCGATGCGGCGCTTGGCGTCGTCGGCCTTGGCTGCGTCGTTGCTGGCGATGGTGATGGTGCCGTCTTCGCCGATGTCGATCGTGGTGCCGGTCTCTTCCGTCAGCATGCGGATGGTGGCGCCGCCCTTGCCGATCACGTCGCGGATCTTCTCGGGATTGATCTTGATGGTCAGCATGCGCGGGGCGAAAGCGGACAGCTCGCCACGCGAACCGTCCAGCGCTTCCTTCATCTTGCCCAGGATGTGCAGGCGGCCTTCGCGGGCCTGAGCCAGCGCCACTTGCATGATTTCCTTGGTGATGCCCTGGATCTTGATGTCCATCTGCAGTGCGGTGACGCCGTTCTCGGTGCCCGCGACCTTGAAGTCCATGTCGCCCAGGTGATCTTCATCGCCCAGGATGTCCGTCAGCACGGCGAACTTGCCGCCGTCCAGGATCAGGCCCATGGCCACGCCGGCCACGTGATCCTTGATGGGCACACCAGCGT
>JAEZWW010000056.1 GCA_023442945.1 Pseudomonadota bacterium | reverse complement strand
TTCTTGAACTGTTGGCCTTCCTCGATCATTCGAAATGGAACCGGGTACAGACGACGCATCGAGCCGTCCTGGCTGACGCCCGCGACGCACGACGTCTCGACGTACTGGGCACTGGGCGAGGGATACGTCTTCGCCAAGATCAGAATGCGCTCCATTCGTCCCAAAGCCATGGTCACCCCCTCGCTTGTTCTTCTGTTGCCTTACAGCAGCACCCGGAAATGCCGCTTGTCCGCGTCGGACGACTTGAGGATGCGGTACTCCATCCCACTGGCCACCGCGATCTGCTGGGCGAAGTCCTTCTTGGCTTGCACCACCGCATCCTCGATCTGGTTGTCGGCCTTCACCTCGACGATCACGTACTTCAAGCTGCCATCCGGCTCTTCGCGCTGAAAGATGAAGTCAGGGTAGTAGCTGCGCACGGTGCGCGAGTCTGGGTCGATGTACTGGATGAAGAAGTCGGACTGGCCGTGGGTCAGCATCCCGGTGAAGTAGATCTTCTTCACGCGCTGCTCACGCAGCAGATCCCAGAACAGCCAGTTTTCCGAGCCGGAGTCGAAGCAGTAGGTGTCGAGGTGGAAGCTCTTGGCGCGCTCGTCGTCCTTGATCTGCGCGTCGCCCATCCGAACGATCTTGTCCTTCGCCGCCGACACCTCGTAGTAGCCGCTCGGGGGCAGCTTGATCAGATCGACCTCGTGCTCCTCGGTCTGCTGCGACTCATCGAGGTCGTAGAGCTGGCGGAACAGGCGCGGGATGATCTCGTCGTAGAGCAGCTCGTTGAACTCGTTGGTGATGGCCACCAGTTCGGCAGTGCCTTCCTTTGTCGCGTCGAGCAATTCCTCGATTTCCAGCGGGGTGCGATTGAGGTAGCGCGACACCTCGGCCACCAGCGTCAGCGGCGAGAAGGTGCGCTTCTCGCGCCGGTCGGTCAGGTCGAAGGTGCGGCTGCCCGAGGCACGGGCCGCGTCAGCGACGGTCAGTCCGTCCTGTTGCGTTTCGATCAGCCGGTACTTCTCGACCAGCGGCCCCCAGCTTTCCTTGTGGGTGCGGTCGAGGCCCAAGGCTTGGCCGGGCACGATCTGCTTCTCGCGCATCTGGTACTGCTTGCGCACGCGCACCAGCTTGATCTTGACCGGAGGCTCGACCACGCGCACTTCCACACGCTCCTTGTCCTTGCCGGTCTTTTGCAACTCGTCGGCGCTGATGCGGAAGTTCTGCTGCAACTCGTCGTTCAGGGTGTTGAGGTTGCCGTCCGAGAGGAATACGTGGCCGGTGTGCTGGGCTTCGCCGATGGCGCGCAGGCAGCGCATGGTGGCTTGCAGCACAAACACCTTCGACTTCGGCTCGCGGAACAGGCCCACGCCGAACAGAGAGCGGCAGTTCCAGCCCTCACGCCCCTTGTTGACCAGCAGAATGAACTGCTTTTCCGAGCCTTCGGTGTCGAGGCGGTTGAACTCGCGGATGTCGTCGTTGGTGGTGATCTTGCTGTCGCCCACGTTCACCAGGATGCGTGAGGTCGGAATACCGTGTTTGAGCAGCGCACGCTCGACGGCGGGCTTCAGCTCTTCGGTCAGCTCTTCCACTGTGGCCGCAAAGAACGCCAGCTTGGGCAGCATGCCTTCCGGGCGCAGCTCGCCCGATCCTTTCAGGAAGCTCTCGATGGCTATGTCCACAAACTCGTCGGTACGGGTGTTGGCGTAGGCGCGTGAGTTCTTGCGCATGGCCGCGAACACTGCCTTGTACTGATCCTGCGTGATCTTGTCGAAGAGGCCGACCTGGCCCGCGCTGCCCGACACCACGCCGCCCTCGGCACGGTCGGCAAAGCGGCCTTGTTTCTCGAACCACTGCTGGAAGATTTCCTCGACCTTGGCGTTGCCGAGGAACTCCTTCAGGAAGACGTAGGTTTCCAGCGCCTCGAATTGCGGCTGGCGCAGGAAGGCCTTCGGGTTGCGATCCGGGTTGTTGAAGTCGAGGAGCTTGCGCGTCAGCTCCTTGTAGTGCTGGCGGATGGTGCCCCGGTTGGCCTGATAGAACTGCCAGAGGAACTGAAAGAAGGCGAAGTCGAGCGACGCGCTCACCGCCTTGGCTGCGCGTTTAGTCGCCATTGGCCACGCTCCCTTCCCAGGACTCCGACAGCAGGTCGGTGATCTTCACGCGGATGGTGCCTGCATCGTTCGGCACCTTGTACGCGCCCTTGACCACCTCGTTCTTGCCGGGGATGTCCACCGCTGCCGGTTGCAGCACCGCGCCGTCGTAGTTCCAGTCGATCAGCACTGACTCGGCCAACTCCTTCCAGTCCTCAACCGCTTCCTTTTGCAGCGAGAGTTTTTGCAGCAGGTTCATCGGGTAGAACTTCTCTATGACCAGCTCGCCCTTCTTGATGGACACCTTGGCCTGCGAGTCGCGCTTGAATTCCAGATCGGCCTTGTCGCGCAGGATGTCCACCACCTCCACGTCGATCTTGAAGGGCTTGGCCGCGAGTTCCAGTTGCGCGGCCAAGTCCGGCTCGTGCCCCATGCAGACGAGGGTGATTTTCTCGACCGGGCGGTTCGGGTGCTCGTTGTGCCGGTGCTGCCACGCTTTCTGGTCAAAGTTGTGGATCAGTTCGTTCAGATCGGCCCGCGTGGCAATGCGATTGACGGGCATAATCTTGACCATGCGCCCGTCCTTCTCGCCGTCGAACACGGTGCTGAACTCCAGCTTCTGCACTTCCAGTGCTTCGACCAGCAGTTCTTTCGCCTGAACGGGGTTGCGAAAGATGTCGTAGTGATTGACCGTGTGAACCTCGAAGCCCGGATAAGCCTTTGGCACCTTAAAGACATCAGTCCAGTCGCCAGCGGCTTCTTCACCTTCCTCCTCGATGCTGGCTTGAATGTCGTCATCGTCGCGCAAGCCGTTTTTGATGGTCGGCTGATAGTTTTCATCAGCCATCTCATCACGAATAGCAAGAAGTCTTTTTGAGGTGGTTTGAACTGACGCCAAGTTGATGTCGTTGCCGATATAGCGTCGACCATATTTGGCGCTGACAGCCTGGGTTGTTCCTGATCCCATAAAACAATCGAAGACAATGTCGCCAGGATTCGAGTAAGCGAGGATGATCCGCTCAAGCAACGTCTCTGGCTTCTGAGTAGGGTAGCCCACCACTTCGACGCGATCAGCAGGCTGAAGCATAGGCAGCCGCCAAACATCGTCAATCGTTTTATGGGTGGAATTTATATAGACGACGTTCCCATTCTCATCTTTGGCATTAACCAAAGACTGCGTTCCTTTGTCCCACACCCGTTTAATTTGCTGCACCGGCTTTTCTCGCTTTTCGCGCAGCTTATTGAACTGGAATTTGCCAGATTTTGAGAAGACAAGTATCACGTCATGATCAGACGCGAAACGATTGATGTTGCCCTGCATCTTGTTGTAGTAGTGCCAAACGATTTCGTTCTGAAACGCTCCTACGCCAAAGATTTCATCCAACAATGCGCGAAGATAATGCGACTTATGCCAATCGCAATGCAGACAAAAAACGCCATCATCGCTCAATAACTCTCGCATAAGGATCGCTCGTTCGTAGATGAATTGTAGGTATTCATCATTCGTCCAAACGTCCGTGTACTGCTTTTCTTCAAACGCCGTATATGCCGTCTCTGCGCTCTGCCTGTTGACCTTGATCGTTTTCTTGTACTCGATCTTCGAGTCAAACGGCGGATCGATGTAGATCAGGTCAACCTTGCCCCGGAACTCCTTCAGCAAGTGGCTCATCACCTGAAGGTTGTCGCCCCAGAAAATCTTGTTGCGCCAACCATCCACTTCCTCGCCGTGGACTTCCTTCAACTGCGCCGGGTAATACTGCGTCGAGGTGAACGGGCGCTTGCCGCGCCAATTGAGCATCGGATAGCCCTTGATCGGCTCGAACTCGTACTTCTCGACGTTGGTGGTGCCGCCATCGGGCGTGGCCAGTTGCAGGCTTTCCTGCGCGGGTTGTCTGTCGCTCATAGGTCTTCTCGTAGGTATCTGGTTGAATATTCTTGGCTGGAATTTCCCTGGTGGGGTTGGCGCGGGTGGCGGCGCAGGGTTTGCGGCCTCCAAAAGTCGGGCAATCAGCGCGTTCTTTCGCCCTCTCGATTCAACGCCCGTCGCCTCGCAAACCTGCTTGATCTCGCTTTCGCCGAGATAACCGAGAAGCTCCTCGGGTTTGCATCGCCGCGCCGACGAGATCGCATCGACCAGCGCCTGACGTTTGCGTTTGTCCTCAACGCTCAATTCATAGTCATCGACGATCTGCCGAAGTGTTGAGGTGCTGGCAACTGCGATGATGCTCGGCTTCAATCTCATCGGCTTTTCCTGAATTTCCAGTTCTTGTTGTCGCAATAGGCGCGCATGTCGCAGCTCTGGCACAACTTGGCCGGGCGTGTCGCAATGCCATAGTCCTGCCGCTCGATGCGGGCCACGATGTCGTCGAAGCGCGCGATGGTCTTACCGATGGCGCGGTCGTCTTTGCTGAAGGAGACGTAGGGGTTGCCGCCGTCTTCACCGGTGTAGTAAAGATGCATCCGGCTGACCTTCTGGCCGGTGCGCTCCTCGACCAGATGGGCGTACACCTCCAACTGGCTCTGGTACTGGCGCAGTCGCTCCCGGTCTTTCTCCATGTCGGGTTTCTTCTCCGACTTGAAATCGATGATCTCGACCGTGCCCTGTTCGCCGCGAATCAGGTCAACGCTGTCCGCATAGCCCGACCAAGAAGCATGAACACTTGGGAGACGAGGCTCGATGTGAGTTTTGCAGGAGCATTGGCTACGGGACCGGATGTCCACACAGCCCGACCAAGAAGCATCGCCACGGCAGCGGCGGCAATAAATGCCGATGGTGCGGATCAATGGGAACGGGTGCTGGGTGTCCGCATAGCCCGACCAAGCGCCACGAGAAATAGCCGTCAACTGTTGCGGCTTGTCTTCGGCGTTCATCTCCAGTCGATTCCATGGCGATACTGCATCCCACGCCTCCGCTTGGGCCAGCGTTCACCCTAGGTCTGCAGCGCGAGCACGATGTTCTGCGACTGCTTGAAGCAGGTCTTTCCGACGAGTTTGACGTCTTCCATAGCCTGGATTGGTCGTCCGTCGTTGAGGGGCGGCAACACCACGGTGAGATCGACGTGGCCGTGGTTGCACCTAGCGGCCACATTGTGTTGCTGGAAATAAAGGCCGGGCGACTGATCGAGTCCGGGCAGACCCTGGGAAAGCAATACGGCACTGGAGTATCGGTCCGCACCAAAGACGTAGGCCATCAAGTGCGTCGCATGTATTCGGCCCTGCGCACTCGCCTGCGCGAGGCCGATCTCGACGCGACCATCGTCACCACCATGCTGGTGTTGCCGGATCACCGCGTGCAGTCCACCGTGCTGGCCTTTCCGGGAGATCGCGTGGTCGACGCAGGAGGTCTTCAGGACTTGCCGCACCATGTTCGCCAGGCCAACGCGCACGCTGAACCGATGAGCCAAAGCGAGCGCGCACGCATCATCAGCTTCCTCGCTCAGATGCTGGACGTGCTGCCTGATGTTGCGACGCACATCGGGCTGTTGCGGAGCTTGTCCACTACGCTATCTTCCGGCCTGGCTACATGGGTGCCCAAGATCGGGCACGCGAGCGGCGCGTTCATCATTGACGCCACGGCAGGATCCGGCAAAACGCAACTGGCCATCAAACTACTGTACGGCGCACATCTCGCACGACAACGTGGCGCGTACGTGTGCTTCAACCGACCCCTAGCGGATCATTTGGCGCGCATCGCGCCCACGTCGACGGAAGTTGGCTCGTTTCATGAGCTGTGCCTCAATCAGGCGCGGCAAACTGGCTTCGAGCCACGCTTCGACCATGCCGGCGTATTCGATGAACTGGCCCAGCGGTGGGCCGAGCAGGCAAGCAGCCATCCACCCCGCTGGGACCTGCTGGTCATCGACGAGACGCAGGACTTTGCGCCTGAATGGATTCAGACGTTGCTCAATCTGTTGAAACCCGATGGAAGGGTTTACTTGCTGGGCGACTCGCAACAGCGTCTCTACGACCGGGAGGCGTTCCATATCTCGGACGCCGTCACGATCTGCTGTCAGGATAACTTTCGAAGTCCACGAGCCGTGGTCGAGGCCATAAACCGGCTGCGGCTGCTCAGTGAGCCAGCGCAGGCGCGCTCCGCTTACGAAGGTGAATCTCCAGCGTTCTCTACCTACGCTCCCGGTGAACTCAATGCGATCACGACAGTCGCCAGTTGCATCACGCGTCTTCAGCAGGAAGGCGTGGCCCTTCAGGACATCGCCCTGTTGACCTATGCGGGGCAGCAACGCTCCGAGGTTCTGCAACAAGAATCGATTGCCGGTGCCACGCTGCGCAAGTTCACGGGTCGCTACGACAAATCGGGCAATGCCCAGTGGACCGACGGCGATCTTCTGAGCGACACCGTCTTCCGGTTCAAAGGCCAAAGCGCCCCGGTCGTCGTGCTTTGCGAAATCGACTTCGAACCTCCGTCGGACCAAGAGCTTCGAAGGTTGTTCGTCGGCTTGACTCGTGCCCAGTACCGGGTCGAATGCATCATGTCTGAGCGGGCTGCGGCCGCGCTGATGCAACGACTGGACGCAATGAGCGACGGGGCCGCCGCGCTGTTATCGGCCGGATAGACGCCATAAGGATGCGCTCTCAGCGCGTCCACGCGGACTTGGCGCGACGCTTGCACTGACCGCACGTGGGCATCGGATGCCCGTAAGCGACGCTCAATTCCGGAGCCGATACCCCGCTTGGTGCACCCGAGTGCGACACGTTGCGTCGCTCCAATACAGACACTGCTGCCAACGGGGCGCGTGTGGCTTGACAAGCGTTGCTTTGAACGGCATCACGTACCGACAGGGCCGCCGGCATTTTCGGAAACCGTTGGGAGGGCTCACAGCGAGACAGGCATACCCGTCGCTTCTGCCATCCCAGTTCTTAGCTTATCTTGCCCAAATGAACTCACTCCCGATCGATAGCGTTCACCAAGAGTATGCAACTCCGCGTGTTCAACCCCATTCCGTGGAGGCCGAGTCGGTCGTCCTAGGTGGAATGCTGCTCGGCAACAAGACTTCGTATGAGGGTGTGACCGATGTTCTGGTCGAAGACGACTTCTATCGACACGAGCACCGCCTGATTTTCGCCGCCTGCGTCAAGCTGATTGATGAGATGAAGCCGATCGACGTGATTACGGTCCACGACGCACTCCAGCGCGCCGGTCAATCGGGCGTGACACGCGGCTTAGCATATCTGGTCGTTCTCGCGCAGCAATTCTCAAAGATCGACAACCTTCGCCACTATGCCCAAATCGTTCGTGAGCAATCCGTTCTCCGAAAGCTGCTGGCCGCATGTGATGAGATTGCTACGCTAGCACTTGATCCTCAAGGATCCGCGGTGAGCCGTATCCTAGACGAAGCCGAAATCAAGATCTCCTCCGTGTGGAAGGAGGGCACGCGAACGAGACCCAGCTTGCAGCGGGTGGACAAACTGGCGCAAAAGCTGCTTGAACGAGTAGAAGATCTGTCGGAAAACCCGAGCGACGTGACAGGTGTGTCCACCGGCTTTTGCGAACTGGATCGAGTAACTGCCGGCCTCCAGGCGGGGCAACTGATCGTGATTGGGGGTCGCCCGTCGATGGGGAAGACGGCACTGGGTCTGAACATCGCAGAGCATGTGGCACTGGCTGAGAGATTGCCGGTTGCATTCTTTTCGATCGAAGCGAGTGCGGAGCAACTGACCACTCGTATCGCCGGCTCTCTCGGCCGGATCGATTTGAGCCGCTTGCGTACCGGCAAACTGCAAGACGAGGAGTGGCCGCGCTTTACCGAGGTGCTTGAAAGTCTGCGTCATCTCGATCTGCATATTGACGGTGCGGTGAGCCTTACGCCATCTGAATTGCGCACCAAGGCTCTCCAGATCGTCCTCCAACGTGGCAAGCTGGGGCTAGTGGTCGTCGACCACCTTCAGTTGATGACCCCCACTGGCTCCGGTCCTCAAAACCGTGCCGACGAACTGGATGAAATTGCGTGTGAGCTGAAGGACTTGGCGATGGAGCTGGATTGCCCCCTGATCGTGTTGTCGCAGCTCAATCGAGCTGTCGAGGGACGCGCTGACAAGAGGCCAATGTTGAGAGACCTCCGCGGTTCGGGAGCGATCGAGGAGATTGCCGATCTCATCATGTTCATCTACCGAGACGATTACTACAACAAGCATTCGTGGGAGCCCGGCATTGCTGAACTGATCATCGCAAAACAGCGCGGTGGCCCAATAAGCACGGTAAAACTGGCATTCATCAAGATGTTGGCACGCTTTGAGGGACTGCCCTTGGCCACGAATTGACGGTGCATGCTCAATGACAGCATTCCGCCACATCGCGGGGCCTACCTGCCGCACCTATCGCAGGAGAAGAGGCCCGATAGAGGAGGTGCAGATGGATGCGCGCGAGACAGACAGTTCTAGGACAGGGCTGATTCACCGGGCGGCCGAGCTCATCCAAGACGCTGACGCGCTGATCATCTGCGCCGGCGCCGGGATGGGGGCCGATTCGGGGTTGCCAGACTTCCGCGGCGATGATGGGTTCTGGGGCGCATACCCCGCGCTGAAAGAGGCTCGACTGCGCTTCACGGAGATCGCCTCGCCCAGAACATTCCATACTGAGCCCCATCTGGCCTGGGGGTTCTATGGGCACAGGTCGAGGCCCTACAGGAACACCGTCCCTCATGATGGGTTTTCGCTCCTTCGTGACTGGGCAAGATTGAAATCTGCAGGGTGCTGGGTCTTTACCAGCAACGTGGATGGGCAGTTCCAGAAGGCTGGCTTTGATCCTGCTTGCATTGAGGAATGTCACGGGTCAATTCACCAACTCCAATGTCTTGAAGATTGCGGAGGTGAAGTCTGGCCCGCCACCGCCGTTCATCCCGATGTGGATGAGCGCGCATGCTTGTGG
>JAEZWW010000016.1 GCA_023442945.1 Pseudomonadota bacterium | reverse complement strand
TCATAGGTGAGTCTGGCATTCTTGTGGGTGTTCATCCGGGGGGAATCCTCTGAGATGCTGAAGCGTCGTAACTCCAGTCTCCCAGACCCTCTCGGGTGAACAACCTATTGAGACACAACAGCTAGCGCCCCGCGAGCTTGTCCCGCGCGCGCCGCCCCCGCCCGCCGGGTACGATCGGCCCATCCCCCGACGATCGACTGAGGAGCCCCGCATGTCCCACCGCCGCACCCTGGCCGCCCTGGCCGCCCTGGCCGCCGCCGCCTTGCTTGCCGCTGGCTGCGGCACCACCACCACGGGCAGCGTGACCACCGACGGGCGCAGCCGCTCGCAGCTGCTGCTGGTGTCGTCCGAAACGGTGATGCAGCAGTCGCTGCAGTACTACAACGAACAGAACAACGAGGCGCGTTCGGACGGCACGCTGATCACCAGCGGCCCCGAATACAACCGCGTGCGCGCCGTCATGCAGCGCCTGGTGCCGCAGGTCGCCGCCTTCCGCCCCGACGCCGCGAAGTGGCCGTGGCAGCTGGTGCTGATCAACGAAGACACCGTCAACGCGCACGTCATGGCGGGCGGCAAGATCACCTTCTACACCGGCCTGATCCGCAAGCTGAAGCTGACCGACGACGAGATCGCCGCCGTCATGGGCCACGAGATGGCGCACGCGCTGCGCGAGCATTCGCGCGAGAAGATGTCGCAGTCGGCCGCGGGCGATCTGGCGGTGTCGATCGGCGGCGCGCTGCTGGGCCTGGGCAGCGGCGCGACGCAGCTGGCCAGCATGGGCAAGCAGCTGGCGCTGGACCTGCCGTTTTCGCGCAGCATGGAAAGCGAGGCCGACCTGTACGGCCTGGAACTCGCCGCCCGCGCCGGTTACGACCCGCGCGCGGCCGTCACGCTGTGGCAGAAGATGGCGCAACAAGGCGGCGGCAGCGGCCCGGGCTTCATGTCGACCCACCCGTCGTCGGGCGACCGCATCGCCGCGCTGCAGCAGGCCGTGCCGCGCGTCATGCCGCTCTACGAGGCGGCGCGCAGCGGCAAGCGCTGAGCGGCGCAGCGCGCGCGGCGATCCAGCGGCCTGCGGGCCGCTTTTTCATGGCTTTCATGGCCGCAGCCTTACAACCATCTGCGCGGCCAGCTATGGTTTTGATACTGAAAAAAAGTACTCCAACCCGGTTACTTCAGGCCAGCGCCGCCCGACGGGCGAAGCGCACCACCGTCACGCCCTCGCGCGCCTGCCGCACCGAAGGCATGACCAGCACGCAGTCGTCGTAAGGCGTGACCACGGCGTCGCCCTGGCCCTGGCCGTCGTGGTGGCCGATCACGGTGCCGGCTTTCTCGAACACCTCCAGGCCCGTGAAGTCGCCGACAAAGGCGAAGCGCTCGCTGCGCGCCACGGCGGCGCCGTCCACCGTCAGCGCCCATTGGCGCGGCGCGTCGGGCAGGCGCCAGCCGGGCAGGTGCTCGGCCAACGTGGCGGCGCTGACACACGCGCTTTCCTGCAAAAAGCGCCCGCACATGTCCTGCGCAACGGCGCGGCTGCTCAAGTCGCCATGGAAGCCGCATTCGATCAGGAGCGAGCGCACATCGCCCGCCTGGTCGTCCGGCAGGCCAAAGCGCCCGAAGTCGCGCATGCGCACGCCGTCTTTGTGGCCCGCGTCGATGACGATGTGCTCGGGCGCCCGCAGCGCGCGCGCCAGCGCCAGGTTGCGCGGCTGCACGCCGGTCAGCAGCAGCGGCGCGCTGGGCTCGTGCATGGAATGCAGGTCCAGCAGCCAGTCGGCGCGCTCGACAAAGGGGCGCAGCGCGGCGGCCCGGCGGCGCTCCAGGCTTTCGCCACCGGCCATGCGCTCGGCGCTCCACTGGCGGTTCAGGTCTTCTTCGACGAAGCGCGCAGCGTCGGTGTTCGGCAGGCTGAAGCGGTCGAACGCGGCCAGGTTGCAGAAGGCGAGCGTCAAGCTGCCCACGTCGGGCCGCACGCCGGCTTCCAGCAAACCTTTCAGCGCCCAGGCGCCGCAGACTTCGTTGCCATGGATCAGCGCGCTGAGCATCACGGCGCGGCCAGGGCGGCCGCTGTCGAAATGCCAGACGCCTTCAACGCCGGTGTTGCCCGCGCGCCAGGGCGCGATGTCGGGCAGCGGCAGGTGGAAAGGCAGGGGGGCGGGGCGGCTCATTGCTCGATCTTGGCGAACTGCACGATCTTCTGGTACTTGGCAATCTCGCTTTGCAGGAAGGGGCCGATCGCCACGTCAGGCGCCGCCACGGTGGAGCCGGTGGCTTCCATCTTTTTGCGGAAGTCGGGCGACTTCAGCACCTCGGTCAGCGCGGTCTTGAGCTTGGCGGTGACGGCGTCGGGCAGCTTGGCCGGGCCCATCAACACGAACCAGCTGCCGATGTCCATGCCCTTGAGCTGCTTGTGCTCGCCCAGCGCGGGAATGTCGGCCGTGAGCGGCGAGCGCTTGGCCTCGGTCGTGCCCAGCGCGACCACCTTGCCGGCCTTGATGTGCGGCAGGCCGCTGGACAGCACGAACACGCCGAATTCAAGGTTGCCACCGACCAGGTCGTTGGTCAGCGGCGCCACGCCGCGGTAGGGGATGTGGGTCATGAACAGGCCCGCGCGCTCCTTGACCATTTCGCCGGCCAGGTGCAGGGCCGTACCCACGCCCGAGCTGCCATAGCTGTACTTGCCGGGCGCGGCCTTCACCTTGGCGATGAATTCGTCGATGGTCTTCACGCCCGAGGCGTTGGACGCCACCAGCACCATGGGCTGCGAGGCCACCAGGCCGATCGGGGTGAAGTCCTTCAGGTCGTACTTGACGTTCTTGGTGACCAGCTTGTTGATCGCCACTTCGTTGTTGGCACCGACGAACAGCGTGTAGCCGTCGGGTGCGGCGTTGGCCGCCTTCTGCGCGCCGATGGCACCGCCGGCACCGCCCACGTTTTCGATCACCACCGGCACGCCCAGCTGCTTGCCGAGCGCGTCACCCACGTGGCGGCCAGTCAGGTCGGTGCTGCCACCGGCCGGGTAGCCGACGATGATGGTGATGGGCTTGGCGGGGTACGCGCCCTGCGCGAAGGCAGCGGGCGCCAACAGCGCCAGGGCGCAGGCACCCAGCAGGCTAACGCGGCGGGACAGGGGAGGACGGGGCATCAAGAAAACTCCAGAAAAAAGCGCGCGCCCCGACCAGGGAGCACCGCGCAGGTCGATGTGCCGATTGTCACCAAACGCGGTGCGCGCCGACGAATGCTGGCGCGCCCGGTAGGCATGGATTTCCCGGACGGGGCAACCCCTGTGCAGGCCGGTCGGGCTTCAAATACCAAACAAATTAGGCCGCAGCCCTACAACCATCTGCGCGACCAGCTATCTAAAATATAGCTACCACCCTTTGGCTGCGTGCAGCGCCGCGCGCGTGGCCTGCGCGGCGGCGCGCGCCGCGTCGCGGAAGTCCGAGCCGCCGCTGGCGTACAGGATGGCGCGCGAGCTGTTGACGATGACCGCGCCCGTGGTGGCGCCGGCCGCTCCACCCGTATCACCGCGCCAGCCGGCTTTGACGGTGGCGGCCGCGTCGCCGCCTTGCGCGCCGACGCCGGGGATCAGCAGCGGCAGCGTGGGCGCCAGTTCGCGCACGCGCTCGATCTCCTGCGGATAAGTCGCGCCCACCACCAGCCCCAGCTGCCCATTCAGATTCCACGGCCCGGCGGCCAGGCGCGCGACATGCTCGTACAGCAGCGGCTGGCCTTCCACGCCCGCCAGGCGCTGTGCCTGCAGGTCGTCGCCACCGGGGTTGGAGGTGCGGCACAGCAGGAAGGCGCCCTTGTTCTTGTACTGCAGGTAGGGCGCGACGGAGTCGAAGCCCATGAAGGGCGACAGGGTGACGGCGTCGGCTTCGTAGCGCTCAAACGCTTCCTTGGCGTACTGCTCGGCGGTGGAGCCGATGTCGCCGCGCTTGGCGTCCAGGATGATCGGTACTTGCGGCGCGATCTCGCGCATGCGGCGCATCAGGCGTTCGAGCTGCGGCTCGGCGCGGTGCGCGGCGAAGTAGGCGATCTGCGGCTTGAAGGCCATCGCCAGGTCGGCCGTGGCTTCGACGATGGCGACGCAGAAATCGAAGATGCCTTCGGCGTCGCGCGTGATGCCGGTGGGAAAGCGCGTGGGTTCCGGGTCCAGGCCGACGCACAGCATCGACTGGTGGGCGCTTTCGGCCTGGCGCAACTGCTCGAGAAAGTTCATGGCGCCGATTTTAGGCAAGCGGCTTGGCGCCCCAGACACGTGCCACGGCCGCCGATGCCCACGGCGCGGGCCGGGCGATGGGCGCCGGCCTAGAATTTGCGGCTTCGCGCCCGCGCGGCGCCCCTGTTCGCTCTCTGCGCCTGATCGCGTGACCGCCTCTGCCCTCGCCATGACCCAGCCCACCGTTCGACCCGCCTGCCCCAACTTCTCGTCCGGCCCCTGCGCCAAGCGCCCGGGCTACGACGTTTCCGCGCTCGACCTGCGCGCGCTGGGCCGCTCGCACCGCTCGGCGCTGGGGCGCGAGCTGCTGGAGCGCGCCTGCACCGAAAGTGCACGCATCCTGGGCCTGCCGGACGGCTACCGCATCGGCATCGTGCCGGCGTCGGACACCGGCGCGGTGGAGATGGCGATGTGGAGCCTGCTGGGCCCGCGCGGCGTGGACGTGCTGGCGTGGGAGACATTTGGCCTGACCTGGGTGAACGACCTGGTCAACCAGCTCAAGCTGAGCGATTTGAACGTGTACAAAGCCGCGTACGGCGCCCTGCCCGATCTGGCGCAGGTCGACTTTGACCGCGACGTGGTCTTCACCTGGAACGGCACGACCAGCGGCGTCTGCGTGCCCGATGGCGACTGGATCGCCGCCGACCGCGCCGGCCTGACGATTTGCGACGCCACCAGCGCCGCCTTCAGCATGGACCTGCCGTGGGACAAGCTGGACGTGGTCACTTTCTCGTGGCAGAAGGCACTGGGCGGCGAAGGCGCGCACGGCATGCTGGTGCTGAGCCCGCGCGCCGTAGCGCGCCTGGAAAGCCACCGCCCCGCGTGGCCGCTGCCCAAGATCTTCCGCATGACCAGCACCGGCGCCGACGGCCAGGCGCAGCTGATGGACGCGGTCTTCCGCGGCGACACCATCAACACGCCGTCGATGCTGTGCGTGGCGGACTACCTGGACGCGCTGCAATGGGCCGACGGCGCAGGCGGCGTGCCCGGCCTGATGGCACGCAGCCGCGCCAGCCTGAAGGCGATCGAGGACTTTGTCGCCGCGCACCCGTGGATCCACTTCCTGGCGCAGACCGAGGCCACGCGCTCGTGCACCAGCGTGTGCCTGACGGTGGACTTGCCGGACGCGCAGGTCAAGCAAATGGCCAAGCTGCTGGCGGACGAAGGCGTGGCCTACGACATCGCCGCGTACAAGGACGCGCCGGCCGGCCTGCGCATCTGGTGCGGCGCCACCGTGGAAGCCAGCGATGTCGCCGCCCTGATGCCGTGGGTGAAGTGGGCCTACGAGCAGGTGAAGATTTAAGCCAAATCGGCCTTCCGCCCTAGTCCCACCTGCGCAAGCAGCTTCAGAAGTTGTAGCGCGCGCCCACCACGACGCTGCGCCCCATCAAGGGCGCCTGGTCCTTGATGAAGGACAGGTGCGAATACGCCAGGCGATCCGTCAGGTTGGGGCCGCGCACGTAGAACTGCCAGCTGCTGCCGTTGGCGAACGGCCGCGTGTAGCTGAGGCCCAGGTTCAGCATGCCGTAGCCAGCGGTCGGCGTTTCGTGCTCGGTCACCTGACGCACGGCGAAGGTCTGCACCCATTCGACCATGCCTTCCCAGCCCTGCCATTGGGCATCCAGCCGCACGCCGGCGCGCGCGGGGGCGCTGCGTGGCAGGCGGCTGCCGTCGGCCAGGCGGGCGCGCACCACGTCGCCGAACACCGTCACCCCCACGTTGCGCGTGAGGCGCTGGCGCACCTGCGCCTCCAGCCCCGTGAAGCGGGCGCCGGCCTGCGTGTATTCGATCAGCTGCACGCCTTCCTGGGCGTCCAGCGTGCGGCCGTAGATGTAGCCGGAGATGCGGTTGTGGTACGCATTGACCGAGAAGGTGGTGTCGCCCACCAGCTTGCGCAGACCGATGTCCAGGTTGCTGGAGCGCTCGGCGCGCAGGGCGCTGTTGCCGACCTCGTAGGTGCGCGTGGCCATGTGCAGGCCGCGCGCGTACAGCTCTTCGGCCGTGGGCATGCGCTGGGCGTGGGTGAAGCTCGCGGACAGCTGGTAACCCGGCGTGAAGCGCCAGACCGCGCCGACCGAGCCGGACGTGCCGCTGTGTGAGCGCCGCTCCCCGCCGTCCTGCAGGCTGACGTTCTGCCGTTCGTGGCGCAGCGCGCCTTCAAAACGCCAGTCGCCCCAGGCCAGCGTCTCCAGCCAGAACAGGCTGGTGCGGCGCGTGCGCGTGGGCTGCACGTAGGCCTCTTCGCCCAGGGCGCTGAAGTCGCGCTGGCTGGTGGCCAGGCCGAACACACCGCGCCACCCGGCGACCGGCTGGTGCTGCAATTCAACGCGCCAGTCGTGCGCCTTGTTGCGGAAGGTGGTCGCGATGGCGCCGTCTTCGATCTCGTCGTGGCGGTAGTCGGTCACGCCGCCGCGCAGGCGCAGCGTCTCGAAGCCGGTGAAGGGCTGGCGCAGCTCGCCGCGCACGTCCCAGCGCTGGCTGCGCAGGTCGACCACGGGCACGTCGCCGTGCGCATGGTCGTGGCCCTCGTCGCTTTCGTGTCCATGGTCGTGGTCGCCGTCATCGTGGCCACCGCAGTGCAAATGGTCGCCATGCGGGTGGCAGTCGGCACCGCCGTGCGCGTGCCCCGGCAGGCCGTAGCGCGCGCGCTGCTGCGTGAAGGCCATGCCTAGGTAACCGCGCGTGCCGACCCAGGACAGGCCGACGCTGCCGGTGTCGGTGCGGTTGAAGCTGCCTTCCACGCGCGAGCCGCCGGACCAACCCCGGCCGACGCGGTAGTCGCCATCGTCGCGGCCCGCGCCTTCCACGTGCAGCACCAGCGGGCCCTTGCCCGCCGTGACCTGCGCCGCGCCCGACACGCCGCGCGCGCCGGTGTTGGCGCGCAGCTCGGCGCTGCCTTCCACGCCTTTTTCCGGCGCTGCGGTGGGCACACGCCCGTCCAGCACGTTGACCGCGCCGCCCACAGCGCCGCCGCTGTACAGCAGAGCAGATGGGCCGCGCAGCACCTCGATCTGGCGCGCCAGCATCGGTTCGGCGGTGACGGCGTGGTCGGGGCTGACGGACGAGGCGTCGTGCACTTCGGCGCCGTCGCTGAGGATTTGCACGCGCGGCCCGTCCATGCCGCGGATCACGGGGCGGCTGGCGCCCGCGCCGAAGTGGCTGGCGGCGATGCCGGGTTGGCCGTCCAGCGTCTCGCCCAGGGTGGCGCCGCGGCGCTGGACCAGCTCGTCGCCTTCCAGCACGGACGCGGGCGTGGCCATGTCGGTGCTGGCGCGGTCGAGCCCGCTGGCGCGCACGGTGACTTCCTTGAGCGAGGGCGCGTCATCGCCCTCTGCGGGCGGCGTGTCGGGCGCACTCCACGCCGGGGTGGACAGAAATGCGGCCAGCAAGGCCGCGCTGAGGGGCCGCAGGCGCGTGCGGGGCGCAGCGGCGCGGGGGTGAAGCAGAACAAGTGGTGACATGAAGCATCCAGTGCCCAGGGCGGACCACGCGCGGCGGCGATCCGTCCGGGCGAAAAAAGGGCAAAAAACGGCCAGCAGCGGCCTGTAGAGGCGGCGCGGCCGATCAAAAAAAGACAAGAGAAGTCCAAGGCCGCGCCGCAGAACAGGGCGCGGCCGGGCGGCAACGGCCCATGCCGGCGCGCGCGACGTCCACGCGCTGACGGCCCCGGCGCAGAGCGCGCGGGGGCCGGGATGTCAGGGGCGAGGGAAAGTGGCGCGGGCGCCAGGGAGGCCGCTCAGGCCGCTACAGGCGGGGCGCGTGCGCTGTAGGGCGCGCCACTGGGCACCGCGGGCACAGGGG
>JAEZWW010000012.1 GCA_023442945.1 Pseudomonadota bacterium | reverse complement strand
GCTATCGCTGGCGCGCTTGAGGGCTTCATCAGCAACCTTTTTGGCGTCGGCCTCGGCTTCTGCATTCAATTCATCGAGCAGCGAAAATCCGTCATCGATGACACCAGGTACGTATGGGCTGATCGGGGTTCGCAGAAGAGCCTTGACGGCCGCACGATCAACAGTGACGTGCGTCTTGTAATTCGCGTGAGTTCGGCACTGAAGCAGGCCCATCTCGCCCAACCTGGTAAGAGAACGCTGCACCTGTCTCATGTGCACCAAGCTCCCCAGCAGGTCGAGCGAGATGTGCGATGCACTTCCTTTGAATTCGGAAACATCGGCTTGCTGTCGAAGCATTGCGTGCAAGACCATGGCATCCGGATAGCGCTGGAGACGGTGAAGCAACGCTAAGAAGAGTTCTTGGCTGGTCATGTGGTTGATCCTTCAATGCGGTGGGACAAAACGGGCAACGCGGCACGGCGTGCCACGTTGCCCGAAATGTCTTACTGGGTGCAGAACTGAGACAAAACGGCCAACGTGGTACGGCGTACCACGTTGGCCGAAATGTCCAACTGAGTTACTGAACAAGAGCGCGATCATTTG
The DNA here is from genome assembly GCA_023442945.1 of Pseudomonadota bacterium. Taxonomy (GTDB): domain Bacteria; phylum Pseudomonadota; class Gammaproteobacteria; order Burkholderiales; family Burkholderiaceae_C; genus Ottowia. The sequence continues at coordinate 8,739 of JAEZWW010000012.1, read as the reverse complement.
CCCCCTCCCTGCCTTCCATAGGCTTGTCGAAGCTCGGCCAGCTTGGCCCGCGCTTCGATGGCAGCCTGCGAGGGCAGCTGTGCCACCTCCGCGGATGAGAGGTCGGACTTTGGCGCCTCTTCCGACAGGTGAGGTTGCAAAGCCTTAGCTATGGCCGCTTCAGCTCTCTGGCGACTGGCACGCCGGGCCGCAATCGCTGGTGCCAACGCGAGTTCCAGGGTGCCCTGGTGATGGCGACGAATCAGGGCATAGAGGTAGCCCGGCGGGTTCTGGATGGTTTTGCCCTGCAGGCCCATCTGGCCTTCGAGCTCGTCGAGCAGGGACTGCCGGATTTCCACGGGTGCGGAAGCAAGCGTGCTTCGCACCCCTTCGTGCCAGCCCTTCGACAAGCATTCCGGCATGGTGAGTGGCTCGCCAGGGTTGTGGTCGACCTTTTCGACTTGGGGAGCCGGTATCGAGTCTTCCCTCTGAGAAATCCGACGACGACGACCTGCCGTTTTGTCGAAACTGGGGTTGCCATCGTCCTCGCGCGCCTGCGCGGTTGTCGTAGTTGTTCTTTCATTGTTTAGTTCTTGTATATGGGATCGACAAAACGGCAACTGAGATTCGACAAAACGGCAAGGTAGGTTCGCGTTTTCGGCAGGCTGCCCCTTCAGTTTCGACGAAACGGCAGGTTCTAGTTTCGACAAAACGGCAATTGGTTGACACGGGCCTGTATCGGGCAGCTGCCTCGCTTCTTGTACGGAATCCGCAAGATGAAGAGCTCCAGTTGAAGCGTTGTCCGGCTGACCGAACATTCGAGCGAACGTCCTTGTGGTGGTCTGCCCAACTTCGGATTCGGCCAGCCAGCGGCCAAATAAGGCGAGCTGTAGCTGATCGTCGCGGCGCTCGGCGTAGCTGACGGGCTCGCCTGCAGGGCGATCTGACGATTGACTGAGCCAGCGCACGGCGCCTGCCAGCTCCGATGTAGTGGGTTCCGAGTCGGACTGGAGACCCTTGGCCTCTACCAGCTGAAGTGACGGTGCAGATGATCCAGCCGACTGCGTTTGCGTCAGGGCGTGCTGCAAGGCTTCGAGATCGACACGAACCCCCATATTGCGCTCGACGATCAGACCGTGGGCACGAAGTCGCTCACGCGCATTGCGCTGTGTCTTGCTGCCAAGACACAGGGCAAGGCGCACGTCATCCTGAGAAACCTGGAAGAAACCAGATATGTCACAGCGGTAGCCGCGCACAGCCTGGTGCTGCGCTCCCAGCAAATACGAGAGGTAAAGGCCTGAGGCTACCGATCCGCTGACCGCGACCAATGGCTGGTAAAAGCGGATCGAGTCCTTGAGCCAGGGCGCGAACGCGTCCCAGGTCACCGTCGGCGCACCCTCGAAGTCAGCATGTAGCCCGGCCCATTCCGCCAGCCGGCCAGCATCGACGCGGTAATGAAGGCGAGCCGGGCGTCCCGAGACATGCTCGGCGATCAGGCCCGCCTCGACCAGGTTGGCACGCACGGCCACCTGCTCTCGCGTCGTCAGGCCGGTGGCGGTCTGCCACTGGCTGGCTGTCATGTAGAACCAGCCATTCCTGCGTGGCTGGTGCCGCGCGAGATGGCGCGACCAGTAGAGCGCGTGCCCCAGAAACAGCGCAGCCTTGAAGCCGAGGCGTTCGGCAAGCGCCGGGTGGAACTGGATGAAGCCGCCTTGCCCGATGCGCTGCAGCAGATCCTGCTGAGCGATCTCGATCGCGCGCGTCCTCGCTGCGGGCATGCTTCGCGCTTGCTGCACCTTCAGGCCCTTCTGGCAGAAGGTGCTGCCCAGGTCGTTGGCAGCTCCGGCAAGGGATCATAGGTGGCCAGCTGATCAGCCAAGGGCGCGGCCTGGACCATCAGAGCCCGGGCGATGTGCTCCAGATGCATGCGGTAGACAATGGTCTTTCGTTTCTCGGCTTGCTCGCTCATCAATCCTTGAATGATCAGCGCTCGCCGGCAGCCGGCCTGCTGGGCGCGGGTCAGGCCCGTGGCAGCTTCGCACTCCGACGAGGACATGGCAAAGCGGAAGTCGCCGTTGGCTTCGAATTCACCTGCACGTGCGCGCGATACATGGCGCATTGCGTGCGACAACCAGAGGGCTGACAACACGCCACCGGTTATGTCTACAAAGCAGCGTTGAAAGCTCACAGGTTCCTGACCCAGCCATTCCAGCAGCGCCGCGTGGCCCAGCACATTGGGTAAGCGCCTGACCTCCGCCAAGGAGCGACCGCCTGCAGGGGACGTCAGCTCGACGTTCCGCAACTCTTGCGGCAGGATTGCGGCCACAGTCTTGGGCGGCTTCCGAACGGTGGGATTGTTTCTGGTCACGATCTCACTCCTTGGGTATGGGAGAGATTCAGGCGGCACCGAAGTCGGTGACCTGCCAGCTGGGTTCCTCCGCAAACTCGTTGAGCGAGCGGCAGAGCGCATCGATACGGATGTCCGAAAAGGACTGATGCAGCTCATAGAGCCAGTCGCGCTGAGACGCCTGCGGCATGGCCTGCCGCAACGCGTGCCAGCGGGCATGGATCTGATCGCGCACGGCAATGGGCGGCATACGATTGCGGCCTGCCTGCTCTTGCGGCGGCAGCAGCTGGGCCCTGAGCAAGCGAACGTCTTCGGCGGACATTCGAAACAGGTTGCAGACCACCTGCACGGCGGCGCCGTGACGCACGAAGTACTCGCACATCTGTGAGTCCTGACGGATGCGGTCGAGCCGGGACAGGTAGGCGGAAATCTCTCGCTCTTGAATCGCCACTCGAAATTCCAGCGACGGGATCTCTGCGATCTTGATCAGGTCGCGAGCTGGCCGGTGACGCATGCTGTCGAGGAATTCCGGGCTGAAGCCCGCCTGGAGCAGATCGTCAAGGCCGCCCGAATCGATCGACTCGACGATCTGATCCAGGATGATGCGTTTGAGCGTCTGGTTGGTGATGCGAAGCACGGAAAATCCTCTCCTGATGATTCGAAGTTCGGGCCCTGAGTTTTTCTTGGCTACTGCGTCGTCGGGAACATCGGCTCAAAACCGACGGGGAAGCGATCCGGCTGATCCAGGCGCAGCTGCTCCATGGCGCCAAGCAGCTTGATGAATGAATATCCGAGGGCTGGCGTAGCCAGCACCAGTTGAAACTCTGTCGTGCCCATGGCGAACGCATCGCCCTGCAGGTAGAAACCGGCGCGTGCTGCGCACGCCTGCTCGAAGGCTGACTTGCCCTGCTGGTAGGCGGTCGTCCAATGCATCTCGCGGGCGTTCTGCGGCGGTATCGCGTTCATGCACCGTGCATCGAACTGATAGGAGAGGATGGCCAGCAGCTTCCAGATTGCATGCCGAAGCGGGACGAGATGTGGTGCTATCGGTGTGACCTCAGGACTGCCGGCATGAGCAATGTCGTGCTCCGGCAGATCAACGAGATAGCCAAAGGGCATCTCAGGCACCGAGAACAGGACATCGTAGAGAGGCACCATGTTGTTGATCTCGGCCAAGTGCTCCTTGATGGTCGTCTGGGCATCCTTCGATGGCCCGGGGGCACGGCTAGCTGGAGCCTCGGGGGCAACCGGAAGCACCGGCGCCTCGTGGCGCGGCACCTTGGCCAGCATGCCAGGTAAAGGCGTTTGGGCCAGTGGTTGCATGACTGGTGCGGTACCGGACTGCGAGCCGGTGAGTTCGCCGATCGAGAGCCTGGTATCCGACCGCTCGGCCGGCGTCGCGGACGTGGTGGCCACGAAAGCCGGCTCTCTCGTCGTGCCAATGACCGCGAGCTCACTGGCTCCCCTCAGTGCTTCTGCGCTCACCTTCGAATCTGATGAGATCAGCGCCAGCATGGCGGACAGCTTGGCGCCAGTGACCGCGAAAACTTCGGCCGCGGCCGCATCCATGTCTTGCAGCAGGCCTTGATCGTCGAGCTCGATCACGACTCGATCGTGCGGATCCAGATCTTCGTTGTCCTTGACGCGGGCCTGCAGGGTTTGTTGGTGAGACTGCATCACCTGGTGCAAGGACGTTTTGAGCTGCCCGACGCGTCCACCCAGCTTGTCTGCCAGTTCCAGAAGTTGACCGATCCGCGGTCGCAGCAGCTCGTTCACCGATGTGGGTTTGAGCCATGGCCCGACTGGCGTCAGGTGCTCGATGGCGAAGGAAAAGTTTTGAATCAGCCTGACGCCGTAAACAAGGCCACGCGCGCGCAGCTCGCGGTTCAGATCGCCGGCCGTGAGCGGCTTCCCCAGCTCCTGGGCCAGTTCGAGGCCGAACTGGTGCACGCCGCTGGCTTTTTCCCAGAATGAAATGTCGGCGCGCAGCTCGTTTTCGATGAGGTGCGCGGCAATGGTCTGGGCATCGCCTGGCCACTTCTTGATGATCACCTTGAGCGTCGCAAAACGCTGATCTCCTTCAGCGTAGAGCTCCTTGGCGATCTGCAGGCGCGTATTGCCGCCACCGTATGGCGTATAGCGCGTGCTGTTGGGTCGTCGTGTGACCGTCAGCGTATTGGTGATGCCATCGGCGCGGATGCTGGCCTTGATCTCCTCATACCTGGCATTTACGCTCGTGCGTGGGTTGTGTCCATAGCGCTCGATCTCGGTGATGGGCAGCATGGCGAAAGACATGTCCGCGTCCTCGCGCGGATCGATTTTGGCCGTGGCACTTGTGCGCCCACCACCTATCGATGGCAGGGATTTGCGGGCCTGCTCAATGGTCTTCTGCTCTTGCTTGCTGGGTGTCTTTGTAGCGATCATGGGCTCCTGCTCATTAACGGGCTGTGGCGCCAGATCTATCGAGGGTGGAGTGAGCGGCTTGAGCTTCAAGCGCTGCGCTCGCTGAGCAGCGGTCAGCGTTTCGGGAGTTCGGGAGGACATAGGTCACTGTCTCCCTCACTCACGTTGTTCGACGGCACTGTCGTGCAAGTCCGATCCATCGACCGTCTCACGGTCGTGAATAGATTCGGGCTTAGGCACGGCAAGAGACGGATCGATTTCCCCTCGATGGTTAGGCGCAAAAGTGCCCTCTAGGTGGGGTAGCAACTCCCACAGGAGCGCGTGCATGGTGTCCCCGGCTTTGACGGGGTCGATCCAGTGCACAGGCACCTGAGAGGTGGCTGCCTTCTTGTAAGCCACTGCGGAAGTGACCACGGTGTTGAGCACCGTGACACGTCCACGCAGGGTCAAGAACTGTTCGCGGATCAGGCTCGACATGGAGCGGCTGTCCACGGTTTTTTCGGCGCGGTTTATGACGGCGCGCATGGCCGGCACAGTGAAACCCATGTTGGCCGATGACTCGTGACGATCCAGCAGCGTCAGAGTCCCATCGACGAACTCACGCGCACTGATGATGTCCGGTGATGCCGGCGTGATCAGCAGATCTGAGGCATTAACTGCGGCATCCTGGAGGTGACCTACAGCGCCTTGCGTGTCGATGATGGCCACGTCATAGTTGGCCGAGAGTGGCGTCTGCTTGATCGCCATGCGGATGCGCACCAAGCGATCGAGACGGTTGCTGAGCCAGTCTTGAAGCTTTCCGTCCCGAGTATCAGACCGCACGAGGTGAAGTGCGCCGCCTTGCTTGTTCAGGCGATCCTGATCCCCTGGAAACGCGCCTGGGGGCTGTTCAATGGTGCTGACGCATTCGGCAGTCAGGACACCATCCATGACCATTTTGGTCAGGCCGTGCTCCGCCTCATGGGCTACCTCGAAATAACGCGACAGCGATGGCTGCACGTCGGCATCCACCAACAGGACGCGATAGCCGATGTCGGCTAGAAGACCGCCGAGGTTGGCGGCTACTGTGGTTTTCCCTACGCCGCCTTTGGTGGCGACGACTCCAAACGTGATCATTTTTGCCTCGCGAATCGTGGTTAATAAGACACAATTCGGAGGAGCTATGCTAGATTACTATAATTTTACAAGTTTTCGCTTGACAAATCTGAAGAATGCACATCGTATAAAGTAGATGAAACGTCGTTCAGGGCGCGCCATGTCGTCGTTTCGTAGTGTGCCGCTCTTGGCGGCCGACTCACACCCATTGGCGTTCGAGTGCTTGAAACCGTTCGCACTGAGCCTGTCGAAGTGCATGCGCCACAAACGGCTTCGACAAGCCTGTCCTGAGCCAGACGAAGGGCTCAGCCCGAACGGTTCTTTTATCTTTGAACGCTCATTCGTCTCAGTCACCCATCCGGATCGGCACGCCGTCGGAGGATGTCAGGCCCGCAGGCGGCGCCTTGGGTGGCGGCGCGGGCGGCCAAGCCGTCGATCCGGGCGGCACCTGAATCGCCTGGGGCAATGCCTGCGGCGTGCCGGCCGGTGCGGCCGAACCCGGCGTGCCAGGCGTGGTCTGGATCACTTGCGGCAAGGGCTGCGCGCCGAGCGGCCGGGTGGCGCCCCCAACGCTGCCCGGGCGCTGGACCTTGTAGCGCGCGGCCTGCGTCAGCAGTTCGACGGCGTCCGGGCGTTCGGCCCCGCGGGCGAAGTCCAGCGCGGTCATGCCTTTCTGGTTGCGCATGTCGATGTCGGCGCCGGCTTCGATGAGCAGCTTCACTGCCTGGGGCGTGCCGTACGAAGCGGCCATCATGAGCGGCGTGGTGCCGTTGGGCGATTCGGCGTCGATGAAGGCGTGCTCCTCGAGCAGCAGGTTCATCATGTCGAGGTGCCCGCCGGTGGCTGCGTAATGCAGCGGCGCCCAGCCCGGCTTGTTGACGTCGGCGCCCTTGGCGATAAGGCGTCTGGCAAAGTCGAGTTGTCCCTTGAGCGCGGCCATCATCAACGGGCTTTCATCGGAGGCGTTGCGCTGCTCCGCCTTCAGCCGGGGCGATTCGACCAGCAGGTCGGCGACTTTCAGCGAGCCGTCCTGCAGCGCCATGTAAAGCCCCGGTACGCCCTTTTCGTTCTTCGTGTTCGGGTCGATTCCGGACGCCAGCAGCCTGCGCATGCTGATGTCGTTGTCCTGCTTGATCGCGCGGAAGAAATTGTCGGCGTCGTTGGCCAGCGCCAACGGCGCCAGCGCGGCGAGTGCCAGCCCGGCAAGGCGGCGCCTTAGATGGAATCGGATCATGGGCAAACCCTTGAAAACAGCCGCGAGAAGTTGTCGCTCGTGACCTGGGCAATGTGCTCGATCGAAGTGTCGCGCAATTCGGCGAGCCGGGCGGCCACATGCGGCACATAGGCCGGTGTATTGATCTTGCCGCGATACGGCACCGGGGCGAGGTAGGGCGAATCCGTCTCGATCAGCAGGCGATCATCCGGGACCAGCGTGGCCACCTGGTGCAGTTCGTGCGCGTTCTTGAAGGTGACGATGCCCGACAGCGACACGTCGAAGCCCAGATCGAGCGCGGCGCGGGCCACTTCGCGCGTTTCGGTGAAGCAGTGGAAAACGCCGCCCACGCTGCCGGCAGAGCCGTCCTCGCCCTCTTCCCGCAGGATCGCCAGCGTGTCATCGGAGGCAGAGCGGGTGTGGATCACCAGCGGCAGGCCCGCCCGGCGCGCGGCGCGGATATGGGTGCGAAAGCGCTGGCGTTGCCAATCCATGTCGGCTACGCTGCGCCCGCCCTTGCGCTCCTGCATCTGGTAGTAGTCCAGCCCGGTCTCGCCGATGGCCACGACCTTGGGCTGCCTGGATGCCGCCACCAGCTCGTCCTCGGTCGGCTCGTGAACGTCCTCGCTGTCGGGATGCACGCCCGCGCTGGCCCAGAAGTTGTCGTAGCGGGCGGCCAGCGCCTGCACCTGAGGAAACTCCTCCATCGTGGTGCTGATGCACAGCGCGCGGGTCACCTGGGCGGCTGCCATGGCAGCGCGTACGCCGGGGATGTCCGACGCGAGTTCGGGGAAGGTGAGATGGCAGTGCGAATCGGTGAACATGCGGCGACCGGCGCGTGCCTTCAGGCACCTGCGCGGTGTTCACGCAGCCGGGGCGAGATCGAATGCAATCGATGCTATCACGCGGCCTGTCGCGGCGCCGTAAGTCCGGCGGCCTGACCACTCAGATGGTCTGCGTCGGTCGATCCGAGCCGAGCGAGGTGCCGAGGATCTGCTCGATCTTCAGCTTGAGCTGGACCGACTTTTCATCCTTGGGGAAGCGCACGCCGATGCCCTGCGTGCGGTTGCCGGTCGAGCGCGACGGCGTGATCCAGGCCACCTTGCCGGCCACGGGGTACCTCTGCGCGTCGTCGGGCAGCGTGATGAGCACGTACACGTCGTCGCCCAGGCGGTGTTCGCGTGCGCTGGGGATGAAGATGCCGCCGTCGGCGAACATGGGGATGTAGGCGGCGTACAGTGCGGCCTTTTCCTTGATCGCCAGCTGGATGACGCTGGGGCGCGGCGTGTTCAGGGCGGCGTTCTGGGATGCGGTGGACATGGGCTCGGTACCGGGACTGAAGATTCAGTCGTAAGACGTCAGGCTTTGGAGTTTAGGGCCTGGCGCGCGGCGCTGACCAGGAATTCCGTCGCTAAACCCGGGTTTAAAGGATGCTCGGCGCTGCGGGCCGACTGCGCCAGCTGCTGCCACCAGCGCGCCAGCGCCGCAACCGACAGCGGCTGGCGCGGCAGATCGGCAGCGTCGAAGAAGCGCGGTGCGGCGCCCTGCTGCAGCACCATCGCGTCGTGACACAGCTTTTGCAGCCGCTCGATGGCCTCGGGCAGCGGCAGGTCGGCCAGCGCGGTCACGTCGCCCTGCGCGAGCGCGCGCGGCAGCAGCGCCCAGCGGCGCGCGCTGTCCTTGGCCTGCGACAGCGCCAGCG
>JAEZWW010000004.1 GCA_023442945.1 Pseudomonadota bacterium | reverse complement strand
GTCCAGTTCGGTCCAGTTGCTGATGGGGAACACGCGGAAATGCTCGCCGGGGGCCAGGCGCGTGTTGAACAGCGTCCACAGCTCGGGCCGCTGAGACTTGGGTTGCCACTGGCCAAAGCTGTCGCGGTGACTGAAGATGCGTTCCTTGGCGCGCGCCTTTTCTTCGTCGCGCCGCGCGCCGCCGATCAGGGCGTCGAAGCGGAATTCCTCGATGGCTTCCAGCAACGTGACCGACTGGTGCACGTTGCGCGATTCGCCCGGGTGCGCCAGGCGCACCGTGCCGCGCGCCATGCTGTCTTCGACGCTGCGCACGACCAGATCGGCGCCCAGTTCGGCCGCGCGCTGGTCGCGGAAGTCGGTCACTTCGGGGAAGTTGTGGCCGGTGTCGATCATCAGCAGCGGGTAGGGCAGACGCCCGGCGCCAAAGGCCTTTTCGGCGCAACGCAGCATCACCAGCGAATCTTTTCCGCCTGAAAACAGCAGCGCCGGGCGCTCGAACGCGGCCGCCACTTCGCGCAGGATGAAGATGGTTTCTTCTTCCAGCGCGTCCAGGTGCGCGTTGCTCAGCGTGTGCGTTGCCGCCGCGTCGGCGGTGCGCAGCAGTTCGTTCGGCTCGGTGCGCGCGTTCATGCGGCGATCCCTTCGTTCTGGTTTTGCTTGACGTGCAGGCCGCACTCTTTGGCGGCTGCGTCTTGGCTGCGGCCGGTCACGGCGTGACCTTCACGCCCGCTGCGCTGGCATGAGCCTGCGCCGAAGCAACGACCTCCGGCGGCACGCTTCGCGCACCGACAGCGTCTGGCGACGCGGCCTGCGGCTTGACATGCAAGCCGCATTCCTTGAGGTCGTTGCTTTCCCACCACCACCGGCCGGCGCGGAAGTCCTCGCCCAGCGTGATCGCGCGCGTGCAGGGTGCGCAGCCGATGCTGGGGTAGAACTGGTCGTGCAGCGGGTTGTAGTCGACCTGGTTCTCAGCGATGTAGTGCCACACGTCGCCCCAGGTCCATTCGGCCAGCGGGTTGTATTTGGTCAGCGACTTGCTCTCTTCTTCAGAGCGGTCGATCAAGTGCACGTCGGCGCGCGCGCCCGATTGCTCGCGGCGCAGGCCGGTCACCCACGCGGCCTGGCCGGCCAGCGCGCGGGCCAGCGGCGCCATCTTGCGGATGCCGCAGCAGGCCTTGCGCAGCTCGATGCTTTTGTACATCGCGTCGCGACCTTCGCGGGCGACGAACTGCACCACCGCTTCGGGTTCGGGGCGGTACACCGTCAGCGGCGCATGCGTCAACGCGGTCTGCCGCGTCTGCAGGCGATCCAGCAGTGCCAGCGTTTCGTTGTGCAGCGCGCCGGTGTCCAGCACGAAGATGCCGATCGGCAGGCGGTGGCGGTTGATCAGGTCGGTGATGACCATGTCCTCGGCGCCGAGGCTGCTGGCCTGGCGCACCGGGCCGGTGGCAGCGGCCTTGAGCAGCGTGACCACGATTTCGTGCAGCTTGGCTTCGAACGAGGGTGAGGCGTGCGCGTGCCGTTCGATCGCCGCGCCCGCGGCTTCGGCCGAGGCGCCGGGCCACGCGCTGACGCCAGCGCTCGCACCCGCGTCGTTGGCGAGGGCGGGCTGGGCGCTCATGCCGCGGCTCCGGCGGTGTCGCGGGCAAAGCGCGGCAGCGGCTGCAGCGCGTCGCCCTGGTAGAAGGCCGCGTAGCGCTGGAACTGGCGTTCGGCCGCCGCCGCGTCCACGCCTTCGGCCAGCACGGCGCTGGAAAAGCCGCTGCGCGCCATCTGCACCAGCTGGTCGATCAGCACATCGCCGGTGGCACGCAGATCGCCCGTGAAGCCGTGGCGGCGGCGCAGGGCCACGGCCTGGCTGAAGGCGCGGCCGTCGGTGAACTTGGGGAACTGCAATTCGATCCGCTCGACGCCTTGCAGCGCGCCGTCGGCGGCCAGCGCGGCCAGGTCGGCGTCGTTGGCGATTTGCAAGGTTTTCAGGCCGTCAGCGCTAGGGGCATCTGCGTGGGCAGCTATTATTTTCATAGAACTTCTCGTGGCGTCGGGTCAGGGAGTGGGCCGTACGGGCGCCATTCCATCGGTGCCCAGCGACTGTAGGCGCCGAGGCGCCAAAACCCAACGACAAAGTTCTTAGAGGCATATGCGAGGTCGGCATAAGCATGTGCCAACCGCGCCTTTCAACGGCATGAACGCGCCCGCTGGCAGGGCGCAGAACGGCCCTCAGCCGGTGTTGCGCAACGCCGCCGCGATGCCGTTGATCGACATGTGGATGCCGAGCTTGACGCGTTCGTCGCCCTGGCCGGTGCGCCAGCGGCGCAGCAGCTCGACCTGCAGGTGGTGCAGCGGGTCGATGTACGGAAAGCGGTGGCGGATAGAGCGGGCCAGGGCGGCGTTGCCGGCCAGGCGGTCGGCCTCGCCGGTGATCAGCGCCAGCGCGTCGGTGGTGCGGCGCCATTCGGCCTGGATGTTGGCAAAGATGCGTTGGCGCAGCCTGGCGTCGGGCACCAGGTCGCTGTAGCGCTTGGCCAGGGCCAGATCGCTCTTGGCCAGCACCATGTCCATGTTGGACAGCAAGGTGCGGAAGAACGGCCACTGCTTGACCATGCGGCGCAGCAGGGCGGTTTGCTTGGCCGGGTCGGCGCCAGGCGCGTGGATGAACTGGTCCACCGCCGAGCCAAAGCCGTACCAGCCCGGCAGCGTCAGCCGGCACTGGCCCCAGCTGAAGCCCCAGGGGATGGCGCGCAGGTCTTCGATGCGCTGCGTGGCCTTGCGGGACGCCGGGCGCGAGCCGATGTTCAACTCGGCGATCTCGCGGATCGGCGTGGCGCTGAAGAAGTAGTCGGTGAAGCCCGGCGTGTCGTACACCAGGGCGCGGTAGGCGGCCATGCTGGCGCGCGACAAGGTTTCAGCGGCCTGCAAAAACGCCGGGGTGGCGCCTTGCGTGGGTTGCAGCAGGGTGGCTTCCAACGTGGCGGCGACCAGGGTTTCGAGGTTCCGCCGGCCGATCTCGGGGTTGGCGTATTTGGACGCGATGATCTCGCCTTGTTCGGTCAGGCGAATCTGCCCGCGCACCGTGCCCGGCGGCTGCGCCAGGATGGCCTGGTAGCTGGGGCCGCCGCCGCGCCCCACGGTGCCGCCACGGCCGTGGAACATGCGCAGGCGGATGCCGTGGCTGGCGGCCAGCGCGTCAAACACGTCGACCAAGGCCAGCTCGGCGCGGTACAGCTCCCAGTTGCTGGTGAAGATGCCGCCGTCCTTGTTGCTGTCGCTGTAGCCCAGCATGATGTCCTGCTCGCCGCCCGAGCGCTGCCACAGCGCGGCGATGCCGGGCAGTGCATAGTAGGCGCGCATGATGGGCGCGGCCTGGCGCAGGTCTTCGATGGTCTCGAACAGCGGCACCACCACCAGGTCGGCTACGGCGCTGTCGCTGTCCAGCGTGCCGCGCATCAAGCCGACTTCCTTCATCAGCAGCAGCACCTCCAGCAGGTCGCTGACGGTTTCAGTGTGGCTGATGATGGCGTGGCGCAAGGCTTCACTGCCGTAGTCGCGCAAGGCTTTGAGCGCGGTCTCGAAGATCGCCAGCTCGGACAGCGTGTGGGCAGAGTAGGTCGCGCCCATCACGCGCAGCGGGCGCGCGTCGTTCAGCAGGCGCAGCAGGAGTTGTTGGCGCGCGGCCTCGCCCAGCCCGTTGTAATCGGCCTCCAGCTGGGCGGTCGCCAGCAGCTCTTGCAGCACCGCTTCGTGCTGGTCCGAGCTTTGGCGCAGGTCCACGGTGGCCAGGTGAAAGCCGAACACCTCCACCGCGCGGATCAGCGGTGCCAGGCGCTGCGCGATCAGCGCTTCGCCGTGGTGCTGGCGCAGCGAGGCTTCGATGGTGCGCAGGTCGGCCAGAAAGGCGGCCGGGTCGGCATACGCGTTTTGCGGTGTGACGGCGTGGCGCGCGGCTTCGCCCCCCGCCAGGTGGCGCAGCGTGGCGGCCAGGCGTGCGTACACGCCGGTCAGCGCGCGGCGGTAGGGCTCGTCGGCGCGGTGCGGGTTGGCGTCGGGCGATGCCTCGGCCAGCGCCTGCATGGCCGGCGTCACGCTGGCCAGTCGTTGCGCCATGGACAGCTCGCCGCCCAGCAGGTGCACCTCGGTCAGGTAGTGGCGCAGCACCACTTCAGACTGGCGGCGCAGCGCGGTGGCCAGCGTGTCGGCGTTGACGAAGGGGTTGCCGTCGCGGTCGCCGCCAATCCACTGGCCCATGCGCAAGAAGGGGTGCAGGTGGGTGCCACCCAGCTGCGCTTCCAGCTCGGCGTACAGCCGCGGGATCTCGCGCAGGAAGGTGGTTTCGTAGTAGCGCAGCGCGTTTTCAATCTCGTCCGTCACCGTCAGCTTGGTCAGGCGCAGCAGGCGCGTTTGCCACAGCTGCACGACGCGCGCTTTCAGCTGCGCCTCGTTGTCGGCCAGCGCACGCGGTGTCAGCGCGTCGGGGCCTTTGGCGTACAGCTGGGCTTGGGTGACGAGGTGGTCGCGCGCGGCCAGCAATTCTGCAATGCCTTGTTCTGCCGCCAGGATGCTTTGGCGCTGCACCTCGGTCGGGTGCGCGGTGAGCACCGGCGCCACGTAGGCGTGCGCCAGCGTTTGCACCACCGCGTCGGGCGCGATGCCCTTGGCGTGCAGGCGGCTGAGCGCCACGTCCAGGCTGCCGTCCTGGCTGCGGCCGGCGCGCTCGTGCACTTCGCGGCGGCGGATGTGGTGCTGGTCTTCGGCCAGGTTGGCCAGGTGCGAAAAATAGGTGAAGGCGCGGATCACGCTGACGGCCTGGTCGCCCGACAGGCCTTCCAGCAGCTTCTTCAGCGCCTTGTCGGCCTTGGGGTCGTCGTCGCGCCGGAAGGCGACCGACAGTTGGCGGATTTGCTCAACCAGCTCATACGCGGCCTCGCCTTCCTGTTCGCGGATCACGTCGCCCAGCAGCCTGCCGAGCAGGCGGATGTCCTCGATCAGCGGCTGGTCCTTGGCCGTGCTGCTGTCGGCGCGGGCAGGGCGCGTGCGCGGCGTGGAGGTGCGGAGCGCGGGTTTCTGGCGGGCGGCGTGGTTCATGCCCGCATGCTATCGGCTTGCGCGGGCGCGCCTTGCCCGCGCCGTGTGGGCGAGCGACTGGTCGGTTGACCGGGCGCTGGGGGCTTCATGCTGAAAATGAATGCCTTATTTGCCATCAGCCCTACAACCACCTGCGCGGACAGCTACAGGAAAAGTAGCAGTTCACGCGCCATGCGCACCGCGGCGTGGTTCAGGCGTGTTCGGCTTCGGCCTGGCGCGTGCGGTGGTCGGGGTCAAAGCGCGCGCCGTTGGCGGCAGCCTTGAACGGGTCGTGGCCGGTGCGGCGCAGCGTGTCGATGAAGGCTTCGGCTGCGCTGCTGCGCAGGTCGCGGTAGGTGGTCAGCACGGCTTCGACCACGCCCGGCACTTCGGCCGCGCTGAAGGACGGGCCAACCACCTTGCCCGGGTGCGCGGGGCCGGACAGGGCCGAGCCGTCGCTCCCGCCCAGCGTGACCTGGTACCACTCCTTGCCGTCCTTGTCGACGCCCAGGATGCCGATGTGGCCGCTGTGGTGGTGGCCGCAGCTGTTGATGCAGCCGCTGATGTGCAGGTCGATCGGGCCCAGGTCGGTGACTTCGTCGATGTCCTGGTACAGCTCGGTCAGCGCGGCGGCGATGGGGATGGCGCGCGCGTTGGCCAGCGAGCAGAAGTCTCCGCCGGGGCAGGCGATCATGTCTGTCAGCAGACCGATGTTGGCCTGCGCCAGGCCCAGCGCCTTGGCTTGCTCGTACAGCGCGGGCAGGTCGGTCTGGTGCACCCAGGGCAGCAACAGGTTCTGGTCGTGCGTCAGGCGCGCTTCACCGGCGCTGAAGGTGTCGGCCAGCTCGGCCAGCGCGTCCAGCGTGTCGGCATCGGCATCGCCGGGGGCCCAGCCCAGGCGCTTGAACGACAGGGTGACGATGGCCAGGTCAGCCTGGCGGTGCGCACGCACGTTCTGCGCCAGCCAGCGCTGGTAGGGCTTGGTGGCGGTGTCGATCTGGCTGGGCAGATCGGCGGCGCGCAAGGTCGGCTCGACAAAGCTGGCCTGCACGCGCGCCAACTCGGCGGGGCTGATGGTATGCGGGGCGCCGTCTTGCTCGACGATGGCGTGGTATTCCGCTTCGACCTCGTCGATGAACTTCTGGCCTTCGGACTTGACCAGGATCTTGATGCGCGCCTTCCACTTGTTGTCGCGCCGGCCGTAGCGGTTGTACACACGCACCACGGCTTCGACAAAGTTCAGCAGCTCGGCCCAGGGCAGGAAGTCGCGCACCACGGTGCCGATGATGGGCGTGCGGCCCATGCCGCCGCCGACCTTGATGGTGAAGCCCACCTCGCCCGCGTCGTTCTTCTGCGCCTGCAGGCCGATGTCGTACCAGCCGGTGGCGGCGCGGTCTTCCGCGGCGCCGTTGAAGGCGATCTTGAACTTGCGCGGCAGAAAGGCGAACTCGGGGTGCAGCGTGCTCCACTGGCGCAGGATCTCGGCAAACGGCCGCGTGTCGACAATGCCGTCCGGCGCGATACCTTCCAGCGCCTCGCTGGTGATGTTGCGGATGGTGTTGCCGCTGGTCTGGATGCCGTGCATGTGCACGCTGGCCAGCAGGTCCATCACGTCCGGCGCCTTGTCCAGCGGAATCCAGTTGAACTGGACGTTGGTGCGCGTGGTGAAGTGGCCGTAGCCCGTCTTCAGCGGCGGCGCGGCCAGCGTCAGGCCGGGCTGCGAGGCCTGCAGTTCGTCCTGCGTCGCCTGCGCCTGGGCCAGCAGGGCCGCGTCAGGGTGGTCGTACTCGCGGGCGATGTGCGCCAGCGTGCGCAGCTGCAGGCTGCTGATCTCGCCATAGGGCACGGCAATGCGCGCCATGGGCGCGTAGCGCTGCACGTACCAGCCGTTTTGCAGGCGCAGGGGCAGGAACTGCTCGTCCGTCAGTTCGCCGCGCTGCCAGCGCTCCAGCTGGTCGCGGAACTGCTGCGCGCGCAGCTGGACGAAGGCCTGGTCGAATTCGGTGTATTGGTACATCGCGGGCGTCGGAAATCGTGAACAGCAGCGCGGCACGCGCGCCGCTGGAAGCTGCCGACTGTAGGCGGGCGACCTGCCAAACCCAACCAATAGTTTGTTGGGGCCATAGATCGAATCGGAATAAGCACCCACCGGCCCGTCATGCCGACGGTCCCGGCCGACGACGATGTCAGACAAGCGCCCACACGGCGGCGGCCCTGGGCGCCGGTAAGGTGGCGGTTCCCGTTTTTTGACCGGCCTTCACACGAGGCCCAGCCACAAGGAGCCAGCCCATGAGCGTTGCCAAAGTCATTGAAATTTCCGCCTCCAGCACCAAGAGCTTCGAGGACGCCATCCTGACCGGCGTCGGCCGCGCCGCGGACACCATCGATCAGGTCCGCGGCGCCTGGATCAAGGAGCAAAAGGTCGTCATCGAAGGCGGCAAGATCAAGGAGTACCGCGTCAACATGGCCGTGACCTTCCTGGTCGGCAAGGTCGACAAGTAAGGCGTTGGGCCGCCGGGGTTTATCCCGGCGCGCTGCGCCGAGCCGCAAAAAAGCCCGCTGCGTGCGGGCTTTTTTTTCAAGGCGAGCAGGGGGATCGTCAATGCGCCTCGGCCTGCTTGGCGGCGCGGATGGTCGCTTCGGTGTCGCCCTTGGCGCCGTTGAAGTACAGGTTGAGCAGCACCGCAGACATCGACGCCAGCAGGATGCCCGATTCGATCAGCGGGTGGATGGCGTGCGGCATCCACTGCAGGTAGCGCGGCGCGATCAGGGGGATCATGCCCATGCCGATGGAGACGGCGACGATCAGCGCGTTGTTGCGCTGGTGCGTGTAGTCCACGCCGCCCAGGATGCGGATGCCGGTGGTGGCGACCATGCCGAACATCACCAGCCCCGCGCCGCCCAGCACCACGGTGGGCAGCGATTCAACCAGCGCGGCCATCTTGGGCAGCAGGCCCAGCACGATCAGGATGACGCCTGCGGCCACGCAGACAAAGCGGCTTTTTACGCCGGTGACGGCCACCAGGCCCACGTTCTGTGAAAAGCTGGTGTAGGGGAAGGTGTTGAAGATGCCGCCGATCAACGTGCCCAGGCCGTCGGTGCGCAGACCGCGCGCCAGCGCGGGTTGGTCGATCTTGCGGTCGGTCATCTCGCCCAGGGCCAGGAACATGCCGGTGGATTCGATCATCACCACGATCATCACCAGCACCATGGTCAGGATCAGCACCGGGTCGAAGATCGGCATGCCGAAGTGAAAGGGCAGCACCACGTCCACCCAGTGCGCCTTGGCCACTTTGTCGAAGTTCATCATGCCGGTGGCCGCCGCGACGACGGCACCGACGACGATGCCGACCAGCACCGAGATGTTGGCGAGAAAGCCGCGCGCGAACCGCGCCACCAGCAAAATGGTGGCCAGCACCAGGGCCGACACCGCCACGCCGGACAGCGCGGCGTAGCGCGGGTTGGGCTCGGTCGGTGCCAGGGTCAGGCCTTGGGGCACCGACGGAATGCCGGCCTGGCCGACGGCGGCCGAGCTGCGCAGCGTGCTCAGCCATTCCGAATGCTCGGCCGACACCGTCATCGGCGCCGTGGGGCCGACCGGGTTACCGAAGATCCAGTTGATGCCCACGCGCATCAGGTTGATGCCGATCACCGCGATGATGGTGCCGGTGACGACGGGCGGGAAGAAGCGCAGTAGGCGGCTGATCAGCGGTGCGATCAGGATCGAGATGACGCCCGCGCCGATGATGGCGCCGAAGATCAGGCGCGCGCCGTCGGGCCCGGGGTTGGCGTTGGCCATGGCGACCATCGGGCCGACCGAGGCGAAGGTCACGCCCATCATCACCGGCAGCTTGATGCCGAACCACTGCGTGGCGCCCAGCGCCTGGATCAGCGTGACCAGGCCGCAGCAGAACAGGTCGGCCGAGATCAGCAGTGCCACCTCGTCCGGGCTGAGCTTCAGGGCGCGCCCCACGATCAAGGGCACGGCCACGGCGCCGGCGTACATCACCAGCACGTGTTGCAGGCCCAGGGCCGTCAGCTTGCCGGTCGGCAGTCGCTCATCGATCGGGTGTGTGCTGCTCATGCTTGTCTCCTGATATTTATGCATTTTCGGGCTGTGGCCCTAGTCGGATCTGCGCAGGCAGCTATTATTTTGAAAGCAAGTCGGCCAGGGTGCGGGCCACCACCTTGGTGGCGCGGCGCAGGTCTTCCAGCGCCACGCGTTCGTCGGCGCGCTTGGCGTGGCTTTCCAGCACGGTGCGTGGGCCGGCGCCGTAGATCACACCGGGCACGCCGCGTTCCACGTACAAGCGCACGTCGGTGTACAGGGGCGTGCCCACGGCTTCGGGCGTTTCGCCAAAAACGGCCTGGCCGTGCTTTTGCAGGCCCTGCACCAGCGGCGCGTTGCCGGCCAGCGGCGTCATCGCGTTGGCCAGCAGCAGGCGGCGCACGTTGACGCGCAGGTCGCCCC
Source organism: Pseudomonadota bacterium (assembly GCA_023442945.1). GTDB lineage: Bacteria > Pseudomonadota > Gammaproteobacteria > Burkholderiales > Burkholderiaceae_C > Ottowia. The sequence goes on along the minus strand of JAEZWW010000004.1, from coordinate 24,403 downwards.
GCCCGCGCGGCGGTGCGTAGCTGGCGGCGGCTTGCGCGATCGTTTCGCGCAGCGCGGCTTCGACCTCGGCGGCGTTTTCTTCGGGGATCATGCGGCGGTCGAGCTTGAACACCGCTTTGCCGGGCACGACGTTGGTGTTGGTGCCGCCTTCGATCTGGCCGATGTTCAGGTACGGGTGGGTGATGCCTTCGACCTTCGACGTGATCTGCTTGTAGCCCGCGTTCAGCGCGTACAGCGCCTGCAGGATGTGGACCGCGCCCTGGATCGCGTCGCAGCCGCTGTCGGGGATGGCGGCGTGGCTCATCTCGCCTTCCACCGTCACTTCCATCTGCAGGCAGCCGTTGTGTGCCACGACCACCTGGTAGCTGAAGCCGGCGGCGATCATCAGGTCGGGCTTGGTCAGCCCCTTCTTCAGCAGCCAGCCGGGGCCGAGTTCGCCGCCGAATTCTTCGTCGTAGGTGAAGTGCAATTCGACCGCGCCATGCTGCGGCTTGGCCACGGCTTCGAGCGCGCGCAGCGCGAAGGTGAAGGTGCCGAAATCGCTCTTGCTGACGGCGGTGGCGCGGCCGAACAGCTGGCCGTCCACGATTTCGGCGCCGTAGGGGTCGTGCGACCAGCCATCGCCCGGTGGCACCACGTCGCCGTGCGCGTTCAGCGCGATGGTCGGGCCGCCGTCGCCAAATTGACGGCGCACGATCAGGTTGGTGATGCTTTGCATGCCGTAGGCCTGCACGTCGGCGGCGGGCACGGGGTGCTTTTCAGCGGCGTAACCCATGGCTTGCAGCAGCTCGGCCGCGCGCTCGGCGTGCGGGGCGTTGTTGCCGGGCGGCGTGTCGGTGGGCACGCGCACCAGCGCCTGCACGAAGCGCACTTCCTCGTCAAAGTGCTGGTCGATCCAGGCGTCAAGCGCGGCGTAGGTGTCGTTCATGGTTTTTTGAGTGAATTCGGGCTCTGGCCCTAGGGGAATCTGCGCGGGCAGCTATTAAATAAATAGCGTATTGGCTGGCTCAGGCGGCTTGCAGGTCGCGCGCGAGGTCGTCCAGCAGGCGCTGCATGGCGCGCACGGCCAGCTCGATGTCCTCGGCGTTGCTGGACTCCAGGGGGTTGTGGCTGATGCCGCTGTTTTCGCCGCGCACGAACAGCATGGCCTGCGGCATGATCTTGTGCATCGTCATCGCGTCGTGCCCGGCGCCGCTGGGCAGGCGAAAGACCGGCAAGCCCAGCGCCGCGACGGCGCGCTCCCAGCGCTGTTGCCAGGCCGGGTCGGACGGCGCGGCGCTGACGCGCATGGTTTCCTCCAGCACCAGGCCGACGCCGCGGCGATCGGCGATCTGCTGGGCACGCGCCAGCACATCGGCCGTGAGGCGGTCGCGCTGCGGGTCGTTGGGTGCGCGCAGGTCCAGCGTGAAAGCGCAGCGCCCCGGCACCACGTTGGTGGAGCCGCGTGGCACCTGCAGGATGCCCATCGTCGCCACCGAATCCGCGTCTTGCGAAGCACGCTCTTCCAGGTACAGCGCCAACTCGGCCGCGGCGCAGGCGGCGTCGTGGCGGCGGTTCATCGGCGTGGTGCCGGCGTGGCTGGCCTGACCGATGAATTCGCCCGCGTAGCGCACGCTGCCGTTGATGGAGGTGACCACGCCCAGCGGCAGGTTCAGCTCGTTGAGCACCGGGCCTTGTTCGATGTGGACTTCGATGAAGCCGAGGTAGTCCGCCGGATCGCGCTTAAGCGACGCGATGTCTTCCACCCGCAGGCCCGCGTCGGCCATGGCCTGGCGCATGGTGATGCCGTCAACGTCGGCTTGGTCGAGCCATTCGGTCTGGAATTCGCCGATCAGCGCTTCCGAGCCGAGGAAGGACGTCTTGTAGCGCTGCCCTTCTTCTTCGGCAAAGCCGATCACCTCGAAGTGGAAGGGCAGGCGGCGCCCGGCGCGCGCCAGCTCGCGCACGCAGGCGATCGGCACGAAGATGCCCAGGCGCCCGTCGTAACGGCCGGCGTTGCGCACGGTGTCGAAATGGCTGCCGGTCATCAGCGTCTTGGCCCCTTGGGCGGCCGGGTCGGCGTGGTAGCGGCCGACCACGTTGCCCACCGCGTCGATGTGTACCTCGTCAAAACCCGCGCCCTGCATGGTCTGCACCAGGCTGGCGGCACAGGCGCGGTGCGCGTCGGTGAGGTAGGTGACGGCCAGCTGGCCTTGTTCGGCAAAGCCGGGGTCGCTGTGCTGGGCCAGGTCGGCGTGCCAGTCCCACACGTCGTTGCCCAGGGTGGGCGCCACGCCAAACTTATCGGCCAGGCGGATTTCGACGATGCGGTGGATGTTGCGCAGCGCCTCGGCGCGCTCAAAAGCCGGCTGGTGCGCCAGGCGGCGCGCGAAGGTGTCGATAATCTCGGCCTTGCTCAGGCCCGAGCCGCGCGGACCGCGCACCGCCAGGATGAAGGGGAAGCCGAACTTGGCGTTGTAGTCGGCATTGAGCTGCTGGATGCGCGCGAATTCGTCGGGCGTGCACGCCGTGAGGCCCGCGCGGCTTTGCTCACCGGTCGATTCGGCCGTCAGTGTGTTGGCCACCATGGCCTTGCCGGCCAGTTCGGGGTGGGCGCGGATCAGCGCCAGCTGCTGCTCCACGTCTGCCTTGCCCAGCACCTCGGTCATGACGTGCTTCAGGTGCGCCAGCGATTGGAACGGGCGTTGCGCCAGCGCTTGCTGCGCGATCCAGGGCGTGTGCTCGAACAGGCCGTCTAGCATCTGCTCGGCTTCGGCGGGTGGGGCGGCGTTGAGCTGGTCCAGGGTCAGGGGCATGGGGCTGGTCTCTCTCGGGCAGGTGTGTGGGCGCGTGCGTGAGCGGGCGGCTCAACGCGGGAACGGGTGCGTGTCGACCCAGTGGCGGGCGATGTCGATGCGCTTGCACACCCACACGTCTGGGTGGCGCGCCACGTGGTCCATGAAGCGCTGCAGCGCGGTGATGCGGCCCGGGCGGCCGAGCAGGCGGCAGTGCATGCCGATGCTCAGCATCTTGGGCCGGTCCAGCCCGTGCGGGTCGCCTTCGGCGTACAGCGCGTCAAAGCTGTCCTTCATGTACTGGTAGAACGGATCGGCGTGGCTGTAGCCTTGCGGCAGCGCAAAGCGCATGTCGTTGCAGTCCAGCGTGTAGGGCACGACCAGGTGCGGCACGACCTGGCCGTCGGTCTTGCGCACTTGCATCCAGAAGGGCAGGTCGTCGCCGTAGTAGTCGCTGTCGTACAGCAGGCGGCCGTCGTCGACCACCAGGCGGCGCGTGTTGGGGCTGTCGCGGCCGGTGTACCAGCCCAGTGGGCGGGTGCCGGTCTGCGCTTCGATCATGGCCAGCGCTTCTTCCATGTGGGCGCGCTCAGTGGCGTCGTCCACGTTCTGGTAGTGGATCCACTTCAGGCCGTGGCAGGCGATCTCGTCACCGCGCGCTTGAAAGGCTTGCGTGACTTCCGGGTGGCGCGCCAGGGCGGTGGCCACACCGAACACCGTCAGCGGCCAGCCGCGCGCGTCGAATTCGCGCAGGATGCGCCACACGCCGGCGCGCGCGCCGTATTCGTAGATGCCCTCCATGCTCATGTGCCGGTCGGGGTAGGCGGCCGGGTTGAACATCTCGGACAAGAACTGTTCGCTGGCCGCATCGCCGTGCAGCACGGCGTTTTCGCCGCCTTCTTCGTAGTTCAAAACGAACTGCAGTGCGATGCGCGCGCCACCGGGCCAACGCGCGTGTGGCACGTCGGCGCCGTAGCCCACCAGGTCGCGCGGGTAGGGCGCGGTGCTGTCGTAAATGCCGTGTTTCATGCTATTGATTAAGTAGCTGTTCGCGCAGATTCTGCTTGGGCCAGCGCCTGCTTTACGTCGTGTGTGGGCGCTGGTCGATCGAGGTTGAGGCCTTCTTCCACGTGGTCCAGGTGTTCGCGCATCAGCTTGACGGCCTGGGCCACGTCGCCGGTGGCAAAGCATTCAATCAGCGCCTGGTGCTCGGCCGCCGAGTCGTGGGCGGCGCTGCTGCTTTGGTACATCAGCGTGGCGATGGCGCAGCGCGCCAGCAGATCGCGCAGCACTTCGGCCAGGACGGCGTTGCCGATCAGCTCCGCCATCAGCACGTGGAAGTCGCCCAGCAATTCGGTGCGGTCGGCGATGTCTTCGCGCGCGACGGCGGCTTGCTCTTGGGCGACGTGCTCGCGCAAAGTATCGAGTTTGGCCGGCGTGGCCGATTCAACGAAGGCGCGCGTCAGCTCCATTTCGAGCATGCGGCGCACCTGGAAGACCTGGCGCGCTTCCTCGGTCGACGGGCTGGCGACGAAGGCGCCGCGCGCCGGCTCCAGCGTGACCAGGCGCTTTTGCGACAGCTGGAACAGCGCCTGCCGCACCAGCGTGCGTGACACGCTGAAATGGTCGGCCAGCGCCTGTTCGGCCAGCTTGCTGCCGGGGCGCAAGCGGTGCTCGACGATGGCGCGGGTGAGCGCGTGGACGATGGTCTCGGTGTTCGAGGCTTCCATGGAGCGCGATGATAGGCGGGATCGCGAAAAGTGTATACACTTTTGTGAACAATATAGACAAGGAGTCCCGCATGGGCCTGAGCACCCACGTTCTCGACACGATGCACGGCACACCCGCCGCCGGCATGGCCGTCGCCCTCTACACCCTTCAAGGCGACACGCCGACCCTGGTCAAGCGCTTCACGCTGAACAGCGACGGCCGCAACCCCGACGGCCCGCTGTACGACAACGCCAGCCTGAAGGCGGGCAGCTACCGCCTCAGCTTCGACGTCGCCGGCTATTTCCGCGCCAAAGGCGTCGACCTGCCCGAACCGCCGTTTCTGAACATCGTGCACCTCGACTTCGGCATCGCCCACGCCGACCAGCACTACCACGTGCCGCTGCTGTGCAGCCCGTGGAGCTATTCGACTTACCGGGGGTCGTGAGGGGCGTGGGGCGCGGCTGACCGATACTGCACGCGCGGCCGCGGCAAACGTGGCCAGACCGCGAAAGCCCCGTGACCCAACTGACAGACTTGTTTGACCGCTTGGAGCGCGCCACCGCGGTGCTCGTCACGGTCGCCACCACCCAAGGCTCCGCCCCGCGTGAAGCTGGCGCGTGGATGGCCGTCTGGCCTCAAGGGCAGGTGGGCAGCATTGGCGGCGGCCACCTGGAATGGCAGGCACTGGCCCATGCGCGGGCGGTGTTGGCGGGTGACGCGCCGGACGGCGAGACGCTGCGCTACGCGCTGGGGCCCAGCCTGGCGCAGTGCTGCGGCGGCGTGGTGCAGCTGCACTATGAGCGGATCGACGCTGCGCAGCGCGATACCCTGCGCCAGCGCTTGGCGCCAGCGCAGCCAGCGGTCGCGCTGTTCGGCGGCGGCCATGTGGGCCGCGCCATCGTCAAGCTCTTGGCCGATCTGCCGTTCGACGTGCTGTGGATCGACAGCCGCGACGAGGTGTTTCCGCCTGACGCACCGGCGCACGTGCGCTGCGAGCATTCCGACCCGGTGCAGGCCGCGGTGGCCGAGGTGGCGCCGGGCAGCCGGGTGGTGATCATGAGCTTCAGCCACGCCGAGGATTTCGACATCCTGGCGGCTTGCCTGCTGCGCCAGCGCGGGCAGGGCGATTTGCCCTACATCGGCCTGATCGGCTCCAAGACCAAGTGGGCGAGCTTTCAGCGGCGCTTGCGTGAGCGCGGCTTCAGCGACGCTGAATTGGCGCACGTGACCTGCCCGATCGGCGTGCCGGGCATCGCGGGGAAAGAACCTGCGGTGGTCGCGCTGGCGACGGTGGCGCAGCTGTTGCAGACCGTGCCGGCGGCCTGAATTTGGACAAAAAAATGGCGCCCAGCGGGCGCCAATTGTGCGCGGGCAGCTCCTGAAACAGGAGCGGTACCGCGGCGAATCAACCCTGGTGCGGACGCTTGCCGGGGTTTTTCTTGCTGCGCGTGTGCGCGCCGCGCTCCAGGCTGCGCAGCTGGCCGGTGGCCTGCTTGCGCACGGGGGCGCCGGGCAGCGGGGGAGTGGCCTTGCGCATGGCTTCGGTAACGATCTTGTTGCCCATGATGAATCCTTTGTGTGGTGGGTGGGTGCCGAACGGTTAACCGCGCATTTTCGCCGATTTTGAGCGCTTGGGTGTACTTTGTAGGCAAATTGTGGTTTAGCGCCCGCGCGACAGCGTTCAGTTGGAGTTTGCACACAGTTTTGTATACACTTTCGGCCAGACCGCAGCGGTGCCCCGCGGCGCGCGACCGGCCCACAGGCCGGGCCTGCGCCGGATGCGCGGTCGTTCGACTTTTACCGGCTTGCAGCGCCCGCGGTGGCGAGCCGATCTGGGGCACGTATGGAAGCGTATTTACTGGATTGGGCCAACCTGCTGCTGCGTTGGCTGCACGTGATCGTGGCGATCGCCTGGATCGGCTCGTCGTTTTACTTTGTCTTTCTGGACAACAACCTGCTGGCGCCGACGGCCGACGACCTGAAGAAAAAGGGCGTGGACGGCGCGATGTGGGCGGTGCACGGCGGCGGCTTCTACAACCCGCAAAAATACATGGTGGCGCCGCAAGGCGGCATCATCGACAGCAAGCTGCACTGGTTCTACTGGGAAAGCTATTCGACCTGGCTGTCCGGCTTCGCGCTGTTTTGCGTGCTGTACCTGTGGAACGCCAACGCCTTCCTGATCGACAAGCAGGTGTTCGACTGGTCACCCATGGCCGCGGGCTTCACCGCCGTGGGCTTTCTGGTGGCGTTCTGGTTCATCTACGACACCATCTGCCGCGTGTTCGGCTTTCGCCAGAACGGCGAGCGCACGGTCGCGCTGTTGCTGATCGTGGTAGTGGCGGCGGCGACCTGGCTGGCCTGCCATTTGTTCTCAGGCCGCGCGGCCTTCCTCATCATCGGCGCCATGCTGGCCACGACGATGAGCGCCAACGTCTTCTTCTGGATCATCCCCGGCCAACGCAAGGTGGTGGCGGCGATGACGGGCGGCGGCGCGTACAACGCGGACGGCTTGGCCATCCACGGCAAGCGCGGCAAGCAGCGCAGCGTGCACAACACCTACTTCACGCTGCCGGTGCTGATCGCGATGCTCAGCAACCACTACAGCTTTTTGTACAGCCACTCGCACAAGTGGATCGTGCTGTTCGTGCTGATGATGGCCGGCGCGCTGATCCGCCAGTTCTTCGTGCAGCGCCACGGCTGGCATCTGGGCCGCGCCAAGAATCCCTGGCCGTTTGCGGCCGTGGGCGTGGTCCTGCTGATTGGGCTGATCGCCTGGATGCGCCCGGCACCGAGTGCCGCCAGTGCCACCGCCGGCGCACCGTCAGCCGCTGCCGCCGCGCCCGTGGGCTACGCGCAGCTGCGCCCGGTGCTGGAGCAGCGCTGCTACAGCTGCCACGGTGAAGCGGTGCAGATGAAGAACCTGCGCCTGGATTCTGAAGAGCAGGTGGCGCAACACGCCCAGCAGATCTACCAGCAGGCGGTGGTCACCAAGATCATGCCGCTGTCCAACGCCACGCAGATGACCGACGATGAACGGGCGCTGGTGGCGCGCTGGTTCGAGGCGCGTGGCGCGGGCAAGTAAGCCGCGCTCGGGCCTTGGCCGCCGCAGGGCATTTCAGTGCGCTGTGGAGCGGAGGGCTCGCACAGCGTCGTGCGGTCGCACGTGGGCTGTTGGAGCGATCTCTTGACTACTATGAATTAGATAGCTGCTCACGCAGATGGCTGTAGGGCTATCGGCTGAAAACGTTTAAAAACCGGAAGATGCTGCGATCCGCAGCGCCGGCCGAAGGCCCTTTCGTCGGCCTGTGGGGATCGGGTGTTGAAGCCGCAGCCACAGGCCTCTCGGCGTCGCAAGGCAAGCCATGCGGGCAGGGCGCCCATCGCCAAGCGGCATCGGCCGCCGCGCGCCCCAGGGGGGCGTTCAAGCGCGGCCCGCGGACGATGACGGCGCGGGCGGAACGATGATGGCTTCGCTGGTCGCGCGCACACGGCGCGTCGTGCGGCCGGTGCTGCCGATCGACCGGCCCGTGGGTGGCGGGAGCGCCAGGGGCGCGGCCAGGGCGACTTTCACGCAATCGCGGATGTGCTGTTCGCCCAGGTAACGCAGCGCGGCGTAACTCAGCGCGCCAGACACCAGTTGGCCGGCCAGCGGCACGTACTTGGCGGCCTGCGCGGCCGTGAGGCGCATGCCCACCATCTTGGCAAAGCGGATCACCAGCGTCTTGGTGACCACGCGGCCGACCAGCACCGAGCCGATCATGGCGATGGCTTTTTGCACGCGCTCTTTTTCGCGCGCGTCGAGTTTTTCGATCTGTGCTGGCGCCAGGCCGAATTCGCTGTTGATGCGCGGCAAGAGGCGCGTCAGCATGGCGGCGTCAACGGCCCAGTCCAGGCCGGGCAAGGGCACGGCGCCGGCTACGCCGGCCACCAGCGCACGCTTGCGCAGGAGTTGGCGGCTGCGCTGAACGGCTTGTTCCAGGCCGAAGTGACCTTGGGCGAGTTGCAGTGCATCGGGTTCAGAAGAGCGAAGAGCCATGGCGTGTGGCGGGCCGGTCACCGGCGGCGGGAAGGCGTCCGGTGGCGGCCCGCAGGGGAGAGGTTACTTCTTGGTGACCAGGCCGTAGATGAACAGCACGATGATGGCGCCGATGATGGAGGCGATCCAGCCCATCGGCGAGCCGGCCGGGTACAGACCCAGTGCCGCGCCGCCGTAGCTGGCGACCAGCGAACCGACGATGCCCAAGATGGTCGTCATGATGAGGCCCATGCTCTGGTTGCCCGGCATGATGGCGCGGGCGATCAGGCCCACGATGAAGCCAACGACGATGGTGATGATGATGCCCATGGGGTGTTCCTTTCTTCCTCAGTCCAAAGGTGGTTAGACAGCGCAAACTGTAACCCTGCCTTACGACAACACGGCGGTCTTGGGGCCAATTAGCGGCATTGGCCTACATGGGGTCCGCGCCGCGCACCAGGGGCTGCCTGGCGCGGGCGTGGCTGTCATCGGCGCGTCACACGGCGGCCGATTGTTCCAGCGTCTGCAGGTTGTCAGACAGCTCCAGCCAACGCGCTTCCAGCTGCTCCAGCTCGTCGCCCAGCGTTTTCAGGCGGCGGCCGGCCTGGGCGATCTCGTCGGGTGGCAGCGGCTGGCTGAGCTGCGCCTCCAGCGCGTCGCGCTCGCTGCCGATGGCGTCCATGCGCGCTTCGGCCTGCGCCAGTTCGCGCTTGAGTGGGCGCGTCTGTTCGGCCAGTTGCTGGCGCCGTTGTGCGTCCTGGCGGCGCTGTTCGGCGGCGCTCAGCGCGGGGGCGGTGGGCGCCGGAGCCGCCACGGGTGCGGCAGCCGGTTGAGGGTCTTCTAGGGCTTCAGCCTTAGAGCTATCTGCGCGGGCAGCTACCGATTCTGTAGCGTTGCGTTTGGCGTTGGCTTCACGCTGGCGCTTGGCTTCTTCCAGCAGGTAGCGCTGGTAGTCGTCCAGATCGCCGTCAAAGTCCTTCACCTTGCCGCGCCCGACCAGCCAGAACTCGTCGCACACCGAACGCAGCAGCGCGCGGTCGTGGCTGACCAGCATCAGCGTGCCTTCGAATTCGTTCAGCGCCACGGCGAGCGCCTCGCGCGTGGCCAGGTCCAGGTGGTTGGTCGGCTCGTCCAGCAGCAGCAGGTTGGGGCGCTGCCACACCATCATGGCCAGCACCAGGCGGGCTTTTTCGCCGCCGCTCATGGTGCCGACGGGCTGCTTGACCATCTCGCCGCTGAAATTGAAGCTGCCCAGAAAGCCGCGCAGGTCCTGCTCGGTGCTGCGCTCGGGCGCGGCTGCGCCCAGCTCGCGCGCCAGGCGCACCATGTGCTCCAGCGGGTTGCTGCCAGGGTGCAGCACGTCCAGCTCCTGCTGCGCGAAGTAGCCGATGTTCAGGCCCTTGCCTTCGGTCACCGTGCCGGCCAGCGCGCCCATTTCGCGCGCGATGGTCTTCACGAAAGTCGATTTGCCCTGGCCGTTAGCACCCAGAATGCCGATGCGCTGGCCGGCCAGCACACTGCGGTTGACGCCCGTGAGGATGACCTTCGGCGCAGCGTCTTCCTGCACGTAACCGAAGCTGGCGTCGCTCACGCTCAGCATCGGGTTGGGCAGGTTGGCGGGCTCCTTGAACTCGAAGCTGAAGTCGGCCTCGGCCAGCAGGGGCGCCACCTTTTCCATGCGCTCCAACGCCTTCACGCGGCTTTGCGCCTGCTTGGCCTTGCTGGCCTTGGCCTTGAAGCGGTCGATGAACTTCTGCAGGTGCGCGATCTTTTCCTGCTGCTTGGTGAAGGCCTGCTGCTGCTGCTCCAGCTGCAGCGCGCGCATGTCTTCAAACTTGCTGTAGTTGCCGCCGTAGCGCGTCAGGCGCGCACTTTCGATGTGCAGGGTGACGTCGGTCACCGCGTCCAGGAATTCGCGGTCGTGGCTGATCACGATCATGGTGCCGGCGTAGCGCTGCAGCCAGCTTTCCAGCCAGACCAGGGCGTCCAGGTCCAGGTGGTTGGTCGGCTCGTCCAGCAGCAGCAGGTCGCTCGGGCACATCAGCGCGCGCGCCAGCTGCAGGCGCATGCGCCAGCCGCCGGAGAAGCTGTTGACCGGTTGGTCCAGCTCATGCACCTGAAAGCCCAGGCCCAGGATCAGCGCCTGCGCGCGCGGCACGGCGTCGTGCTCACCCGCGTCGGCCAAGTCGGTGTAGGTCTGGGCCAGCGCCATGCCGGCTTCGGCGTCATTGGGGTCTTGCGTATGCGCGGCTTCGGCTTGGGCCAGCTCGGCGCGCAGCTCGACCAGGCGCGTGTCGCCGGCGACCACGAAGTCGGTGGCCGATTCGTCCGTTTCCGGCATGTGCTGCGCCACCTGCGCCAGCCGCGATTGTTTGGGGAGGGTGAAATCGCCGCCGTCTTCGTGCAGCGTGCCGTTCAGCAGCGCGAACAGCGTGGACTTGCCCGCGCCGTTGCGGCCGACCAGGCCGACCTTCTCGCCGGGGTTGAGGGTGATGCTGGCGCCGTCCAGCAGCACTTTGGCGCTGCGACGCAGGATGACATTCTTCAGTTGGATCATGAGCAGCCCGGGATTATCGGGCAGGGCGGCGGCGCAGCAACTGCGGTGCTCGATTCGGCACAAAGGGAATCCGACGCAGTCGGTTCTTGAGGTATCCGCGCAGGTGTCGCGCCGGAGCGCGCGGTCTTCGCAAGACGGCATCAAGACCGGGCTGCCGTGCACCAGACGGCCAGAACGGTCCAGCCACCCGTCACGCAGTTTGATCCCGCCACTGTGGGCGGGATCAAACGATCGCTTACTGTTGCGTCACGGTGTAGCGGATCTCCGCTGGCGCGCCGCCGGTCAAATCACCGGGTTTGACGTTGCGAAAGGCGTTTTCGGCGTCGGCCCCGGCCTTCGCGGCAGCGGTGACTTTCTGTAGCAGATCGCTTTCGCTGACGGTTGAGCCTGCCGCTAGCGTGACGACAAACTTACCGTCCGAAGCGATCGAGTTGACCGAATTGCCGCCAGTCAACTCCGACACGGAATAGCTACCCAGCGGCAGGCCGGACTTTTGCAACTCGATCATGGCGCGCGCGGCCGCGTGCAGCGCGCTGGTGCGCCCATAGTTGCTGCTGCTGTGGCCACCAGGGCCTTGGAAGTCGGCGACGATGCTGCCCTGCGCATGCGCCAAGCCCATGCAACCGACGAGCAGCAGCGCTGTGGTGAAGATTTTTTTCATAGTGTTTGCTCTTGATTGGCTCAGTTGGCTTCGCGGGTGCGCACGCCGATGGGACCCAGGGCCGGCTGGACGACTTTGCCGTCGGCGAGGTTGTACCCCGAGGCGATGAGTACCGCCATCATCGCGCGCTGGAGACGCTGGGTTTCGCGCGCAGGATCACCCTTGATGCCCCATTCCCAGAAGGCATGGGTGCCGGCGTTGGATACGTCGGAGGCCAGCGACCAGTTGTAGGTTGGCACGCCGGTGTTGGCTGGAACGTTGTCGTTCAGGCTGCCCGAGCCGCTGGGCACCTTGGCCGAGGCGTTCGCGCCGGTGTCCACGCCGACATCGCGGGCCGCCTGCCAGCCTGCCTGAAGGGCGATATTCGCCTTGTCGCCATTGACGAAGGCGGGACGCAGGCCGTACCAAAGCTGCTCGGTCGACACCGCGTCCGCAGCCCCGCCGGTCTTGCTCCAACGGGCGTTTTCGGCCGCTACCCCGGCTGCGAAGGTCGGCACGACCGTGTCACGTACTTCGTTGAGGGTGTCAGTGCGTTCCGAGCGCATATCCACCAGCAGCGTACAGCTGGGCACGACGCCATTCAGCGGTGCTTCGCAGCTGGCTTGGCCCACCGTATAGGTGGTCTTGAGTGCGCCAGGGCGCAGCTCGGACGGCGTCTTTACGTCGGCGATGAGGGCAATGGTGGCGGCCATGGCTTCGACGGCGCTGGGTTGGCCATTGCCAAGCGTTGCCGGTGCCTTGAATTTCATCTCGTACCGGTGGCTGCCGGTGAAGTTGATGGTGCCGCCGCCCTCGGAGCCGAAGTTGGCAACGAAGTTCAACGGGTTCGAGCCCGTGCCGAGGTCCTGGTCAAAGCCGTAGAGCTGCTTCATGCCGGCCAGGTTGCCCTTGCCTTCCTCCCCCGCCGTGCCGCAGATCCACACGTCGTACACCGGCTTGATGTTGTGTTTCTTGAACATCTGCGCCAGCATGAACAGCGACGAGGTGTTGCCCATCGCGTCTGAGTAGCCCGGCACGTACATGCGCACGGCATCGGCGGCCTTGGCGTCGTCCAGCGTGGCATACCACCTGCTGGCACGCGCGTAGTTGGCGTCTTCGACAATCCGGCCGGAGCCGTCGAAGGCCAGTTCGGAGCTGATCGCTGCCAACTGGGCAGGCGTGCTGACCACAGGTTCGTTGACGGATTGCAGCTTGATCGGCTGATAGGGCTGGCTTGCGGGCGGCAGCACTTCGGGGTTCACCACGTCGATATGCGACTCGATCAGCACCTTGGGGAATTGGCCCCTGTAGCTTTGCGCGTCGGCGCTGCTTGAATACGAACCTTTGATTTCGACGCAGGCGTTGTAGACCGGAAGCCCGTCGACGATCTGCACATCGGAGCCCGGTAGATGGCCATCGGCGCGGGTCTTGATCTCGCCGGCCGCGAAGCCCCAATCGCTGGCCATGCGGCGATGAACTTCGGCCGCCATGCGCAACTCATAGCGCGACGGTGAAGCAATGCGTACCAACTCCATGTGCTGGTTGAAGCGCGTCTTCTGATTGGCTGGCGTGTTCAGATCCGCCACGATGTCGCGGATTTTCTTGTCCGCCAGCAACTGGCGCGATGCGTCGGCGATCTGGGGGTCGATGGCGGGGACGCCGTCGACGATGGCAGTTGTCTGAGGCAGGGTCGCGGAGTGGTCCGCGTCATCTGAGCCGCCGCAGGCGGTCAGCAGTGCGGCAGCCGACATCGCGCAGAAAAGCGGCTTCCTCTTCAAGATGTGTGTGCTCATGGCTGGGTACCTTTTCCCAAGAGTGCTTGTAGTTGAAAGCGCCGAGCACAGGCGCACCCGGCGGCTCTGGCCCGTCACGCTCAGGGCGCGTGGTCGGCCTGTCTCCATTCCTTGTGGTGCTTTGGCGTGCGTCTCCTCACGTTTGGTTTGGGGGATGCCTGCGCTGAGCTAGCAGGTTTTGATGAAATGCAGATGTAGAAAAATCTGCATTTATGCCAACTTATACCAAACTGTGTTGGATTATTTATCTATGCCGGCACGCATGCCCGCGTGTGAAACTGCGCGAGGGTCATTCGCGCGGCAATCCGTTGCCCGCGCTCTGCTGCGCTGGCTTTGCCATCTGGACGAAAAGTCTGTGCGCGGCGCTGCCCAGGGGCTTACGCCAAATTTTTGCGCGTCAGCAGCAGCACGTCATCGCCACCGGCGCTGGTGTCCAGCCACACGGGGTTGAGCCGCGGGAAGGCCGCTTCAAAGTGCGCGCGCTCATGGCCGATCTCCAGCACCAGCACGCCGTGCGGGCTCAAGCGGCTGGGCAGGTCGCGCAGCAGCTGGCGCACAAAGTCCATGCCGTCGGCGCCGCCGGCCAGGGCCAGCGCGGGCTCGGCACGGAATTCGGCGGGCAGCGTGGCCATGCTCTCGGCGTTGACGTAGGGCGGGTTGCACAGCACCAGGTCGTACGGCCCCTCGCACGTGGTCAGCCCGTCGGATTCGATCAGGCGGATGCGTGGCGTCAGCGCATGGCGCCGCACGTTCAGCAGGGCGACGTCCAGCGCGTCGCGCGAAATATCGGCGGCATCCACCTGCACGTCGGGCCAGGCCATGGCGGCCAGCACGGCCAGGCTTCCGTTGCCGGTGCACAAATCGAGCACGCGCTGCGTCTGGTTGGACAGCCAGGGGTCGATGCTGCCGTCGGCAATGGTTTCGGCGATCAGGCTGCGCGGGATGATCACGCGCTCGTCCACGGTGAAGGGTACGCCTTGCAGCCAGGCCTCGCCCGTGAGGTAGGCCAGGGGCTTGCGGGTGTCGATGCGTGCTCTCAAAAGAGAAGCTGCCCGCGCAAGCGGCTCTAGGGCCAGAGGCTGATTGGATTCAAAGCCGTCGATATCGGTGTCGAGCGGCAGGCCCAGCGCGTGCAGCACCAGCCAGGCGGCTTCGTCGTGCGCGTTGGTGGTGCCGTGGCCGAACTGGACGCCGGCAGCGGTCAGTTGGTCGGCGGTGGAGGCGATCAACTGGGAAACGGTGGGTGGGGTCATGGGGGTGGGGCGTCGGCGGTGAGGCGGTGGGCGGCGTGCATGCGCTCGGCGAATTTTTGTTCGCCCAGGCGCTGCAGCAGGAAGTCGACGAAGACGCGGGTTTTGGCCGGCAGTTCTCGTCCAGGGTAATAGAGCCAGGAACTGCCCGCCGGCTGGTGCCAGTCGGGCAGCAGGCGCAGCAGTTGGCCGCGCCGCAGCATGCGTTCGACAAAGGGCAGGGGCAAGAGCGCGATGCCGTAGCCCAGGCCAGCGGCCTCCGCCAGCGCTTCGGGGTCGCTGAAGATGGCGCGTGGGCGCTGCGGGGTGACGGTGACTGCGCCGCTCGCGGCGCCGCCCGATGGGATGCACGGCACACCGGTGGGGTCGATCGGTTGCAGCGTCCACGGCCGCAAGCGACCGGTTGGGACCGAGCGGCGCAGCAGCAGGCGGTGCTGGCCCAGATCGGCAGGCGTGAGCGGCAGCCCGGCGCGCGCCACGTACGCCGGGCTGGCCACTAAGACGGCATGGATCGGCGCCAGCTCGCGTGCTACCACGCCGGGCGACAGTTCAAAGCCGCCGCCTATGGCGGCGTCGTAGCCCTCACCGACGATGTCCACCGGCCGGTTGTCGAAATGCCAGTCAGGGACCACGTCGGGGTAGCGTTCCAGGAATTCGCCGAGCAAGGGCAGGATATGTGCGCGTGCAAAACCGAGACCCAGGCTGACCTTGAGCGTGCCTTTGGCATGGCCGGTTGGGTGGGAAACGTCGTCCACCGCCGATTGCAAGAGAGTCAAGCCTGCGGCCACGCGTTCGCGGAATCGAACACCTTCCTCCGTCAACGCCAGCTTGCGCGTGCTGCGCTGGAACAGCCGCACGCCCAGGCTGGCCTCCAGGCGCGCCACGTTCTTGCTGATAGCGGCCGGCGTCTGGCCGAGCCGCCGCGCGGCCGCCGAAAAGCTGCCGCAGTCCGCGCTTTGCAAGAAGCTCTCCAGGTGGCTCAAGGGTTGCATGGCGCGTATTTTCAACCCTGGGTTGAATCTGCTGCGGCAGCGCGGCGGCTACCCAGGCGCGCGCGCAGTGCCGAGACTGTGTCCTGTCCGCACGCACTGTCGCATGCGGGGTTTGAACAGGAGTTGGATCATGGAAAAAGCAAACCAAGTGGCGTTCGTAACGGGCGGATCGCGCGGGATTGGCGCGGCCATCGTGCGCAAGCTGGCCGGCGAAGGAACGCGCGTCGCCTTCACGTACCGCGCAGCACAAGCGAGCGCGCAGGCTCTGGTGGCCGAACTGACCGCCGCTGGTGCGCAAGCGCAGGCGCTGCAGGTGGACGTGGCCGACGCCGCGGCCTTGCGCGCAGCCATCGACCAGGTGGCGGGCCAGTGGGGCAGACTGGACGTTCTGGTCCACAACGCCGGGGTGTTCATTCTGAAGCCGGTGCAGGACTTCACGCTGACGGAACTCGACGATACGCTGGCGGTGAACGTGCGCGCCGCGTTTGTCGCGTCGCAGGCGGCTGCGGCCCACATGGGCGAGGGCGGGCGCATCGTCCACATCGGCAGCTGCAACGCCGAGCGCGCCCCGGCGCCGGGCTTTGCCGCGTACGCGATGAGCAAGGCCGCCATCAGCGGTTTGACGCGCGGCCTGGCGCGGGACTTGGGGCCGCGCGGCATCACTGTCAACAACGTGCAGCCCGGCCCGGTGGACACGGACATGAACCCGGCCAACGGCGACCACGCGGGTTTTCAGCACAGCCTGATGGCGCTGCCCCGGCACGCGCGGCCGGCAGAGATCGCGGACATGGTCGCCTACCTGGCCAGCCCGGCGGCGGCGTTCGTGACGGGAGCGAGCCTGTTGATCGACGGCGGTTTTGCGGCGTAGGCCGCGCCGGTTGCCGGCGCCGCGCGTTCAGCGACCCTGGGCCGCCAGGTTTTCCAGCACGCGGCGGTAAATGGCGGTCAGGGGCTCGATGTCGGCGATGGCGATGTGCTCGTCGATCTTGTGGATGCTGGCGTTGGGCGGGCCGAGCTCAATCACCTGCGGGCAGATCAGCGCGATGAAGCGGCCATCGCTGGTGCCGCCGGTGGTGGACAGCTCGGTCTCCAGGCCAGTTTCGGCGCGGATGGCGGCCTGCACGGCGGTGACCAGATCACCAGGCTGGGTGAGGAAGGGGCGACCGCCCAGCGTCCATTTCAGGGCGTAGTCCAAGCCGTGGCGTTGCAGCACTTCTTCCACGCGGTCTTGCAGCGATTCGGGCGAGGATTCGGTGGAGAAGCGGAAGTTGAAATCGACCACCACCTGGCCGGGGATGATGTTGCTGGCGCCGGTGCCGCCGTGGATGTTGCTGACCTGCCAGCTGGTTGGCGGGAAGAAGGCGTTGCCGCGGTCCCATTCGACGCTGACCAATTCGGCCAGGGCCGGGGCCAGCGTGTGGATCGGGTTCTTGGCCAGGTGCGGGTAGGCGATGTGGCCCTGGATGCCCATGACGGTGAGGCGCCCGGACAGCGTGCCGCGGCGGCCGTTCTTGATCATGTCGCCGGTGCGGTCGACGCTGGTGGGTTCGCCGACGATGCAGTAGTCCAGCACTTCGCCGCGCGCCTTCAAGGCTTCGCAGACGACGACAGTGCCGTCCAGCGCCGGGCCTTCTTCGTCGCTGGTCAGCAGAAGCGCGATGTTCAGCGGTGCGTGGGGGTGCGCGGCCAGGAACTGCTCGGTCGCCACGACGAAGGCGGCGATGGACGTCTTCATGTCGCTGGCGCCGCGGCCGTACAGCTTGCCGTCGCGCTCGGTCGGCATGAAGGGGTCGCTGGTCCATTGCTCCAGCGGGCCGGTCGGCACGACGTCGGTGTGGCCGGCGAAGACTATGGTTTTAGGAGCTGCCTGCGCAGGTTGCTGTAGGGCTGCAGGCCTTTTTGACCACAAATTACGGACGCGGAAGTTGTCCGGCCCGCTGTCGATGATTTCATTGACGAAGCCCAGCGGCGCCAGGCGCGCGGCCAGCAGGTCGATGCAGCCCGCGTCCTGCGGCGTGACGGAGGGGCGGGCGATCAGGTCTTCGGCGAGGGCGCGGGTCGCGGACAGGTGGGCGGCCATGGGCAATGCGGGGGTCAGCCGATGCGCGAGTCGGCGAAGCTGCCCAGTTTGGAGTCCTGGAAGCCCGAGTTGTTGAAGCCGCTGTTGCCAAAGCCGGTGCGCGGGAAGCCGCTCTTGCCCGGCGCGGGCACGTCCAGCGTGATTTCGGTGAAGGACGGCTCGTCGCTGACCGCCTCGTCGTCTTTCTGCGGCTGGTTGGCCGAGTAGCGCGTGGTGTCGTTTTGCAGGCGCCACATCAGGTTGGTCGGCGAATCGGCGTTGGCCAGGCCTTCCTTGCGGTCGATGATGCCGTCGTTGATCAGGCGCGCCAGATCCTGCTCGAAGGTCTGTGAGCCTTCGGCGATGGAGTTGTCCATTGCTTCCTTCACGCCGGAGAAGTCGCTCTTTTCGATCAGGTCGGCCACCAGCTTGGTGTTCAGCATCACCTCGACGGCCGGCGTGCGGCCGCCGTCCAGCGTGCGGATCAGGCGCTGCGACACGACGGACTTCAGCGCCGCCGCCAGGTCGCCCAGCAGGGTGGGGCGCACTTCGACGGGGTAGAAGCTCAGCACCCGGTTCAGCGCCTGGTAGCTGTTGTTGGCGTGCAGCGTGGCCAGGCACAGGTGGCCCGACTGGGCGTAGGCGATGGCGGCGGACATGGTCTCGCGGTCGCGGATCTCGCCGATCAGGATCACGTCGGGCGCCTGGCGCAGCGCGTTTTTCAGGCCGATCTGCAGCGCGCCGGTGTCGGAGCCCACTTCGCGCTGGTTCACCAGCGATTTCTTGTTGGTGAAGATGTATTCGATCGGGTCTTCAATCGTCAGGATGTGGCCCGGCACCAGGCCGTTGCGGTGGTCCAGCATGGCCGCCAGCGAGGTCGACTTGCCGGCGCCCGTCGCGCCCACCATCAGGATCAGGCCGCGCTTTTCCATCACCAACTGCTTGAGGATGTGCGGCAGATTGAGCGTGTCCAGTCCCGGGATGTTGGGGCTGATGAAGCGGATCACCGCGGCGTAGGTGCCGCGCTGGCGCATGGCCGACAGACGGAAGTTGCCCAGGCCATGGATCGGGATGGCCATGTTCAGCTCGCCCGTCTCGCGCAGCTCTTCAATACGGTTGGGCGGCACCACGTCCATCAGCAGGTTCATCACCGCGTCGGG
Source organism: Pseudomonadota bacterium (assembly GCA_023442945.1). GTDB lineage: Bacteria > Pseudomonadota > Gammaproteobacteria > Burkholderiales > Burkholderiaceae_C > Ottowia. Next base: position 5,453 of record JAEZWW010000004.1, on the reverse strand, counting down.
CGGCAAGAGCTGGCTGTTGATGGGGTGGCATTCGCCATTGATCTTGATCGTCGCCGGCGCGTGCGCCGACAGGTAAACGTCCGAGGCCTGCTTTTCGGCCATCAAATGCAGGATGCGTTCCATCATGGATTGCGGTGCTGCGGGCATGGTGTTCCTCCGGACTCGAACGTTTTTTTAGGGGTGCAGGGCGGGCGACGGGATCGATCAGGGACGCAGCAGGTCGTTGATGCTGGTCTTGGAGCGCGTTTGCGCGTCCACCGTCTTGACGATGATGGCGGCGTACATGCTGTAGTCCTGGCCGGCGGCGGTCTTCTTGGGCAGGTTGCCGCTGACGACGACCGAACCGCTGGGCACGCGGCCGTAGCTGATCTCGCCGGTTTCGCGGTTGAAGATCGGGGTGCTCTGGCCGATGTACACGCCCATGCCCAGCACGGAGTTTTCTTCGACGATCACGCCTTCGACGACTTCGGAGCGCGCACCGATGAAGCAGTTGTCTTCAATGATGGTCGGGTTGGCTTGCAGGGGCTCCAGCACGCCGCCCAGGCCAATGCCGCCCGACAGGTGCACGTTCTTGCCGACCTGGGCGCAGCTGCCCACGGTGGCCCAGGTGTCGACCATCGTGCCTTCGTCCACGTAGGCGCCGATGTTCACGTAGCTGGGCATCAGCACGGCGCCCTTGCCAATGAAGCTGCCGCGGCGCGCCACGGCGGGCGGCACCACGCGCACGCCGGATTCGCGCATGGCGGACTCGTCCAGATGGGCGAACTTGGTCTGCACCTTGTCGAAGAAGCCGAGGTCGCCGGCGCGGATGAATTCGTTGTCCTTCAGGCGGAAGGACAGCAGCACGGCCTTCTTGATCCACTGGTGCACCGTCCACTGGCCTACGCCCTGGCGCGTGGCCACGCGCACGCGGCCGGCGTTCAAGTCGCTGATGACGTGCTCGACCGCGTCGGCCACTTCTTTCGGGGCGGCCTTGGGCGAAATGTTGGCGCGGTCTTCCCACGCGTTGTCGATGATCTGCTGCAGTTGCTGGGTCATGTGAATAAGAAGCTCAGGGCTTGGAGGATTGGATGAACTGGACGATGCGCTCGGCCGCTTCGACGCATTCGGCGGTGTCGGCCACCAGGGCCATGCGCACGCGGCCCCGGCCGGGGTTGACGCCACCGGCCTCGCGGGCCAGGTAGCTGCCGGGCAAGACCGTCACATTGTATTGAGCGAGCAGGGCGCGGGCGAAGTCGGTATCGGAACCTTTCCACACTTCCGGCACCCCCGCCCACAGGTAGAAGGCCGCGTCGGGCAGGCGCACGTCCATCACGTGCTCCAGCAAGGGCGTGACGCGGGCGAATTTCTCGCGGTACTGGCGCCGGTTGTCTTCGACATGCGCCTCATCACCCCAGGCGGCGATGCTGGCGGTGGCCACGGCCGGGCTCATCGCGCTGCCGTGGTAGGTGCGGTACAGCAGGAAGGGCTGAATGATGTCGGCGTCGCCCGCGACAAAGCCCGAGCGCATGCCCGGCACGTTGCTGCGCTTGGACAGGCTGGTCAGCATGACCAGGCGCTTGAAGTCGGTGCGGCCCAGCTTCGTGGCCGCTTCCAGGCCGCCCAGCGGCGCGTCATCCCGGAAGTAGATCTCGCTGTAGCACTCGTCCGAGGCGATGACGAAGCCGTGGCGGTCGCTCAATTCAAACAGCAGCTTCCATTCTTCCAGCGGCATCACCGCGCCGGTGGGGTTGCCGGGCGAGCACACGTACACCAGCTGCGTGCGTGCCCAGACTTCCTCGGGCACCTGGTCCCAGCGCGGCGCGAAGTTGCGCGCCGGGTCGCTGGCGACGTAGTGCGGCTGGGCGCCGGCCAGTACGGCCGCGCCTTCATAGATTTGGTAGAACGGATTGGGGCAGACCACGGTGGCGCCGCTTTTTGTCGGGTCGACCACCGTCTGCGCCAGCGCAAACAGCGCTTCGCGCGAGCCCAGCACCGGGATCACCTGCGTGGCCGGGTCCACCGTCACCCCGTAGCGGCGCTGCAGCCAGTCGGCGCAGGCGGCGCGCAGTGCGGGCGTGCCGGCCGTGGGCGGGTAGCCCGACAGGCCGGTGGCCAGGTCGCCCGCGAGCGCGTCCTGGATGAACTGCGGCGTGGCGTGCTTGGGCTCGCCAATGCCCAGGCTGATCGGGCGCAAGGCGGGGTTGGGTGTGACGTCCGCGAACAGCTTGCGCAGCCGCTCGAACGGGTAGGGCTGCAACTGGGAGAGCAGGGGGTTCATGGCGCCCGATTATGGCGGCCGCGGGTCCCCTTGGCGCCCTCCGTGCAGCCGTGTAGCCGTGCGCTCAGGGTTCTCGCACGGTGGCGGTACGTCGCGCCCGCGCGCGGCGATCGATCAGCGCCTGGGACCGCTGGTCCACCAGGATCAGCACGGCCAGGCCGATGGCGACGATCACGGTCATGTCGGGCAGCGTGGTCGAACCGATGACGCCCCAGCCCTTGGGCGGGGCGAAGCGCTGCGCGGGCGACGTGCACACGTAGGCTGCCGCCGCCATGCCGGTGTAGTGCATCGCACACACCGCCACGCCCATGACCAACGCGGCGACGATGCGCAGCGGCCACCCCTCGGTGCGGAGCGCGAGCCACAGCGCCGCCGTCGCCGCGACGATGGCGATCACGACGGAAATGCCCACCACGGGCATGGACCAGATCACTTGGCCCGGGAAACGCATGCCGTACATGCCCAGGTAGTGCATCACCACGACGCCCATGCCCAGCAAGGGGCCGGCCAGCAGCAGGCGGACCACGCTGTCGGGCCGCTGCGCGACAAACGCCATCGCCGCGGACGCGGCGGCCACGGCGGCCACCAGGGAGACCAGCGTCTCCACCATCGAGTAGCCAACCGCCATGTTCATGCGCAGGGCCGCCATGCCGGTGAAATGCATGGCCCAGACGCCGATGCCCCCCAGCGCGGTGCCTGCGGCCAGGGTGTTCAGCAGGCTGAAGCCGTGTGGGCCCCGGATGCGGCGCGCGGCCGTCAGGGCGCTCAGCGAGCCCACGAAGGCGATCACGTACGAAAACGCCACCAACCCCAGTTGCCAGGAGGTCTGCACGGCGGGGCTGTCTGCAACGTCTGGGCTCATGGTCTCACCTCGCGAGAAAGAAGTGACAAGCAAGAACTGACAAGTGCCGTCAGCGTAACAAAAATATTAATACTGTTGAATTAATATTTATCGCAAAAAACACCACTCCCGGTATTGAAAATGAAAATCTTTTTCGTATTTTTTCTGCGCGGCTTTGCAGGCACGGCGGGCAGGATGCGGCGTTGTGGTACGCCAGGCCATACCCGCAACAGGCAAGGGCTGGGTCAGAGCCGCTGTTGTCCTACCCGGGCGCCTGCGCTGCCTGCCTAAGGTGACAGGCAGCGCGAGCGCATCGCACCGCGCGCCCAGGAGACCAACACACCATGAACACTGCCAACACCACCGCCTGCGCCACCTGCGGCAACGTGTACGACAAGGCCTTCCAGGTCACGGCCAACGGCCAGACCTACACCTTCGACAGCATCGAATGCGCGGCCCAGAAACTGGCGCCGATCTGTGCGCATTGCCAGGTGCGCATCCTCGGCCACGGGCTGGAGGCGGATGGGCGCTTCTTCTGTTGTGACCACTGCGCGGAACGCGCAGGCGTCAAGGGCTTGCGCGACCGCGTGTAGCGCGTGCGGCTGCGCCAGCCGTCCCGCCCGCAGCCCGCCCCGGGTCCGACACCGTGCGCGGTTACACTTTTTGTAGCGGGTTGCGCCGATTCCTGGCGCGCCAGCGGTCCAATTGGCTGCCATGCACCCCTTTCCCACCCCAGAATGGCCGATCGCCCGGCCCGGTCGCGCTGCCCACCTGCAGCCAACGGTGTCGCGCGACGGCGCCCCCGCGCCCACCGCCGGCCCGCGCTGGCGCCTGGACGACATCGATTTCAGCCGCCTCGACCACGCCCGCATCGCGGACAACGAAGCGCTGTTCTACCTGCTGATCAGCGCGTCCTTCGTCGAATCGGGGTCGGACCTGTACACCCGCAACCTGGTCGACCACTACGCCGGCCATCCCGCCATCGGCGACTGGCTGCGCGACCACTGGGAGCACGAAGAACTCCAGCACGGCCGCGCCTTCGCCGCCTACGTGCAGGCGGCCTGGCCCGCATTCCCCTGGCAGACCGCATTCGACAGCTTCATCGCCGAGTACGGCGCCCTGTGCACCACCGAGGCGCTGGAAGACGACCGCACGCTGGAGTTGGCCGCGCGCTGCGTGGTCGAAACCGGCACCACCAGCTACTACCAGACTTTGCGGGGCTTGAGCGACGAGCCGGTCTTGCAAACCCTGCTCGGCCACATCCGCGCCGACGAGGTCAGCCACTACAAGCACTTTCTGGCCTACTTCAAGCAATTGCGGGCCGAGCGCCCCGTGGCCCGCTGGCGCGTGGCGCGGGTGCTGGCGCGGCGCCTGCAGGAAATCCGCGATTCCGACTCCGACGTCGCCCTGCGCCACGTCTGGGCGCACAAAGGCCGGCTGTTCCCGCACGACGCCGCGCGCATCGAAGACATCACCGCCCGTCTGTACCCCCTGGTCAGCCGCGGCCTGCCCGCCCATCAGGCCGTGCGCATGCTGCTCAAGCCGATGGCGCTGCCGCATTGGCTGGAAGCGCGGCTGGAGCGTCCCCTGGCGGCCCTGGCCAGGCGCGTGATGAGCTAATCGGGGTCAGAGCACGATTTTGGGCGCCCTGCGCCGCATCGGTGAATTTCGACCGGACCACCTCGACTGTTTGCGCGCCATTGGGCGCTGGGCGCTGGGCGCTGCTCTCCGGCGTCGGCCAGCGGTTCGCGCGCGCTGATCGCAGCTTGCGAAACCGACCAAACCGCTCGCTGGCGGTCAATGGCGCGGTCCAAGGTGGACATCGGGGTGGCATTTTGCTCTCAATGTCATAGCTGGTCGCGCAGCTTGCGCTGGGGCTGCCGGCCCAAACGATTCAAAACAATGCAGACGGACGATTCGCTGCGCGTATCGCCGTCCCGCAGCTGCCCTGTAGCCGCAGCGGTGCCGGTCGGCCAGACCGCAGGGCGTTAAGCCCGCCTTCAGCCGCCGCGTCGTCGGCGCCTGGGTGACTGGCGTTGTGGGGCCATGCATGTGTATCCATGCTGACGAATCAAGTTGTCATCCGATGAAATTCGCTCCTCTCTTCCTGGCCACGGCTTTTGTTTGTTCGGGCGCCGCCTGGGCGCAAGGCGCTGCCGCACCGGCGGCCCCGGCACCGACCGCCACGGTCCACGCCACCTGCAAGGACGGCACGGCGTTTGAAGGCGCGTCGATGCGCGGCGCGTGCAGCGGCCACGGCGGTGTCGACAAGAAAGCCACCCAAGCGGCCGCCGCTCCTGCAGCGGGCGCTGCGCCCGCCGCCGCCGCCGCGCCGGCCGCCAAGGCCGCGCC
>JAEZWW010000093.1 GCA_023442945.1 Pseudomonadota bacterium | reverse complement strand
GCGCGGGGCTGGCTTGGGCCGGGGGGCCGGGGCGGGTGCGACCCGCGGCTTGACGGGGGTGGGCGGCGGCGGTTGGGTGACGGGCTCCGGCACGGGCGCGGGTGGCGCGGCGGGGGGCGGTGGGGGTGCCACCATCTCGGCCAGGATCTCGGCCGGCACCACCACGTCAATGGCGCGTTGCAGCAAGCCATTGTTCAAGGCCCAGAGGCCGACGCCGTGCGCCAGCACGACGCTGCCCACAATGGCGGCGTTGCGGCTGATGCGGGGCACGGTCGGGGCGGGGGCGGTGGCGGACATGTTGGCAGGGAGACGGGAATCCGGCCCGCATCAGGAGGCAGGCAGTGAAATTCAGCAGGTGAGATGAAGGCGCGCTGGGCGGTCAGCGCCGGAGCACCCACCAGGTGGCGGCGGACACCAGCGCGAGGGCCACGCAGGCGGCCCACCAGGCGGTGGCGTCCATGGTGGTCAGACCCCCGCAGGCGCGCCGGGCGCTACCGGCGTTTGCAGATGCAGGGCGGCCACGGGGCGGCTGGCACTGCACTGTTCCACCAATTCGCGTGCGCACCCTTCGCAGCGGCCGCAGCAGGTCGCCACACCCAGCTCCAGCTGGATGTCGTCGAAGCTCATCCCGGCGTGCGCCTGGCGGGTGATTTCGCGGTCAGAGACGCGGTTGCAGACACAGACAATCATGGTCGGAAGCTCTGGCCCTGGGGAGGGTGAATCGCAATGACGCTATCTTAAATGCGAGTCATTCTCATTGTCAACACCAATGATGGCGATAGGGAGAAAGTGCCCACGGCGGCACCGGTTGTGGCTGGGCTGGCTGCGTGGTGCCAAACGGTGGTTGGGCTTGGCTTACCCAAGGCGCGGGCGTGGCGGCCGGGGCTGGCCTTTTCGGATGGCTGTATCCGAGGGCGACACGCGAGGGCTTGGCCGCAACCGGCCGTGGTCCGTAACAGGCCATTCAGGGGTGATTTTGAGAAAAATAGGCCTCTGGCCCTACAACCATCTGCGCGGGCAGCTACCAAAACAATAGTATTTTCACGCCCGCCCGATGCGTTCACCCGCCTGCGCCTGCACCAGGGCCAGCAGGGCGCGCTGGGTGCGTGTGGCCGGGCGGCGGGCGCTGATGGCGGTGTACAGCGGGATCAGCAGCGCAGGCGCGCGCGCCGTCTGGATGCGCCGCAGCGTGAAGGCCTCGGGGTGTGGCGCGCTGTCCACGGCGTGGCGCGACAGCACGGCGCAGCCGCCGCCGCCCGCCACCAGGTCCAGGATGGCGGGCACGCCGTCGACTTCCATGGCCACGTCGGGCGCCAGGCCGGCGCTGGCCAGCGTGGCTTCCACGTGCATGCGGATCGCGTTCGGCCGGCTGGGGATGACCAGCGGCAGGCGGCTCAGCTCGTCCAGTGTCGCGCTGGCTGGGGTGGGGTCCGGCGCGGGCGTCGCCGCGGATGCTGTGGTCGTGGCCGCCCCGGCGCGCTCGACCAACAGCAGCTCTTCGCGGGCCAGCGGGGCGATTTCGACCTCGGCCAGGGGCGTGGCGTTGTACAGCACCGCCACGTCCAGCCGGCCGCTGACCAGGCTTTCCAGCATGCCGGTGGACAGGCCTTCGCTGATCGCCAGGCGCGCCTGCGGCCATTCAGTGCGAAAGGCCTGCATCAACGGCACGGCCAGCACGCGCGCCACGCTGGGCGGCAGGCCCAGGCTGACGCGCCCGGACAGGCCGCCGCGCAGGCGCGCCAGCTCGTCGCGCGTGTGGGCCACCTGGTGCAGGATGCCGCGCCCATGTTCCAGCAGCAGCAGGCCGGCCTCGGTCGGCTGGGCGCCGCGGCCGTGGCGCGTCAGCAGGTTCTGGCGCAACTCCACTTCCAGCAGGCGGATCTGGCGGCTCAGGGCCGGCTGCGCCACGCCCAGCGCGGCGGCGGCGCGGGTGAAGCTGCCCAGCTCGGCCACGCGCACGAAGTACTCCAGCTGCCGTAAGTCCATGTTTTGAATATCTGAATATGGGCTATGCCTGAATGATATAGCTGCTAGTGGGTCCAGGGACTGGCAGACGCGGGCACGGTCGGGACAATCGGACAAGACACAGAACAAAAACGGGGGCGTACGCCGCAGACGCCCCCAGCGGGAGGGAATGTGCGCCCTGCACACCGCTGCGGCGGCCAGAACCCTTATCGGAGACAAAGCCTTGAGCGCACCCGCCCAGCCCGCCAGCGACGTTGTGGACGTCCAGCAATTCCTCAACGAGCACCGTTTTTCGCCCTACCAGTGGGGCATCTTCGCGCTCAGCTTTCTGATCGTGCTGATGGACGGGTTTGACACCGCCGCCATCGGCTTCATCGCACCGTCGCTGATCAGCGAATGGGGCATCGACAAACCCGCGCTGGCGCCGGTGCTGAGCGCCGCGCTGTTCGGCCTGGCCTTTGGCGCCCTGGGCGCCGGCCCGCTGGCCGACCGCTTCGGGCGCAAATGGCTGCTGATAGGCTCGGTGGTGGTGATGGGCGGCGCGTCGCTGATCTCCGCCACGGCGACCAACCTGACCGAGCTGGAAATCTTCCGCTTCATCACCGGCTTGGGCCTGGGCGCGGCCATGCCCAACGCCGTCACGCTGATGAACGAGTACTGCCCCGACAACAAGCGCTCGTTCATCACCAACAGCATGTTCTGCGGCTTCCCGATCGGCTCGGCCTTCGGGGGCTTCTTCGCCGCGTGGCTGATCCCGCACTACGGCTGGCGCAGCCTGCTGATTTTGGGCGGCGTGGTGCCGCTTTTGCTGGTGGTGGTGATGCTCTTCGTCATGCCCGAATCGGTGCGCTTCATGGTCGTGCGGGGCGCGCCGGTGGAGCGCATCCGCAAGGTGCTGACCCGCATCTCGGCCGACGCCGCGCGCGCCAAGACCTTCGTCATGGGCGAGGTCAAGGGCGCGCTGGCCAGCCCCGAGCAGGGCAAGACCGGCCTGGCGCTGATCCTGTCGCGCCGCTACATCGTTGGCACCGTCATGCTGTGGCTGGCCTACTTCATGGGCCTGGTCATCGTCTACGGCCTGGTCAACTGGATGCCGGTGCTGTTCAAGGAAGCGGGCATTGAGTCGTCGCAGGCCGCCGTGATCGCCGCGCTGTTCCAGCTGGGCGGCATCGGCGCGATCTTCTTCGGTTATTTGATGGACCGCTTCAACGCCAACCGCATCATTGCCGCCGGCTACTTCCTGACCTGCCTGGCCGTGGGCCTGATCGGCCAGGTGGTCGGCTCGCCCCCGCTGGTGCTGGCCGCGGCGGTGTTCTTTGCCGGCCTGCTGATGAACGCGGCACAGTCGTCCATGCAGGCGCTGGCGGCCGCTTACTACCCAACGGCCGGGCGCGCCACCGGCGTGGCCTGGACGCTCGGCATCGGCCGCTTTGGCGGCATCGCCGGGTCTTTTCTGGTGGCCGAACTGGCGCGCCGCCACCTGCCGCTGCCCGAGGTCTTTATCCTCGTGGGTGTGCCGGGCCTGATCGCGGCGGCGGCGTTGCTGATCAAGGACCGCTGCGCGCCCGACCTGGGCAAGCCGGTCTTCGTGGAAGCCTCCGGCACCCACTGACGCGCGCGCGGTGCGCGCCACCGCCCCCTTCTTACCCCAGCATCCTGTAGGAGACACGATGATCATCGATTGCCACGGCCACTACACCACTGCGCCCAAGGCGCTGGAAAACTGGCGCAACCAGCAGATCGCCGGCATCAAGGACCCGGCCGCCATGCCGAAAGTCGCCGACCTGAAGATCAGCGACGACGAGCTGCGCGAATCGATCGAGACCAACCAGCTCAAGCTGATGAAGGAGCGCGGCTCGGACCTGACCATCTTCAGCCCGCGCGCCAGCTTCATGGCGCACCACATCGGCGACTTCAACGTCAGCAGCACCTGGGCCGCGATCTGCAACGAGCTGTGCTACCGCGTCAGCCAGCTGTTCCCCGACCATTTCGTGCCGGCGGCGATGCTGCCGCAGAGCCCCGGCGTCGATCCGGCCACCTGCATCCCCGAACTCGTGAAGTGCGTTGAGCAGTACGGCAACGTGGGCATCAACCTCAACCCCGATCCGTCCGGCGGCCACTGGACCAGCCCGCCGCTCACCGACCGCATCTGGTACCCCATCTACGAGAAGATGGTGGAGTACGACATCCCCGCCATGGTCCACGTCAGCACCAGCTGCAACGCCTGCTTCCACACCACCGGCGCGCACTACCTGAACGCCGACACCACGGCCTTCATGCAGTGCCTGCAGGGCGACTTGTTCAAGGACTTTCCGACGCTGAAGTTCGTCATCCCGCACGGCGGCGGCGCGGTGCCCTACCACTGGGGCCGTTTCCGTGGCCTGGCGCAGGAGATGAAAAAGCCCTTGCTGCAAGACCACCTGCTGCACAACATCTTCTTTGACACCTGCGTCTACCACCAGCCGGGCATCGACCTGCTGACCAAGGTGATCCCGGTCGACAACATCTTGTTTGCCAGCGAGATGATCGGCGCCGTGCGCGGCATCGACCCGGAAACCGGCCACTACTACGACGACACCAAGCGCTACGTGCAGGCCACGGCGAACCTGAGCGACGAAGCGCGCTACAAGGTTTACGAAGGCAACGCGCGCCGCGTCTACCCGCGCCTGGACGCGGCGCTGAAGGCCAAGGGCCTGTAAGCGCATTGCGCAGGCTGGGGATGGGGCTTAGGCCTGAACTTCAAATGAAATTGGCCTGCAGCCCTACAACCACCTGCGCGGCCAGCTCCTGTTTTTGAAGCATATTGGAGACTAGAACATGTACGAACTGGGTGTCGTTTACCGCAACATCGAGCGCACCGACGCGAAGACCGCCGACGCGCTGGCCGAATTTGGCAGCGCCACCGTGCACGAAGCCATGGGCCGCGTCGGCTTGCTCAAACCCTACATGCGGCCGATCCAATCGGGCCAAAAAGTCAGCGGCACCGCCGTCACCGTGCTCCTGCAGCCGGGTGACAACTGGATGATGCACGTCGTGGCCGAGCAGATCCGCCCCGGCGACATCGTTGTGGCCGGTGTCACCGCCGACTGCACCGACGGCTACTTTGGCGACCTGCTGGCCACCAGCTTCAAGGCGCGCGGCGCGCGCGGGCTGGTCATCGACGCGGGTGTGCGCGACGTGCGCATGCTGGCCGACGAGATCCACTTCCCGGTATGGAGCAAGGCCATCAGCGCCAAGGGCACGATCAAGGCGACGCTGGGCTCGGTCAACATCCCGGTGGTCTGCGCCGGGCAGATCGTGCACCCAGGCGACGTCATCGTGGCCGACGACGACGGCGTGGTCTGCGTGCCGCGCGCGCTGGCCGCCAAGACGCTGGAAGCCGCCGCCGCGCGCGAGGCCAACGAAGGCGCCAAGCGCGCCGAATTCGCGTCCGGCACGCTGGGCCTGGACTACTACAAGATGCGTGAAGGTCTGGCCAAAGCCGGGCTGAAGTACATCGACTGAACAAGGAGCCGCGCCATGAGCAAACCCACCACGGGCGATTTCACCAAGACCGCCGGCTGGCTCGACTGGTACGAAGGCCCGAGCAAGCCCAAATTCCAACTGCCGCCCGGCAGCGTGGACGCGCATTGCCACGTCTTCGGCCCCGGCGCCGAATTCCCCTACGCGCCCGAGCGCAAGTACACGCCCTGCGACGCCAGCAAGGCGCAGCTGTTCGCCCTGCGCGACCACCTGGGCTTTGCCCGCAACGTGATCGTGCAGGCCACCTGCCACGGCGCCGACAACCGCGCCATGGTCGATGCCTGCCTGTCCAGCGCTGGCCGCGCGCGTGGCGTCGCCACCGTCAAACGCACCGTCACCGACAGCGAGCTGCAAGCCCTGCACGACGCCGGCGTGCGCGGCGTGCGCTTCAACTTCGTCAAGCGCCTGGTCGACTTCACCCCGCGCGAGGAGCTGCTGGAGATCGCCGAGCGCATCGCCACGCTGGGCTGGCACGTCGTCATCTACTTTGAAGCGGTGGACCTGCCCGAGCTGTGGGACTTCTTCACCGCGCTGCCGACCACCATCGTGGTCGACCACATGGGCCGCCCCGACGTCACGCAGCCGGTGGACGGCCCGGAGTTCGAGCTGTTCGTCAAGTTCATGCGTGAACACCCGAACGTCTGGAGCAAGGTCAGCTGCCCCGAGCGCCTGTCCGTCACCGGCCCCAAGGCGCTGGATGGCGAGCAGAACGCCTACCGCGACGTGGTGCCGTTTGCACGCCGCATCGTCGAGACTTTCCCCGACCGCGTGCTGTGGGGCACCGACTGGCCGCACCCCAACCTGAAGGACCACATGCCGGACGACGGCCTGCTGGTGGACTTTATCCCGCACATTGCGACCACGCCGGAGTTGCAGCGCAAGCTGCTGGTCGATAACCCCATGCGCCTGTACTGGCCTGAAGAAAAATGACCCCCACGCTCCGCCGCTTCGCGGGTCGCTGCCCCCCATGGGGGCCCAATTCGCCTTGGGGCGGCCCGGCGGCGAATTGCCCCATTTAATGGAGACCATCTGATGGCACTCGACAAACCCTATCTGGACGTGCCCGGCACGACCATTTTTGACGCCGACCAATCGCGCAAAGGCTACTGGCTCAACCAGTTCTGCATGAGCCTGATGAAGGCCGAGAACCGCGCGCGCTTCAAGGCCGACGAAGACGCTTACCTGGCCGAATGGCCGATGACCGAAGAGCAGAAAGCCGCCGTGCGCGCGCGCGACCTGAACTGGGCCATGCGCACCGGCGGCAACATCTACTTCCTGGCCAAGCTGGGTGCGACGGACGGTCTGTCCTTCCAGCAGATGGCCGGCAGCATGACCGGCATGAGCGAGCAGGCTTACCGCGACATGATGATCGGCGGCGGCCGCAGCGCCGAAGGCAACCGCGTGGTGGGCGAGGGCGGTGACGCCCAGGGCCCCGCCAGCCAGACCGCTGCGTGGAAGGCCTGGCAGGAAGAGCAGGCGCAAGATGCGCTTGCAGCCCAGGTGGAAGCTGTGCAAGCAGCTCCTAAAATTGCAGCAAAAGACCATGCGCGCATCAGCGCCTCGGTGTACTCGTCGCACGTGCCGGCGATCGGTGCGGCGATCGACCTGGGCAAGACCGAAGAGCCGTACTGGCAGCCGCTGTTCAAAGGCTTCGAGCCGACCAAACAGTGGATGAAAGACCACCGCCCGGATGTCGTCTTCCTGGTCTACAACGACCACGCCACCAGCTTCGACCTGGGCGTGATCCCCACCTTTGCCATCGGCACGGCCGCCGAGTTTGAGCCGGCCGATGAAGGCTACGGCCCGCGCCCGGTGCCCAAGGTCATCGGCCACCCGGAGCTGGCCAGCCACATCGCGCAGGCGGTCATCCAGCAGGACTTTGACCTGACCATCGTCAACGACCTGAAGGTCGACCACGGCCTGACGGTGCCGATGAACCTGATGTTCGGCAGCCCCGCCGAGTGGCCGGTGCAGGTCATCCCCTTCCACGTCAACGTGGTGCAGTACCCGGTGCCCTCGGGCCAGCGCTGCTTCGCGCTGGGGCAGGCGATCCGCCGCGCCATTGAAAGCTACGACCAGCCGCTGAACGTGCAGATCTGGGGCACGGGCGGCATGAGCCACCAGCTGCAGGGCCCGCGCGCCGGCCTGATCAACAAGGACTGGGACAACCGCTTCCTGGACCGCCTGATCGCCGAGCCGGCCGAGCTGGCCAAGGTGCCGCACATCGAATACGTGCGCGAAGCGGGCAGCGAGGGCATAGAGTTGGTGATGTGGCTGATCGCCCGCGGCGCCATGGCCGACGTGGCCGGCGGCAAGGCGCCCAAGCTGGTGCACCGCTTCTTCCACGTACCGGCGTCGAACACCGCCGTCGGTCACCTTATCCTTGAAAACACGCTGTAGTCTGCGCTGAATCTGCGCAGACAGCTACTCAAACAGGAGCAGTCAATACCATGAGCAAACCCATCAAGGTCGCGCTGGCCGGCGCCGGCGCCTTTGGCATCAAGCACCTGGACGGCATCCAAAACATCGACGGCGTCGAAGTGGTGTCGGTGGTCGGGCGCGAGCTGGACAAGACCCAGGAAGTGGCCACCAAGTACGGCATCCCGCATGTCACGACCGACCTGGCCGACAGCCTGGCGCTGCCCGAAGTGGACGCCGTCATCCTGTGCACGCCCACGCAGATGCACGCCGCGCAAAGCCTCCAGGCGCTGAAGGCCGGGAAGCATGTGCAGGTCGAGATCCCGCTGGCCGATTCGCTGAAAGACGCGCAAGCCGTGGTCGACCTGGCCAAGCAGACCGGCCTGGTCGCCATGTGCGGCCATACGCGCCGCTTCAACCCCAGCCACCAGTGGGTGCACCACAAGATCGCCGCGGGCGAGTTCCACATCCAGCAGATGGACGTGCAGACCTACTTCTTCCGCCGCACCAACATGAACGCGTTGGGCCAGGCGCGCAGCTGGACCGACCACCTGCTGTGGCACCACGCCGCGCACACGGTGGACCTGTTCGCCTACCAGGCCGGCAGCCCGATCGTGCAGGCCAACGCCATCCAGGGCCCGATCCACAAGGACCTGGGCATTGCGATGGACATGAGCATCCAGCTGAAGGCGGCCAACGGCGCGATCTGCACGCTCAGCCTGAGCTTCAACAACGACGGGCCGCTGGGCACCTTCTTCCGCTACATCGGCGACACCGGCACCTACCTGGCGCGCTACGACGACCTGTTTACCGGCAAGGACGAGCAGATCGACGTGAGCCAGGTCGACGTGTCGATGAACGGCATCGAGCTGCAAGACCGCGAGTTCTTCGCCGCCATCCGCGAAGGCCGCGAGCCCAACGCCAGCGTGGCCCAGGTCCTGCCCTGCTACCAGGTGCTGGAAAAGCTGGAAAAGCAGCTGAACGCCGCTTGATGCGGGTCCCGTGCGGGGGCGACAAGCGAGGCGCGCAGGCCGATGGGTTGCGCGCCTTTTTTATGCCGAATCGGCCGCTGGCCCTACAGCAGATTGTGCGAGCAGCTTCTGTAAAGATAGCAAACGGGCGGCACGTTGCGCCCGTCAGTACAGATTGCTGCGCATGCCTTCGGCGTAGCGTGCATTGGCCTGTGCCACGTCGTCGGGCGTGTACGCGGCTTCGCTACGCTGCTGCGCCGTCGCGGCCAGAATGCTGCCGATGGAGGGCACGGCGCCCGGCGCCAGGTGGTTTTCGCTGCGCCAAAGGCCGGCGCGGTGGATAGCGCGGCCGCAGTGGTACAGCACCTCGTCGATGCGCACCACGGTCGCGGTCTTGGGCCGCTTGTCGCCTTCGCGCAGATCGTGCAGCAGCTCGGCGTCGGTCGACACGCGGCCATGGCCATTGACGCGCATGAAGGTGTCCAGCCCGGGGAACAGGAACAGCATCGCCATGCGGCTGTCGGCCTGCAGGTTGCGCAGCGAGGCGATGCGGTTGTTGCCGGGCCAGTCGGCAAAGGCCAGGGTTTGCGCGTCCAGCACGTGGACGAAGCCGGGCGGGCCGCCGCGCGGCGACGCGTCCAACCCGTCGGCGTTGCCCGTCGCCAGGCAGAAGAAGGTGGCCTGCGCCAGGTAGGCGCGGTGGAAGTCGGCCAGCCGGGGCAGCACGCCTTGGACGATGCGCGCGGTCGGCGGGGCGTACAGCGCGTCGAGGTTGACCGAGGTGTCGGCCGGGATGTCGGGCGTGGTGTTTGAAGATGATGGGGACATGGCGTACAGAGGCTTTGAAGTGCGATGCGCCAAGCGTAGGCCGTTGGGTTGTGGCGGCTGTAGAATTTTTCTGCCATCCAATCACTCAAATCCGCCATGTCCGATCTGATGCACGTGCTGGGCGCCTTCATGGATTCGGCCGATGGCCCGAGCGTGATCGCCGCCACGCGCGTGCTGGACCAGGAGCTGTCGTCCGAGCCGCACCGGCACGCGCGCGGACAGCTGTTCGGCTCGATCAAAGGGCTGATCTCGGTCGAAGTGGACGACGGCGTGTGGATCGTGCCGGCCATCCACGCGGTCTGGCTGCCGCCGCACCACACGCATGCGGGGCGGTCTTTCGGCCCGTACCACGGCTGGAGCGCCTACGTCGCCGAAGCCGCGTGCGCCGACCTGCCCGCGCGGCCGTGCACGCTGCGCGTGTCGGCGCTGCTGCGCGAAGCCGTGCTGCGCCTGGCCAGTCAGACCGCCGAAGCCATGGCGGGCCCCGGCGCGGCGTACCAGCACCTGTGCGCCGTGGTGCTGGACGAAATCCGCGGCCTGCCGGTGGAGGCGTTCGGCCTGCCGCTGCCACAGGACGCGCGCCTGTTGCGCATCGCCCGCGCGCTGATCGCCGACCCGGCCGACGCGCGCGATATCGACGCCTGGGCGGCGCTGGGCGCGGTCAGCACGCGCACGCTCAGCCGCCGCTTCGTGACCGAAACCGGCTTCAACTTCAGCACCTGGCGCCAGCGCCTGCGCTTGCTGCGTTCGCTCGAATGGCTGGCCGAAGGCCGCAGCGTGACGGCCATCGCGCTGGACCTGGGCTACGCCAGCGTCAGCGCCTACATCGGGCTGTTCCGCCGCAGCTTTGGTGAAACCCCAGCCAGCTACCGGGCGCGCTTGCAGGCGGCGTAGGCGGCGCGCGCTGCGTAGGTCGGCGCCGGTGCGCGTGGGGCGGCTTCAGCAAGAAGATTCAAGAAAAATTGGCCTCTGGCCCTACAACCACCTGCGCGACCAGCTAGAAAAACAATAGCGTCAATCCGCTGTGGACGGACACTCCTGAACCCCTTCGTGAATCGCCTGCAGGCCTTGCGTGCAGCGCGTCACGGCGAAGTCGGGAAAGCGCTGCTGGAAGCGCGTCGAATCGAACAGCTTGTCCTGCGCATAGCACGGCAGCAGCTCGCGGATCTCGCGCGCGGGGCGGGAAAACAACCCAGCGGCGTCGAACACCCAGCGCGGCACCACGGAGTAGGCGGGGTCGCGGCCGAACGCCGCCGCGGCCTGATGGTGTGCGCTTTGGCCACGCGCCCAGTGCTGTCGGGTTCGCGGGGTGGCCGGGGCAACGCGCAGCACAATGCCTGATCGACCATGAACGGCCCCGACCTTCGCGCCCGCTACGAAGCCGACGTCGCCCAGTTGGCGCAAGCCGCTGTGGCGCGGCTGGCCGCCGGCGCGGCGGAAGAAGACGTCGCACGCTGGCTGGTGGACGCGCGCAACGCACTCAAGCTGCGCTACCGCGAGGCGACGCCGCCAGCGGTGGTGGCCCGCATCGCCGCCAAGACGCTGGCGCGCTACGGCAACGCCGTGGGACCCAGCGCAGACGATCTGCGGCGTGCGGGCAAGAGTTGGCGCGAGATCATCGCGTCGGCCTCGCGCGCGGGTGAGCACGATGTGGATTTCTGTCTGGGCCCTTAGCGCGCGCGGCGCGCTTACCCGTCGTCCCGTCGGTCTTTGGTGCCTTGTCGCGCACGCCACGGCGGCTTGACTTAAGCTCCCACGATGACTGCACGACACATCGGCCCCTTTGAAGTCGGCCCCATTTCGCTGGGCTGCATGAACCTCAGCCACGCCTACGGCACCACGCCCAGCGCGCAAGACGCGGAGCGCTTGCTGCTGACGGCGCTGGACAGCGGCGTCACCCACTTCGACACCGCGGCGCTCTACGGCTTTGGCGCCAACGAAACGCTGGTGGGCCGGGTGCTGAGCCCGCACCGCCAGCGCTTCATGCTGGCCAGCAAGTGCGGGCTGACGCGTGAAGCGGGTGACGGCACGGTGGCGCCCGGACGGGTGATCGACGGCACGCCGGCCAACATCCGCGCGACCTGCGAAGGTTCGCTGCGGCGCCTGAAGACCGAGGTGATCGACCTGTACTACCTGCACCGCTGGGACAAGAGCGTGCCCATCGAAGAGAGCGTGGGCGCCCTGGCCGATCTGGTGCGCGCCGGCAAGATCCGCACGATCGGGCTGTCGGAAGTGTCGGCCGATACGCTGCGTCGCGCGCATGCCGAACACCCCATTACCGCGCTGCAGACCGAGTATTCGCTGTGGACACGCAACCCCGAGCTGGCGGTGCTGCAGGCTTGCCGCGACCTGGGCGTGGCCTTTGTCGCCTTCAGCCCGCTGGGGCGCGGCTACCTGGCCGGCGCCCTGCCAGACTGGGCCGCGGTCGAGGCGCTGCCGGAAAAGGACATTCGCCGCCCCATGCCGCGTTTTTCGGCCGAGCACTTCGCGCGCAACCAGCCGCTGCAGCAGCGCTACAAGGCCCTGGCGGCCGAAGCGGGTTGCACGCCGGCGCAGCTGGCGCTGGCGTGGGTGTTGCACCAGGGGCAGGACATCGTGGCCATTCCGGGCACCCGCTCGGTCGCCCACCTGCACGACGACCTGGGCGCCGCCACGCTGGGCCTGTCCGAGGAGGTGCTGCGCCGCGCCGGCGAACTGATCAACACCGCCACCGTCAGCGGCCACCGCTACGCCGAGCAGGCGCGGCGCGAGGTCGATACCGAGGACGTGGCCGCCTGAGGGCGCCCCGCCTTCAGGCGGGGGCGGCTTCGGCCGGGCCGCCTGGCGTTGCGGGTGTCTGGGTGGGTGAGGCGGCTACCGGCGCGTGTTCGCGTTCGTCGCGCTCCATCTGCGCGGTGGTCACCACGTCGGCCGCCAGGTTTTCCAGCAACATGATGTCGCGGTGGTTCAGGCTGCGCGGCTCGGTGTCCATCACGCACAGCGCGCCCAGCGCGCGGCCCGCGTCGTCGAGCAAGGGCGCGGCGGCGAAGAAGCGAATACCGCGCTCGTTCAGGCCCGGGTGCGTCGCAAAGCGAGCGTCGCGCAGCACGTCGGGCACGATCAGGGGCTCGCCGGACGCGACCACGTGTGCGGCCATCGACAGGCTGCGCTCGGCCGCGTGTTCGGGCTCCTCATCGCCATCGCAGCCGACGGTGGTGGCGCTGCCGTGCAGCAACTCGGCCTCGCGGGTGACCAGCAGCAGTTCGGCCATGGGGCAGTCGAACGCGTCTGCTACGCGCTTGGCCACTTTGTCGAAGGTGCCGCGCAAGGCCGGGGCCAGCAGGCCGCTGGACTGCAGCGCGTCCAAGCGCTGGTCTTCGTTGTCCGGCAGTCGGCCGCAGCAAAGGGCAGTGCGTCGGTGGCCGACAGGCGGCTGCGCGCCTGCGCCACCAATTCGTCGAGCGAGGTGACCAGCACGTCGGCGCCGATCTCGTCGATGGGGTAGGCGGTGGGGCCATCGGGTGGGGTGTTCCAGGCCGCCAGAATGACGGACACCTCGGGCCAGCGGCGCTTGAGCCGGCGCACAAAGAACTTCGCCAGCGTGGTCGGGTCGGGCGAGAAATAGCTTAGGCAGACCACTTCGACGCCGCTCAGGTCCAGCTCGGAAAAATACTCGGTCGACATGGTGCCCACGCGCACCACCTTGGCGCCCACGCCGGACAGCGCCAGCACGTGGGCCGTCATGTCGGCGGCCAGCACATCGACCGCCCAACGGCCGCCAAAACAGGCCACGCGGATCGGCAGCTCCGGCGGAGGCGGATATTGCTCGCGCAGCTCCTCGATCACGCTTTCCATGCCCGACAACACGCGCATGCGGTGCTCGGCTGTGGCCACAGTGCCGTGCGCGCTGGACGCCAGGCGCAGTGCACCCAGGCCAACCGTGTCGTAGAAGGCCAGGGGCGAACTCTCGTCGGCCAGCTCAATGGCCAAGTCGGACGCTTCTTCCACGTCGCCGGCCAGCAGGCGCTGGTGCAAGCGCGTGGGTTCGTCCAGCGCGCGCTCGCTGCCCAGCAGCACCTCCAGGAACTGCAGCTGCGGCAGGTGGTGGCCCAGCACCAGCAGTACCACGGTGATGGGCGTGGACAGGATCAGGCCGATCGGCCCCCACAGCGCCGTCCAGAACATCGCCGCCAGGATCAGCGACAAGGTCGACATGCCGGTGCTGGTGCCGTACAGCCAGGGCTCGATGATGTTGTTGCTGATGACCTCCAGCGTGACGATCAGCGCCAGTGTCCACAGCACCAGGCTCCAGCCGGGATCGACCGCGAAGGCCAGCGCCAGCGGGAAGATCGACGCGATCATCGGCCCCACGTACGGCACAAAGCGCAGCACGGCCGCCAGCAGGCCCCACACCAGCGCCCCCGGAATGCCGATGAACAGGAGGCCGATCGCCAGCGGGATGCCGTAGGTGGCGTTGACCATCAGCTGCATCGACAGGTATTTGCTGACGCGGCGGGCGGCGTCGCCCAGCGCGTCGGTGGTTCGGTGCAGGTCAGCGCCCAGCAGGCGCACGGCGCGATCGCGCAAATCGCCTTTGTCCAGCAGGATCAGCACGACGAAGACGAAGACGATGCCGGCCATCGTCAGCGGCGTGGCGACTTTGTCCAGCAGCGCCAGCATGCGCTTGGACGTGGATTCGGACTGGCCGACGATTTCCACCTGCGTGGGCGCGGTGGCCCGCGCGGCGGGCGTGGCAGGCTTGGCGGCGGGCGTTTCGATCTCGCGCTCAAACCGGTCGGCAATGCGCGAGTAGCGGTCGAACATGCCGGGTTGGCGCAGCGTCTTGCCGATCGTGCGCACCTTCTGGTTGATGTTGTTTTCGTACGCGGGCAGGTCGTTGGCCAACTGCCGCATCTGGCCGTAGATGAACCAGCCAGCGCCCGCCAGCAGCGCGACGGCTGTGGTGACCACCACCACCACCGCGACAGCGCGCGGCAACCCGCGCCGCTTGAGCCAGGACACCATCGGGTCCAGCACGAAGCCGAGCAGAGCCGCCAGCGCGAGTGGCATCAGCATGTCGCGCCCGAAGTACAGCGCGGCGACCACCACGGCGCCACTGACCAGGCCGTACATCAATGGCGGGCGGCTGGCGGCGGCGGCCGCTGCCGTGGGGGCGGCCAATGCGACGGGGTCTTTGGGGTCGACGAGGGGGGCGACCGGCGGGGGCGGGGTGCGGGGCTGATCGGGCACGGTGGGCAGGGTAGGGTGGGTGGAGTGCGTGGCGGCTGGCGGGTTGCACCAGCGTCCACCGGCACGCGGCGCGCCTCGGCCGATTGTGCGAAGCGCCCTGCGCCGCCCCTGTAGGACGAGCGCGCGACGCGGGCGCCGCCACACCCCTGTCACCTGATGGCCGACAATGGTTTGTTTTGCCGAGTACGAATCTGGAGATCTGGACATGCCCCGCCATCCCGACCGCGCCCTGCCACTGGCCGGTGCCAGCAACTTTCGTGACCTGGGTGGCTACCTGGGCAGCGACGGCCGCAGCGTGCGTTGGCGCAAGCTGTTTCGCTCTGACCACCTGGGCGCGCTGACGCCCGACGACGCCCGCACGCTGGGGGGGCTGGGCGTGGGTCGCGCCTTCGACTTCCGCGGCACGAGCGAGCGCGCGGCCGTCCCCTATGAGCTGCCAGGGGTGGCCCAGTTTTCCCTGCCGATCGAGCCCACGGTGGTGCAGCGCATGAAGGATCTGGCAGACGCCGGCCAGACCGTCAGCCCCGAACAGACGGTGGCGCTGATGCAGCAGACCTACCGCGCCTTCGTGCACGACAACGCGGCGCGGTTCGCCACGCTGTTCGAGCACCTGCTGGAAAGCGACGCGCCGCTGATCTTTCACTGCACCGCCGGCAAGGACCGCACGGGCTTTGCCGCGGCCCTGATCCTGATGGCGCTGGGCGTGCCGCGCGAGGTGGTGATGCAGGACTACCTGCTGACCAACGAGCACTACCGCATGCCGGCCTTCGACGAAAGCCGCGTTCCGCGCGAGGTGCTGAACGTGCTGTGGCGGGTGCAGGAGGACTTCCTGGATGCCGCGCTGGACGCCGTCGACCAGGACTATGGCGGCATGCCGGCCTACCTGTCGCGCGAATTGAAGGTGGGCGACGCGGAACGGCGCCGCCTGGAAGCCCTTTACCTGGCCTGAATACTATAAAAATAGTAGCTGGTTGCGGCGGTGGCTGTAGGGCTATAGGCCAATTTCATTGAAAAATCGGGTTGGAGGGGTGGGCGCTGCCTGCGCTGCCACCGCTGACCGCCTCAGTCGTCCAGCCCCAGTACGCGCAGCCCCCAGGGCGTGCGCTGCCAGGCGACGACTTCCTCGCGCAGCAAATGGGCCGACTGCGGCCAGGCTTTGGCCCAGCCCGGCGGCACGGTCACGCTAAAGCCGTGCACCGGCTCTGCGTCGGTCGAGGCGTGCAGCGCTTCGTACGCCGGCGCCTGCCGCGCGTGGCACAGCAGCACGGCCAGGCGCAGCGCCGCCAGCTGGGCCATGAACAGCGGGTCGTCGAACTGCACTTCCAGCTTGCGCAGCTTGCCGTGGTGACCCAGCACCAGCTGGCTGAGCTTGTGCAGCTCGTGCATGGCAAAGCCGGGCACGTCGGCGTTGTCCAGGATGTAGGCGCCGTGCTTGTGGTAGTCGGCGTGGGCAATGCGCGCCCCGATTTCGTGCAGGCGCGCCGCCCAGCCCAGCTCGCGCTCCAAGGCCTGGCGCTTGGCGGTTTTGAGCGAGGGCAGCAGTTGCTGCAGCAGGTGCTGCGCCGTGCGCGCGACGCGCTCGGCCTGTTGCGGATCGGCGCTGAACTTGGCCGCCAGGCGTCCGACCGAGCTGGTGCGCACGTCGGTCTGGTTGTCTTCGCGGTCCAGCATGTCGAACAGCGCGCCATGGCGCAGCGCGCCGTGCGCGTGCTGCATGCTGTCGATGCCCAGCAGGTCGAAGATGGCGCGCAGCACCGCGAGGCCGCCACCGATGATCGGGCGGCGCTCTTCCTTGATGCCGTCCAAGCGGATGGCGTCGGCGCGGCGCGTTTTGATCAGCTTGTCGCGCAACCAGTCCAGGCCGGCCTGTGTGATCACGCCTTCGGCCGGTGCCTGACCCGCCAGGAACAAGGTGTTGGCCACCGCCCCCACCGTGCCGGACGAGCCGTAGGCCGCGTCCCATTCGCTGCGCCGGTGGGTGCTGAGGGCTTCGTCGAACACCGCCTTGGCGGCGATCTCGGCGTTGTCGAAGTACCGGGCCGTCAGCTGCCCATCAGGGAAATGCCGCATCGCCCAGGCGACGCTGCCGACGCGGTACGACTCCATGGTGGTCGCCGAATAGCCTTGGCCGATGATCATTTCGGTCGAGCGGCCACCGATGTCGACCACCAGGCGGCGCTCGTCCGACTGCGGCAGCAGGTGCACCACGCCCTGGTAGATCAGGCGCGCCTCTTCGCGGCCGGAGATCACGTCGATCGGGAAGCCGAGGATCTGTTGCGCCACGCTGAGGAATTCCTCGCGGTTGCGTGCCTCGCGCAAGGTCTGGGTGGCGACGGCGCGCACCTGGTCCGGGGTGAAGCCGGCCAGGCGTTCGGCAAAGCGCGCCAGACAGTTCCAGCCGCGCTGCATCGCGTCCTGCGACAGGCGGCGGTCGGCGTCTAGGCCGTTGCCCTGACGCACGGTTTCCTTGTGGTACTCCATCCGCTGGATCTGGCCCAGCTCCAGGCGGGCGATTTCGAGGCGAAAACTGTTGGACCCGAGGTCCACGGTGGCAAGTCGACTGCCTGTTTGCATGAATCAATAGAAAAAAAGCGGCCACTGCGTGCCTCGGGCGCCGATTGTGGCGCACCTGCGTGTAACTTTTTGCGGCGTCGCGCCCAAGCGGGGTATCCAGGGTGCAGAAAAGACTGTGACGTCACACGATTGTCACATTCGGTTCATACAGTGCGTCTTGTCGAATCCAACCAACCAAAGGTTTTTTCCGCCATGAAACGCACTTTCCTGAAAGCACTGGCTGTGACCGCCCTGGGCGCCGTCGTCAGCACCACCGCCTTCGCCGCCGACATTACCGGCGCCGGTGCCAGCTTTCCGTACCCCATTTACGCCAAGTGGGCTGAAGCGTACAAGGCCGCCACGGGCGTGGGCCTGAACTACCAGTCGATCGGCTCGTCCGGCGGCGTGCGCCAGATCCGTGCCAAGACTGTTGCCTTCGGCGCCAGCGATGCCCCGGTCAAGGGCGAAGAGCTGGACAAGGACGGCATGGTGCAATTCCCCGCCATCATCGGCGGCAGCGTGCCGGTGCTGAACCTGGAAGGCTTCAAGCCGGGCGAACTGCGCGTGACCGGCCCCGTGCTGGCCGACATGTTCATGGGCACCATCACCAAGTGGAACGACCCCAAGTTCGCCGCTCTGAACCCGGGCAAGAAGCTGCCTGACCAGGCCATCACCGTGGTGCACCGCGCCGACGGTTCGGGCACGACCTTCAACTGGACCGACTACCTGTCGGCTGTCAGCAAGGACTGGGCCGACAAAGTGGGCAAGGGCAATGCCGTCAAGTGGCCTGCTGCGACCTCCGTCGGTGGCAAGGGCAACGAAGGCGTGGCCGCCAACGTGGGCCGCATCAAGGGCGCCATTGGTTACGTCGAGTACGCCTACGCCAAGAAGAACAGCCTGACGCACATGCAAGTGCAGAACCAGGCCGGCAAGTACGTGAACCCGGACGACGCCACCTTCGCTGCCGCTGCCAGCGGTGTGGACTGGTTCAGCGCCCCCGGCATGGGTGTGTCGATGGTGAACGCCAAGGGCGACAACTCCTGGCCCATTTCCACTGCGTCCTTCATCCTGATGTACAAGGACCCGTCGGACAAGGCCCAATCGGCCGAAGTGCTGAAGTTCTTTGACTGGGCGTTCAAGAACGGCAAGACCATGGCTTCCGATCTGGACTATGTCGGACTGCCCGACAACCTGACCGCCGAGATCCGCAGCAAGGTCTGGTCGCAGATCAAGAACAAGTAAATCTCGACTGCACGCTGACGCGCCCGGCACCGCATGGTGTGCGGGCGCGCACTGCAAATGGCGCAACGCGCCCATAATCCAAGCTGACCGAGGAAACCATGAGTGCGGGCATGTCAACGCTCAACAATGCGCATCAACCCCCTCTAGAAACCAGCGCGCGGCAGCAGGCCAGCCGCGCCAGGATCGCGCGACGCCAGCGCATCCAGGATGCGCTGTTTCACCGAGGGACCCAGCTGTTCTCGCTCCTGGTGCTGGCGGCACTGGTGGGCATCATCGTCTCGCTTTTCATCAACGCCTGGCCGGTGTTCGAGAAGTTCGGCCTGCGCTTCATCTGGCGGGTGGAGTGGGACGTCGTCAATGAAGAATTCGGAGCCGCGATCGCCATCGTCGGCACCATCCTGAGCGCGGGCATCGCCCTGCTGATCGCCGTGCCGCTGGCCTTTGGCATCGCGCTGTTCCTGACCGAGAACTGCCCGGTCTGGCTGCGCCGCCCGCTGGGCACCGCGATTGAGCTGCTGGCGGCCGTGCCTTCCATCATCTATGGCATGTTCGGTCTGTTCGTCTTCGCGCCGATCTTTGCCGACTACCTGCAAACGCCTCTGCAGCATGTGCTGGGCGGTCTGCCGATTGTCGGCACCCTGTTCGGTGGTGCCATCAACGGCATGGGTATCCTGGCCGCCGGCATCGTGCTGGCCTTCATGATCCTGCCCTACATCGCCGCCGTGATGCGCGACGTGTTCGAGATCGTGCCGTCCATCCTGCGCGAATCCGCGTACGGCTTGGGCTGCACAACCTGGGAAGTCGTGCGCAAGGTGGTGCTGCCGTACACCCAGAAGGGCGTGATCGGCGGCGTGATGCTGGGCCTGGGCCGCGCACTGGGCGAAACCATGGCGGTCACCTTCGTGATCGGCAACGCCAACCGCATGCCGACCTCGTTGTTCTCGCCGGGCACGTCGATTGCGTCCACGCTGGCCAACGAGTTCGGCGAGGCGGCGGACCTGCACCTGAGCGCGCTGTTCGCTCTGGGCTTCCTGCTGTTCGTGATCACCTTCGTGGTGCTGGCGCTGGCCAAGCTGATGATCATCCGCGCCGAGCGCGCCAAGGGCACCTGATCACGGTCACCCGGATCGAACGCCTCTCTTCAAGATTTGCCTGTCATGCAAGCTGATAACGCGCTTTACAAGAAACGCCGGGCGGCGAACGCCGTCGGTCTGACTCTGTCCATGGCCGCCATGGTGCTGGGCTTGGTCGTGCTGCTCTGGATCCTGTTCGTCCTGCTGGGCAAGGGCCTCGGCGCAATGGACCTGAACCTGTTCTTCAAGGACACGCCTGCGCCGGGCTCCGAAGGCGGTGGCCTGCGCAACGCCATCGTCGGCAGCCTGATGATGCTGGGCTTGACGGTGCTGGTGTCCACGCCCATCGGCATCCTGGCCGGCATCTACCTCGCCGAATACGGTGACGGCAGCAAGGTGGCCGAGTTCACCCGCTTCATCACCGACATCATGCTCTCGGCACCGTCCATCGTGCTGGGCCTGTTCGTCTACGCCATTTTGGTGGCGCCGATGGGGCATTTTTCCGGCTTTGCCGGCAGCCTGGCGCTGTCGCTCATCGCGATCCCTGTGGTGGTCCGTACGACCGAGAACATGCTGCGCCTGGTGCCTGGCAGCCTGCGCGAAGCCGCCGCCGCGCTGGGTGCGCCGCGCTGGAAGGTGTCGCTGATGATCACTTTGCGCGCCGCCAAGAGCGGTGTGATGACCGGCCTGCTGCTGGCGATTGCCCGCGTCAGTGGGGAAACGGCACCGCTGCTGTTCACCGCACTCAACAACCAGTTCTTCAGCACGAACATGGACCAGCCGATGGCCAACCTGCCGTCGGTCATCTTCCAGTTCGCCATGAGCCCTTACGACAACTGGATCCGCCTGGCCTGGGCCGGTGCGCTGCTGATCACGCTGACGGTGCTGCTGATCAACGTTGTGGCGCGCGTCTTCTTCCGCGAGAAGGCAGCTGGCCACTGAGCATCTCGCGCGTCCCGCCGACCCAACCCGAGAACACCCCATGGAAATCGCCACCCCTGTTCCCCAAGTGCAAACGCGCGGCGTCGCCGCGCCTGGTATCGACAATGAGCGCCCCGCATTGGCCGTGCGCAACCTGGACTTCTTCTACGCCAACGGTTTCCAGGGCCTGAAGAAGATCAACCTGACCATCCCTGAAGGCAAGGCCACGGCCTTCATCGGCCCGTCGGGCTGCGGCAAGTCCACCTTGCTGCGCACGCTCAACCGCATGTACAGCCTCTACCCGGGCCAGCGCGCCGTGGGTGAAATCATTTTTGAGGGCCGCAACATCCTGCAGTCGCAGGAGGACGTAAATCTGCTGCGCGCCAGCATCGGCATGGTGTTCCAGAAGCCGACACCGTTCCCGATGACGATCTACGAGAACATCGCCTTTGGCGTTCGCTTGTACGAAAGCCTGAACCGCGCGGACATGGACGAACGTGTCGAATGGGCGCTGAGCAAGGCGGCCCTGTGGAATGAGGTCAAGGACAAGCTGGGCCAGAGTGGCCTGTCTCTGTCGGGCGGCCAGCAGCAGCGCCTGTGCATCGCGCGCAGCGTGGCCGTGAAGCCGTCGATTCTGTTGTTGGACGAGCCCACCTCCGCGCTGGACCCCATCTCGACCGGCAAGGTCGAGGAGTTGGTGCATGAGCTTAAGCGCGACTACACCATCGCCATCGTGACCCACAACATGCAACAGGCGGCCCGCGTGTCGGACTACACGGCCTACATGTACCTGGGCGAGCTGATCGAATTCGGGGCCACGGAAGAGCTGTTCTTCAAGCCCAAGCGCAAAGAGACCGAAGACTACATCACCGGACGATTCGGTTAAGGAGACACAGTCCATGCAGGACAAGCACCTTTCAACCCAGTTCGACAACGAACTCAACCAGGTGTCCGCCCACGTGCTGGAGTTGGGCGGCATGGTGGAAATGCAGATTCGGCAGGCGATGTACGCCTTGTCGGAGTTCAGCGAAGAGGTCGCTGACCAGGTCGAGGAGACCGAGCAGCGCGTGAACGCGCTGGAACTCGAGATCGACCGCGAGCTCTCCTCGATCATCGCCCGCCGACAGCCAACGGCGATCGACCTGCGCCTGCTGTTGGCCATCTCCAAGACCAACGCCAACCTTGAGCGCGTGGGTGACGAGGCCGCCAAGATCGCGCGCATGGTCAAGCGCATTGTCGAATCCGGCAAGGCGCGGGTTCTGCCATCAGGCGAGTTGCGCATTGCGGCCGACCTGGCGGCCAACCAGCTGCGCCGGGCGCTCGATGCCTTCGCGCGCTTGAGCGCTGAAGATGCCGTGGCCATTATCAAGGGCGATGCTGCGCTGGACCGCGAATTCGACGGGTTCGTGCGCAAGCTGATCACCTACATGATGGAAGATCCGCGCACCATCTCGGCCAGCCTGGATCTGCTCACGCTGGCCAAGGCAATCGAGCGCATTGGCGACCACGCCACGAATATCGCAGAATTCATCATCTACATCGTGATGGGCGCGGACGTGCGCCACGGCACGATGGAAGAGCTGGAGAAGTTGGCGCGATGAGAACCATGCCAAGGGTATTGATCGTCGAAGATGAGCCACCGATCGCCGAGCTGATTGCCGTCAACCTGCGGCACAACGGCTTCCAGCCGACTTGGGCGATGGACAGCGAGACGGCGCAGCGTGAATTGGACGACCAGTTGCCCGATGTCATCTTGCTGGATTGGATGCTGCCGGGCGAGAGCGGCCTGGCTCTGGCCAAGAAATGGCGCAAAGATGCGCGGACCAAGTCCGTCCCGATTCTGATGCTGACGGCGCGTGGCGATGAGTCCGATCGCGTCGCCGGGCTGGACGCCGGCGCCGACGACTACATCATCAAACCGTTTTCTACCAAGGAAATGCTGGCGCGCATCCGTGCGGTGCTGCGCCGGCGCTCGCCGGAAATGGCAGGAGGCGTTGTCGCGATCGGTACCTTGGTGCTCGACGCTTCGACGCACCGCGTGACTTTTGACGGGCAACCGCTCAAGATGGGGCCGACCGAATTCAAGTTGCTGCATTACTTCATGCAGAACTCCGAGCGCGTGCACAGCCGAGGCCAGTTGCTGGACAAGGTTTGGGGCGACCACGTTTTCATCGAAGAGCGCACGGTCGACGTGCACGTCAAGCGCCTGCGCGAAGCGCTGGGGTCGGCGGGCGTGCTGATCGAAACGGTGCGTGGTGCAGGTTACCGGCTGACGGCCCAGCCGCTCGCCCAGGCCACGCAAGCTGCTGCGGTCACGCCGGTGTCGTCCTGATCCTTTCGGCAGGGTCGCGGTCGAAGGATTTTCATGGCCCATGTGGCGTTGGTGTTGTTGGTGCAGGTGCTTGCTGGCCTGCTGGGTTGGTGGTGGCAATCCTGGCCCGGTGCGTTGGCAGGTGTGGCCTTGGCCGGCTTGGCGGCCGCAGGCCTGCAGGTTGTGCGTGGTCGACGCTTTCTGAAATGGATTCGCGCGCCCCACGGCGGCGCCCCCCGGTCACTGCACGGCCAGTGGGGCGACGCGGCTTACCGGACGGCGCGTGCGCTGCGTGTGGAGCAAGACGCTGCACGCGCCAGTGACGAACGCCTGCAGGCGTTTTTCTCGGCCATCCAGGCTTCGCCCAACGGCGTTGTCGTTCTGGCACCGGATGGCCGGATCGAATGGTTCAACGACATGGCGTCGGCGCATTTTGGCTTCGTGCCCCAGCGCGACCTGCTGCAGCACATCGGCAACCTGGTGCGTGACCCGGCCTTCATGGCGTACTTCAACGCCGGCGTGTTTGATCGGGACGTGCGCATTGCCGGCCGCGAAGACTCCCCCGCGCGCCCCGTCAAGCTGTCCGTACACGTCCATCCCTACGGCGACAACCACAAGCTGCTGCTGTCCCGGGACATCACCGCGCTGTCGCAGGCCGAGGCCATGCGGCGGGACTTCGTGGCCAACGTCTCGCACGAGATCCGAACGCCGCTGACGGTGCTCGCCGGCTTTGTCGAGACATTGCAGTCCCTGCAGCTGTCCGACACCGAGCGCGAGCACTACCTCGCGCTGATGGCCACCCAGGCCGAACGCATGCAGACGCTGGTCAAGGACTTGCTGATGCTGTCGCGCCTTGAGGGCAGCCCGCTGCCCAACAACCAGGAAGCGGTGGACCTCGCTGCGTTGATGAGCGATTGCGAAGCCGAAGCGCGCGGCCTCTCGGGCCTCTTGCATGCAGACGATGAAGGCCAAACGCTGAGCTTTGACACGCCGCCACCGTACCGCTTGACCGGCTCAGCCAGCGAGTTGCGCAGCGCGGCGTCGAACCTGATCAACAACGCCGTGCGCTACACGCCCGCTGGCGGCGTTATCCGCGTGCGCTGGGAAAACGCGCCAGCGGGCCACGTGCGCTTGGCGGTGTCGGACACGGGAGCTGGTATTGCGCCGGAGCACCTGACGCGCATCGGCGAGCGCTTTTACCGCGTGGACCGCAGTCGCTCGCGCGAATCGGGCGGGACCGGCCTTGGCCTGGCGATTGCCAAGCACGTGGCACAGCGCCACGGCGGCGAATTGCAGGCGGTCAGTGAATTGGGCAAGGGCTCGACCTTCTACCTGGTGTTTCCGCAGGCGCGCGTGCGCCCCCTGGCGGCGGTCAAGCCGGCGCTGCCGGCCGCCGCGTGACGCGCACCAGCAGCCACAGCAGCACCGTCGCCACGCCGGCCAGCGCGACCGAGCTGGTGATCCAGAACGCCTGCGCCTGGTGCATGGCGGGCCACGGGCCTAGGCCGCGGTAGGCCAGCCAGTAACCGCCGCTGAGGCCCAGCCCCCACAGCAGCACCCCGTACACCAGCAGCGGTGCCACCGTGGTGCGGTAGCTGCGCAGCAGGAACAGCGACACCGCCTGCAGCGCGTCGCCCAGCTGGTACAGCGCCACCCACGGCAGCAGCGCGGCCGTGGCCGCCAGCACCATGGGCTCGTCGACATACAGACGTGCAACTGCCGGTGCCTGCCACGCCAACAGGGCGGCCACCGCCGCGGCGATCACCCCGGCGGTCCCCAGGCCAAGCCAGGCGGTCAGACGCGCTTGCGCGCCTTCATTGGCGCCGAGCCAGTAGCTGGTGCGCGCGCTGGCCGCGATGCCCAGCGCCAGCGGCACCATGTAGACCACGGCCGCCACGTTCGATGCAATCTGGTGGCTGGCCGAGGCGGTGGTGCCCAGGCGCGCGATGAACAAGGCCATGAGCGCGAACGAGGTCACTTCCACCATGACGGCCAGTCCGGCGGGCACGCCCAGCCGCAAAAAAGCGCCGATCTGGCGCCAGTCCGGTGGCTCCATCCGGTCCCACAGCGCGTACGGGTCGTACAGGCGCTGCGTGCGCAGCAGCCAGATGGCCACGCCCAGCAGCGCGTAGTTCACGACCAGCGTTGCCCAGGCGCACCCCACCGCGCCCTGCGGCGCCAAGCCTGCGCCGCCAAAGGCGAACCAGATCGACAAAGGCACCTTCAGCAGCAGCGAGCCGACCTGCAGCATCGACACCAGGCGCGGGTAGCCAAGGCTCTGGTTCAAAGTACTGAACACCCGGAACAGCAGGGCAGGTGGCAGCGCCCAGGCCAGCACCGCCAGGTAGCGCCGCACCTCCAGCTGCAATGGCGCGGGCACGTCGGTGGCGTCCAGCAGCGGCCCCGGCGTCAGCAGAATGCCCATGCCGACGACCACCGTCAGGCCGCAGACGTACAGCGACTGTCGCACCGACGGGCCGACATCCGCCACGCGGCGCGCGCCATGCATTTCAGCCCAGACCGGCATCAGCGCCTGCAGGATGCCCATCAGACCGATGTACACGCAGATGTAGACGGCGGTGCCGACCGACAGCGCGGCCAGCGCGCCCTCTGAATAGCGGGCGGCGACCACCGTGTCGGTCACGCCAAAGGCCATGACCGCCATCTGCCCGGCCAGCACGACGCCGGCGTGGCGCGCAATGTGTTTCAGCTCGTCCAAGCGGCTGTGGGGTACAGACAGGGAATTCAAAGAAAAATCAGGTGCTGGCCCTACAGCAATCTGCGCGGGCAGCTATCAAAAAGAGAGTATCAACGTGCTGGCGAACGGCGCAGCACGAGCAGGGTTTCGTTGTCGTCCGTCGGGCGCCGCACCCGGTCAACCAACTGCCAGGTGGCGGTGTCGACCACCGCGGGCAGTTCGGCCTGCGCGTCCACGTCGACCAGCAGCCAGGGGCACTGCGTGGCACCGTCGATCGGCTCGGTCGGCCAGCTGCCATGAAAACGCACCCCCACCACCTGCGGCATCGACAGGCCATAGACCTGCACGCACGGCGCGTCACCCACGACGCGGCGCACCTCGCGCATCTGCGGGGCGAAGCTGCGCCCATAGTCCAGCGCAGGCAGCCACAGCGTCATCAGCAGCAGCCAGCACAGCGTGGCGCCCGCGGCTGGCAGCACCAGGCTTTTCCACAGCGCCGTGCGGTGGCGCCCGGTGCGCCAGCGCGCCAGCGCGGCCCAGGCCACGGTGCCCAGCAGGGCCGCGACGAAGGCCGGCCACTGGAAGACGGGCTCAAACCCCGGTGCCAGCTTGGCCACGTTGGCCGCCGGCTTGGCCGGCACGCCGGTCTGCATGGCGACCCAGACGACCCAGATGATGATCGCCCAGCCGGTGAAGAACAGCAGGGTGAACCAGTCGATCAGCGCCGACATGCTGCGCCGGAACGTGGGCAGCGCAAAGGCCGCCAGCGCCGCCAGCGCGGGCAGTGCGAGCAGCAGCGCCCGGTCGCCCGCCGTGGTCGCGAGGGCCGACACCACCGGCACGCTGGCCAGCAGCAGCGGCAGGCCCAGGTGGCGGTACAGCCGCAGGTCCAGCAACTGGCGCCGCCAGCGCCACAGCGTCCACAGCACCAGCGGCCAGGCCGGCCAGGTGAACCACAGGAACAGGTTGGTCACTCCCCGCCATTCGTTCCAGCTGGTGCGCAGCGGGGCGACACGCCAGCGCCACAGGTCCAGCCCCGAGCTCAGCGCCAGGGTGGCCCCCAGCGCCAGCACCAGCACCCAGATCAGGCGGTGGCGCACGCGCGGCTCGGCCAGCGTCATGCCCGGCACCAGCAAGGCCAGCAGGACGATGCTGCCGTAAAAAGCCGCGGTCGCCGGCGCGCCGGACAAGGCCAGCCCCGGCAAGCCGATCAGCAGCACCACGGTGGCGCGGTTGGGCCGGTACGACGCCGCCGCAAAGCCCAGGAACACCAGCACACCAAAAAACAGCTGGGCCAGCGCGGGCGTGGTTTCATGCGAGAACTGTGCCAGCCCCAGCGTGGCGACCAGGGCCAGCAGGCCGCCATCGGCCAGCGCGCGGGCGTAGTCGGTCGGTTCGGCCTCGCCGCCAAAGGCAAACGCCACCGGCTGCGCACTGGGCTGGCGTGCCAGGTAGTAGACGGCGTACCAGGTGCCGGCCAGCGTCATCGCCAGCATGGCCACGAACGGCAGACGCACCGCCAGCTCGGACGGCATCCAGCCGGACAAGCCCTGGATCGCCCAGGCGCCTAGCCAGTACGGCAGCAGCGCGCCGGATTCGGCCGTCTGGCCCATCAGGGTGGGCCGCAGCCACAAGGCCCGGTCGCTGGACGCGGCCAGCTCCAGCATGTAGCCGAACGAGGCGATGTCCGCGTTCTTCCACGGCGCACGGCCGACGTAGCCCGGCACCACGTACGCCAGGCACAGCAACAGCAGCGCCCACCGGGGAAGGCGGCGGACGGCGTCCTGGGCGACGATGGCGGGGTTCGGCTGGTTCAAGCGGGGCAGGGCGGAGAGCGGCCGACGGCCCGCTCCGAAAAGACTGCAGGAACAAAAAAGGCAGCGCGGTTGCCCGTGCTGCCCTGACCAGGCGGGAATCTGGCGCCGCTGGATTTTAGCGGGCGACCTTGCCGTAGCGGTTGCGGAACTTCTCGACGCGACCGCCCATGTTGTCCACCGATTTCTGCGTGCCGGTGTAGAAGGGGTGCGATTCGCTCGAGGTGTCCAGCTTGTACAGCGGGTATTCCTTGCCCTCGAAGGTCTCGGATTCCTTGGTGTTGACGCACGAACGCGTCACGAATTTGAAGCCATTCGACAGGTCGACAAACAGCACTTCGCGGTAATTGGGGTGAATGCCTTCACGCATGATGAATTCCTTGGGGGGGTCGCTGCGGGAGCCGCGCCAGACCACCCGGCGTACTTTCCGCGAAACCAGAAATTATAAAAGATTGGGCTTCGGCTTGGCAATCCGGCCAAAAACAGCGTTTGGCCGGCGCCAGCCGAGGTATTTAGCCGCCGCGGCGCATCATGTCGAAGAACTCGACGTTGGTCTTGGTGGCTTTCATGGACTTCAGCACCATTTCCATCGCCTCGATTTCGTCCATGTTGTACATGAACTGGCGCAGGATGCGGGTCTTTTGCAGCACTTCGGGCGACAGCAGCAGCTCTTCGCGGCGCGTGCCGGAGCGGTTCAGCTGGATCGACGGGAACACGCGCTTTTCGTAGAGGCGGCGGTCCAGGTGGATTTCGCTGTTACCCGTGCCCTTGAATTCTTCAAAAATCACTTCGTCCATGCGGCTGCCGGTGTCGATCAGCGCAGTGCCGATGATGGTCAGCGAGCCGCCTTCTTCCACATTCCGGGCGGCACCCAGGAAGCGCTTGGGGCGGTGCAGGGCGTTGGCGTCCACACCGCCGGTCAGCACCTTGCCCGACGAGGGCACAACGTTGTTGTAGGCGCGCGCCAGTCGGGTGATCGAGTCCAGCATGATCACCACGTCTTTTTTCAACTCGACCAGGCGCTTGGCGCGTTCGATCACCATTTCGGCCACGTGCACGTGGCGCGCGGCGGGCTCGTCAAAGGTCGAGGCGATCACTTCGCCCTTGATCGAGCGCTGCATTTCCGTCACTTCTTCCGGGCGCTCGTCCACCAGCAGCACCATCAGGTGGATGTCGGGGTAGTTGGCGCTGATGGCGTGGGCAATGCTTTGCATCAT
Organism: Pseudomonadota bacterium; assembly: GCA_023442945.1. Taxonomy (GTDB): domain Bacteria; phylum Pseudomonadota; class Gammaproteobacteria; order Burkholderiales; family Burkholderiaceae_C; genus Ottowia. Next base: position 17,361 of record JAEZWW010000093.1, on the reverse strand, counting down.
CACCGTCTTGCCGCTCTTGGGCGGCGCCACCAGCAGGGCGCGCTGGCCTTTGCCGATCGGGGCGATGATGTCAATGATGCGGCCGGTGATGTTCTCTTCGCCTTTGAAGTTCTCGCGCTCGAGCTTCATCTGCTCCTTGGGGAACAGCGGCGTCAGGTTTTCGAACATCACCTTGTGCTTGTTCGCCTCGGGCACGCCGCCGTTGACCGCGTCCAGCTTGGTCAGCGCGAAGTAACGCTCGCCATCCTTGGGGATGCGCACTTCACCTTCGATCATGTCGCCGGTGTGCAGGTTGAAGCGGCGCACCTGGCTGGGGCTGATGTAGATGTCGTCGGTGCTGGCGGTGAAGCTCGTGTCCGGGCTGCGCAGAAAGCCAAAGCCGTCGGGCAGGATTTCCAGCACGCCGTCGGCAAAAACCTGTTCGCCAGCTTTGGCGCGCTTTTTGATCAGGGCGAACATCAGCTCTTGCTTGCGCATGCGGCCGGCGTTGTCGATCTCCAGCGTCTCGGCCTGCTTCAGCAGTTCAGAGACGTGCAGCGCTTTCAGTTCGTTCAAATGCATGGAGTTGGGTCCTGCGGGTGGTGCAGACGGCGGATCGGCGCAATGGGCCAATCAACGGGCCATCGGAAATCAAAAATCTTGGGGGAGTTGGACAGGTCCGGAACGGGCCTGGAAGCTCGCGCCTTGCTGGTCTGAGTGGCCAGGGCGCGGGGCGGGCGCTCAACTGCGCGCTCGCCTTGGACGGGAATTATGACAGGAAAAATCCGGGGACTGCGATCCCCAGTGGCGCGCCGCCGGTGCGAAGCGGTTCAGCGGCGCGCAGGAAAGGGGCTGACGATCAGGCCAGTTGCTGGTCGATGAACTGGGCCAATTGCGCCTTGGTCATGGCGCCGACCTTGGTGGCGGCCAGTTGGCCGTCCTTGAACACCATCAGCGTCGGGATGCCGCGAATGCCGAATTTGGCCGGCACACTGCGGTTTTCATCCACGTTGATCTTGGCGATCTGCAGCTTGCCGTCGTAGGTCTTGGCCAGCTCGTCCAGCGTCGGCGCAATCGCCTTGCAGGGGCCGCACCACTCGGCCCAGAAGTCCACCAGCACGGGCTTGGAAGACTGCAGGACATCGGTTTCGAACGAGCCGTCGCTCACGTGTTTGATCAAATCGCTGGCCATGGGCAAATCCTAGGGAAAATCGGTCTGGCTGACCGGATAAAGTGCTTTCATTGTGACAGAAACCCCCTACCCAGGCCCCTGGCGGGCCATCCCACGCTCGCTATGACGCCCATAGCTGAAACCGATGCGCCCGATGCCGGCGCCGCTGTCCAGGCAGCCTGGGCACGCCTGCTGGATACGCTCGCCGCCCAAGTGCGTGAACTGGGCGCCCACCCGGCGCGTACGGTGGTTTTGTTGCCCTACGCGCAACTGATGCCGCTGGCCACGCGCCTGTGGGCTAAGCGCTTTCCCAGCGGGTTCGTGCCGCGCTTTGAGACCACGCGCAACTGGGCCAGCCGCGTCGGCACCTTCCAGCCCGGGCCGAACGACCTCAGTTTTGATCACGGCCGCGACCTGCTCAGCGCCGCGTCCTTACTGGAAGGCGCGGGCCTGGGTGCGCAGCGCCAATTGCTGGCCGGCCCTTTGGTGGAGCTGGCCAGCCAGCTCGGCCAGATGGCGGCCAGCGTGCCCGCCAGCCTGCGCCCCGACTGGGCCGAGCACGCGCGCCAGGCCTTGCCGCCGGTGGGCGACGGGCCGTTGGCCCTGGAAGCCGCGCTGGGCCGCATCGCCGTGGCCTGGGCCGCCAATTCCGACTACGCCACCGACGTACTGTTTACCCCGCGTGTCGGGCGCGAGCTGGACGCGCTGCTCATCGTCGAAGGCCTGCAGGCCGACCCGCTGACCACCAGCCTGGCCGAGCACTATTTCGAGCAAACCGTGCGCGTGCAACCGGACACCGGCGATGCGACGGGCCAAATCGCGCTGCACGCCTGTCTGGACGGCGAAGACGAGGCCGAACGCGCCGCCGCCTGCGTGCTGCAGCACCTGGCGGCAGGGCGCGTGCCGGTGGCCTTGTCCGCCGGTGACCGCGTGCTGACCCGCCGCATCAGCGCCTTGCTGGCCGCGCGTGGCGTGCCGCTGCGCGATGAGACGGGCTGGAAGCTGTCCACCACGCACGCCGCAGCACAGTTACACGCGCTGCTGCAAGCCTGCGCACCGATGGCGTCGACCGACGCGGTGCTGGACGCGCTCAAACTGGCGCCCGCATTCGACGCTGCCGCCGTCCAGCGGCTGGAAAAAGCGCTGCGCCGCCAGCCCGTGCGCAGCTGGATGGAAGCCAGCGCGCTGGTGGCCGCGCAAGCCCTGGTCGCACAGGTGGAAGCCTGGCGCGCACCCATGGACGGCCGCCAGACCCTGGGCGACTGGCTGACGCACGCGCGCGGCCTGCTGGACGGGGCGGGCATCTGGCCCACGCTGGCGGGCGACCCGGCTGGCGCGGCCCTGGTTGATGCGCTGGGCCTGGACGAAGCCGCGTTGGAAGCCTGGCGCCATTGGCCGTCCGCCCTGCGGCGCATGGCCTTGAGCGAATTCACCCGCTGGGTGTCCGACACGCTGGAGGCCGCCAGCTTCCGCCCGCCGCCCCCGCCGGGTGCGCCGGTGGTCATCCTGCCGATGAGCCAACTGCTCGGCCGGCCGTTCGCCGCGCTGGTGGTGCCGGGCGCGGACGAGCGGCGCCTGCCCGCCATGCCCGAGCCGCCCGGCGCCTGGAGCGCTGCGCAACGCGCGGCCTTGCACCTGCCCTCGCGTGAAGACCTGCGCGACGCCCAGGCCGCCGCCTGGCGCCTGGTGCTGCGCGTGCCGCAGGTCGACATCCTGTGGCGCACCAGTGACGACAGCGGCGAACACCTGTCGCCTTCACCCCTGGTGCAGGCCTTGCAGATGGGCCTGACTGCGCCATCCGGTGCCGCGCTCCCGCTGCCCGGCACCGACCCGCGCACGTCGCGCGTCCTGACCGCCACACCGCAGCAGCGCCCCGCGCCTAGCGGCGCCGCGCTGCCGCCCAAGGGCTTGTCGGCCAGCAGCTATGAAATGCTGCGCGCCTGCCCGTACCGCTTCTTTGCGCTGCACCAGCTCGGCCTGCGCGCCGAGGGCGAGCTGGACGTCGACATCGACAAGCGCGACTGGGGCAACTGGGTCCACGCCGTGCTGCGCCACTTTCATGAGGCGCTGCAGGCCGACCCCGCCGCCGACCGCCTGGCGCTGATGGAAGCCGCCGCCGCGCAAGCCATGCGCGAGCTGGGCCTGGGGCTGGACGAGGGCGAATTCATTCCTTTCAGCGTCGCCTGGCCGGGGTTGCGAGACGCTTACCTGCAATGGTTCAGCGACTACGAGCAGACCGGCATGCGTTTCGAATCCGCCGAGACCGCGCTGCGCACCGAGCCCGAGGGTCTGGCCCTGTTCGGCCGCCTGGACCGCGTCGACCGCCAGCCCGACGGCGCGCCCATGCTGATCGACTACAAGACCGAGCGCGCCGAGCGCAGCAAAGACCGCGTGGCCGCCGGCAACGAAGACACGCAGCTGCCCTTTTACGCGCTGTTGTCCGGCGCCGCCGCGCCGCGCGCCGCGTACCTGAACCTGGCCGAGCGCGAAACGCCCAAGCTGTATGAATTGAAGAACCTGCCCGCGCTGGCCAACCAGCTGCTCGCCGGCATGCGCGACGACATGGCGCGCATCGCCGCCGGCGCGCCGCTGCCTGCCTTGGGCGAAGGCTCGGTGTGTGACTGGTGCGACGCCCGCGGCCTGTGCCGAAAGGACGCATGGTGAAACTGCCCACCCCTGAATCGCGCTGCGCGCGCTTTCCCCTCGAGGGGACGCGCCCAGCGGCCGGGCCAAGCCCGCTCCGCGGACGCCCTGGTGGTCGCGCCACAGCGAGGACGACGTGTGTGATGCTGTCGCAAGTGCCAAGGAGTTTGCCGTGAGTGCGCCCGCCTACGAACACAACGGCGCGCCCTGCACGCGCGAAGCCTTCTACGCCATCGCCTGTGACGCGCGCCGCAGCGTGGCCGTGGAGGCTTGCGCCGGCGCCGGCAAGACCTGGATGCTGGTGTCGCGCATCCTGCGCGCGCTGCTGGAAGGGGCCGAGCCGCAAGAGATCCTGGCCATCACCTTCACCAAGAAGGCCGCCGGTGAGATGCGCGAGCGCCTGCAGCAGTGGCTGAGCGACTTCGCCCGCCCGCGCCCGGCCGACCCGGAGAAATGTACGCCGGCCGAGACCGACGCGGCTTGGCAGCAGCGCCTGGTCCATGAACTGGTTATACGAGGAATCGACCCGCAGCCCGCCATGGATCTGCGCGAGCAGCTACAAAATTTGTATAAAGCGCTGCTGGCCTACGGCCGCACCGTGCAGATCCGCACCTTCCACAGCTGGTTCGCCGCCTTGCTGCGCAGCGCGCCTTTGCAGGTGCTGCAAGACCTGGGTCTGCCCTCGGCCTACGAGCTGCTGGAAGACGACCAGGACGCCGTCGCCGAAGTCTGGCGCCGCTACCTCGGCCAGGTCGCGCGCGACGAAAGCCTGCGCGCCGACTACGCCGCGTTGGTGCAGGCGCTGGGCCGCTCACGCACGCACGCCGCGCTGGAATCGGCGCTGGCCCGCCGCGTGGAATTTGCGCTGGCCGACGAAGCCGGTTGCGTGGACAGCGCCGTGCCCGCGTTTGACGCGGTGTACTCGCGCCTGGCCGGCGTCGCCGCGCCGTCCGACTGGCTGCTGGTGCGCGAGCCCGGCCGCGCACTGCTGACGGCCGCCGCCGACGCACTGGCGCCCGGCGCCCGCACCTATGCCGAAGCCGGCGCCCAACTGCGCCAGGCACTGGCCGACCAGGACTGGCCCGGCGTGCAGGACGCGCTCTTGACCAAGGGCGGCGATCCGCGCCGCTTCAGCGACAAGCTGGCCGCCATTGCCGACGTGCGCGCCGCGCAAGACGAACTCCTGGCGCTCTTGAAAGCCGAGCAGCAGCAAACCGCGCGCGACCACCACCTGCGCATGGCGCGCCTCACGCGGCCGATGATCGCGGCGTTCAGCCAGCTCAAGCGCGAACGCGGCTGGGTCGACATGAGCGACGTTGAACGCGCCGCGCTCACCTTGCTGTCCGACCCCTTCCTCAGCGGTTGGGTGCAAGAGCGCCTGGACGCGCGCGTGCGCCACCTGCTGATCGACGAATTTCAGGACACCAACCCGCTGCAATGGCAGGCGCTGCACGCCTGGCTGGAAAGCTATGTCGGCGCCGGCGGTGGGCAAACGCCGCCCAGCGTCTTCATCGTGGGCGACCCCAAGCAAAGCATTTACCGCTTCCGCCGCGCCGACCCGCGCGTGTTCACCGCCGCGCAGGACTTCGTCGTGCACGCGCTGGGCGGCGACCGCCTGGCGTGCGACCACACGCACCGCAACGCCACGCGCGTGCTCGGCAGCGTCAACGACGTCATGCTGGCCGCGCAAACCGCGGGCGAATTCAGCGGCTACCGCGCCCACACCACGCAGTCGGTCGTCACCGGCGCCGTCGACGCGCTGTCGCTGATCCCGCGCCCGCCCAAGGCCGCGCGCGGCGGTGACGATGGCGATGAAGACGAAGGCCCGGCCTGGCGCGACAGCCTCAGCACCCCGCGCGTCGCGCTGGAAGAAAAGCTTGGCATGTTGGAAGCGCGCCAGGCCGCACGCTGGATCGCCGCGCGTGTGGCCGGCGGCCGCGCGCCCAAAGACATCATGGTGCTGGCGCGCAAACGCCGTCCGCTGGGCCTGCTGCAGGCCGAACTGCGTCAGCTTGGCATCGCGTGTGAGCAGCCCGAGCAGCAGGTGCTGGGCGAGCTGGCGCCGGTGCGCGACATGCTCGCCCTGGTCGACGCGCTGGTCTCGCCCGGCAACGACCTGGCGCTGGCGCAGGCGCTTAAGTCGCCGCTGTTCGGCCTGGACGACGTGGCGCTGACCCAGATCGCCCTGGCCGTGCAGGCCGAACGCGCCGCCGCGCCCGACCAGGCTGCGCCCGCGTGGTGGGATGTGCTACCAAAAGTGAAGCTGCCCGCGCAAGATGCTGTAGGGCTGCACGCCGATTTGATGCAATACCAGCACTGGCTGCTCAGCCTGCCGCCGCACGACGCACTGCAGGCCATTTACAGCCACCGCGACGCGCTGGCGCGCTTTGCCGCCGCCGCGCCGCCGGCCGAGCGCGACCACACCGTCGCCCAGTTGCGCGCCTTGCTGGGCGCCGCGCTGCAGGTGCAGGGCGGCCGCTTCTTGACCGCCTACCAATGGGTGCGCGCCCTGCGCCGCCAGCGCCTGATGGCCCCGCGCCACGCCGCGCCCGAAGCGGTGCAGCTGCTCACGGTGCACGGCGCCAAGGGGCTGGAGGCCGAAGAGGTGCTGCTGGTCGACAGCGCCGCGGGCCTGGCCAACCGCGGCGAGCCCGGCGCGCTGATCGACTGGCCCGGCGATGCCGCCGCGCCCACCCAGTTCGTCTTCCTGGCCAACACCAACGCGCCGCCGCCCAGCGCCGCCGATCTGGCGGGCGAAGAAGCCGCCGCCCAGGCGCGCGAAGAACTGAACGCGCTGTACGTCGCCATGACCCGCGCGCGCCAGCGCCTGGTGCTGTCCGGCGTCACCCCGCACCACGTCCCCGCCAGCAGCTGGTGGCAGCGCATCGAGCCCCTGGCCGACGCGTTGGAAGCACCCGAAGCGGCCCTCACCGCCGCGCCTGATACAGTGAATAACGCAGCGCCTTCGCCCAACCAGTTTTGCATGCTGGATCTGCCGCCGGCCGTACAGCCACTTGCGCGGCCAGCTCCTGAAAACGCAGCAGAAGGCGATCCGCCCGACGTTACGCCGATCACCGAAAAGACCGACGCATCCCGCCTCGGCGAAGCCATGCACTGGCTGCTGGAAAACGCCGCCGACGGCCCCGGCGGCTGGCGCGCCGAAAGGCTGACGCAAGCGCTGACCCGCTTCTCCCTCAGCGCCGACCAAGCCGCCCGCGCCGACGCACTGGCCCGCCGCATCTACACCGGCGCTGGCGCCTGGGCCTGGTCCCCCGACCACGTGCTGGAAGCCTTCAACGAGGTCGAGCTGACCCATCAAGGCGAACGCCTGCGCATCGACCGCCTCGTCCGCCGCCGCGCCACCGCCGACGAGCCCGAAGCCTGGTGGGTGCTCGACTACAAAAGCGCCTTCCACCCCGAGCGCGACGCCACCCTGCAAGCCCAACTCAGCCGCTACCGCGCGGCAGTGGAACAGCTGTACCCGGGGCAGGCGGTGCGGGTGGCGTTTTTGAGTGGGGAGGGGAGGGTGATGGGGTGAGGGATGGGCGTCAGTTCGACGCAGTCTGCATTCCCGTTCTAATCGATGGCTGCCTCAGTTGAGCGAGGTTAATCGCTGTGGATGGCTGGAGACCTGCTTCCACGATCACCTGACCCCTCAGCGTCTACGTCGTTGATCGGCCACTGAAATCGGCCTGAGGGTACTTGCGCGGCGCAAGGGCTTCGGCCACAGGCCGGTAGACTTTGCGCCACCAACCTAACAATTGGTCTGACGAGAACAAGGTGTCGCATATTCAATGCGCTGCGTTTGTCGCAGAAACAGGAATGTTTAAGTCATTGGGGGAAATATGGCGAGATTTCGCTTTCCGCGCCCTTTCGTCCTCGAATGGCCAGTAGGAAGTGCACCATGAATAAACTGAATGACAAGGAAATTAGGCTAATGCTAATTAGCAGCTTGAGGCGTAGAGCGAAGGCCCCGCTTGCGACCTTGGAAGAAGTTCATGTTTGCAATAGCAACGCGATCGCCGACGTGGTCGCGATCTACAAGACGATGCATTGCTATGAAATCAAGGGAGAAACAGATTCAATCAATAGGGTTGTCCGCCAATCTCACTACTATGACAGGGCATTTCCCCTCATATCTCTGGTAACAACCAGCAATCATCTGCGCAGGGCGGTGGAAATTGTACCGCAGCACTGGGGAATCATAGTCGCAAAAGCCGTACGAGGGAGTACGGTAAAATTCAGACACGTGCGCGGCGCGACGCGGAACGCTATGTATAGCCCGGAGACTGCATTGCTAAGCCTATGGCGCTCTGAACTGATTGAGTTCGCCGGCTTGAACAATGGTTCACTTGAGAAAATGAATCGGCAGAAGATCGCAGCATTGATCGCTGCGACCGCTCCAAAAAGTGTGATCAATGAGAATGTCGGAAGAGTCCTCGCATCCCGTCGCTCTCGATCAGCTAGCTGGGATAATCCAGTGCCATGTATGTAATGTGGCCGCAAATGGTTGGTTTCAGAATGGTGGAGGGTGTGATCTTTTTTTCGCGAATTCCATCTGCGCGCAATTTAATAAACTCATCACCCCAGGAATACTTGGCGCCTCGAAAGAAGATTTTTTCTGATATTTCAGCGCAAATATCATCATACTGCCCATATCCTTTGGCCTTTATTCGTCCGCCACGAGCAATATAGTGGACATTCTGAAAGGCGTAGAAAACCTTTGGGGCCATGACGCTTAGAAGGAGTTCTGGCGCAATAGTGAGTTCAGAATACGTCGGACTGACGATTGTGTAGTCCCCGAGGGACAAGACTTCCGTGCCAACAATCGATTCGGCGGCATGGAATATTTCTAGTTCGGCTCGTGCAATGACTGACTCGTCGCTCGGTCGCGCAATTTCAGTAATGGTTGCAGGAATTGAAGACCCTACAACAATGAACTGGTCTACATCGGCTTTGCCGTCTACTTGCTGGACAAAATTTGCAATGTCCTCTGCGATTTTCATTCGATTGCTTGTTAGGCAAACTCTGCAATCAAATATAAATACCCAAATTGAAAAGACGTCACTGCCGGCGCCAATCAGCTCCAGCAGTTCGTCTTCAATCAAATCAAAGGAAGCAAACTCCTCCGCTTGAAAGCGAACGGCGACAGTGTTGGAAACAATTTCACCGGCGGCCTTTGCATTAATTATCGCTTGGTTGTGATCCGCGGCCCTGTCTAGCCCCAATACCGGAACGTACGCGAAATCTTTGAAGGCGTTGACAACCGTCTTGCAGTTTGGCGTCCCCTTCGTGGCAATGGAGTCCGGTATGTCGAAAGAGTCAACAAAGATATAGGGAAAATTCGTCAAATATTTATCTGCCTTTTTTCGGCAAGCAGCCGCGGATTTCTCGAATTCCGTAGTCGTCATCCCATCCTTTCGAGGTAGATCAAAAAATGGCGTCAGCTTAGTCTTAAGCTCCGAGCTGAGCATTGAGAGTCCGGCCACCTCGTTTGTCTTGAATTTCAAGAATGGGATGTATTTATGATTTGCCGCCATTAAAAATCTCCCTCACGTCGTACTTATTGATGATTTCCGAGAATAGGTCGTATCTACCCAATTCTCTCCGCAAGCGCCCAGCCACGCATTGCGCTGGTATTTTTTGTTGATGAGCGAAGGAAACAATGTCCTCTATCGAATTCGAGAATCGGGCCGGACAACTGCGCCACTCGTTTCGTGGAATAAGGCTGTCGGAGGCGAGCCGATCAGCTTGCTGCTCGGTCAAATCTTCAGAAGTGGCATCTAGATCATCGAGGATTGGCGTAGCTAGCTTCTCAGGGTGAAGTACTGCGTGAGCGAGCTCGTGCAATAGGGTGAACCAGAAGTGGTCCAGGCGGCTGTATCTCAAGCTCAATGCGATCACTACTTGGCCTGTAGAAAGTGCGAATACGGCGCCGTCAAGCTTCATGTTGGGAATTGAGTTTTCCCACACAAAAATTATGCCGAACTGCGCAAGATAGTCGCTAAGGCCTACCAGGCTTGCGGGGTCTACAAATCGTCGGGGGAGGTCTGTCAGAACGGTTTTTTCGAGGCCCATAAACGCCGAAATCGCATTCGCAGCAGCGAACCAGTTGGCGGTCTGGCGAACTGCGGAAAGCCACAGATCAGTCAAAATTTCGGAAGCGTCATTGCGCTTGCGATATAAAGGCGCCCTCGCGTTGCCGCCGTGATAGAGGTGGCTGATCAATTCCGGTAGACGAGTCTCGGCGTTCTTTTGGTATTGTTTGGGGGCAGCCGCCAGTATGGCTTCCGCCTCTAGAAAGGCTTCATAGTATTTTTTAGGTTCGACGGCCGAGTTCGAAGGGCAAGGGAAATCGTCTTCGAGTGTGCTCAGGATTTTCATGGCGTTATCCTTTGGCGCCCGATTTAGGCGCAATCCACTCAAAGAATGTTAAGCCATCCTTGTCGTACTGGGGGAATGCTGTCATGCCGAGTTTTTCCTTATAGAACGGGACGGCTTGAGGAAGTGAGTGCAGTGAAAAACCCGGGCTTAGTTTTAAATTTTCCTTTGCATACCTAATAACGCAGTTAAGAAGTTTTGGCCCGATTCCTTTGAAGACGCGTTCGCCGAGAATGTTTTCTCGATTCCATGGCGCCGCTGCTATGTATTCAACGTAGAAAATATCGCCCGCACCAGAAACGCTATTCTTTGGATGATAGATAAGGCATGCAGCTTGAGGGTAATTTTCAGCGACCAGAAAGAACCACTTGTAGCAATCACCCCGAAAAGCGAGAGTCTTTTCAAGCCATCGCCAATGGTGATCTTCCATCTGCGCCGCAGCAAGAATTGGCGCAATATCGACTCCAGAAGCCTCAAGCTTCCTGATGTGCCGCATCAGCGCGACATTGAAGGCGCCCCAGGTGCGGTCGCAAAGATTCGCGATCAGCAGGTCCCATCCTAGGTGGATCGCGTACTCAACGTCGCCGCCACGGCCCTTGAGGGTGCCCTTGGAGATAGCATCGTGAGAGCAGATGTCCGCCGGGGCTACATCTAGCGCCTGACGGATCTGTTGAATAGTGAAGCTCAATGACCCCTCCCTATGCTGCGCACGGCCGCGGCGTCATCTACAGACCGCAATTCCGCCGTGCGAATTTGGATGGTACTGCACCATTTGTGGACCAGTCTCTTTTCGCGCTAGGCGGTGCGCACCAGTTATTCCAGCTTCGCGAACCATTGCACCGTCCCTCTGTTCACGAGGCTGGCGGGAAATGCAGTCCGACAATTACGATCGTCTTGGGGTCGTGCATTAAGCCGGACGTGCTGTTTGTGCGGACGGATCGAGACGACTATTGCTAGAGGCGGCGGCCCTTAGCGGTGGCGTCAGTCCGATGACTGACTAAAGTAATTTGCCTTACCTTAGGCTTCGCCCAACACCCAAACCCCCTCCGGGTTATGAAACCCCTCATCGGCCGCATGCCGCGTGTCTTCGGCCAACGCCAACCGCCAGCGCAGCGCATCGGCGTCCAGGCTGAAGGTGTGACCGCTTTCAAACACGGGGTCTTCGGCGATGCGCCACATGTTGAAGCGGTTCATCAGGTCGGCCGCTTCGGCCGGGTCCAGCGTGCGGGGCACGGCGCATTCGGCCAGGCCGAAGTGGTGCATGCCGCAGGAATAGAAGTGGTCGTCATCGCCCACCAGGACGACGGTGGCGCAATACAGGTCCCAGTCTTGCCCGCTGTCCAGCAGCTCTAACCAGCGCGCCCAGGTGTGAGCCACGCCGCAGGAATCGATCTTGACGGCGGTGCCGCCCAGGTCGCGCAGCAGCTCGCTGTATTTGATGAGTTGCGGGCGCAGCGCACGCACGTCGCCTTCCAGAAACAAGAACGCCACCGAGGGGTGCGCGGCGACGGCCGCCAGCGTGGCTTCGTCCAGCTGGCGCTGGCCGGCCAGGTCGAACGCGCGGCGCAGCGCGGGGTCGTGGTCGACCACGGTGGCCATCACGTGGTCTTTGGCCTGCACGTCGGCCAGGATGCCGCCTGCAAACATGAACTGGCCCATGGGCGCATGGGTGATGACGCTGCGCAGAAAGTCAGACCGGTCCGCCCAGGGGCCGGGAATGCAGAGGGTGATTTCGCTCATGTGTTCGGGAAAGTGGGTGCGGGTCAGCGGCGATTCTCCGCCACGGCGCGCGGGTACCTTGGGCGCTTGTGGCGCGCGCTGGCGTTGGCAAGCGCGCGTGCGCAGGTGACGCGGGGCCAGCGCCGGGCGCACCGGAGTCTGGGTCGGCGTGGGCTGTCCGTTGGCAGACAGGCGCGTTGGTGCGCCCAGCGTTCGCAGCGCCCACCGCCCCTGTCGCAACTGACCCCATTCGCGTCGTTGCCGCCAATAGACCGCCCCGGCGCCGCCCCGTATGCTGCGGCCTCGGCCGCGCGCGATGCCGCCAGCGGCCGTCCAACACAACGGGGACACAGCGATGCAATTTCTGGTGGTGGGTGCCGGCGCGGTCGGCGGGTATTTTGGGGGCCGGCTGGCGCAGCACGGGCAGGACGTGACATTTCTGGTGCGCCCGGCGCGGGCGGCGGAGTTGGCGGCGCGCGGGCTGGTGATCCACAGCCAGGTGGGTGACGCCACGATTGCGTCGCCGCAGACGGCGCAGGCCGGTGCCATCGCGCGGCCGGTCGACGTGATCATCCTCAGCAGCAAGGCCTACGACCTGGCGGCGTGCGTGGCCGACATCCGCCCGGCGGTGGGGCCGGCAACGGTCATCATCCCGCTGCTGAATGGCATGCAGCACCTGGCCGTGCTGGACGGCGAGTTTGGCCGGCGCGCGGTGTTGGGCGGCCTGGCCGAGATCTCGTCCACGCTCAACGCCGCCAAGGAGATCGTGCACCTGAACGCCATGGCGACCCTGGCCATTGGCGCGCGCGACGCGGCCATGCAGGACCGCGCCGCCGCCATCCACGGCGTGATGGCGCAGGCCTTTGGCGCGCGCCTGTCCACCGACATCGAACACGACATGTGGGAGAAGTGGGTCTTCATCGCCTCGCTGGCGGCCATCACCACGCTGATGGGCACGTCCATCAACCACATCGTGACGGCGCCGGGCGGCCTGGAATTTGCCAAAGCGGTGGCGGCCGAATGCGACGCCGTGGCGACCGCACACGGCCACGCGCCGCGGCCCGAGATGTGGGCGCGGCTGGACCCGCTGCTGTTCAGCCCCACGTCGCCGCTGATGGCGTCGATGGCGCGCGATTTGCTGTCGGGCCAGCGGATTGAGGCCGATGCCGTCATCGGCGACCTGCTGCGCCAAGGCCAGGCCAAGGGCGTGCCCACGCCGCTGCTGGCCGTGGTGTACACGCGGCTGAAGGCGTATGAAAACGCCCGGGCGGCGGGCTGAGCGTGCGCCGGCCGTCAGCTCATTCGATCTGGGGGCCGCACGGGCGGCAGGGTGCGATGTTCAGGGCGCGCAGCACCGCTTCGGTGTGTTCGCCCAGCCGCGGCGGCCCGAAGGCGGGGCCGAGAGCCGCGCCGTTCCATTTGAAGCCGATCGACGGCACGGCCAGCGCGCCGCCGCTGTACGGGTCGGTCACCGTCTGCACGGTGCCGCGCGTGGCGACGTGGTCTTCTGCCAGAACTTCGGGCAGCGTGCGGACCTTCGCAGCCGGCACATGCTGGCTGGACAGCAGCCTTTCCCATTCCAACGCCGGCCTGTCTTGCAGGCGCTCGCGCACGATGGCCCGCAGCGCGTCGGCGTGCAGGGCGCGGTTGTCGTCGGAGGCAAAGCGAGGGTCCAGCTCCAGGGCGGCGAGGCCCATCACGCGCATGGCGCGCACGAACTGGCTGTGGTGGTTGGCGGTGATCGCGAGCAGGCCGTCGGCGGTGGGGAAGATCCCGGACAGCGGGCGGTCGCTGGCCGCCGTGTTGCCGTTGGCGGTGGGTGTCTCTTCGGTGTTCAGGGCCAGCGACACCGTGGAGGCCATGCACACCAGCGCGACGTCGAGCATCGCGACGTCCACGAATTGTGGCTGCGCGGTCTGGTCGCGTTCGCGCAGCGCGGCCAAGACCGCGAAGGCGGCGTATTGACCGGCGATGTAATCCACCATGGGCGGGCCAATCCGGTTGGGCGCGGTATCGGGCGCGCCGTTCAGCATCGTCACGCCGCTGGCGGCCTGGATGACGTGGTCGTAGGCGGGCCGGTGGCTCAAGGCGCCGTCCTGGCCGTAACCCGAGAGCGAGCAGTACACGATGTCCGGCCGCACACTCTGAGCGTGGATGTACCCCACGCCCAGCCGGTCGGCCACGCCGGGTGAAAAGCTTTCGACCACCACGTCGCAGGTGGCCATCAACGCCAGCGCCTGCGCGCGTCCGCAGCCGGTCTTGAGGTTGATCTCGATCGATTTCTTGCCCGCGTTCTGTGCCACGAATTGGGCCGACAGGTCGGTCGCGGCGCGGGTTGGGGTGCCCTGGCGCGCCCATTCCCCGCCAGGCTTTTCCAGTTTGATCACTTCGGCGCCCAACAATGCCAGTTGGTAGGTGCTGTACGGTCCGGCCAGCACCGTGGTCAGATCCAACACGCGCACGCCTGTCAGTGGCGCGGGTGGGCGGCGCAGTGGCTGCGCCGGCAGAGGGGAACGGGCCATCAGTCGACCTTGAGGTGCGTGGCGCGGACCAGGGCGCCCAGGCGCTCATGGTCACGCCCCACCTGTTCGGCAAAGCTTGCCGGGGTGGCGTCGGCGGCGATGCTCAGGCCTTGGTCGGTCATCAGCTTCTGGACGGACGGCCGAGCCAGCACGCTGCGCACGTCGCGGTGGATCTTGTCGATGACCGGCTTGGGCGTGTGCGCCGGGGCGAACAGGGCGAGCCACGGGACGATTGGCTCGAAGCGCGGGTACAGCTCGCCCAGCGTGGGCACGTCGGGCAGCTGCGGCAGGCGCAGGGGCGCGGCCACCGCGACCGCCCGCAGCTTGCCGGCCTTGATCTGCGGGAGCAAGACGGAAGAGGCGTCCTGCTGGATCTGCAAGCGGCCACCGATCAGATCGGCCAGCGCGGCGCCAGCGCCCTTGTAGGGCACATGCTGGGCCTGCAGGCCGGTGCGCATCTTCAGCGCTTCCATGTTGAGGTGGGACACGGTGCCGTTGCCTGCCGTGCCGTAGTTCAGGGCGTTCGGGTGGGCGTGGCTGTAATGCACGAGCAGTGGCAGCGAATCAATGTGCAGCGTGGGTGAAACCGCAACGACCAAGGTGGGATAGGCGATGTTGGCGATCGGCGCGAAATCCCTCAGCGGTTCGTAGCCGACGTCTTCGTACAGGTGCGGGTTGATTGCCATTGCCGCCGTGGCCGACAGCAGCAGGGTGTACCCGTCGGCGGGTGCTTTCGTGGCCGCTTGAGCGCCCAGGCTGCCGCCTTGGCCGGGCTTGTTGTCCACCGCCACGGGCTGGCCCCATTGCTGACTCAACTGGGCTGCCAGGATGCGCGCCAAGATGTCCGTCACGTTGCCAGCGGCGTAACTGACCACCAGGCGCACAGGGCGGACCGGGTAGGCAAGGTCTTCGGCGTGCGCGGCCGCGAGCGCCAGTGCGGTGCAAACGATGGCTGCACGTGCGCAGGCGCGGCACGCGCGGGCGCGCACCGATGGCAGGGTTGCCATGAACTAATCTCCTCCCTGAGGGGGTGAATGGGGGTATTCGAATTTTCGGAGACAAAAGGATTCATGAATACTATGATTTCAGAAAAACTTCATACGATAGTGCTATGAGTCTTGCGCCATGATCCCACCCGATTCCAACCACGCCGCCCGCACCGACCGCTTGCGCTTGCGCCACTTCAAGCTGCTTGACCTGGTGGACAGGCTGGGTTCCCTGACTGCGGCAGCGGAAGTTCTGGGCATCAGCCAGCCCAGCGCCACGAAGCTGCTGCAGGAGTTGGAATCCACTTTGCGCACGCCTTTGGTGGACCGCAGCACGCGCGGTGGCGTGCTGACCTCGGCCGGCCAGCGCGTGGTGGAGCGCGGGCGCGTGGCGGTGCGCGTCACCCACGATCTGGCCGCGCAGGTGATCGAGGTGCCACAGTTGCCGGTGGTGCGGCTGGGCATGCTGCGTCTGGCGGGCATTTCCATGCTCCCGGGGCTCGTGCAGCGCTTGTCCGCACAAGGCGAGTTACCGCGGCTCGAACTGCATGAAGATGCGGTGGGCGAACTGATGCGCGCCCTGGCGGACGGAGAACTGGATGGCGTGGTGGGTCGCCTCGAGCTGGGAGAGAAGGAAGGATGGGGCGCGCAGTTCGACATCACCACCCTGTGCAACGACCCCTACGAAGTGGCCTGCGCGCCCGAGACACGCTGGGCGCGGCGGCCCCAGGTGCGGCTGGGCGAATTGACGGCCGAGCCTTGGATCGTGCCGGCGCGGCGCACCTACACCCGCCGCGCTTTCGAGATCGCTTTTCTCAGCCAGGGCCTGCAACCGCCGGTGCCACGCATCGAATCGGTGTCGTTCCATGCCAGCTTTGCCATCCTGGCCGAAACGCCGGCGTTCCTCGCGCTGGCGCCCAGCAGCTCGGTGCGCTACTACCAGGCACTGGGCAAGGTGCAGGCGGTGCAGCTGGCCCAACCGTTCCCCGACGACCGGATGGTCCTGGCGGTGCGGCGCGAGGCGCTGGACATGCCCGCCATTCAGGCCATTCGGCGCACCCTGCTGGCGATGACGCTGGCCCGAGCGGAAGCGTGACCGGCGCTGTGGTGCGGCTGCCTCAGCGCGTCGTCACCTTCACCAGCGCGGTCACGGGCTTGCCGTCCACCAGAACGGGCTTGTGGTGGTCGTCGGCCAGCAGGATGCCGATCACGTGTTCGCCGGTCGGTGTGGCGCAGGCGCCGAAGTTGGCCTTGATCAGCGGGCCACCAAAGTCGCTGTTCATGCTGTTGTAGGGGCGCCCGGGCAGGTTGCAGGTGTCGCCGTCGGGGTCGATCTTCATGTGGACGTGGCCGCAGCGCGGGTCGTTGCCGCACTGGCCGGCGGGCTTGAGCTTGAAGTTGCTGTCGACCACCACGCCGATGGTGCGGCTGGCGGCGTCGGGACCCAGGGGCACGGTCGCGTCTTCGGCTGGCCAGGTGATGCGCAGGGTGGGCGCGTCCTGCGCGGTGGCAGCGAGCGGGGTGGCCAAAGTGGCCACGGCGGCCAGCGTGGGCAGCAGGGCAGAGGCGAATTTCGCGGTCATTCGGTTGCGCATGGTGGTTCCTTGAAAAGTGTTGAAGCCAGAGGGAAAATAGCTTGATGTGATCAGAGATTACATAAAGCGACGCGAGTCTAGCGCAAAATAAGCGTTGATTACATGACAATGTGCAAATGCCTGAAAAAGCCGATGCCCCCCGTGACCGCCGTGGCCGCAACGACCGTGCGGCGATCGTGAAGCCTGGGTCGAAGACTAAGTCAGCTCAACCCGGGGCGCCGGCGAGGCCTGCCTCAACGCCCAGGCGCGCGGGCGTGACCGCCGGGGCCCAGCCCGCCGGCACAGGCCAGCCAGCGGCATCCACCAAGCCGGCTGAACCCGCTTCGCGCGCCAAGTCCCGCGCAGCCAAAGCGCCGGCCCGCGCA
>JAEZWW010000116.1 GCA_023442945.1 Pseudomonadota bacterium | reverse complement strand
GCAGCAGCCAGCGCCGCCACCGCGCCCGCCTCCGCACCGGCCGCGCCCCCTGCGGGCGCCGCCTCGGGCGCGGCGCCCAGCGAAATCCCCGAAGCCCACGCCAGCGCCCGTATCACGCCCTGGGGCGCGCAGCCCCTGCCCGAGGCCCACGCCCGCGTGCGTGCGCTCGACGTCGGCGCCATCTGGGCCCAGGCGCCGCAAACGCATTTGACCGGCACCGTGGACGTGCGCCCGATCGACGGCGCGCCCAAAGACGCCGCCGGCTGGGTGGTCGACGCCGACCTGGTCAACCGCGGCGCCGGCCCCTGGGACCAGCGCCGCCTGCCGCTCGACCGCCTGCTGGCCGACCTCAGCTGGCAGGGCGGCGTCGCCACCGTCCGATCGCTCAAGGCCGAGCTGGGCGGCGGCACCGTCGAATCCACGGGCCGCTGGGCGCAGCCGCCTGCCACACCGGCCAGCGCTGCGTCCGCCCCCGCTTCCAGCGCTTCTTCCGTTCCGGCGCCCGGCGCCAGCGCGCCCGCCGGCACCGCGTCGGCCCCCGCCACAGCGGCCACGGGCGCCGCGGCTGGCCGCTGGTCGCTGGACACGCGCATCCAGGGCGTCAACCCGGCCGCGCTGCACAGCCAGCTGGCGGCCTTCCCCATCGACGGCACGGCCACCGTGGCCGGCGAAGGCGCGGCGATCGACTTCGACGTGGCGCTGCAGGCTCGCGCCGCGCGCGCCACCGCCCCGGCGCGGCGCGGCGAATCGGCGTCCGAAGCACTGGCGCGGGATTTGCGCGCCGTGCGCCTGCGTGACGCCCAGGCCAAGGGCCGCTGGGCCGATGGCTTGCTGGCGCTCAGCCAGCTGCGTGTGCGCACCGACGACGCCGAACTGGCCGGCAGCGCGCAGCTGCGCCCCGGCGCCGTCGAGCAACTGGGCGGCCAGGCCGATTTGCGCCTGACCGCGCCCGGCGCCACCGTCCAGGTCAAGGGCGAGCTGCAACCCACCACCGGCGCCGGCACGCTGCAAGCGCAGTTGCAGGACGCCGCCCGCGCCCTGGCCTGGGCGCAGAAACTGCCCGGCGCCAACCAGGCGCTGGCCGGCGCCCACGCCAAGGGCAGCGCCCGGCTGGACGGCAGTTGGCGCGGCGGCTGGCGCGACCCCACGGTGCAAGCGCAGCTGACCGCGCCGTCGCTCGACTGGACGCCGCCCTCGACCCCATCCGCCGCCGCGGCCACGCCGATCCAGCTGCGCGCCGTCGATGCGCAGCTCAAAGGCAAGCTGGCACAGGCCGATCTGACGCTGCAAGGTCAGGTCCTGCAGGGCGAGCGCCAGCTGGACCTGCGCCTGACGGCCAACGGCGGCCGCACCACGCCCAACGCCACGCTGGCCGCGTCCAGCTGGCGCGCGCAGGTGGCGCGCCTGCAAGCCAGCGTGCGCGACCCCGCGCTGGGTGAAGGCACGTGGCAGGCCGCCACGGCAGCGCCGGTGCCGCTCAGCTGGTCGCCCGCGCAAGGCGGGCAATTCGAAGCGGGCGCGGGCGAACTGACCCTGACATCGCCCGCCCCCACCTCGCAGGCGCGCATCGCCTGGGGCCCGGCGCGCTGGCACGGCGGCGAATTGACGACCACCGGCCGCATCACCGGCCTGCCCTTGCAGTGGGTCGAGCGCATTGCGGGCAGCGAAATGGCGGCCGCTGGCGTGACCGGCAACGTTGTCTTCAATGGCGACTGGGACGCCGCCTTCGGCCACCAGCTGCGCGTGACGGCCAACCTGGCGCGCGCCAGCGGCGACATCAGCATCCTGACCACCGACGGCGGCACCGGCGTGCAGTCGCGCGTGGCCGCGGGCCTGCGCGACGCGCGGCTGTCGCTGACCAGCCAGGGGCAGGCGCTGCAGCTGCGCGTGGTGTGGGACAGCGAACGCGCAGGCACCGTCAACGGCCAGGTGCGCACCGAGCTGTCGGCCCAGCGCACCGCCGAGGGCAAGACGCAGTGGTCCTGGCCCGAATCGGCGCCGCTGCAAGGCGCGCTGAAGGCGCAGCTGCCACAGATCGCCGCCTGGTCGGTGCTCGCGCCACCCGGCTGGCGCCTGCGCGGCGCCCTGGCGGCGGACGCGCGCATCGGCGGCACGCGCGCCAACCCGCTGGTCAATGGCACGCTGAGCGCCGACGACGTCGCCCTGCGTTCGGTGGTGGACGGCCTGCAGTTTGAAGGCGGGCGTCTGCGCGCGCGGCTGGAGGGCACGCGCCTGGTGATCGATGAATTCCTGCTGCGCGGCGCGGGCGAGCAAGGCAGCGGCGGCACGCTGCGCGCCACCGGCCAGGCTGGTCTGGTCGACGGCAAGCCGCAGGCCAGCTTGCGCGCCACGCTGGACAAGCTGCGCGCCAGCATCCGCGCCGACCGGCAGGTGCGGGTGTCGGGCAACGTGCAGGCCGCGCTGGACGGCAAGGCCATCAACGCGGACGGCCAGCTGCGCGTGGACCAGGCGCGCATCGTGCTGCCGGACGAAAACCGGCCGACGCTGGGCGACGACGTGATCGTGCGCGGGCCCGACGGCAAGGTGATGCACGGCAAGGAAGCGCCCGGCGCCGTCGCACGGCCTACCAGCGCCGCCGGCCAGCAGGTCGCCGCGCGCCAGGCCCGCAGCGACGCCGCCCGCCAGCGCAGCGAGGCCAAGGCGGCCGAAGGCAGCGCCGAGCCGCTGACTGCCAAGGTCAACGTCCAGATCGACCTGGGCGACGACTTCACGCTGAAAGGCATGGGCATCGACACGCGCCTGACCGGCCAGCTGACGCTGGCCGCCAACGGGCCGCTGACGCAGATGCCCACGCTGAACGGCCGCGTGCGCACCGTGGGCGGCACCTTCCGCGCGTACGGCCAGTTCCTGACGATCCAGCGCGGCTTTGTGATCTTCAACGGGCCGATCGACAACCCGACGCTGGACATCATCGCCCTGCGCCCCAATTACGCCAGCGACCAGCGTGCGGGCGTACAGGTCATGGGCAGCGCCCTGCTGCCGCGCGTGCGCCTGTATTCCGAGCCCTCCCTGCCCGACAACCAGACGCTGGCCTGGCTGCTGCTGGGCCGCGCGGCGCCCAACTCAGGCGCGGAAGCGGCCATGCTGCAATCGGCCGCGCTGGCGCTGCTGGGCGGGCGCGAAGGGCGCGGCCTGGCCGCCAACTTCGGCCTGGACGAGCTGAGCTTTTCCGGCGGTGGCGATGGCGACGTCAGCAACGCCAGCGTCACGCTGGGCAAGCGGCTGTCGGACAAGCTGTACGCCGCGTACGAGCACAGCCTGGCCGGCGCCAGCGGCACGCTGCTGATCTTCTACGAGCTGTCGCGCCGCTGGACCCTGCGCGGGCAGGCTGGCGAAAACTCGGCCGTCGACCTGATTTACCGGCTGAGCTTCGACTGAGCGGCGGGCGCCCCAATCGCCGCTGATCCCGCCGCCACGGAGCGCACCGGGCGCAGCGACGCACGCAACGCGACGGCGGGCCCTGACACGGGCCGGCCCGCGCCAGCGCCGGGCGCGGGTAGCTATGGAAAGGGTAGCTGCTCGCGCTGGACCGGTTTGGGCTGGAGGATTTTTTCATGCGAGTCGGGCCGCTGCCGGTGGCCATCTGCGCCGCTGCCGAAAGTGCGGCCCAGCCGAATATCGACCGAAAATCACCGGTGCCCTTTCATTCAAAGGGGTCAGCGTCGCCCGCGAAAATAACGGCTCAAATTCAATAAAAACCCATTTTTTCACGTGGACACCGTGGGGTATATCGGTCACGATGGGTTTGCGACGAGGCTATTCTCTGAGCGCGCCCATTTTTTAAGGGGTTTCTAATGCTTTATGATTATTTTCTTTATTCAAGCTGTTTGCCCCCTGACAGCGACGCCTCCTCCGTCGGCGGCATCGTGAAGCAGGCCCGCGCCAACAATGGGTCGGCCGGCATCACCGGCGTGCTCGGGTTTGATGGCGAGAATTTCATCCAGTACGTGGAAGGTCCTCGGGCTGCGATCCAGACGCTGCGCGCCGCCTTGGCGCGGGACGACCGACACGTGAACTTCACCGTGCTGTCAGAAGGGGCCGACGTCGCCGAACGCGCGTTTTCGGATTGGCAACTTGGCTACGCCGACGTGGGCGATGAAAGCGTCAACCTGTCGGAGTTGCACGCCATGACAGGCGACGCGGCGCTGGACTATTTCATGTGCCACACCTCGGCCATGGACTTCGCCTGAGCGCGGCGAGCACCGACCGACCACA
The DNA here is from genome assembly GCA_023442945.1 of Pseudomonadota bacterium. Classification (GTDB taxonomy): domain Bacteria; phylum Pseudomonadota; class Gammaproteobacteria; order Burkholderiales; family Burkholderiaceae_C; genus Ottowia. Next base: position 33,307 of record JAEZWW010000116.1, on the reverse strand, counting down.
CCAACGGGGAGCCCGAAGCCATGAAACTGCTCAAATGGATAGCGCTGGGCGTCGCGATCGCCGCAGCGCGCAGCGCTTACAAGAAGGCGCCGCCGCGTCTGCCCGCGAGCGGGCGGCTGCGACGGCCGGACCACTCCCGAAGCTGAAGTTTCGAGCACCTGGGGCCAGGTGCGTCCGCCGGGGTTTTTCTGCGCGAACAGGTTCGCGCGGAAAAAATGCCTGCGCCCTATTGGCAAGCCCAATGCCCGATAGTTCGGTGCGCCCCGCGCAAAAATACAAACAAATAATTGTCAAGCGTTTTTGCGCGCGGCGGGCGATCCAGAATCCCGGGCGACCAGGGCCTGCGCCGCACAGGCACAGCGCCTGCTGGTTCGCGGCCAGCACACCCTGCCCCCCTGCGGCCAGGTCTTGGCCATGCCTTCAGCGGGGGCCCCTCCCCACCTGGGACCACCCGGTTGCGCCACCCGACGCTGCCCGGGCCACCCCAGCCGGTCGATACAATGCCCACGCCTTTGCCGCGGTAGTTCAATGGATAGAACGAGCGCCTCCTAAGCGCTAGATACAGGTTCGATTCCTGTCCGTGGTACCAGGCTTGAACCGCAGGAACCCCCACATGCGCGCTCGCTGGATCGTTTTCACCGCCACCCTGGCTGGGGCCGCCGCCGGGTGCGCCGCCACCGATTCGGGCCCCGTTGCCGGCTACGACGGTTCCTGGACCATCAGCAAACGCGGGGTGGTTGCGCCGCAGCCGGGCGCACTGACCCGCTCGGCCGTGGAAGAGGCGACGCAGCACTGCGCCGGCCATGGCCAGCGCTTTCGCCAGATCGAGGTGAAGGAAATCCCCCCGGGGCTGCTGTCAGCGCACGCCGAAAGCCAGCTGAAGTTCGCCTGCGACTGAGGCGTTCGCTATCTATTCGGTAGCTGCCTGCGCAGAATAGGCGGTGGCCAGAGGCACATTTTCCCGTAAATTCTCGTCGGCGTGCAAAGCCCGCGCCGCGATCACCGCCTCGGTCCGGTTGCGCGCGCGCAGCGTGCGGAAGATGGCCGCCAGGTGGATCTTCACCGTGCCTTCGCTGATGCCCAGGCTGCGCGCGATCTGCTTGTTGGGCAGGCCGGCCGACAGGTGGTTCAGCACGTCCAGCTGGCGCTCGGTCAGCGCGGCGCGCAGCTGCGCCGGGCTCGGGGTGAGGGACACGGCGTAGGGCTCGAAGATTTCGCCTGCGCCTGCGCCCGCGCGGCCCAGGTCCGTCGCCGCACCCAGCCCCATCATCAGCGGGGGCAGGTAGATGCCCCCGTCCAGCACCTGGCGCACGGCCGACAGCATCACGTCGGGGGAAAGCGCCTTGGGGATGAAGCCACTGGCGCCCGCGTCCAGCGCGGCGCGCATGGCAGCCTGCTCTTCGACGCCGGACAGCACGATGATCTTGAGCTGCGGCCAGCATTGGTGCACCTGCGCCACATGATCGACGCCGCGGGCGCCGGGCATGCTCAGATCGATCAGCGCCAAGGCCACGCTGTCGTCCAGCTGGGCCACCAGCTCGGCCGCCGAATACGCCGTGACTACCACCACGTCCGGCCCCAGCGTCGCCAGTTTTCCGGCGACCGCCTCAACGACAAGGCGGTGGTCGTCGGCAATCAGAATTTTCATGGCAGCGCACCGGCAGGAAGGCGTGAGGGCGAATCGGGTGATTACGATCCGTCACGATAGGCGCCTTCGCGCCGGTGCGCAAGCGATTTGGCCCCTCAATGGCCTAGGTCATATGGCCGATATCCAGCGCGAATGAAAACGGGTAAAGGGGGCACCTCAGCGCCCCTTGTTGCATACCTTAGGGCGTGCAACGCGTGAGCGCTGTCACGCCAAAAAGATGCCAAATCAATCGGCGAGGCGCTGCACGGTCTGCGCGACGCGCGCGCCCAAGGCGCGGGCGGTGTCCAGATCGCCCTGCACCATCTCGGCCGGGCTGGCATCGACGGGCGACGTGACCATCACGCCGGCAAAGCCGCCGACGTAGTTGGGGTCGCCGCGGGTGGCGGCCTTGTTGTTGGACGGCACGACACCGTTGCCCACCCACAATCCGCCGTGCTGCATGGACAGGTGGTACAGGTAGTCCAGCGTGGCGTGCTTGTCGCCGTTCATGGTGGCGCTGTTGGTGAAGCCGGCGAAGAGCTTGTCGCGCCAGCCACCGGCGGCCCAGACCTTGCTGGAGGCGTCGGCCACCTTTTTGAACTGCCAGCTCGGGCCGCCCATGTAGGTGGGCGTTCCCAGGATGATGGCGCTGGCGGCGGCCAGTTGGTCCCAGGCGCCTTCGGGCAACTCGCCCTCGGCGCTGATGGCCAGCAACTGGGCGCCTGCGCCTTCGGCGACGGCCTCGGCCACGCGGTGGGTATGGCCGTAGCCGGAATGGTAGAGAACGACGATCTTGCTCATGGTGTTTGCGGGTCGACGTGCGTCACGTGGACGAAACAGGGCTCAGCGGCCGCGCTTGGCGTCCAGGCTGAAGGCGCCGGCACCAAAGGCGGCGAAGGCCAGCAGACCACCGGCGATGGCGAGGTTTTTGGTGAACATGAGCGTCTGCGTCATGACCTGATCGGCCGGCACGGCCCAGTAGTTGTGGAAGAAGAGACCGGCGGCAAGTGTGAAGATCGCCAGGATCAGCGCTGCCGGACGGGTCTTGAAGCCGACCAGCAACATCAAGCCCACGACGACTTCCACGACGATGGCCAGCACCGCGCCCACTTCCGGCATCGGCAAACCCTTGGACGAGATGTAGCCCACGGTGCCGGCAAAGCCGCCGATCTTGCCGATGCCAGCCGGGATGAACATGTAAGCCAGCAGCAGGCGCCCGATCAGGGCCAGAGGGTTTTGGAGTGCGTTCATGGTGAAGTCCTAAAAGAAAAAATAGAGGGGTTGAAAATCGTTGAAGAAACCTAGGCCGTGCGCGCCCAACGCAGCGCGCACGCCCTGCACTTACGCCGCGCGACAGCTGCTGCGGGCGCGCGGCGTGGATGAAGTCATTGAAAGTCGGACCGAGACCCGGCGCCTCAGCGGCGACTCAGGGGGCGAGGTCGAACACCAGCACCTCGGCGTTCTTGCCGTGGTCCAGGTGGACGGCACTTTCGCCTTCCAGCAGGGCCGCGTCACCGCCGCTCAGCTGCTCACCATTGACGTTCAACTCGCCGCGCACCAGGTGCACGTAGGCTTTGCGCTTCGGGTCGAGCTTGAGCGATGCGTGCTCGGTGCCGTCGATCAGGCCGGCGTACATTGACGCGTCGGCGTGGAGCTTCACCACGCCCGCGCCAGGGTGGTTGGACGCCACTAGGCGCAGTTGGCCGCGCTTGTCGACTTCGGGCACCGTGATTTGCTCATAACTGGGCGGAATACCGGTTTGGTTAGGCTCGATCCAGATTTGCAGGAAATGCGTGGTTTCGCCCTTGGCGTGGTTGAACTCACTGTGCTGCACGCCGGTGCCGGCGCTCATGCGCTGCACATCGCCGGGCGGGATGCCCTTGACGTTCCCCATGCTGTCGCGGTGCGCCAGGTTACCTTCCAGCACGTAGCTGACGATTTCCATGTCGCGGTGGCCATGTTCGCCAAAGCCCATGCCCGGCGCGACGCGGTCTTCGTTGATGACCCGCAGATTGCCCCAGCCCATGTGGGCGGGGTCGTAGTAGCCCGCGAAGGAAAAGCTGTGGTTGGATTTGAGCCAGCCGTGATCGGCGTAACCACGGTCTTGAGATTTTCTGATCTTGATCATCGTCTTCGTCCTTGGTGGTGTTTGAGAGCGGCCCGGGAAAAAGTTCTCAGAAGGCCTCACAAACATGACATGGTTAAGACTGTAAGACGGGTTAAACCCGATGGGGCGGGGTCAGATTGTCGGCATCATTCAAATGATTTCAACGACAAAGCGCCATGACTGTCAAAACCACTGATCTGTTGAGTCCCGACGCTTTCCGGATCCTGAACGCCATCGCCCGCAACGGCACCTTCGCCGGCGCCGCACGCGAATTGGGCGTCGTGCCCAGCGCACTGACCTACCGCGTGCGCCAGATCGAGGATGCGCTGGACGTCCTGCTGTTTGACCGCTCCTCGCGCCAGGCCCGCCCGACCGAGGCCGGTGCCGAGCTGCTGGCGCAGGGCGACCGCCTGCACCGCGAAGTGAACGCCGTGGTCAACCGCGTCAAGCGCGTGGCCACGGGCTGGGCGCCAGAATTCACCATCGCGGCCGACGGCTTGATTTCCCGGTCGGCGCTGATGGAGCTGGTCGAAGCCTTCTACGCCCTCAACCCGCCCACGCGCCTGCGCATCCGCGACGAAATCCTGAGCGGCACCGTCGCCGCTCTCGCCTCCGGCCGCGCCGACCTGGCCCTGGGCGCGATCTTGGAGCCTTCCAGCGCCGCCAACCTGAAAGCCCTGCCGCTGGGGCAGGTGCGCTTTGTCTACGCCGTCGCGCCGCACCACCCCCTGGCCAAGGCGCACGAGCCGCTGTCGGACGTGGACCTGCTCAAGTACCGCGGCATTGTCGTGGCCGATTCGGTGCAAAGCGGTGTCACCCAATCGTTTGGGCTGCTGGAAGGGCAGGACACGCTCACGGTGTCGAGCGTGGCCGCCAAGCTGGACGCCCAAGTACGCGGGCTGGGCGCAGGCTTTCTGCCGGAACCCCTGGCTCGCCCCTACCTGGCCACCGGCCGCCTGGTCGAGCGCCGGGTGGAGCGCTGCACGCGCGTGGCGCAACTCACCTACGCCTGGCGCGCCGACGGCAACCCCGGCAAGGCGCTGGAATGGTGGTTGGAACAACTTCAAAGCCCCGCGACCCGCCGCGCCCTGCTGGAACAGCACGGCAGCGTGTAGAGTGTGCGGCATGAGCACCACCCGCCGCCGCCCGCCCCGACATTTCGCCATCGTTGGCGCCGGCATCGCCGGCCTGGCCTGCGCGCGCACCTTGCGCCAGGCAGGCCAGCAGGTCAGCGTGTTCGATTGCGCCGAAGTGGTCGGCGGCCGCATGGCGACGCTGGACTCGCCCTTTGGCAGCTTCGACACCGGCGCGCAGTACTTCACCGTCCGCGACGCGCGCTTCACCCGTGCGCTGGAAGCCACCGCCCCCGACATTGCCCGCCGCTGGAGCGCCAGCGCCGTGCGCGTGCTGGACGCCGAAGGCCGCGTGGTCGAAGCGCCACCGCCGCCGCGCGAAGCACACTGGGTCGCCGCGCCCAGCATGCGCGCCCTGCCCGAGCGCTGGGCCGCGCCCCTGCTGGCAGGCGGCGCGCTGTCGCTGGACACGCGCGTGCTGCGCGTCGAGCGCGACAGCATGGACCCGACGCGCTGGCAACTGCTGACCCAGTCGTCGCACGACGCCAACCCGGTCCGCGCCGGTTTTGACAGCGTTATTCTTGCCCTGCCCGCGTCAGATGTGCGCGAGCTGCTATCTAATTCAAAGCAACTGGCCGACATGGCGGCCCCGCTGGCCGCGGTCGACGCGGCGCCTTGCTGGACGCTGACGGTGGCCTACCCCAACGCGGCGCAGCCGGGCTTGTACACGCTGGGCCCGCAGTGGAACGCCGCGCGCAGCACGCACCACCGCGTCAGCTGGCTGGCGCGCGAATCGTCCAAGCCGGGCCGCGCCCAGGTCGAGCGCTGGACCATCCAGGCCAGCCCCGAATGGTCGCGCGAGCACGAAGGCGACGACGCACCGCGCATCACCGACAAACTGCTCAAGGCCTTTGCCGAGATCACCGGCATCCGCGCGACGCCCAGCTACGCGCACGCGCAGCTGTGGCACCAGGCGCAGACCATGAAGCCGCTGGGCCAGCCCTTCGTGTGGGACGCGCCGCGCCAGATCGGCGTGTGCGGCGACTGGTGCATTGGCAACCGGGTGGAACACGCCTTCATCTCGGGCCTCGATCTCGCCCTGGCCGCGCTGGCACGCTGAGCCGCCGCCCCTCCGCTGGCAGCGCGGTGTGCTGCCAGCATGAGACAGCACCGACCAGCTTCCTCGCGCGTCCGTCACCGACGCCGCCGGCTCCCGTGTCCCCGCATCTCCCCGTCCTTGCGCCCGCTCGCCGCCGCCGCAGCGCCTGGCTGGCGTTCACCTGACCCGCTAAGCTGCCGCCCCATGGTCATCGGCCGTTTTGCCCCCTCCCCCACCGGCCCGCTGCACGCCGGCTCGCTGGTTGCCGCGCTCGCCAGTTGGCTGGACGTGCGCGCCCAGAGCGGGCGCTGGCTCGTGCGGATCGAAGACGTCGACACGCCGCGCTGCGTGCCCGGTGCCGACCGCTTCATCCTGCAGCAATTGGCCGTCTGCGGCCTGGTGCCGGACGCGCCACCGGTCTGGCAGTCGCAACGCGGCGCGCTGTACGACGCTGCCTTGCACCAACTGGTGGACGCTGGCCTGGCCTACGGCTGCGCCTGTTCGCGCAAGGACATCGCGCTGGCGCAGGCGGCGCTGGGCCGCTCCGCGGCGCGCGGCGCCGAGTTGCCCTACCCCGGCACCTGCCGCCCCGAACGGGGCGGACTGCATGGCCAAGCGCCGAGAGCGTGGCGCCTGCACCTGGGACTTTGCAAGACAAACAGGCCAATCGCCCTAGAAGAATCTGCGCGAGCAGCTACGCATTTAATAGCAAACAACACTGACGCCCTCACCTGGCACGACCGACGCCTGGGCCCCCAACAACAGGACGTCGCGCAAGCCGTGGGCGATTTCGTGCTGCGCCGCGCCGATGGCCTGTGGGCCTACCAGCTGGCCGTGGTGGTGGACGACGCGGACCAGGGCATCTCCCACGTCGTGCGCGGCGAAGACTTGGCCGACAACACGCCACGCCAGATCGCGCTGCAACGCGCGCTGGGCCTGCCCACGCCGGTCTATCTGCACACGCCGCTGGTGCTGGCCGCCGACGGCGAGAAGCTCAGCAAGCAAAACGGCGCCGCCGCGTTGGACACCACCGACCCGCTGGCCTTGCTGCAAGCGGCGGCAGCGCAGCTGCGGTTGCCACCCGCGCCGACAGGCACACTGCCCGAAGCACTGGCCCATTGGGTCAGCGCCTGGCGCGCGCGCTGGCCTGCGGGCGTTTCACGCCACCGGGCGGCCTAAGCCGCCGCCAGCCTCCGGCCCGACCAGGCTGTCGCGCGGTGGCGCATCCGCTGCGCGGAGGCGACCGCGAAGAAACCACGCCCAAAGAAAAACCCCGCTACCTTTTGGGTAGCGGGGTTTCCTTGTGTGGCTTGGTAGGACGTGCAGGATTCGAACCTGCGACCAACGGATTAAAAGTCCGCTGCTCTACCAACTGAGCTAACGTCCCACATTCCCTGCACCGCTTTGGCGTGTGCTGGAAAGCCTCGAATTATAGCGCGGTTTTTTGGGGGTCCGCAGAAATTTCATCCAACACCCATCCGGCCGCGCAAAAACCGAAGCTGGCGGTGACAGCAACGGTGGATCCGTAGCCGCTGCAATTGAGGGTGCCGTCCACCGCATCGGTGCTGTCGCAGGCATCGGGCATCACCACGGTCTCGCGGCTGAAGACGGCGGGCACGCCGATGCGCCGGCCCGCCTTGGGCGCGCCATGGTGGCGGCGCAGGCGGTAGCGCACCTGCGCGATCAGCGGGTCGTGCGTGACGTCGGCCACATCGGCGATGTCGACGCGCTCGGCGTGGCGCTTGCCGCCCGCGGCGCCCACGGTGATGAAGCGCTGCCCCTGCGCGCGCGCCAAGGCCGCCATGGCGACTTTGGCGCGCACCTGGTCGCACGCGTCGATCACGGCGTCGGCAGGTGCCGGCAACAAGCCGGGCCAGTTGTCGGGCTCGACGAAATCGTCGACCACGTGCACCACGCAGCCCGGATGGATCAGCGCGATGCGTTCGCGCATGGCCTCGACCTTGGCCTGGCCCAGTGTGGGCGTGAGGGCATGGATCTGCCGGTTGACGTTGGATTCAGCAATGTGGTCCAGATCGATCAGCGTCAGCGCGGCCACGCCGCTGCGCGCCAAAGCCTCGGCCGCCCAGGACCCGACGCCGCCGACACCGACGACGGCCACGTGCGCCGCGCGGATGCGCGCCGCACCGGCTGCGCCGTACAAGCGCGCCAGGCCGCCGAAGCGGCGATCGGCATCGGCGGCGTCGAGGGGGGCTGCGGCTGCAGCGTCGGGGGGAATGACGGGGATGTTCATGGACGACCCCTGGGTCGGGGCACTGGCGGGGCGGGCGTCTGACCGGCGGTACCGACGGCAAACCTGACGCTCTGCAGGCCGGTCGCGGCAACTTCAGCGCGCGGGAAACACATTCTAGTCAGGGGCGGCCCATGCGACTCCGCCTGGCGCTCTTTCTCCTCGCCCCTTTCGACCTCACTTTTTACTATATTTTTTATAGCTTCTTGCGCAGATCGTTGTAGGGCCAGAGGGCAAAACGGCTTGAATCCCGGCTCCTGACCAACCCCACCCACGGCCCACGGGTGGCTCGGTAGAATGGTCGGTTTTCTGCCGCCTGCGCAGGCCCCTGGGTCGCATGGCGCAGCGGCGTCGCACTTCACGGCCTCCCTGGCCCACGCTTCACCATGTCTGACCTGCCCGCGCAACCCGGCCTTACCGCCCTGTCCAAGTCGTTCGAACCCACCGCCATCGAAGCGCAGTGGGGGCCGGAGTGGGAGCGCCGCGGCTACGGCCGTGCCGGCGCACGCGGCACCGGCGTGCCGGACGCCGATGCCGCCGCGCGCGGCGAGAACTTCGCCGTCCAGCTGCCGCCGCCCAACGTGACGGGCACGCTGCACATGGGCCATGCGTTCAACCAGACGATCATGGACAGCCTGACGCGCTACCACCGCATGCGCGGCTTCAACACGCTGTGGGTACCGGGCACCGACCACGCCGGCATCGCCACGCAGATCGTGGTCGAGCGCCAGCTGCAGGAGCAAAAACAAAGCCGCCACGACCTGGGCCGCAAGAACTTCGTGGCGCGCGTGTGGGAATGGAAGCAGCAGTCGGGCGACACCATCACGCGCCAGATGCGCCGCATGGGCGCCAGTGTGGACTGGGGCCACGAGTACTTCACCATGGACGACAACCTGTCCAAAGTGGTGACCGAGACCTTTGTGCGCCTGTACGAGCAAGGCCTGATCTACCGCGGCAAGCGCCTGGTCAACTGGGACCCGGAGTTGAAGTCGGCCGTCAGCGACCTGGAGGTGGAGAGCGATGAGGAAGACGGCTTCCTGTGGCACATCGCCTACCCGCTGGCCGATGGCAGTGGCGAACAGCTGGTGGTGGCCACCACGCGCCCGGAGACCATGCTGGGTGACGTGGCGGTGATGGTGCACCCGGAGGACGAGCGGTACCAGCACCTGATCGGCAGGCACGTCACGCTGCCGCTGGTGGGGCGCGAGATCCCGGTGATCGCCGACGACTACGTGGACCGCGAATTCGGCACCGGCGTGGTCAAGGTCACGCCAGCGCATGACGCCAACGACTACGCCGTCGGCCAGCGGCATCAGCTGCCGATAATCGGCGTGCTGAACCTGGACGCCACCATCAACGACGAGGCACCGGCCGCTTACCGTGGGCTGGACCGCTTTGCCGCGCGCAAAGCGGTGGTGGCCGATCTACAGGCCCAGGGCCTGCTGGTCGAAACCAAGAAGCACAAGCTGATGGTGCCGCGCTGCGCGCGCACCGGCCAGGTGATCGAGCCGATGCTGACGGACCAGTGGTTCGTCGCCATGACCAAGGTCAGCCCACAGGACCCGACCGGCAAGAGCATCGCGCAAAAAGCCATCGACGTGGTGGCCAACGGGCAGGTGCGCTTTGTGCCGGAAAACTGGGTCAACACCTACAACCAGTGGATGAACAACATCCAGGACTGGACCATCAGCCGCCAGCTGTGGTGGGGCCACCAGATTCCCGCCTGGTACGGCGAGGATGGTTCCATTTTTGTAGCAGCCGACGAAGATGCGGCGCGGGCCAAGGCCGCTGCGGCAGGGTACAACGGCCCGCTGACGCGCGACCCGGACGTGCTGGACACCTGGTATTCGTCGGCGCTGGTGCCCTTCTCGTCGCTGGGCTGGCCGCAGCAGACGGAAGATCTGGCCTTGTACCTGCCCTCGTCCGTTCTGGTCACGGGGCACGACATCATCTTCTTCTGGGTCGCCCGGATGATCATGATGACGACGCACTTCACCGGCCAGGTGCCGTTCCGCGACGTGTACATCCACGGCCTGGTGCTGGACGCGCACGGCAAGAAGATGAGCAAGAGCGAAGGCAACGTGCTGGACCCGGTCGATTTGATCGACGGCATCGCGCTGGAGCCACTGCTGGCCAAACGCACCACCGGCCTGCGCCGCCCCGAGACGGCGCCCAAGGTGCGCGCGAATACGCAGAAAGAATTCCCCGAAGGCATTCCCGGCTACGGCGCCGACGCGTTGCGCTTCACCTTCGCGGCCATGGCCACGCTGGGGCGCACCATCAACTTCGACAGCAAGCGCTGCGAGGGTTACCGCAACTTTTGCAACAAGCTCTGGAACGCCAGCCGCTTCGTGCTGATGAACTGCGAAGGCCACGATTGCGGCGCGACAGGCGACCAAGCCCCCGAACGCAGTGCCGCCGACCGCTGGATCGTCAGCCTGCTGCAAAAGACCGAGACCGCCGTTGCGAAGGGCTTTGACGACTACCGTCTGGACCTGGCGGCCAACGCGATCTACGACTTCGTCTGGAACGAGTTCTGCGACTGGTACCTGGAAATCGCCAAGGTGCAGATCCAGACCGGCAACGCCGAGCAGCAGCGCGCCACGCGCCGCACGCTGGTGCGCGTGCTGGAAGCCATCCTGCGCCTGGCACACCCGATCATCCCGTTTGTGACGGAAGCCTTGTGGCAGGCCGTGGCGCCGGTCGCAGGTAAGTCCGGCGACTCGGTCATGGTCGCGCCCTATCCGCAGGCGCAAGCGGCCAACATTGACGAAGCGGCCGAGGCTGAGATTGCGCATCTAAAGGCGCTGGTCGACGCCTGCCGCACGCTGCGCGGCGAGATGAACGTGTCGCCCGCGCAGCGCCTGCCGTTGTACGTGACGGGTGACGAAGCCTTCCTGCGCACCATGGGCCCGACGCTGCAGGCGCTGGCCAAGCTGAGCGAAGTGAAGCTGTTCGCCACCGAAGCCGAATGGGCCGCTGCCGCCGGCGCCGCCCCCGTGGCCGTGGTGGGCGATGCGCGCATGGCGTTGTTCATGGAGATCGATGTCGCGGCCGAGAAGCAGCGCCTGGACAAGGAAATCAAGCGCCTCGAAGGTGAAGTGACCAAGGCCCAGGGCAAGCTGGGCAACGAGGCCTTTGTCGCCAAGGCGCCGCCCGCGGTGATCGAGCAGGAGAAGAAGCGCGTGGCCGAATTTGGCGACACGCTGGACAAGCTGAAGGCGCAGCGCGCGCGCCTGGGTTGATCACCTGACCGCGCCGCCGCTGTGTTAGGCGGCGTGCGCGCCTGGCGCGGTGATCAGGCCAGGGGCATCGGCTCGCTGTCCATCGGGCCGGCTTCGCTGCGCATCTGGCTCATCATCAGCGTCTCGTGGATGCGGTCGACCAGGTACCAGCTGCCGCGCAGTTGCGACTCGTGCGTGTACGGCGCCAGACGCGGCGTGACGCAGGCGTTGGGCAGGCCTTTCAGCGGTGAATCGGCCGCACGCAACTCATCGTCATCGCTGTCAAGCATCAGCGCGCCGACGCGCCGCGTGCGCAGTGCGTCAGCCAGGGCCTGCAAGTCAAACAGCGATGGCCGGCTGATGCTGGTCCACAGCTGCCCCGGCTTGCAGGACGCCAGAATGCGCTCGCCCACCAAGCCGCGGTAGCGCGTCGCGTAAATCATCTGCATCGACACGGCGTCGGCCACTTCCAGCATTTCGGCCAGGCTCATCGGCTGCACGCCCAGGCGGCGCCACAGCTCGGCGTTGCGGTGCACCGCCGGGTCGTAACCCACCACCCGCACCCCGAGCGGCACCAGCATCGTCGCCAGCACATGCGCGGCCGGCGCCAGGCCCAGCAGACCGACGACACTGTCGTTGATCTCCCGCCCCGGCGGCGGCCGAACCAAGGCGTTGCATTCCGTGCCGTGGTGTTCGCCCCGGTGCGCACCGGACCGGAACAGGGTGAGCAGCGTGGACAACAGGTATTCCGCACTCGCCCGCACGGTGGCGCTGGACGCCTGGATGACGCGCACCCGGCGCTTCTGGCAGGCCTCGAAATCGACGTTCTCGGTGCCGTCGTGGATGCGCGCGATCGCCACCAGGCGCGGCGCCTGCTCCAGCAGGGCGTTGTTGATCTTGAAGCGCGGCGGCACGACCAAAGCATCGGCCCGGCCAAGTTGGTCGGCCAGCGCCGCGGGATCGTCCACCAGCTCTGGCAGATAATCCACCGCATGTCTGGACGCCAGCCATTGCCGCGCGTCCGAGGCGAGATCCTCCAGCAGGAGAATGTGCACGCGTTCCTCCATGGTGTCGGATTGAGAGCCTGTCCCGGTCTTGAGCCGGGCCTTCCTGAATTTGTAACTTTACCATCGAAGCCGCCTTTTCCATGCCAGTTGCCCACCAGGTCCACGTCGCCGTTTTCCCCGTTGCCGGACTCGGCACGCGCTTTTTGCCCGCCACCAAGGCGAGCCCAAAAGAGATGCTGCCCGTGGTGGACAAGCCGCTGATCGAATACGCGGTGGAAGAAGCCTACGCCGCCGGTGTGCGCCACATGGTGTTCGTGACGGGGCGCAGCAAGCGCGCGATCGAAGACCACTTCGACACCGCCTACGAGCTCGAAAGCGAATTGGAAGCCGCCGGCAAGAACGCCTTGCTGGACGTCGTGCGCTCCGTGCAGCCGGCCGACATGCTCTGCACCTATGTGCGTCAGCCGCGCTCGCTCGGCCTGGGGCACGCTGTGCTGTGTGCGGCGCACATCGTTGGCGACCAGCCGTTTGCCGTGCTGTTGGCGGACGACCTGATGGTCGGCGCACCCGATGGCCTGCCGGTGCTGGCGCAGATGACGCAGGCGTACGAATCGCTGGGCCGCTCGGTGCTGGCGGTGCAGGAGGTGCCTGAGGACCAGGTCAGCCGCTACGGCATCGTGGCCGGCTCACCCGCGGGCGAGCGCTTGATGAGCATCGAACGCATCGTCGAAAAACCCAAGCCCGCCGACGCCCCGTCGCGCATGGGTGTGGCCGGGCGCTACATCCTCACGCCGCGCATTTTTGACGAGATTCGCAACCAAAAGCCGGGCGCGGGCGGCGAGATCCAGCTGACCGACGCGATCGCGCAGCTGATGAAGAAAGAGCGCGTCTACGCTTACCAATACAGCGGCAAACGCTACGATTGTGGCAGCAAAGAAGGCTTTTTGCAGGCCACGGTGGAACTCGCACTGCAGCACCCGCAGATGGGCGAGCCGTTCCGCGCTTACCTGAAAAAACTCGAACTCTGAGCGTCCAGCGCGGTCGTCTGCTGCCGTGATCTCAGCGCCGGCGCAGCACGTGGATGTACTCGTCGCCCTCGGTCTGCTGCTCTACCAGCGCGTGCCCAGTCTGCTTGCAGAATGCCTGAAAATCCCGCACCGATCCAGCGTCGGTGCACAACACTTTCAGCAGCTCGCCGCTCTGCAGTTCAGCCAGCGCCTTCTTGGCTTTGAGGATGGGCAGCGGGCAGTTCAAGCCGCGCGCATCCACTTCCTTCGCAATGTCCATCGGCCGATTGTCGGTCAATCCAGGCCGCGGCGCCGCTCGGCGTTTTCTTCCGCGGTGAAGAACACCGGCTCGTGCCCGCGCGTGCGCAGCCAGTCGGCCAGCGCATAGCCGGTCCCGGCGGGCCAGCATTTGAGTTCGTCCAGGTCGTACAGGCGCCAGTCGACCAACTCGGGCGACAGGCGCACCTCGCCTTCGCACACCGCATGGTAGGCGATGATGACCTGGTTCATGCGCAGAAATTCGTAGGCGCCCACCAGCTTCAGCTCGCGCACGTCCAGGTTGGTTTCTTCCTTGACCTCGCGCGCCACGCCTTCTTGCGGTGACTCGCCCGCTTCCATGAAACCGGTGATCAGCGCGAACATCTTCGCCTGCCAGGCCGCGTTGCGCGCCAGCAGCACCTTGCCCTGGTACTCGACAATGGCGGCCAGCACCGGCGTCGGGTTGTTCCAGTGCGTGTAGCCGCAGGCCGGGCAGCGCAGGCGTTCCTTGGGTCCGCCGTCTTCCTCTGCGGCCAGCATCTGCAGCGGCGTCGCGCAACGTGGGCAGTAATTGAAGTCGTTCATGGTGCTTTTATTTTTATAGCTGTCCGCGCAGATTCATCTAGGGCCAGAGGCCGATTTGATTCAAAAATCAGGCAGGAAACACGCCGGTGGACAAATAGCGGTCACCGCGGTCGCACACCACAAACACGATGGTCGCGTTCTCGCTGCGCGCCGCCACCTGCTGCGCCACCCAGGCCGCGCCGCCGGACGAGATGCCGCCAAAGATGCCTTCTTCGCGCGCCAGGCGCCGCGCCATGTCTTCCGCATCCAGCTGGTCGACCAGCACCAGTTCGTCCACCGCCTTGGGGTCGTAAATCTTCGGCAGGTATTCCTCGGGCCATTTGCGGATGCCGGGGATGCGCGAGCCTTCGGCCGGCTGCGCGCCCACGATCTGGATCGCCGGGTTGCGCTCCTTCAGGTAGCGCGACACGCCGGTGATGGTGCCGGTCGTACCCATGGCGCTGACGAAGTGCGTGATGCGCCCCTGCGTCTGCTCCCACAGCTCGGGGCCGCTGGTTTCGTAGTGGATACGCGGGTTGTCCGCGTTCGCAAACTGGTCAAGCATGCGGCCCTTGCCCTGCGCCACCATCTTGTCGCCCAGGTCGCGCGCGTACTCCATGCCGCCCGAGCGCGGGGTCAGGATCAGCTCGGCGCCGAAGGCCTTCATGGTCTGCGCACGCTCGACCGACAGGTCCTCCGGCATGATGAGGATCATGCGGTAGCCCTTGATGGCCGCGGCCATCGCCAGCGCGATGCCGGTGTTGCCGCTGGTCGCCTCGATCAGCGTGTCGCCGGGCTGGATCTCGCCGCGTTCTTCGGCGCGCCGGATCATCGACATCGCCGGCCTGTCCTTCACCGACCCCGCAGGGTTGTTGCCTTCCAGCTTGGCCAGCACCACGTTGCCGCGCGCGCTGTTGACCTGCGCGTCGATGCGCTGGAGCCTCACCAGCGGCGTGCGGCCGATGGCGTCCTCAATCGTCGGGTAGTTCATGTTTCGCACTGTGCCATAATTTCGGGCTCAGCTATCGCGCTGCCCGGGTGGCGAAATCGGTAGACGCAGCAGATTCAAAATCTGCCGGTGGCAACACCGTGCCGGTTCGATTCCGGCCCCGGGCACCAGACCTTTGCAGGGTCTTGGCAGGCTGGACGCCTGACTTCTTTCCCGCTGTCTGCACCTTGTCGTTGCGACCAAGCGCGCGCCTCCTCGCTGCGTGCAACCCGGTCGCGCCCGCGGCTGCGCAGGCGATGGCGTCAGACACCCGAAGGCGGTCGGCAGACACGCCAATTCAATAAAAATAGCCGCCAGCCCTACATAAACCTGCGCAGGCAGCTACTCTTTTTGCAGCAACCCCTCGGCGGGTGTGGGGTAACGCAGCTTCAAACCCAGCTCACGCTTGAGCCGCGCGTTGTCCATCCGCCGCGATTCGCTCATGAAGGACAGCGACGCCGCCGTCATCTGCTCGCCCGCCTGCGCGCGGGCGATGCGCGGGGGCCGCGCCAAGCCGTACAAGTCGGCGGCCAGGTCGAAGTAGTCGCCCATCTTCAGCTGGCTGTCGTCGTTGACATTG
Organism: Pseudomonadota bacterium; assembly: GCA_023442945.1. Lineage (GTDB taxonomy): Bacteria > Pseudomonadota > Gammaproteobacteria > Burkholderiales > Burkholderiaceae_C > Ottowia. The sequence goes on along the minus strand of JAEZWW010000116.1, from coordinate 17,525 downwards.
ACGGCCCGCAGCGGCCGCCCGCGCCACAGCGCCAGCACACAGGCACGTGCCAGGTCGTCGGCGTGGATGTGGTTGGTGTAGACGTCGTCATCCACCGCCAGCACCGGCGTGCCTGATTCCAGCCGCGTGCGCGGCGTGCCGCCGGCGCGGTCGGGCGCGTAGATGCCAGGGATGCGCAGTACGCTGGTGCGCGTGCCGGTCTGCCGAGCCAAGTTGCGCACGTGCCCCGCGGCCGCCCCGCGGCGAGCGGCACGCGGCGTGGTGGGCTGCAGCGGCGCCGTTTCGCGCACCCAGGCACCGCCGCAGTCACCGTACACGCCGCTGGTCGACCCGTACACCAGTGCGATCGGCGGCGTGCGCCGTGCCAGTGCCTGCACCAGGGCCGCGGTGCGCGGGTCGTCCGCTCCCTGCCCTGGCGGCGGCGCCAGGTGGACAACATGCGTGGCCACGCCGGCCAGACGGCGCAGGCTGGCGGCATCGTCCAGATCGCCACGCATGCGCTGCACCCCGCTGGGCTTCGGCGGGCCATTGGGCTCACTCACAGCGCCCCCGCGCACCAGCGCCAGCACGCGCGCACGCGGCGCCAGCAGGCGGCCGACGCGCGTGCCCACGTCGCCGTAGCCGACGATCAGCACGCGCGCGCGCCGGAAGCGCGACGGCAAGGCACCCAAGGGACTGAGGTTTGAGGGCAAAATCGAACGTTTTCCCAGACAGAAAGACCCGCGAGGATAACCAAGCCATGGCGTTCACCATCACCGTCCAGCCCAGCGGCCGCAGTTTCGAGGCCGAAGCGGGCGAGACCATGCTCACCGCCGGCATCCGGCAGGGCATCGGCCTGCCCTACGGCTGCAAGGACGGCGCCTGCGGATCGTGCAAATGCAAGAAACTGTCCGGCAGCGTGACGCACGACCCGCACCAAGAAAAGGCGCTGAGCGCGCAGGAAGAAGCCGACGGCTACGTGCTGACCTGCTGTGGCACACCGACCAGCGACGTGGTGCTGGAGTCGCGCCAGGTCACGCACGCCGGCGCCTTCCCGATCAAGAAGATGCCGGCGCGCGTGGCGCAGCTGGAGCGCCTGTCGCACGACGTGATGCGCGTGAAGATGCAGCTGCCGGCCAACGACATCATCCAGTACCACGCCGGCCAGTACATCGAATTCATCCTGCGCGACGGCACGCGCCGCAGCTACAGCATGGCCAACGCGCCGCACGCGCTGGTCGAAAGCGGCGCGCCCATGGTCGACCTGCACATTCGCCACATGGCGGGCGGCAAGTTCACCGACCACGTGTTCGGCGCGATGAAGGAAAAGGAAATCCTGCGCGTGGAAGGGCCGTACGGCAGCTTCTACCTGCGCGACGATTCGCCCAAGCCGATCGTGCTGCTGGCGTCGGGCACGGGTTTTGCGCCCATCAAGGCGATCATCGAGCACATGCAGTTCATGGGCATCACGCGCGACACCGTGCTGTACTGGGGCGGCCGCCGGCCGCCCGATCTGTACATGGACGCCTGGGTGCGCGAGGCCGCCGCGGCCATGCCGCACCTGCGCTACGTGCCCGTGGTGTCCGACGCACTGCCCGAAGACGCCTGGACCGGCCGCACCGGCTTTGTCCACCAGGCGGTGCTGGACGACCTGCCCGACATGTCCGGCCACCAGGTCTACGCCTGCGGTGCGCCGATCGTGGTCGATTCGGCGCGCCGCGACTTCATCCAGCGCGCGCAACTGCCCGAAGAAGAGTTCTACGCCGACGCCTTCACCACCGAAGCGGACAAGGCCGGCCCCTGACATCGGCCGCAGGTTGATACAATTTTGATAGCTGGCCGCGCAGATTCCTGTAGGGCCAGCGCCGTTTTTTATTGAGAGAATCCGTATGCAACGCCGTCATTTGATGCTGGCCGGCCTGGCCATCGCCGCCAGCGCCTCTGCCTTCGCCCAGTCGAACAAGCCCATCCGCCTGATCGTCCCCTACGCCCCCGGCGGCCCGCTGGACATCACCTCGCGCGCGCTGGCTGAGCAGGTCAAGTCCTCGCTGGGCACCGTGGTCATCGACAACAAGCCGGGCGCCGGCGGCAACCTGGGCAGCGATCTGGTCGCCAAGGCCGCACCGGACGGCACCACCATCGGCCTGGCCGCCGTGGCCACGCACGCCATCAACCCCTGGCTGTTCGCCAAGATGCCCTACGACGCGGCCAAGGACTTCGCGCCCATCACGCAAATGGTGCGCGTGCCCAACGTGCTGGTGATGAACGCCGACGCCGCCGCGCGCCTGCACATCAACACGCTGGCCGACCTGATCGCCTACGCCAAGAAGAACCCGGGCAAACTCAACTACGGCTCGGGCGGCAACGGCTCGGCCGGCCACCTGGCGGGCGAGATGTTCAAGCAGGGCGCGGGCATCTTCGCCGTGCACATTCCCTACAACGGCGCCAGTCCGGCGCAGCTGGCGCTGATCTCCGGCCAGGTCGACTTCAACATCGACAACCTGGCCTCGGCCGCACCCAACATCAAGTCGGGCAAGCTCAAGGCCCTGGCCGTCACCACCGCCCAACCGTCGCCCATGCTGCCCGGCGTGCCCGCCATGGCGCAGACCATCAAGGGCTTTGAAGTCGACACCTGGTGGGGCCTGGTCGCGCCCGCCGGCACTCCGCGCGAAGTCGTCGACAAGCTGAACGCGGCTTTCACCGCCGCGCTGAAGAGCCCCGAAGTCCAGCAACGCTTTGCCCTGCTCATGGCCGAACCCGTGCCCACCAGCCCCGAGCAGTTCGGCCAGTTGATGGACAAGGAGCGTGCGCGCTACAAGGACGTGGTCAAGCGCTCTGGCGCGAAGGTGGACTGATCCGCCCGCACCCACACCCGCCGCTTGCGAGCCCAACGGGATTGCGCACGAAAAAGCCCCGCCAAAGCGGGGCTTTTTTTCGGGCCACGCGGGTCGCCGGCCAAGGTCCAGCGCGGTCAGTTCAGCGGCGTGCGCACACCGTTCTTGTACACGCTCAGCGTCACGGCGGGCTTGGTCAGCTCGCCCTTGTTGGTGAACTGGATCTGGGCGGTCACGCCCTTGTAGTTGGTCTTGGCCATTTGCGCGACGTAGACCTTGGGGTCGACCGAGTTGGCGCGCTTCATGGCGTCGACCAGCACCATGGTCGCGTCGTACGAGTACGGGCTGTAGATCTGGAACTGGCCGGGGAACTTGGCGTCGTAGCGCTTCTTCCATTCCTGGCCGCCGGCCATCTTCTCGACGGCAATGCCGCCTGTCGCGCAGGTCACGTTACCCACGGCGGGCGACTTGCTGGCCAGCTCAGACAGCTTCTCGGTACAGCTGCCGTCGCCGCTGAAGAACTTCACGTTGCCCAGGCCAAGCTGGTCCAGCTGGCGCAGCATGGGGCCGGACTGCGAATCCAGGCCGCCGTAGAAGATGGCGTCAGGCTTCTTGCCGCGGATGTTGGTCAGGATGGCCATGAAGTCGGTGGCCTTGTCGGTGGTGAACTCGGTCGCCACCACGTTCATGCCTTTTTTCTTGGCCGTGTCCTTGAACACGTCGGCCAGGCCCTGGCCGTAGGCCGTGCGGTCGTCGATCACCGCCACGTTCTTGAGCTTGAGCGCGTCGGCCGCGTAGATGGCCAGCGCGGCACCCAGGGCGTTGTCGTTGGCGATCAGGCGGTACGTGGTCTTGTAGCCGGGCTTGGTCACGTCAGGGTTGGTGGCCGCCGTGGTGATGTGCGGGATGCCGCAGTTGTGGTAAATGCCGGACGCCGGAATGGTCGTGCCGGACTGCAGATGGCCGACCACGCCAGCGACCTTCATGTCGCACAGCTTTTGCGCTACGGCGGTGGCTTGCTTGGGATCGCCGGCGTCGTCTTCTGCCACCAGCTCGAACTTGATCTTCTTGCCGCCGATGGTCACGCCTTGCGCGTTCAGCTCGTCAATGGCCATGCGCACGCCGTTCTCGGTGTCCTTGCCGATGTGGGCGATGCCGCCGGAGGTGGGGCCGGCGTGCGCGATCTTCACGACCTGCGTGTCCTGCGCGTGCGCGTCGGCAGCGGCGAGCAGCGCGCCGAGCGACACCGCGGTCAAGGCAAAACGGTGGGAAAGCATGGAAGCCATGGCGAAGAATCTCCTCAATGAAACAGGGATGGGCCGCCAGCCCCTGATGGGGGCCGCGGCAAGGTGGGCCGCATGGTACTCCGGCGGCCTGACGGAGGACGTGCGCTTTACTCGCCCAGGTACGCGGCGCGCACCTTGGGGTTGGCCAGCAATTCCTGGCCGCCGCCGGTCATGGTGATCAGGCCCGATTCCATGACGTAGCCACGGTCGGCCAGGGCCAGCGCACGGCTGGCGTTCTGTTCGACCAGCAGGATCGTGACGCCCTGGGCGTAAACGTCGCGCACCACCTCGAAGACCTTGTCGACCATGATGGGCGACAAGCCCATGGACGGCTCATCCAGCAGCAGCAGCTTGGGGCGGCTGAGCAGCGCACGGCCCATGGCCAGCATCTGCTGCTCGCCCCCCGACATGGTGCCGGCCAGCTGGTCCTTGCGTTCGCGCAGGCGCGGGAAGATGGTGAAGACTTTTTCAATGTCGGCCGCAATGCCCGCCTTGTCGCTGCGCGTGTAGGCGCCCATCTGCAGGTTTTCGGTGATGCTCATGCGGGTGAACACCCCACGCCCCTCGGGCACCATGGCCAGACCCTGGCGCACCAGATCCCAGGGGCCCTGCCCCTTGATCGTCTTGCCCAGGTACTCGATCGTGCCACCCGCCAGCGGCAGCGTGCCGGTGATCGCCTTCATGGTCGTGGTCTTGCCCGCCCCGTTGGAGCCGATGAGCGACACCAGTTCACCCTCGCACACCTCGAAGTCGATGCCCTTCACGGCCTGGATGCCGCCATAGGCGACCTGCAGGCCCGATACCTTCAACAACACCTGGGCCATATCAATGCTCTCCCGTGCCCAGATAGGCTTCGATGACTTTCGGATTCTTCTGCACGTCGGCGGGCGTGCCCTCGGCGATCTGCTTGCCGTAGTCCAGCACCGTCACGCGGTCGCACAAGCCCATGACCAGCTTCACATCGTGCTCGATCAGCAAAATGGTGCGGTTGTCCTTGCGGATGCGATCAATCAGCTCGCGCAGCTGGACCTTTTCGGTCGCGTTCATGCCGGCAGCGGGCTCGTCCAGCGCGATCAGCTGCGGGTCGGTGGCCAGCGCGCGGGCAATCTCCAGCCGGCGCTGGTCGCCGTACGACAGCGTGCGCGAGCGGAACTGTGCGTACTTGCCAATGCCCACGTAGTCCAGCAGCTGCTGCGCGCGCTCGGCAATGGCGTCTTCTTCGGCCTTGAAGCTCGAGGTGCGAAAGATCGCCCCGAACAGGCCCGAATGCGTGCGCACGTGCCGCCCCACCATCACGTTCTCCAGCGCGGTCATGTCCGCAAACAGCCGGATGTTCTGGAAGGTGCGCGCAATGCCCGCCTTGGCCACCTGGTGGACGGCCTCGGGCTTGTAGGGCTTGCCGTCCAGCTCGAACGTGCCGGCGTCGGGCGTGTAGAGCCCGGTCAGCACGTTGAAGAACGTCGTCTTGCCAGCGCCGTTGGGGCCAATCAGGCCATAGACCTGGCCGCGCTGGATGGTGATGCCCACGTCGGTCAGGGCTTGCAGGCCGCCAAAGCGTTTGGAAACGCCCTGCACCTTGAGTACGGTGTCGTTGCTCATGTGTGGTGTTCCCCTGGCTCAGGAGTTGATCGGGTACTGGCGAATCTCGGTATTGCCAGGCGAAGCGTCTGCAGGAAAGTCGATGCCCGGCGGGTTCTGCTGCGCCGTGGTCGGCACGTCCTTGCCCGGGCCGGGGATCTTGCGTGCCTTGCCGTGCTCGGGCGCGGGCCATAGGCCGCGCGGGCGAATCAGCATCACCGAAATCATGGCCAGTGCGATCAGCAACTGGCGCAAGATGGCTGAATCCAGACGGCCATCGGTCATGGCCTGCAGCGGGCCGGCGACGTAGCGCAGCACCTCCGGCAGCGAGGCCAACAGCAGCGCGCCCAGGATAACGCCAGGCAAGTGGCCAATGCCGCCCAGCACCACCATGGCGACGATCATCACCGACTCCATCAGGCTGAAAGACTCGGGCGAGACGAAGCCCTGGAAGGCAGCGAACATCGCGCCCGATACACCGCCGAACGACGCGCCCATGCCGAAGGCCAGCAGCTTCAGGTTACGGGTGTTCAGGCCCATCGCCTTGGCGGCGATCTCGTCTTCACGGATGGCCATCCAGGCGCGGCCGATGCGCGAATCCTGCAGGCGGCTGCAGATGATCACGGTGACGATCACCAAAGCCAGGAACAGGTAGTAATACAGCGAAACCGAGGCGATCTCGTACCCGCCAATGGTCAAGGGCTTGCCCAGGTCCATACCAAAAATCTTGACCGAGTCGATCTGGTTGAGGCCCTTGGGGCCGTTGGTGATGTTGACCGGGTGGTCCAGGTTGTTCAGAAAGATCCGGATGATCTCGCCGAAGCCCAGGGTCACGATCGCCAGGTAGTCACCGCGCAGCTTCAGGACCGGAATGCCCAGCAGCACCCCCGTCATGGCCGCCAGGCCCAGCGCGAGTGGAATCACCATCCACAGCGAGGTGTGGAACCCGTTGGGAAACGCCGCGGCGATGGCCGGGAACGTGTCCGTCAGGTGCGGCGACGCCAACAGGCCGTACAGGTACGCGCCCACGGCGAAGAACGCGACGTAACCCAAATCCAGCAGGCCGGCGTAGCCCACCACGATGTTCAGGCCCAGCGCCAACATCACATACAGCAGCGCGATGTCGGCGATGCGCACCCAGGCGTTGCCGAAGCTCTGCAGGATCAGCGGTGCCACCAGCAGGCCGATGCCGCAGATCAAAAAGACGATCAGTTTGTTCTTTTGCGTCATGGTGTGCCTCCCGTTCAGGCGCGATCGGCCACCCGTTCACCCAGCAGACCGGATGGCCGCAGGGTCAACACGATGATCAGGACGATGAACGCAAAGATGTCGGTGTAGTGGCTGCCCAGCAGGCCGCCGGTCAGCGTGCCGATGTAGCCGGAGCCGATCGCCTCAATCAGGCCGAGCAGCAGGCCGCCCAGCACGGCGCCGCCCAGGTTGCCGATACCGCCGAAGACCGCCGCCGTGAAGGCCTTCAGCCCTGGCAAGAAGCCCATGGTGTGTTGCACCGTGCCGTAGTTGGACGCGTACATGACGCCGGCGATGGCCGCCAGAACGGCGCCGATGATGAAGGTCGCCGAAATCACCATGTCGGGCTTGACGCCCATCAAGCCCGCCACGCGCGGGTTCTCGGCCGTGGCGCGCATGGCGCGGCCGATGCGCGTGTAATTGACCAGGTACATGAGCGACGCGAGCGCCACCGCGGTCACGCCCAGAATCATGATTTGCGTCGGCGTGATGTAGGCACCGGCGACGTTGAAAGGCGTGCTGGGCAACAGCGTCGGGAAGGGCTTGTAGTTCGGCTTCCAGATGATCATGGCCAGCGTCTGCAGCAGGATCGACATGCCGATGGCGGTGATCAGCGGCGCCAGCCGCGGGCTGTTGCGCAGTGGCTTGTAGGCCAGCTTCTCGATCACGAAATTCAGGGTCGCGGCAACGATGCAGGCGATCAGCATGGCCAGGATCAGGATCACCCACCCCGGCGCGCCGGGCATGGCCGACTGCATGATGCCGATCACCGACCAGGCGGTGACGGCGCCAATCATCAGCACTTCACCGTGCGCGAAATTGATGAGCTGAATGATGCCGTACACCATGGTGTACCCGAGGGCAATCAAGGCGTACATGCTGCCCAGCACCAGACCGTTGATGATCTGCTGTAGCAAGACTTCCATGGAACACTTCCTCTCTCTTCCGCTGCACCCATGATCAATGGGCGAGCCGGGTTGGTTGGCGAAACACCGCCAAGCACCTTGTGGGTCACTCAGTCGTATCCACCTAACAAAAAACCCGCCAGATAGCTGGAGCGGGTTTTGACGTAGCAAAATTCTAGCGACTGGAATGTCGCCCAAGCGGCGCGAGTTCCCCGGGGTTTTCCCTCTTTTCTTCTTCGCCGAGCGGTCAAAAAAACCGGCGCTCAAACGGTGCTGCGCACCCTATTCAGAGTGCCCCGCTTCGCGGTTGCGCTGGCGCAATTCGGCCAGCTTTTCACCGATGCGGATCTCCAGCCCGCGCGGCACCGGCTGGTAAAACTGTTGCGCCGGCATGCCTTCGGGCAAGTAGTTTTCACCCGCGGCAAAAGCGCCTTCTTCGGCGTGCGCGTAGCGGTACCCCTTGCCGTAATCCAGCTCGCGCATCAATTTCGTCGGGGCGTTGCGCAAATGCATCGGAACAGGCCGCGTGATGTCCTGTTTGACGAAGGCTTTGGCCGCGTTGTAGGCCACGTAGACCGCATTGCTTTTGGGCGCGACGGCCAAGTAGACCACGCATTCGGCCAGCGCCAGCTCGCCTTCTGGCGAGCCCAGACGCTCGTAGACCTCGGCCGCGTCCAGCGCCAGCCGCAGCGCGCGCGGGTCGGCCAGGCCGATGTCTTCACTGGCCATGCGCACCATGCGGCGCGCCATGTAACGCGGATCGGCCCCGCCATCGAGCATGCGCACCAGCCAGTACAAGGCCGCGTCCGGGTCGCTGCCGCGCACCGCCTTGTGCAGCGCGCTGATGGTGTCGTAGAACTGCTCGCCGCCCTTGTCGTAACGACGCAGGCGCTCACCCAGCACGCGCTGCAGCCACGTGGCGTTGATGGTGTCCAGCCGCTCGGCCCGCGCGGCCACGGTGAGCGTCTCCAGCGTGTTCAAAAGCCGCCGCGCGTCGCCGTCCGCATACGCGATAAGCAGTTTCTGCGCTTCGCTTTCGATAGCTGGCTGCGCAGGTTCGGCGCCGGCCCGGTCCAGAATCTGCTTTAAATCGTCTTCTGACAGCGGTTGCAACACGTACACCGCCGCGCGCGACAATAAGGCCGAGTTGACTTCGAACGAAGGGTTCTCCGTGGTCGCGCCGATGAAGGTGAACAGCCCGCTTTCGACATGCGGCAAAAACGCGTCCTGCTGCGCCTTGTTGAAGCGGTGCACCTCGTCCACAAACACGATCGTGCCCTGTGGCGTCAAGCTGTCGCGCGCCTTCTGCGCCAGTTCCACCGCCTCGCGGATGTCTTTCACGCCGCCCAGCACCGCGCTGATCGGGATGAACTGCGCGTCAAACGCATCCGCCATCAACCGCGCGATCGTCGTCTTGCCCGTGCCCGGCGGCCCCCACAGGATCAGGCTGTGCGGCTGGCCCGATTCAAAGGCAATGCGCAGCGGCATGCCCTCGCCCAGCAAATGCTGCTGCCCCACCACTTCGCCCAGCGTGCGCGGGCGCAACCGCTCAGGGAGCGGCACGTGCAGCGAAGCGGAATCAGCAGGGGGGACTTTGGCGCCGGGCATGGCCCATTCTATGAAGCTGCGCGGGGTAACGTCCGCGCGGCACAGCGCGGCCTCAGCCTCCCGCAATCGCTACGAATTTAATAGCTGCCAGCGCAGATTGTTCTAGGGCCAGAGGCCGGTTTGACTTGAAATCGGAATCGCTGGACCGTCAGTTGCGCAGCACATCCGCCCCCTTGGGCGGCGTGAAGACGAACTGGCTGGCCGGTACGGCGGCGTTCACCTCAAAACCCGTGAACGTGAGGACCGAGCGCTGGCCAAAGCTGTCGAGGATATCGAGCGTGCTCAGTTCGGGCCCTTTGCTGCCGGGCTTGAAACCGACGCGGATGGTCTGCAGCTGACCGTCACGCGACTTGGGCGTGGCCTTGACCCACTGCTGGCCGTCCTTTTCCGGCTCTTCAGCCAGAGCGAAGTCTTTTTCCAGCGCGGTCACGTTGGGCGCGGCGGCGACGATGGCGGCCGGCGTGCTGCCCAGCACCTGCTCCTGCTTGCGCGAAGTGACCTGGTTCAGGTCGACGTCGTGCAGCCAGAGCGTCTTGCCGTCGGCCACGATGGTCTGCTCAAACGGCTTGGCGTAGGTGAAGCGGAATTTGCCCGGGCGCTGGAATTCGAAGGTGCCGCTTTGCGTCTTGCTGCGGCCGGGTTGGCCGTCTTTGCTGGGCGCGGTCACAACCTGGGTGAAGCTGGCCTTGCCACTGCGCGTGTCCTTGACGAACTGCGCCAGGCTGTCCAGGCCACCCGCCCAGGCGGCGGGCGCGGCCAGCCCAAACACGACCGCAGCAGCGGCCAGGCGGTGGCGAAACACGGTAGAGCGGGTGCGGTGCAATGTCATGGTGTGTTGGAGTGAAGGTGTGGCGCAAAGGTTCGGCCAGCCACGAATTGAAACACTGGCTTGCGCGCCCGACACATACGGCCCGGAATTCCGACGAGGCGGACGGCGCGCCTTGCACTTGATTTGCTTCAAATTCAGGAGCTGCCCGCGCAATTTGGGTGCCGGCCAGCGGCCTAAAACGCTTATTCTGTGCCGCGCGACGGCGCCAGAATCTCGCGCTGACCGCGCCCGTTCATGGCGCTGACTAGGCCGGCCTTTTCCATCGCATCCAGCAGGTTGGCCGCCTTGTTGTAGCCGATCGACAGGTGGCGCTGCACCAGCGAGATGCTGGCCTTGTTGTTGGACAGCACGATCTGCACCGCCTTGTCGTACAGCGGATCGGATTCGCCACCGCCCTCGCCGCCAAAGCCGCCCTCGCCGTCTTCACCGTCCACGGTGCCGCCTTCCAGCACGCCTTCGATGTAGTTGGGCTCGCCCTGGGCCTTGAGGTATTCAACGACGCGGTGCACTTCGTCGTCGCTGACGAAGGCACCGTGCACGCGCTGCGGAAAACCCGTGCCGCTGGGCATGTAGAGCATGTCGCCCATCCCCAGCAGCGCCTCCGCGCCCATCTGGTCGAGGATGGTGCGGCTGTCGATCTTGCTGCTGACCTGGAAGGCGATGCGCGTCGGGATGTTGGCCTTGATCAGGCCGGTGATCACGTCGACGCTCGGGCGCTGCGTCGCCAGGATCAGGTGGATGCCGGCCGCGCGCGCCTTTTGCGCCAGGCGGGCGATCAGCTCTTCGATCTTCTTGCCCACCACCATCATCAGGTCGGCCAACTCGTCGATCACGACGACGACGTAAGGTAGGCGCTCCAGCGGCTCCGGGTCATCCGGCGTCAGGCTGAAGGGGTTGTAGATGAATTCGCCGCGCGCCTTGGCGTCATCAATTTTCTGATTGAAGCCAGCCAGGTTGCGCACGCCGGCCTTGCTCATCAGCTTGTAGCGGCGTTCCATCTCGGCCACGCACCAGTTCAGGCCGTTGGCGGCCTGGCGCATGTCGGTGACCACGGGCGCCAGCAAGTGCGGAATGCCTTCGTAGACCGACATCTCCAGCATCTTGGGGTCGATCATCAGCACGCGCACGTCCTTGGGCTCGGCTTTGTACAGCAGCGACAAAATCATCGCGTTGATGCCCACCGACTTGCCCGACCCGGTGGTGCCCGCCACCAGCACGTGCGGCATCTTGGCCAGATCGGCCACCACGGGCTTGCCGACGATGTCCTTGCCCAGGCCGACCGTGAGCAGCGACTTGGCGTCGTTGTAGACCTGCGAGCCCAGGATTTCCGACAGACGAATGGTCTGGCGCTTGGCGTTGGGCAACTCCAGCGCCATGTAGTTTTTGCCCGGAATGGTCTCGATAACGCGGATCGACACCAGCGACAGCGAGCGCGCCAAGTCCTTGGCCAGGTTGACCACCTGCGAGCCTTTGACACCCGTGGCCGGCTCGATCTCGTAACGCGTGATCACTGGGCCGGGGGCAGCCGCCACCACGCGCACGTCGACACCGAAGTCCTTGAGCTTTTTCTCGATCAGGCGGCTGGTCATTTCCAGCGTTTCGGGCGCGACGCTTTCCTGGTGCGCCGGCGCGCCGTCCAGCAGGTCGACCTGCGGCAGGTTGCTGTCCGGCAGTTCGGTGAACAAGGGCTTCTGCTTTTCCTTGGCGACGCGGTCGCTTTTGGGCACGGTTACCACGGTGGGCTCGATCAATACCGGCGCGGGGTGCTGCTCTTCAATCACTTCGCGCTCGTGGTGGATCACCTCTTCGCGTTCACGCGCGGCCTGTTTGCCGGCGGCCACGTCCTGTGCGATTTCGCGGCGTTCGCGGCGCGATTCCACCAACGCATACAACGCGCCGCCAATGCGCTCGGCCACCTGCGTCCATGAGAAGCCGAAGAGCAGAGACGCGCCAAAAATCAGGGTCAGAATGCCCAGCAGCGCCGAGCCGGTGAAACCCAGCCACTTCATCGCCAGCGGACCGCCCAGGTAGCCCAGCACGCCGCCGGCCGTTCCCGGCAACGCGTCGTCCCAGCGGTACAGGCGCGTCCATTCCAGCCCCGTGCTGGCCAGCAGCACCAGGACCAGGCCGATCCAGAAAACCCAGTGCGCGGTACGAATGCGTTCCCACACGGCGGCCCAGCCGCGCAAGGGTCGGCGCGCCGGCCGGCTGCCGCGCAACCAGGCGCGCACGCCGCGCAACCAGGCGCTGACGGCTGCGGCCACGCACCACCAGGCCGAGAAGCCCATCAGCACGTACATCAGGTCGGCCAGCCAGGCCCCGAGCTTGCCGGCCCAGTTGCGCAGCGGGCCGCCAGCGCCGGAGGTGGACCAAGCGGCGTCGTGCGCCGAATAACTCGACAAGGCCATCACCAGAAAGATGATGCCGGCCAGGCCGATGACCAAAATCACTTCTTGCGCGAAGCGGCCGATGCCGGCGCGCGGCACGTCCGTGCCCGCGTCGGCGTTGAAGGTATTGAGAGGGTAAGCCATGGGTTCAACTACAACTTTCGTAGCTTACCGCACAGGCCGCGTCTGCGGAAGCGGCGGCTGCGCAAGCACCGCAGGGCGCGGCGCCGAATTCACACGCGATTCGTCAGCCCAGCGCGCTCAGGCGCTCCTTGACGACGATGGCGCCGTTGTCCTGCGTCTCGATGAAACCGCGCTCTTCCAGATCCTTCATGACCCGGCTGACCATCTCGCGCGAGGCGCCGACCATCTTGGCGATGTCCTGCCGCGAAATGCGTTCGCGGATCAGCAATTCACCCTCAGGCCCCTCGGCAGCGAACTCCAGCAGCGCGCGCGCCACACGCCCGTACACGTCCATCAGCGCCAGCGATTCGATCTTGCGGTCGGCGTGGCGCAGGCGCTGCACCAGCCCGCGCATGACGGCGTAGGCCATGGAGGAGTTTTCCGGCAGGCAGCGTGCAAATTCGAGGCGGCCGAGCATCAGCACGTCGGTCTGGACTTCCGCCCGCACCGTCGCCGAATGCGGCTCGTTGTCGATCAGGCTCATCTCGCCGATGTGGTCGCCCGGCTGCAGCGTGGCCAGAATCACTTCGCGGCCGCGGCTGTCCGCGGTGACCACGCGCGCACGTCCGTTCAGAAGAATGAACAAGGCGTTCGACTTCTTGCCCTGCTCCACGATCACTTCCCCGCGCTTGAAGCGCCGCTTGATGACCGCATCTGCCACGGCGTTGGCCTGCGACTCAGTGAGCATCGAAAACAGGGGCACCCGGCGAATCAGATCCAGGCTCGACAGCATCGTCATTTCATATCCCTCCGGACGGCGGCGCTTCGACCGTGTCCTTAAAATCCTTCGTGTTCGCCTGGGCCGAATACCCCATCAATGTGAAATATTACACACAGGCTCTCATGCCGCAATCGTAGCGCACTGCCTGGCCCTCCCCCCGCTTTCGGATATTCATGACTACCCTACACGCCAAAGTACTTATTCTGGGTTCTGGCCCCGCCGGCTATACCGCCGCCGTCTACGCGGCCCGCGCCAACCTGAAGCCCATGCTGATCACCGGCATGGCGCAAGGCGGCCAGCTGATGACCACGACCGAGGTCGACAACTGGCCGGCCGACGCCATGGGCGTGCAGGGCCCCGAGCTGATGCAGCGCTTTTTGCAGCACGCCGAGCGCTTCAACACGCAGATCGTGTTCGACCAGATCCATTCGGCCGACCTCTCGGTGCGCCCCTTCAAGTTGTTTGGCGACAACGGCGAATACACCTGCGACAGCCTGATCATCGCGACAGGTGCCTCGGCCAAATACCTGGGCCTGCCATCTGAAGAGACCTTCATGGGCCGCGGCGTGTCGGCCTGCGCCACTTGTGACGGCTTTTTCTACCGCGACCAGGACGTTTGCGTGGTGGGTGGCGGCAACACCGCCGTCGAAGAAGCGTTGTACTTGTCCAACATCGCCCGCAAAGTCATCCTGGTGCACCGCCGCGACCGCTTCCGTGCAGAGCCCATCCTGGTCGACAAACTGATGGAAAAGATGGCTGCCGGCAAGATCGAGCTCAAAACTTTCCACGTGCTGGACGAGGTCCTGGGCGACAACACCGGGGTGACCGGCATCCGCATTCGCCATGTGGACAGCGGCCAAACCGAAGACCTGGCGCTGCAAGGCTGCTTCATCGCGATCGGCCATTCGCCCAATTCAGAAGTCTTTGCCGGCCAGCTGGCCATGGAAAACGGCTACATCAAGACCCGCGGCGGCCTGCAGGGCTTTGCCACCGAAAGCAGCGTGCCTGGCGTGTTTGCCGCCGGTGACGTGCAGGACCATGTGTACCGCCAGGCCATCACCAGCGCCGGCACCGGCTGCATGGCTGCGCTGGACGCGCAGCGCTTCCTGGAGCAGCAACCCGATTGAGCCACCCGCGGAAGGCCAAGCGCGCTATAATCGCGGGCTTGGCCGAAATTGGCGCATCGTTTTGCGCCTTGAATGGCTAACCCAAGGGCTACCGCCACCCTGTTTCCTGGCGAGGTGAGGTCCCGGCGAGTTGCAACGCAGTCTGCAGCGCCCAGCCGGACCGAGTGATCGGAGTGATTGAATGGCACGCGTGTGCGAAGTCACGGGCAAAGGCCCGATGGTGGGAAACAACGTTTCTCACGCCAACAACAAAACCAAGCGCAGGTTCCTCCCCAACCTGCAATACCGTCGCTTCTGGGTCGAGAGCGAAAACCGCTGGGTGCGCCTGCGCGTGTCGAGCGCTGCTCTGCGCCTGATCGACAAGAATGGCATTGACGCCGTGCTCGCAGACATGCGCGCCCGCGGCCAAGCCTGATTTAACAGGAAAAGGAACGCACCATGGCTACCAAAGGTGGACGCGAAAAGATCAAGCTGGAATCGACCGCCGGCACCGGTCACTTCTACACGACCAGCAAGAACAAAAAGACGATGCCTGAAAAGATGTCGATCATGAAGTTCGACCCCAAGGCCCGCAAGCACGTGGAATACAAGGAAATCAAACTGAAGTAATTCAGTTCTGACGACCTCCGAAAAGCCCGCTTGTTCGTTCAAGCGGGCTTTCTTTTTGGCCCGCCGCTCTTGCACAGGCAACGCGCCAGCTAGAATTACGGGTTGACCGAAGGAAGAGTGGCAGAGTGGTCGATTGCACCGGTCTTGAAAACCGGCGACTCGCAAGGGTCCGTGAGTTCGAATCTCACCTCTTCCGCCAAAGACCAGCAAGAAGAACGGGCCCGCGCGGCCCGTTTTTTGTGCTCAAACCAGCGGCCCCACGTGCCTGCGCTGTGCGTCCCGCTCCCGCTCCCGCTCCCGCTCCCGGACCCGACGCTACAAGCGTCTTGCGCGCCACTTCAGCACCAGCGCACCGCCCAAGAAAAAAGCCCACCGTCAAATGACCGTGGGCTTTTCTTGTCTTGGCGGAGAGGGAGGGATTCGAACCCTCGGTAGGGTCGCCCCTACGCCTGATTTCGAGTCAGGTACATTCGACCACTCTGCCACCTCTCCGCAAATTCGTGTCGAAAGGCGGATTCTAGCAGGCTTGGGCTGCTGCTTGCGCCGATCCGCGGAAATTTGCAGCCTGCTCAGGCGCGCAGCACATCGGCGCCACCCAGGTACGGACGCAACGCCGCTGGCACGTTGATGGAGCCGTCGGCGTTCTGGTGGTTTTCCAGCACGGCGACCAAGGCGCGGCCAACGGCCAGACCCGATCCGTTGAGGGTGTGGACCAGCTCGTTCTTGCCGGCCGCGTTCTTAAAGCGCGCTTGCATGCGGCGCGCCTGGAAGGCTTCGCAGTTGCTGACGGAGCTGATTTCGCGGTAGGTGTCTTGCGCGGGCACCCACACTTCCAGGTCGTAGGTCTTGGTGGCGCCAAAGCCCATGTCGCCGTTGCACAGCAGCACGACGCGGTAGGGCAGTTCCAACGCCTGCAGCACGGCTTCGGCGTGGCCGACCATGGCTTCGAGGGCGTCGTAGCTGTGGTCGGGGTGGGCGATCTGCACCATCTCGACCTTGTCGAACTGGTGCTGGCGGATCATGCCGCGGGTATCCCGTCCGGCGCTGCCGGCTTCGGAGCGGAAGCACGGCGTGTGCGCGGTCAGCTTGATGGGCAAATCGGCCTGCGATAGGTAAACCAGCGGGTAGAGCAAGAGATGCGAGACATACCATGGCGCCTGCCGCGCAACTACGCAGGTACATCCGCAACTGCGAATTTGGCAAACACTGTGCTTAACCCAAGCGCGAGCCAATGAACGATTCCCGGTAGGGCTCGAGGAAGAATGAGCTTGGGCACGATAGGCGCGGCGCGTTTGAGCATCCCGACGAATTTCGGCACCTGACGGCCTACGCCATGCCCCGCGCTCAACTCCACGAACCTACCTAAGTGTCTTCATCAGAATCATTAACGTAATGGCGAGGCAGATCTAAGCGGCCCGCGGTGAGTGTGTCGAAGAAACCGAGCACGCTTTCTCCGACCAGTTTCTCGGCGCCATCCGGCCCTCGTTGACATAGTTCGTCGAACGATATCTCGACGTAGAACGATGGCTGATCGTCCGTAGCTGCGGATGCGGAGGATTTAGAACGGAGAAAGAAGATGAGTCGGCCACAGCCTTCATCCAATCGGATGACGAGATCCGACCTGACTTCAGTCATGCGGAAAGCTCCTCTAGGTTAGGGACAGATTTGCTTACATTTCTGCAAGTCTTCCCAATATATTCGATCGGATTCGGATAAGCATCTGGCTTGCGCGCCACGCCCACCACGTGCCTTCGCTATAAAACATAGCGCGTCACGCTCATTTTTTCTCTGAGCTGCCTCCGCTTCGCATAGTGCTCTTTCTTTTTCTCCAATGGGTACGGCTGGGACAATAGGTATCGGAAGCGGTAATCTTCCTGCACCCGCGTTACCAGAGCCAGCCCCCGAGCTCGCTCCTGCCCCTCCGCCGCGGCCGCCGCCAATTGGTGCAACTAGCCCACCACCACCACCTCCATGCCCGATTAGCTGACCGTCTTGTGGTCGCCCGGGCCCAAATGGCCATAGCCCATCCGGGTCAGCATATCCAAGGGGGTTTCCGTACGTGTACCCAAACCGATTCCACCCAGCTTCGAGCCCAATCGGATCAGCCTCCATATACCCCACCGTCAGATAAGGATCGTAGACCCGGTGGTGGTTGTAGTACAGCCCAGTCTCTTTGTCGTACTGCTGGCCTGGGTATCTCAGATCAAACGCAATGTTGCTGGCGTTCTGAA
>JAEZWW010000023.1 GCA_023442945.1 Pseudomonadota bacterium | reverse complement strand
GCTGACCTTCGTGTTGATCTATGCCGTGATCGGCGTCGGGCTGATGCTGCTGGCGGGCTTCACCGGGCAGTTTTCGCTCGGGCACGCGGCCTTTGTGGGCGTGGGCGCGTACGCGCAGGCGGTGCTTACCAATGCCGGGCTGCCGTTTCCGCTGGCCATGGTGTGCGCCGCGCTGCTGGCGGCGGCGGCAGGCGTGGTGGTGGGGCTGCCGGCGCTGCGCCTGAAGGGCATCTACCTCGGTATCGCCACGCTGGCGTTCGGCTTCATCGTCGAGGAGATATTCGCGCGCTGGGAAAGCGTGACCGGCGGCAACGCCGGCATGCACGTCAAGGCTCCGGCCATCTTCGGCTGGTCGATCGATTCGGGCGAAGGTTTTTATTTCATCTGCCTCATCACCGCCGTGCTGGCGACGCTGGCCATCGTCAACCTGCTGCGCTCGTCCACCGGCCGCGCCTTTGTCGCCATCCGCGATTCGGAGGTGTCGGCGCAGAGCATGGGCATTCACCTGGCGCGCTACAAGACGCTGGCGTTCGCGCTGTCGGCCGCGCTGGCCGGCATCGGCGGCGCGCTGTACGCGCACAAGATGCGTTTTCTGTCGCCCGATCAGTTCAGCATCATCCAGTCGATCGATCTGCTGCTGATGGTGGTGATCGGCGGGCTGGGCTCGGTGCATGGCGCGTTCCTGGGCGCCATCTTTCTCATCGCCATGCCCCAGATCATCTCGATGGTGAAGGACTACCTGCCCGACGCCATTGGCCAGGCGCCGGGCTTGCAGGCCGTTGTCTACGGTTCGGTGCTGATCGCGTTTGTGCTGTTCGAGCCGCTGGGGCTGTACGGCCGCTGGCTGAAGGTTCGCACCTGGCTGCAGATGTTCCCGTTCTACCGCCGTGGCATGTTCAAGCGGCAGAAGTCCTTTCAAAAGTCGGATCGCCTCAAATGAGCGACATCCTGCTTTCAGCAAAAAAACTGAGCGTGCGCTTCGGCGGCGTGCTGGCGGTCAACAACGTCAGCTTCGACGTGCGGCGCGGCGAGGTGTTCACGCTCATCGGTCCCAACGGCGCCGGCAAGACTACGGTGTTCAACCTCATCAGCCGCATCTACACGCCCACCAGCGGCGAGATCGACTACGCCGGCCCGCAAGGCACGGTCAAGCTCACCGACCAGCCGCCGCACCGGGTCGCCTCGCTCGGCATCGCGCGCACGTTCCAGAACATCGAGTTGTTCGAGCACGCCACGGTGCTGCACAACCTGCTGATCGGCCGCCACACACACCGCCAGACGGGGTTGTGGAGCGAGATGTTCTTCACGCCCGCCACGCGCCGCGCCGAGTTGCAGGCGCGCGAACACGTCGAGCGCGTGATCGACCTGCTCGATCTGCAACACCACCGCGACTCGATGGTGGCCGGCCTGCCTTACGGCGTGCGCAAGGTGGTCGAGCTGGCGCGCGCGCTGTGCGCCGAGCCGCGCCTGCTGCTGCTGGACGAGCCATCGTCGGGCCTGAACGTCGAGGAAACCGAAGACATGGCGTTCTGGATTCAGGACATCGTGCACGAATTGGGCATCACCGTGCTGATGGTGGAGCACGACATGACGCTGGTGTCGCGCGTGTCCGACCGCGTGGTGGCCATGAACCAGGGCAAGGTGCTGGCCGTGGGCACGCCGCGCGAGGTGCAGAGCGACCCGGGGGTCGTCGAGGCGTATCTGGGTTCGATTGACGACGTGTCCTCTTTGCGGAGGGTGGCGTCGCAATGAACGCTATTCAAACAATAGCTGCCAGCGCTTATCCATCAAGCGCTGGGGCCATTTTGAAGCTCAACAACGTTGAGAGCGCCTACGGCCCGATCAAGGCCATTCGCGGCGTCAGCCTGCAGGTGCGACAGGGCGAGATCGCCACCGTGCTCGGCAGCAACGGCGCGGGCAAGAGCACCATCCTCAAAACCATCTCCGGCATCATCGATCCGCGCAAGGGCAGCATCGAGTTCAAGGGCGCCGACATCACCGCGCGCGACCCGGCCTATGTCGTGCAGCAAGGTCTGTCGCACGTGCCTGAGGGGCGCGAGGTGTTTCCGCTGATGTCGGTGCGCGAGAACCTGCTGATGGGCGCCTACACCCGCAAGGACCGCGACGGCGTGGCGCGCGACATCGAGCAGGTGTTCAGTTACTTCCCCATTCTGAAAGAGCGCATGTCGCAAGATGCCGGCCTGCTCTCCGGCGGCCAGCAACAAATGCTGGCGATCAGCCGCGCGCTCATGGCCAAGCCGGACCTGATGCTGCTGGACGAGCCCAGCCTGGGCCTGAGCCCGAAGCTGACCAAGGAAATTTTCGAGATCGTGGTGCGCATCAACCGCGAGCGCGGGACCACCATCTTGCTGGTCGAGCAGAACGCCAACATGGCGCTCAACGCCGCCGACTATGGCTATGTGCTGGAAAACGGCCGCATCGTCATGGAAGACTCCTGCGAGCGCCTGCGCGAGAAGGAAGACATCAAGGAGTTCTACCTCGGCATGAAGGATGAGGGTGTGCGCGGCGAGCGCCGGTGGAAGAAGAAGAAGACCTGGAGATAAGCATGTCGAATCTGTGGGACCTTTCACACATCCAGCCGCAGCCCAGCAGCGTGCTCGACGGCGACACCATTGCCGCCATGTTCTGGAACGCCGTGGCCCAGCGCGGCCCGGATGTGTGGCTGCGCAAGAAAGACTTGGGCATCTGGCGCAGCTGGACCTGGCAGCAGACCGGCGAGGCTGTTCGCGAAATTGCTGGCGGCTTGATGCAGCTGGGCTTTGCAGCAGGCGACACGGCCTCCATCCTTTCGAACACGGTGGTCGAATGGGTGATGGCCGACTTGGCCGTGTTGTCTTGCGGCGGCGTATCGAACGGCATCTACCCGACCGACGCGGCCAGCCAGGTGCAGTACCTGTGCGAAGACTCGCGCACCTCGGTGCTGTTTGTCGAGGACGACGAGCAGCTCGACAAGGCGCTGGAGGTGCGCGCGCAACTTCCCGGCCTGAAGAAGATCGTCGTGTTCGACATGAAGGGGCTGCGCGACCTGGACGACGCGGGCGTGATCAGCCTGGACGATCTGCGCGCGCTGGGTCGTGAATACAACCAGCAGCATCCGGACGAACTGGCGCGCCGCGTGGCGGCGCTGCGGCCCGACGACGTGGCGATCCTCGTCTACACCTCAGGCACCACCGGCAAGCCCAAGGGCGCGATGCACACGCACGGGGGACTCGTCTACACCGTGCGCGGCTACAACACGCTGATCTCGCGCGACCAGGCCGACGAATGCATGTGCTTTCTGCCGCTGTGCCAGATCGCCGAGCGCATGGGGGGCGAGTATTTCTCGCTCTACACCGGCGCCCGGCTCAACTTCGTCGAGAACCCCGACACCGTGCCCGAGAACGTGCGCGAGATCGCGCCCACCGTGTTCACGGCCGTGCCGCGCGTGTGGGAGAAGTTCTATTCCGGCGTGATGATCGCGCTGAAGGAAGGCACCCGGCTGCAGCAGGCCGTGTACGCCTGGGGCATCGGCGTTGGCCACCAGATTGCCGAGCGGGTGATGGCCGGCCAGCCGGTGCCGGGCACGCTCAAGGCCAAGTTCACGCTGGCGCGCTGGCTGGCACTGAACAACGTGCGCAAGCTGATCGGTATCCACCGGGCGCGCTTTCTGGTCACCGGGGCAGCGCCGATCTCGCCCGAACTCGTCAAGTGGTACCTGGCGCTGGGCGTGCCCATGCTGGAAGTGTGGGGCATGACCGAGACCTGCGGCGCCTCCACCGGCGTGCCGGTGGACCGCATCAAGCCCGGCTCCATCGGCCCGGCGGCCGCCTTCAATGAAGTGCGGCTGGACCCGGCCACGGGCGAGATCCAGGTCAAGGGCCCCAACGTGTTCGCCGGCTACCTCAACCTGCCCGAGAAAACGGCCGAGACCTTCACCGACGATGGCTGGCTGCGCACGGGCGACGTCGGCACGGTGGATGGCGACGGGTTCTTTCGCATCACCGACCGGATGAAGGACATCATCATCACTGCCGGCGGCAAGAACGTGACGCCGAGCGAGCTGGAGAACGAGCTGAAGTTCAGCCCCTACATCACCGACGCGGTGGTGATCGGCGACCAGAAGCCCTACCTCGTGGTCATCATCATGATCGATCAGGAGAACGTCGAGAAGTACGCGCAGGACCACGACGTGCCCTTCTCCAACTACGCCAGCCTGACGCGCGCGCCGGAAGTGCAAGAACTGATCCAGGGCGTGATCGACGAGGTGAACAAGAAATTCGCCCGGGTGGAGCAGATCAAGAAGTTCTTCCTGCTCGACACGCAGCTCACCGCCGAGGACGAGGAGCTGACGCCCACCATGAAGCTCAAGCGCAAGCTGGTGCAGACCAAGTACGCGCCTCAAATCGAGAGGATGTATGCCACCCCCTGAGTCGCTTCGCGCCTTCCCCCTGAAGGGGGACGCCGTCAGTGGCCGGCGCAGGTC
>JAEZWW010000103.1 GCA_023442945.1 Pseudomonadota bacterium | reverse complement strand
CCACGGCGCCGGCCGAGCCAGCAGCCGCCGCGCTACCGGCGCCCGCCGCCGCGGCCCCGCCCGACGCGGCGCTGCCCGCGCCCGCGCCACCCGCAGCGGCCTTGCCGGTGCGGTACAGGCCCATGCCCACGGCCAGGCTGATGGCCAGCAAAATCACGCCAATCAGGATGGCCCACACCACGCCTTGGTTGTCGTCGTTGTCGTCGTTTGTCATGCAGTCGCTCCAGAAAAGTTGGGGCGATTGTATAAAGTCTGACCATGCCCCCCGATGACACCGCCGCTTACGCGCCGTACGCCCACCTGCGCCAGCCCGGTCGCGACCCGCTGGACATGCTGGCCGCCGCGCGCCGGCAGTGGCACGCCGTCGCCGGTCCGCAGCCCGATTTGTGGGTGTTTGGCTACGCCTCGCTGATCTGGCGCCCCGACTTCGACTTTGCCGAACGCCACGCCACGCGCGTGCACGGCTGGCACCGCGCGCTGGCGATGTGGAGCCGCGTCAACCGCGGCACGCCCGAGGTGCCCGGCCTGGTGTTTGCGCTGCTGCCCGGTGGCAGCTGCCAAGGCGTGGTGTTCCGCATCCCGCGTGAAACGGCCGAAGCGGTGTTCGACAGTCTGTGGGCGCGCGAAATGCCCAGCGGCGTGTACGACCCGCGCTGGCTGCCCTGCGCCACGCCGCACGGCACGGTGCCGGCGCTGGCCTTCACGCTGTCGCGCCGCAGCCCCTCGCACACCGGCGAGCTGACGGCCGAGCAGTACCGCCACATCTTCCGCCACGCCACGGGCCGCTACGGCACGACGCTGGACTACGCGCGTCAGACGCAGGGCAGCCTGCGCTCACACGGCGTGACCGATCGGCGCCTGGACGCGCTGCTGCGCCACGCCGAAGCCGACGACGCGCGCTGAGCGCGGCCCGCCCCGCCGCACCACCCTGCCTATACTGCCGCGCATGTCCGACATCGCCCACCTGCGCAAGAGCTACGAGCGCGCCGAACTGTCCGAAGACGCGTCGCACGCCGACCCGATGGCCCAGTTTGGCCAGTGGTTTGAAGAGGCCCGTCACAGCGAAGTGCTTGAGCCCAACGCCATGACCCTGGCCACGGTCGGCAGCGACCTGCGGCCCAGCACGCGCATCGTGCTGATTAAGGGCTACGACGCGCAGGGCATCGTCTGGTTCACCAACTACCAGGGCCGCAAGGGGCAGGAGCTGGCCGGCAACCCGTTCGCCGCGCTGCAGTTCCACTGGGTCGAGCTGGAACGCGTGGTGCGCATCGAAGGCCGCGTGGACAAGGTCAGCGACGCCGAGAGCGACACGTATTACGCCAGCCGCCCGCTGGACAGCCGCCTGGGCGCCTGGGCCAGCCCGCAAAGCCAGGTCATCCCCAGCCGCGCCTGGCTGGCGGCCGAAGCGGCCAAGGTCGGCGCCAAATTCCTGTTGAACCCGCCGCGCCCGCCGCACTGGGGCGGCTACCGCCTGGTGCCCGACCGCTGGGAATTCTGGCAGGGCCGCAAAAGCCGTTTGCACGACCGACTGCAGTACCGGCGCACGGGCGACGCCTGGGTGCGTGAGCGGCTGGCACCTTGAAGATAAATCGGTCGCCAGCCCTACAACACACTGCGCAACCAGCTATTGTTTAAATAGCATTGGCGATTCGCTTTCATGATCCGCACCCCGCAGCAAGAACGCATTTACCGACTGGCCAGCAAGCTGCCCGGCCGCTGGCTCTGGCGCCTGGCGCCCTGGCTGTACCGCCGCACCCACGCCGAAGAAGCGCGCTCGACCGAGGCCGCCGTGCATGCCCTGTTCCGCCAGCACTTTCCGGATGCGGGCGAGGCGACGCTGCAAGCCTGGGCGCGCCAGCACGTCGATCTGGTTGCGTTTGAGTTGATGGACGCCATCGCCCTGCGCCGCGTG
Source organism: Pseudomonadota bacterium (assembly GCA_023442945.1). Classification (GTDB taxonomy): domain Bacteria; phylum Pseudomonadota; class Gammaproteobacteria; order Burkholderiales; family Burkholderiaceae_C; genus Ottowia. The sequence continues at coordinate 85,283 of JAEZWW010000103.1, read as the reverse complement.
GGGCGCGGCGGCGATATTCCGCTGAAGATCGACGGCATCGAGCACCTGCAGCAAGGCCTGAAAGCCGGGCGCGGCGCCATCATCATCCTGACGCACTTCGACCGCATCCTCACCGGCCCGATCGCCGTGGCGCAGGCCGGCATTCCGGTGAGCTCGCTGACGATGGAGATCGACGAGAACAACCAGCTGTCCGAGCTGGAAAAGGCGTACTTCCACCGCAAGATCAGCACCTTTGACGCCATGACCGGCGGCACCTCCGTCAAGCGCAACCGCTCGGTCAAGAAGATCTACGACAGCCTCGCCCAGGGCAACACCTGGACCATCCTGGCCGACGCCTGGCACCCTGAAGCCAAGAACAAGCGCGGCCACCCTTTCCTGGGCAAGACGCTGTACCTCGCGACCGGCATCGAGCGCATAGCCGCCCACACGCAGGCGGCGCTGCTGCACGTGACCTCGTTCACCGAGCCCGATGGCCATGTCCGCATCCGCATCCGCGAGCTGGACGGCGAGCCCGGGCGCGCCGTCGATCAGGTGATCGAGCAGCTGGAGCGCGACGTGCGTGAACGGCCCTGGGCCTGGTGGAACTGGGGCCTGATCGACGAGATGACCAAGGCGCCGGAAGCCTGAGCCGGCAGCGGCGGCGCGCCGTCGGTTGCTGCGCCTCAGTTCCAGCGCGCCAGCAGCGCCATGGTGATCGAGATGGTCACCACCGCCATCGCGGTCGACACGGCCACCGAGGCGGTCACCAGTTCCTCGGCCTTGTGGTAGCGCTGCGAGAACAGGAACACGTTGGCCCCCACCGGCAGCGCGGCCGCCACCACCATCACGGACAAGGCCAGCCCCGACAGGCCCAGCGCCCAGCCCGCCAGCGCCATCAGCATCGGGTGGACCACACACTTCAGCACCGACACGCGCAGCGCGCCGCGCAAGTGGCTGCCGATCGCCGTCTGCGCCAGCGTCACGCCGACCAACACCAGTGCGACCGGGCCGAAGGCGTCGCCCAGCAGCTTCAGCGGGCGCTCGATCACCGGGTGCAGGCCCAGGCCCGTCAGCGAATACAGAAAGCCCGCGATGATCGGCAGCGGCACCGGGTGCAGGATGGCGTTCTTGACCGCCAGGCCCACCGTGGCCAGCAGGTGGCGCTGCGGCGCCTGGCCGCTGGCCACCTGTTCGCGGGCCACCAGCAGCTCGATCACGATGGTCGCCAGCGTCAGCAGCACCAGGGCGTGCATCGAGATCAGCGTAAACAGGTTGACCAGACCGCCCTGCCCGTAAGCCAATTGCACCAGCGGCACGCCGATCATCAGCGTGTTGCTGAAGATCGCCGCCAGCGCGATGACGGCCGAGCGGCTGTTCAGGCCCTGGATGAACAGCAGCACGAAGAACATCGCCCCGGCCACGATGTAGTACAGCGCGACCGAGCGCAGATCCAGCCGCTCCAGGTGCGCCGTGGCCATGGTGCGAAACAGCAGCGCCTGCACCAGCACCAGGAACACCAGGTTGGACAGGTCGCGCACCGCCTCGCCGCGGATCAGCTTCAGGCGCCCGGCGGCAAAGCCGATGGCGATCAAGAGCACCACGGGCAGCAGGGAGGAGATGACGGGGTGGTCGAGTGTCATGGCGTGAACGGCAGGGCGCCAAGTATCCCTTGCCGCGCCCGCGGCGCCCCCGTCGGCCAGCGGGAAAGCGACGCCCACCCTGCTGGATTGACATAAAAATAGGGCTCTGGCCCTACAACCATCTGCGTGGACAGCTATGCTTTTAGTAGTTTCAAAGCCTTCACGACCAGGCGCGGTAGTCGCGCGCCAGGACGCTGGGCCGGGTCAAAGGCGGATAATGGCGGATTCGCCTGCCGGTGCGCGCGCCCTCTGCGCGCAGCACTGGCCGCCGCGCACCGCGCCCCACCCCGGCGCCCCGCCTGCTGAACACCGCCATGAACTCCCCGCTTGCCCCCGCTGAATCCGCTGCTGCCGGCATTTCGCCCGTGGAAGACATCGTTGCCGAGCTGCGCGCCGGCCGCATGGTCATCCTGGTGGACGAGGAAGACCGCGAAAACGAAGGCGACCTGATCCTGGCCGCCGACCACGTCACGCCCGAGGCCATCAACTTCATGGCGCGCTTCGGCCGCGGCCTGATCTGTCTGACCCTATCGCGCGAGCGCTGCGAACGCCTGAACCTGCCGCCCATGGTGGCGCGCAACGGCACCAAGATGGGCACCGCCTTCACCGTGTCGATCGAAGCGGCCGAAGGCGTGACTACCGGCATCAGCGCCGCCGACCGCGCCCGCACCGTGCAGGCCGCCGTCGCCGCCAACGCCCAACCCACCGACCTGGTGCAACCCGGCCACATCTTCCCGCTGCAGGCGGTCGACGGTGGCGTGCTGATGCGCGCCGGCCACACCGAAGCCGGCTGCGACCTGGCCGCCATGGCCGGCTGCGAGCCCGCCGCCGTGATCTGCGAGATCATGAAAGACGACGGCACCATGGCACGTCTGCCCGACTTGCAGGTGTTTGCCGCCGAGCACGGCCTGAAGATCGGCACCATTGCCGACCTGATCGAATACCGCAGCCGCACCGAATCGCTGGTCGAGAAAGTCGCCACCCGGCCGATCCGCACCGCGCACGGCGAATTCGTCGCCCACGCCTACCGCGACCAGCCCAGCGGCAGCCTGCACTTGGCCCTCGTGCTGGGCCACTGGCAGCCGCAGGACGCGGTGCCGGTGCGCGTGCACGAGCCGCTGTCGGTGCTGGACGCGCTGGAACTCGACCGCGACATGCATTCCTGGAGCCTGGACGCCGCGCTGCAGCGCATCCAGCAGGAAGGCCGCGGCGTGGTCGTGCTGCTGAACTGCGGCGAAACGGCCGACCAGCTGCTGGCGCAATTCCAGGGCACGGCCCGCTCGTCCCACGCGCCCGAACGCGGCCGCATGGACCTGCGCAGCTACGGCATCGGCGCGCAAATCCTGCGCGACTGCGGCGTGCACCGCATGCTGCTGCTGGGCACGCCGCGCCGCCTGCCCAGCCTGGCCGGTGGCTACGGCATGGAAGTGGCCGGCCACATCACCAAAGACTGAACAGAGCAAAGGACCGCCATGCTTGGCGCTGACAAAGGACAAACCCCCGGCCTCGATGGCCGCCACCTGCGCATCGGCGTGGTGCAGGCGCGCTTCAACGAAGGCGTGACCAACGCGCTGCGCGACGCCTGTTTGGCTGAACTCGCGGCCCTGGGCGTGCCGCCCGAACACGTCGTGCACGTCACCGTGCCGGGCGCGCTGGAAGTGCCGCTGGCGCTGCAGGCCATGGCGCGCAACAGCGATCGGCGTTTCGACGCGCTGGTCGCGCTGGGCTGCATCATCCGCGGCGAGACCTACCACTTCGAGCTGGTGGCCAACGAATCCGGCGCCGGCGTCACCCGCGTGTCACTGGACAACGCGGTGCCGATCGCCAACGCGATTCTGACCACCGAGAACATGCCCCAGGCCGTGGTCCGCCAAGTCGAAAAAGGCCGCGACGCCGCGCGCGTGGCGGTCGAAATGGCCCTGCTGAAGGAACGCCTGGCATGAGCACCGCACCCGCCCCCCGCGCGCCGCGCCCGACCCTGCCCGCCAATGGCACGCGCAAGTCTTCGGCCAAGTCGGCCCGGTCGCGCGCACGCGAATTCGCGCTGCAAGGCCTGTACCAGCACTTTGTCGGCGCGAACGACGTGGCCGTCATCGACGCCTTCACGCGCGAGCTGCAGGGCTTCAACAAAGCCGACGCGGTGCACTACGACGCGCTGCTGCGCGGCTGCATCGAACTGAAAGACGACCTGGACGCGCTGATCGTGCCCAAGCTCGACCGTGAGCTGGGCCAGATCTCGCCGATCGAGCACGGCTGCATGTGGATCGGCGCCTACGAATTCCTGCGCTGCCCCGACGTGCCCTGGCGCGTCGTGCTGAACGAGTGCATCGAGCTGGCCAAGGACTTTGGCGGCACCGACGGCCACAAGTACGTGAATGCGGTGCTGAATGGCATCGCGCCGCAGCTGCGCCCGGCCGAGGTGGCGGCCGACCGCGCGCCCGCTGCTCAGCCGCGCTCGAACGGCTGAGACCCATGCGCCGGGCGCTGATCGGCCTGCTGGCCGTTGTCGCCCTGCTCCTCGCCGGTCTGGGGGTGTCGCGCCTGATCGATCCGGTGGTGCGCATACCGGGCATCGCAGGGCCGGCGGGCGCCACGCCCTTGGCTGCACCACCGCCTACTGCATCACCCGATGGTTTCCCAGCGACCGGCGGCCGGTCGGCCTTGGCGCTCTGGGTCACCGACCCCGACAGCGATTGGCTCAGCCTGGCGTTCGGCCTGCGCAGCATCGGCGTACCGCTGGTCGTCACCAGCGACGCCGCGCGCGCCACGCAGCACGCCGTGGTGCTTGCCTACCCGCGCGTTTCGGGCCGCACGGTCTCGGCCGCTGCTTCGGTCGCGCTGCGCCAGCATGTGCAGGCGGGCGGGACGCTGGTCGGGTTTGAGGTGCTGGGCGCGGGTCTGGCGGACGTCTTCGGGCTGTCGTCGGTTCAGGAAGACGCGGAACGGCAAGTCTTGCGGCTGAACGCGGACAGCGCCCAACGCTGGGGCTTGGACGCGCCACAGGAGCGCGAGATCCGGCTGGGCAGCGTGCAAACGCCCCTGCGAAGCGTCGCCCTGCAGGCCGGCCCCGAGGCGCGCGTGCTGGCCACGTTTGACGACGCCAGCCCGGCCTGGCTGGAACATCGCTTCGGCCAAGGCCGGGCTTACACGCTCGCCTTTGATCTGGGCGCCTTCATCGCGGGCGCGCAGCAAGGCCGCCGCGCACTTTGGCACGAGTACATCAACAGCTACGAGCCTGCGGTCGACGTGCTGCTGCGCTGGGTGAAAGCCGTTTACCGGGAAGGGCAACCGGCTGCCGTGACGCTGGCCACGGTGCCGCAAGGGCGCCCCCTGTCGGTGGTCTTGTCGCACGACGTCGACTTCAGCGGCTCGATGCGCCACGCGCTCGACTACGCCCGCAGCGAAGCCCGCCAGCAGGTGCGGTCCACCTTCTTCGTGCAGACCAAGTACGTGAAGGACTGGAGCGATGAACGCTTCTTTGACGCCAATGGCCTGGCCCTGGCGAGCGAGTTGCAGGCGCTGGGTGGCGAATTAGCCAGCCATTCGGTGGCCCACACACCCGTCTTCGCCACGGTGCCGGTGGGCACCGGGGCTGAAACGTATCCCGAGTATGCGCCCTATGTGCTGTCGAAGGAAAAAACGCGCGGCGCGACGGTGTTGGGCGAGCTGCGCGTCAGCCGGTTCCTGCTGGAGAAAGCCTCGGGGGGCAAGCCCATTGACAGCTTTCGGCCCGGCCATCTGGCGTACCCCCCGTCGCTGCCGGAGGCCCTGCAGGCGACCGGCTACCGGTTCAGCTCGTCCCTGTCGTCCGGCATGGCGCTCAGCCACCTGCCGTTCCAGCTGAGCCACCAGCGCAAAGGGCGCACGCCCGTGCCGGTGTTCGAGTTTCCGATCACGCTGGAGGACGAGCGGGTGCGCCCCATGGACACGGCGCTTTTGCCGCAAGCGATCCAGGTGGCCGACCGGCTGGCGCGCTACGGCGGCCTGTGCGTGGTGCTGATCCACCCCAACGTGCTGGACGACAAGCTGCGCTTCCAGGAAGCCTTCGTCAGCGCCATGCGCCAGCGCGGCGCCTGGTTCGGCACGCTGGGAGAGTTCGGCGCCTGGTGGCAGGCGCGCGATGGCGTCCAGATCGACGTCGCCCCTGGCGATGCCACGCAGGCGCCGCGTTTGCGCCTGAACACGCCCCAAGCCGTTCGTGGCCTGGCCCTGCAATTGCCCGAGGGGTGGCAAGCGCCTGCACGCAGCGGTCAAAGCGCGCCGCACGGCTGGGTGGTGGACCTGCCCGCCGGCCAGACCGAACTGGTGTTGGAGCGCCGGCCCTGAACGCCCCAGCGCCTGTCGGTGCTCTAATCTTGGTATGAGAATTTCCCAGCGCGCCCAGCGCATCGAACCGTTTTACGTGATGGAGATGGCCAAGTCGGCCGCCGCCATCGCGCGCGAAGCCGCCGGCACAAGCCGGCCCATGATCTACCTGAACATCGGCGAGCCCGACTTCACCGCCCCGCCCCTGGTGCGCGAAGCGGCCGAGCGCGCCATCCGCGATGGCCGCACCCAGTACACGCAGGCCACGGGCCTGCCCGCGCTGCGCGAACGCATCAGCGACTGGTACGCCCAGCGCTTTGGCCTGCAGGTGCCGGCACGCCGCATCGTGGTCACAGCAGGCGCGTCTGCGGCCCTGCAACTCGCCTGCCTCGCGCTGATCGACGCAGGCGACGAGATCCTGATGCCGGACCCGAGCTACCCCTGCAACCGGCAGTTCGTCAGCGCCGCCGAAGGCCGGGCCGTGCTGCTGCCGGCCACGGCGGCGGAGCGCTTCCAGCTCAGCGCCGACAAGGTCGCCGACGCCTGGGGCGCCCGCACGCGGGGCGTGATGCTGGCCTCGCCATCCAACCCGACCGGTACTTCGATTCACCCCGATGAGCTGCGCCGCATCCACGGCGTGGTGGCCGAACGCGGTGGCGTCACCCTGGTCGACGAGATCTACCTGGGCCTGTCCTACGAAGACACCTACAGCCACAGCGCCCTGGGTCTGTCCGACGACATCATCAGCATCAACAGCTTCAGCAAGTACTTCAACATGACCGGCTGGCGCCTGGGCTGGCTGGTGGTGCCAGATGCGTTGGTGGATGTGGTGGAGCAGATCGCGCAGCACCTGTTCATCTGCGCCAGCACGGTGTCGCAGTACGCCGCGCTGGCCTGCTTCGAGCCCGACAGCCTGGCCGAGTACGAGCGCCGCCGCGCCGAATTCAAGGCCCGGCGCGACTGGTTCGTGCCGGCGCTGCGCGAGCTGGGCCTGGACGTGCCGGTGACGCCCGACGGCGCCTTCTACGCCTGGGCCGATTGCAGCCGAGCATGTGACAAACTGTTCACCTCTCGCTCCGAATACAATAGCGGCATGCAGACAGCAGGCAGCTGGGAATTCGCGTTTGAGCTGATGAAGCGCGCGCATCTGGCGGTGACGCCGGGGCGCGACTTCGGCCATGCCGACACGGCGCGGTACATCCGCTTTTCCACTGCCAATGCCATGCCGCAGCTTGAAGCCGCGGTGGCCCGTCTGCGCGAGGTGTTGGCGTAAGGGACCCGGGCCGATGGCGTTTGAATTGCCCGTCCGCGTCTACTGGGAAGATACCGATGCCGGTGGCATCGTGTTTTACGCCAATTACCTGAAGTACTTCGAACGCGCCCGCACCGAATGGCTGCGCGCCCTGGGTATCGGCCAATGGGCCCTGCGTGAACAGGCCGGCGGCATGTTCGTCGTGGCGGACGCGGCCCTCAAATACCTGCGCCCGGCCCGGCTCGACGATGAACTTCTGGTCACGGCTGAACTCCAAACCAGCGGCCGGACGGCCTTGGTGGTCCAGCAGCAGGCGTGGTTGAGGTCTCCTAAGGCTGCCCCAGCGACAGCATCGCGTGGCGCCTTGCTGTGCGAGGGCAGCATACGCATCGGCTGGGTTGAAGCCGAATCCATGAAGCCGGCGCGCATTCCGTCCGCCATCCTAGAAAAGTTGAATCCATGAACCAGGACATGTCCATCCTCCAGCTGGTCCTGCACGCCAGCTTCACCGTGCAGTTGGTGATGCTCGTGCTGCTGATCGGCTCCATCGCCAGTTGGGCCGCGATCTTCCGCAAACTGCGCTCGCTGAAGGAAATCAAGGCGCAGAACGATGAATTCGAGCGCGAGTTCTGGTCCGGCACCAGCCTGAACGATTTGTACGCCGCTGCCGCGCAGAACGCGCGCCAGGGCGGCCCGATGGAACGCATCTTCGCCAGCGGCATGCGCGAATACCAGAAGCTGCGTGAACGCCGCATCGCCGACCCCGGCACCCTGCTGGACGGCGCGCGCCGCGCCATGCGCGCGAGCTTTCAGCGCGAGATGGACGCCACCGAATCCAACCTGTCCTTCCTGGCCTCGGTCGGCTCCATCAGCCCTTACGTCGGCCTGTTCGGCACCGTGTGGGGCATCATGCACGCCTTCACCGGCCTGGCCGGCCTGCAGCAAGTGACGCTGGCCACGGTGGCGCCGGGCATTGCCGAAGCCCTGGTGGCCACGGCGCTGGGCCTGTTCGCCGCTATCCCGGCGGTCGTCGCCTACAACCGCTTCGCGCGCGACATCGACCGCATCTCGATCAAGCAGGAAACCTTCATCGAAGAGTTCTCCAACATCCTGCAGCGCAACCTGGGCGTGCACACGCCTGCTGCAGCGTCGTCGGGCTCGCCGACCGGGTACTGAGGCCATGCCCAACGTCAGCTCCCGCGGCCGTGGCCGCCGCGCCATGAACGAAATCAACATGGTGCCCTTCATCGACGTGATGCTGGTGCTGCTGATCATCTTCATGGTCACCGCCACCGTCATCACGCCGGGCAGCATCAACATCCCGACGGCCGGGCAGTCCAGCAAGACGCCCGACAAGCGCATCGACGTGCTGATCGACCACGAAGGCAAGCTGTCCCTGAGCGGCGAGCTGAAGGAAAAGGACATCACCGACAAAGAGGCCATTTCCGCCATCAAGGCCGCCCTGTCCGACAACCCCGAGATGCCGGTCATGATCGCCGCCGACAGCGAACTGCGCTACCAGCAGGTCATCACGATGATGAAACAGCTGCGTGAAGCCGGCGTGCAGCGCGTTGGCCTGTCGGTGAAGTAAGGCCGCCGCCCGTGAACGCCAGCACCGCCGAGCGCAACGAATTCGCCCCACCGCCACAGCGTGGCATTGGTCGTGCGCTCACGCTGGCGTTGATCGCCCACCTGCTGCTGATCCTGGCGCTGACCTGGGGCCTGAACTGGAAGCACGAAGCCACCGAAGACGCGGTGGAGGCCGAGCTGTGGTCGCCGTCTGCGCAATCCGCGTCGGCCAAATCCGCCCCCAAGGCGCCGGCGCCGCCTCCGCCGCCGCCGGTCGAGCGCGTCGTGCCACCACCTCCACCGCCCAAACCGGAGCCCAAGCCCGAGGTCAAGGCGCCACCGCCGAAACCCGCGCCGGCGCCCAAGCCCGAGGTGGATGAAGCGCGCGACGCCGAGATCGCCCTCGCCCAGAAGAAGAAAAAAGAGGACGAGGTGCGCAAGCTGGCCCAGGCCAAGAAAGAAGCCGAGCGCAAGCGCGAAGAAGAAAAAGAGCGCCGCGAGGAAGAGCAGGAACGGCGCGAGCGCGAAAAGGAAAAGGCCGAGGAAAAGCGCGCACTGGCGCAGAAGAAAGCGGCCGAAGAGAAGAAGCGCAAAGACGAAGAGCAGCGCAAGCAAGCCGCCGCCGAGAAGAAAAAGGAAGAAGAAGCCGAACGCCGCGAGGCAGCCGCCGAAGCCAAGAAGAAGGCCGAAGCCGAGAAGCAAGCCAAGGCCAAAGCCGAAGCGGCTGAAAAAGCGAAGGCGGAAGCCAAGGCCGAGGCTGCGGCCAAGGCCAAAGCGGACGCGGACGCGAAGAAGGCCAAGGCCGACGCAGCCGCGCGCGACGCCAAGGAATCGGACGCCCGTCGCAAGGCCGAATTGGCGCGCATGGCCAAGATGGCCGGCAGCGCGGATTCGGATGGCGGGACGGCCACTGGCAAAGGCAAGGGCGGTGGCAACACCGGCGGTCAGGATGAACGCGACGCGGGCCCCTCGGCGGGGTACGCGGGCAGGATCCGCGCCGCAGTGCGCCCGAACATCGTGTTCACGGACGACGTGCCCGGCAACCCGCGCACCGTGGTGGAAGTGCGCACGGGCCCGACCGGCACCATCATCAGCGCCCGCGTCGTGAAATCCAGCGGCGTGAAGTCCTGGGACGACGCCGTTCTGCGCGCCCTGGACCGCACCGAAAAGCTGCCGTCGGACGGCGGTCGCTACTACAACCCGCTCGAAATCGCGTTCAACCGGCGCGACTGATGCCGTGGGCGAACGCCAAAGCGGCGCGCCCACGCTCTTGGCCACATCCAGCTTGGGTGGAACTTCGCCGCCGGTCGGTGACCTGACGGAACGCGCGACGCTGCCTGCAATAAGGCGTCGGTGTGCCCGCCACGCGTACACGCAGCCGCCCTCGAACGGTGGCGATTGCGGACTGGCGCTACACCACCGCGCGTGCGCCCCCCGAAATTACCCACAATGATCGCCCCTTCCACGCCTTCCTCCACACCCCCACCGCGCCCGGGCCTTGCCGCCCGCCTGCGCCGCTGGCTCCCCAACCTGCTGATGGCTTTGGCCATCCTCGCTGGCTTTCACTGGTGGCAGACGCGCCACGTGCCCAGCGGGCCAGCGCCCGACTTCGATGCGCTGGCGGTCAGCACGCAGCCGGGCGTGACCATGTCGCTGGCGCAATGGCGCGCGGCGCACCCGGGGCGGCCGGTCGCGCTGCACTTCTGGGCGGAATGGTGCGGCATCTGCCGGCTGGAAGAAGGCAACGTCAGCCGCGTGGCGGCCGATTGGCCGGTGCTGAGCGTCGCGATGAGCTCCGGCGACGTCGCCAACGTCGGTCGCGTAATGGGCCAACGCGGTCTGGACTGGGCCACGGTGATCGACCCGCGCGCCGACATCGCGCGCCGCTATGGCCTCGGCGCCGTGCCGGCGCTGGTGGTGGTCGCGCCGGACGGCAGCATCAGCAGCACCAGCGTGGGCTACACCACCACGCTGGGCATGCGCGCGCGGCTGTGGTGGGCGGCCTGGCGGGCCTGAGGGCGGAGCGCCGAGCACCCCCGCATTTTTTATGAAAAATCGCCTTGCAGCCCTACAAACACTTGCGCAGGCAGCTTCTTATTCGATAGCAAAACGCGGTTTTACGGCGTGCAATCACCGAGGCGCTGGACCTGCGTTTCTTGCCCCACAAGGATTTTCGGTGGCGCCGGCTTGCCCGGCCCCCATAGAAACAGGCTTTCGACCACGGTGAAACGGCTGCGGTCGACCCATTCGAGCTTTGCGCCCCCGCGGAGCCGCTGTCCCGGTGCGTCCCGGTGCGCGCACGCCCTCGCGAAAACCACGAACGCACTCGCCGTCAGCTCGGCCCCCGCAATCGTGCACCCCCTCCATCAACGGAAAGCGTGCGTAAGCGCGCAAGTCGCCCGGCGACAAGCAGGCTTCTGTCCGCTTCTCGGTGCCCGGCACGACCTTCCATCCGTTCGGTTCGACGTCGTAACTCTGCACCACATAGCGCCCGGGTTTGAAACGTGCTTCCCACTGCGCCAGGGCGCGTTCGGAAGGCAACGCCGCCGCCGTTGGTCGGCCAGCGCCGCCAACGGGCCCGCCACTGCCCAGAGCCATCCGAGCCCCATCAACGCACGGCTTGACCGCCTGCAGAGCTTCATGGCGCACGCCCCTCATCGATTTCGTTCACGCCCCTACCGGTGGACCACACAACGCAGCGGCCGCCGCACCAGACCGGCACCAAGGTCCGGCTGGCTGACGGCACCCGCCTCAACGCCGAAGGGCGCCGATGCCCTACTTGCAATTGCCCAAGCGCGTGACTGTGGCGCCTTCGGACAGCAGCAAACGATCGACCTCGCCGCCGGGCGCCATCACGAACTTCTGCGCCACGGTTTCAAACTGCTGTTTGTCGACCCAGCGAACCAGTGCCATCGCGCCGGTAGGCCGCGCGTCTTTCTCCCCAGCAGGACACACCATGGCGACCGACAGCGCGGCCGCCTCCAACGTCGCGTTCAGCGGCTGGCACTGCCACAGTGCCGCCGCACCCAGTGGGAAACGCGCCATCTTGCTCAGCGCCGTCTTTTCCAGGCAGGCCTGGCTGGTTCTGGCGCCCGTCTCGATCGGTTGGCCTGCAGCATCCAACGCGAATTCGCGCACCTCGTACAAGCCGGGCCGAAAGCGCGCTTCCCAGCGCTTCAGCGCGGGCTCTGGCGGCGGTTTGTAGGCCGGTGGCGCCGCGCTGGCGCCCGTCGCAGCCACCATCGCCGCCAACGCCATGAGAGGCACGCCCCAGCTTCGCACCGCGCGAGCGTTGCACTGCGGTGCGCGCATCGCCTGAATTGCCGATTCGGTCATTGCCACTCCATTTTCATAAGGATTGTGCCGCCAGCGCCAGAAACATCTGCGCGACCAGCTAGCTTTTGCATAGCAACCAGTCTTTCATGCATCGGGCGCCATCGCTTCGCCCCATTCGTACAACGCTTCCAGAATGCCCTGGGCGTGCTCGTCTTCGGCGGTGTCGGCGCGTTCGGCCAACGTGTCGATGCGGTCGAACAGCGCCTGCACCGTCAGCGCGCCGCCTTCGCCTTCCAGCAGGCGCGCGACGCGGTGGGCGTGCCAGCGCTCGGCGTCGGGCTCATTCAGGGTGTCTGGGAAGTTGCGGGCGCGGTAGCGGAAGACGAGTTCGGCCAGGCGCGGGTCGTCAAAGCCCGTGCGGTCGCGCGCCAGTTCATCCGGTGACAGGGTCAGCAGCGATTCCAGCCGGCGGCGGTCGTTGTTGCCGACGAAGCCGCCGTACAGGTCTTCGTCGACGTCCAGCGGTTCGCCGCGCGGGCGTTCAAACACGGCGGGCCACAGCGCGCTCAGGTCGGGCAGCGCGCGCAGCGCATCCGCGTGGCGCGCGGCCTGGGCCATGTCGATGCCCCAGCGTTCGGCCAGTTCGGGCCTCAGCGTCTTCAGGCTGCTGACAACGATGGGCGACTTGTTCAGGTGAACGCCCTTGATGGGCAGGCGCGTCACGCCTTCGGGCAGGTCGGCGCTGGGGGTGAAGAGGCGCTCCCGCACCTGATCGGGCTGCAGGTCGGCCAGCTCGGTGGGGTCGGCGGACAGGTCCCAGGCCAGCAGCTCGTTCTTGTTGGTCGGGTGCATGGCCAGCGGCCACATGACGGCGATACAGCCGCGCGCGGCACCGAACATGCCACTGACGTGCAGGAAGGGCCGTGCGTCGCGCAGCGTGCTGGGCAGGCCCAGTTCCTGCGCGACCCGCTCTTTTTTTCGCAGCGCCAGGCAGAAGTCGAACAGCTTGGGCTGGCGCTCGCGCAGCAGGCGCGCCAGCGCGATGGTGGCGCGCACGTCGGACAGCGCGTCGTGCGCTGCCTCATGCAGCAGGCCGTTGGCGGCGCTGAGCTTTTCCAGGCGGAAGCTGGTCTGGCCGTCGTCGCCTTGGGGCCATTCGATGCCTTCGGGGCGCAGCGCGTGGGCGGCGCGCACGACGTCGAGCAGGTCCCACCGGCCGCAGTCGTTCTGCCATTCGCGCGCGTACGGGTCGCGCAGGTTGCGCCACAGCAAGAAGCGCGTGACCTCGTCGTCAAAGCGGATCGAGTTGTAGCCGACGCCGATGGTGCCGGGCTCGGCTAACAGCGCGTGGATTTGCTGCGCGAAGGCGTGTTCGGGCACGCCCTTGGCGGCGCATTCCTGCGGGGTGATGCCGGTGATCAGGCAGGACTCGGGGTCGGGCAGCGCGTCGTTCGCTGGCTGGCAGTACAGCATGACCGGCTCGCCGATTTCGTTCAGCTCGGCGTCGGTTCGGATGGCGGCGAACTGCGCGGGCCGGTCGCGCCGCGGGTTGGCACCGAAGGTCTCGTAGTCGTGCCAGAGGAAGGTGGGCATGCTCATGGTGGCGCGAGCATAACCGCCGGCCATGGGCGACGGCGGCATCGGCGCAGAGCACTACGCTTTTGATAGCTGCCCGCGCTGCTGGTTCTAGGGCCAAGCCCCGGTATTTCCACAAAACTGGCTAACGCACCGCCTCGTGGCCTCGCCTGCGGCGCCCACTGTCACGCTGTCGCGCACCAGGCAGGTGATGATGGACCACGTCGCGCAGGTGCTTCTGCCATGTCGTGGATGTTCTTCGGTGTGCGTTTTCTGAGACAAATCAGGCTGCAGCGCTAGTGCCATCTGCGCAGGCAGCTATGCTTGGTGTAGCAAAACGCCTACTCTATGCAGTAGCCCATCGCACTTCAGGTGCAACGCTTGACCGTCCAGCACCGCTGCGTCGCCCAGCCCGCCGCCATGCCCACCACCTTGTCCGAACAGCGTGTTCCGCCCCAACGCGGCGAAGCGGGCGGGCGCCGCTGGACGTCGCCGCTGACCTGGTTGCTGGTGTGGGCCACGCTGGCCACCGGGGCGCGGGTGCTGCTGTCGTCCGCCGTGATGTGGGACCAGGCGGAACAGCTGGTTTGGACGCAGTCGCTGGCCTGGGGCTACGGGCCGCAACCGCCGCTTTACACCTGGCTGCAATGGGGCGTGAACGCGCTGCTGGGCCCGAGTGTGCTGGCGCTCGCTGTGGTCAAGCACGCGTTGATGGTGCTGACCTTTGTCTTCCTCTATGCGGCGGCGCGCCAGATCATGCCGCGCAGCAGCGCCTGGCTGTCGGCGCTCGGCATCGTCTGGTTGCCGGGCATGGGCTGGGAAGTGCTGCGCGATCTGACGCACACCGTGCTCGTCACCTGCACGGTGGCCGCCACCTGGTGGCTGTTGCTGCGCCAGGTGCAGCGGCCCACGCGCGGCGGCTTTGCGTGGCTGGGCGCGGTGATGGGTGTGGGTGTGCTGAGCAAGTACAGCTACGTGCTGATCGTCGGCGCGGCGTTGCTGGCTGCGTTGAGCCTGCCCGCGCCGCGCCGCGCGCTGCTGGGCCGCGGTTGGTGGCTGGTGCCGCTGGTGGCGGCGCTGCTGGTGGCCCCGCACGCGCAGTGGGTGTTGGCGAATTGGGACGACGCCACGCGCAGCACCGTCGACAAGCTGCGCCCACCCGACGTGGCCCCCGGCTGGTCGGCCCTGCGCAGCGGTCTGGGCGACTTCTTCAAGGTCTTCGTGCTGGGCGCCCTGCCCTGGGCCGCAATGGCGATGTGGGCCTTTGGCGCGCGAGCTTGGATAGGGCGTGCCGACGCCGATGGGCCGCCAGCGCAGGTCGATGCCCCCTGGGCACCCCCGCTGTTGCTGCGCTACCTGCTGCTGATCGGCGCCGCCTTGCTGGGCATGGTGCTGCTCGCCGGCGTGGCCAAGCTGGACGGCCGCTGGATCCATCCGATGGTGCTGGTGCTGCCGATGGCCGCGTTCGCCTGGCGGCCGGCATTGGGCGATCAGGCGCGCGGCGTGCGCCGCTACGCGATAGCCGTCGCCGCGATGGGCTTGCTGGTCTGGGCGATGAGCCTGCTCGACCCGCTCATCGACGCCCGCCGCGGCCGCGAAGACCGACACAACTGGTCCGTCATCGCGCTGGAGGCACAGCTGCGCGCCGCCGGCTACGACGGCCACAGCCCCATCATCGCCAGCCGCCACATCGCGGGCGGCTTGCTGCGCAGCCGCTTCCCCCAAGCACCGGTGACCGTGTGCGATATCGAACTGTGGGACGCCGAGCTGTGCGTGCTGGACGCGGTGCGCGCGCTGCGCCAGCAAGGCACCGGCTGGTGGATGATCGCCATCGAAGACGCCGGACCCCGCGCCTGGTGGCGCACCACGGTCCGTGCGCTGGACTTTCCGGCCCAGCCCCAAACGGTGCGCCTGCCGTTTCGCTGGGCGCGCCAGGGACAGCCGAGCTTGTTGGTGCAGTACCTTCCGGTCACTGCAGAAGGCGGACCGTGATGGAGGCCCTCCGCGTTGGGGGGTCGCACCGGATAGCAGGGCCCGCATTCGAGAATTCGCGGAATCCTTCCTTCTCCCATTGCCGCGGCCCTTGAATGAAAAAAAGCCAGCGGGCCCTAAGGCTCGCTGGCTTGTCTATGCCGCGTTCGGCGCGGTCGACCGATCTTGCGGTCAGTCGGTGTCGGTGGCGACCTCTTCTTCAGGCTCTGCTGGCTCCGATCCTTTCGCACGTTCGCGCTTGGGCAGGGGCGTGATGTCGAGCAGGACCTCGTCTTTGTCGTCCAGGTCGACGGTCAGGCGGCCGCCCTCGGTCAGGCGGCCGAAGAGCAATTCGTCCGCCAATGCCTTGCGGATCGTGTCCTGGATCAGGCGCTGCATCGGGCGGGCGCCCATCAGCGGATCGAAGCCCTTCTTCGCCAGGAATTTGCGCAGCTTGTCGGTGAAGGTGACTTCCACCTTCTTCTCGGCCAGCTGTTGCTCCAGTTGCAGCAGGAACTTGTCGACCACGCGCAGGATGATCTGCTCGTCGAGCGGCTTGAAGCTGACGATTGCGTCCAGACGGTTGCGGAACTCGGGCGTGAACAGGCGCTTGATATCGGCCATCTCGTCGCCCGCCTGACGCGGGTTGGTGAAGCCGATGGTCGCCTTGTTCATGGTCTCGGCACCCGCATTCGTCGTCATGATGATGATGACGTTGCGGAAGTCGGCCTTGCGTCCGTTGTTGTCCGTCAGCGTGCCGTGGTCCATGACCTGCAGCAGCACGTTGAAGATGTCCGGGTGCGCCTTCTCGATTTCGTCGAGCAGCAGCACGCTGTGCGGCTTCTTCGTGATCGCCTCGGTCAGCAGTCCGCCCTGGTCAAAGCCCACGTAGCCCGGAGGCGCACCGATCAGGCGCGACACCGCATGGCGCTCCATGTACTCCGACATGTCGAAGCGGATCAGGTCCACGCCCATGATGTAAGCGAGCTGCTTGGCCGCTTCGGTCTTACCGACGCCGGTGGGGCCACTGAACAGGAAGGAGCCAATCGGCTTGTCCGCCTTGCCCAGGCCCGAGCGCGCCATCTTGACGCTGGCCGCGAGCACATCCAGCGCCTGATCTTGACCGAAGACGACGCTCTTGAGGTCGCGTTCCAGCGTCTGCAGCTTGCTGCGGTCGTCGTTGGACACGCTGGCCGGCGGGATGCGCGCGATCTTGGCGACGATCTCTTCGATCTCGTGCTTGCCAATGGTCTTCTTGCGCTTGCTGGCCAGCGCAATGCGTTGGGCGGCGCCGGCCTCGTCGATCACGTCAATGGCCTTGTCCGGCAGATGGCGGTCGGTAATGTACTTGGCCGACAGCTCGGCAGCGGCCTGCAGCGCGGCAGCGGCGTACTTCACGCTGTGGTGTTCTTCAAAGCGGCTCTTGAGCCCTTTGAGGATGTCGATGGTTTCCTGCACGCTCGGCTCGACCACATCCACTTTCTGGAAGCGACGGGACAGGGCGGCGTCCTTTTCGAAGATGCCACGGTACTCGGTGAACGTGGTCGCGCCGATGCACTTCAGCTGGCCACTGGACAGCGCCGGCTTGAGCAGGTTGGACGCGTCCAGCGTGCCGCCCGATGCCGCACCGGCACCGATCAAGGTGTGGATCTCGTCGATGAACAGAATGGCGCCCGGCTTGTCCTTGAGCGACTTGAGGACGCCCTTCAAGCGCTGCTCGAAATCGCCGCGGTACTTGGTGCCGGCCAGCAGCGCACCCATGTCTAGCGCGTAGACGGTGGCGTCTTCCAGCACCTCAGGCACAGCGCCTTCGGTGATGCGCCAAGCCAGGCCTTCTGCGATGGCGGTTTTGCCCACGCCGGCCTCACCGACCAGCAGCGGGTTGTTTTTGCGACGGCGGCACAGGATCTGGATCGTGCGCTCGACCTCGTACTCGCGACCGATCAGCGGATCGATCTTGCCTTCTTTGGCGCTCTGGTTCAGGTTGACGGTGAACTGTTCCAACGGAGACTGCTTCTCGTTGCGTTCACCGCCCTCGCCTTCACCTTCCGCGCCAGGTTGTTGACCTTCCGGCGATTTGGACTGCTCCGGCGGGTCGCTCTTGCGGATGCCATGGGCGATGAAATTCACCACGTCCAGGCGCGTCACGCCCTGCTGGTGCAGGTAGTAGACGGCGTGCGAATCCTTCTCGCCGAAGATGGCGACGAGAACGTTGGCACCGGTGACTTCCTTCTTGCCATTGCCCGTGGATTGCACGTGCATGATGGCGCGCTGAATCACGCGCTGGAAGCCCAGCGTGGGTTGGGTGTCCACTTCATCAGACCCCGCCACCTGCGGCGTGTTGTCCTTGATGAAGTTGGTGAGCGACTTGCGCAAGTCGTCAATGTTGGCCGAGCAAGCGCGCAGCACCTCGGCGGCACTGGGGTTGTCCAGCAGAGCCAACAACAGGTGTTCCACGGTGATGAACTCGTGGCGTTGCTGCCTGGCCTCGACAAAGGCCATGTGGAGACTGACTTCAAGTTCCTGGGCGATCATGTTGGTTTCCTTTGCACCTACAGCTTACGACGTTCTGCAGGTTTCGACAGTCTCAGTTGGGGGAAGTTCGGTCATATTCAACAGGCCGCCCTCTGCGCTTCATTCCACCGGCTCACTCACGCACTGCAGCGGATGACCGGCATCACGCGCGGCACCCATCACCTGGTCGACCTTGGTGGCGGCCACGTCACGGGAATACACGCCGCAGACACCCTTTCCGTCCAAGTGGATTTTCAGCATGATCTGGGTAGCACTTTCGCGGTCCTTGCCAAAAAACTCCTGGATCACCAGCACCACGAACTCCATGGGCGTGAAGTCGTCGTTGAGCATGACGACCTGGTGCATCTGCGGCGGCTGAACTTTTTGCGGTACGCGCTCCAGCACCACCGAATCGCCACCTTCGGGCGGGCGGGCGGGCGTGACGGCAGGCGGGGGCGGAACGGGTTTTTGGGGGTTGCGGGTCGCCATGAAAATCATTCTATCGGTGCGCTGAGCAGCGCATCGCCCCACCCATATGCGGACAAGCGCAGCCAACGCAAGCCGCTGGCTTCGCGCGTGTGGCGTTCACCCAGGAGACTGCCCGCGGTTGACAAGTGAGAACTTGTTACAGCACACTCGCCGACGCAGGATGGAAGTATGAAAAGGAGACGTGCCATGCCGCTAGGAAAAGTCAAATGGTTCAACGATTTGAAGGGGTTCGGGTTCATTGAGCCGGATGACGGTGGCCCGGATGTGTTCGCCCACTTCTCGGCGATCGACATGGATGGCTTCAAAACCCTCAAGGAAGGCAGCCGTGTGCGCTACGAGGTGAACGAGGGGCCCAAGGGTTTGCTGGCGATGCACATCCGAACCGAAGAGGCCGCAGCCCTGCCGGGCGAGATGCCGCTCAGCCAACCCGGCGACATTCAGCCCCCGCTGATGTCCTGACCAGAGCAGCGTTTTGAACAAAAAAAGCCCGGCCAAGCCGGGTTTTTGCTTGGCGAGCGGGCCGCCTGCACGATGTGCGCGTCGATGCGCGGCACGCCCCTCAGATGCGTTGGATGTGCGCGTCAAGCCCGCGGCGCGGCGACGGCCCCACCGCCGGCCCATACCCTAGGCGGGCCCACATCTGCATCGTCTTCCCTGACGCCGACGCGCCGAGCAGTTCGTGGATGGCGCCATACGGCGCCTGCATTTCCGGGTATTCCTGCAAGGCCTGCGACAGGGGCTGCATCGATAGCCCCGCAGCCGTGGCAGCCAATTGCGCACGCACCCAGGCCCTGCCCGCATTGACCTGCGTGGCGCGATCGTTGTCGTCGGTTATCAGCCAGTAGAACGCCTGCGTGCTGTCGATGGCGCGGTCGAAGTCATCGATCTGGACCTTGGTGGCGAAGGAATCGGATGCCGGCGCGCGGGTGCGGTCAAACAGCCCCAACGCATCGATGACGCGCAGCATGGGCTCATTGGCCGTGAGCCCGTCGCGATGGCGGGCGATCTCGCGCGGGCCGATGCGCAGTACCTTGAGCGACTCGAGCATTGTGCGAGCCGTGGTCACTTCGATGCGCCACGCGTCCTTGGCGATCTGCCGCTGCTGCGCGATAGCGCCGGCATCGTCCGGCATGGTGATTCCTGCGTGCAGACCCGGCGACTGCGTGCTCCGCACGATAGATTGCAGCGCGTCCGCTGCGGGCAGGCGTGGCTCGTAGGGCTGGCGGTTCGTGTGGCGACGAAACACCTGAGCGAACAGCGGATCGGGGCGCACGAGGGGATCGACGCGCAGCCGCACACGTGCCGTCGGGCGGCCGTCTACCGACGTGGCGGGAAACGCCCCGTTGGGGAACAACGCGATGTCGGCGCGCTGCCCGCGCTGCCGGGCCGCCTGGTCCAGCAGTTCGAGGAAGGTGCCTTGGCTCATCATCATCTGGCGCGAGAACGGATCCGTCTCGGGCAGCAGCCGCGCGCGGTCCACGTGGAGCGTGATCTCGTCCGGTACCGACAGGTCGACCAGCCAGCTCTGCAGGTTGTGCGAATGTGGTGCGAGGATGGCGTGGGCGAGCATCCAGCGGCGCGGGTCAGTCTCCTCGATCGGCCCATGCCAGGCGGCAATGGCTTCTTCGGGCAGTGCGCTGCTGCAAGCGGCGAGGGGTACCACCGCTGCGGCGATCACACCACCAGCGGCCACGCGAAGGAAGGAACGGCGCTGCATCGGACTCTCCATTGAATGCTGATCAATGCCCCTGATTGTGTGGAGCCGCAAGGGCTAAGACAATCGCCTGAAACAGAACACCAGTCATTCGAAAATGAATACCAAAAACGACTTCAACTGGTCGTTGGTCCGCTCCTTCCTTGCGGCGCTGGACCACGGCAGCCTCATGGGCGCCGCGCGGGCGCTGGGCACGCACCAACCGACCGTGGGCAGGCACATCGCCGAGCTCGAGGAACAGTTGGGTGTGACGCTGTTCGAGCGCACCGGCCGCGGCCTTTTGCCCACGGCCGACGCCTCGCGGCTGGCCGCACCGGCCCGCGCCATGGCCACCGATGCCGATCGCCTGGCGCGCCAGGCGCGGGGGGCACAGGGCGCTGTCAGCGGTACGGTGCGCCTGTCGGCCAGCCAGCCGGTGGCCTGCGTACTGCTGCCGCCCGTGCTGGTCCGGCTGCGCATGGCGCACCCCGAAATCCAGGTCGAACTGGTGGTGGACAACGCCCTCTCCAACCTGCTTCGGCGCGAGGCCGACATCGCTGTGCGCATGGCCCGCCCCGATCAGGTGTCCCTCGTCGGGCGGCGCATCGGGCAAGCCAGCATCGGCGCTTATGCGCACCGCGACTACCTGCAACGCCGTGGCACGCCGCGTCGGCCGGAGGACCTGCTGCTGAACGAGCTGATCGGCAACGATCGTCAAGCCGACATCGTGCGCGGGTTCACCGCCGCAGGACATGCTGTCACGCGACAGCACTTTGGGTTACGCACCGACGACCTCGTGGCCTACGAAGCCCTGGTGCGTGCCGGTGCCGGCATCGGCTTCCTGCCGCGCTATGTGGCGCACCGCAGCCCAGAATTGGTCCCGGTGCTGCCCTCGCTGGCCGTGCCTCCGTTGCCGATGTGGCTGGTGGCACACCGCGAGATCCGCAGCAACCCGGCCATCCGCGCTGTCTGGAGCCACCTGGCGCAGGCGTTGCCAGCCGAGCTCGGCCATTGAGAGCGCCGCCCGGCAAGGCCGGGCCATCGGCTCACATGTGGTCGATCATCACTTGGCCAAAGCCCGAGCAGCTGACTTGGGTCGCGCCGTCCATCAGGCGAGCGAAGTCGTAGGTCACCTTCTTGCTTTGAATGGCCGCTTCCATGCTTTCGATGATCTTGTCAGCGGCTTCGGTCCAGCCCATGTGGCGCAGCATCATCTCGGCCGACAGGATTTCCGAGCCCGGGTTGACATAGTCCTTGCCTGCGTACTTGGGCGCCGTGCCGTGCGTGGCTTCAAAACAGGCGACGCTGTCGCTCATGTTGGCGCCCGGCGCGATGCCGATGCCGCCAACCTGCGCGGCGAGCGCGTCCGAGATGTAGTCGCCGTTGAGGTTGAGCGTGGCGATCACGCTGTACTCGGCCGGGCGCAGCAGGATCTGCTGCAGGAAAGCGTCGGCGATCGCATCCTTGATGACGATGTCCTTGCCCGTCTTCGGGTTCTTGAACTTGCACCACGGGCCGCCGTCGATCGGCTCGGCACCGAACTCGCGCTGCGCCAGCGCGTAGCCCCAGTCGCGGAATCCCCCTTCGGTGTACTTCATGATGTTGCCCTTGTGCACCAGGGTCACGCTGGGCTTGTCGTTGTCGATGGCGTACTGGATCGCCTTGCGCACCAGGCGCTCGGTGCCCTCGATCGACACGGGCTTGACACCAATGCCCGAGCTTTCCGGGAAGCGAATCTTGCTCACACCCATCTCGTCGATCAAAAACTTGATCAGCTTCTTGGCCTTGTCCGACTTGGCTTCGTATTCGATGCCGGCGTAAATGTCTTCACTGTTCTCGCGGAAGATCACCATGTTGACCTTTTCCGGTTCCTTCACCGGCGACGGCACGCCCCTGAAGTACTGCACCGGGCGCAGGCAGACGTACAGGTCCAGCTCCTGGCGCAGCGCCACGTTCAGGCTGCGGATGCCGCCGCCCACCGGCGTGGTCAGCGGGCCCTTGATCGACACCACGTATTCCTTCAGGGCCGCCAGCGTCTCTTCGGGCAGCCAGACATCCGGGCCGTACACCCGGGTCGACTTCTCGCCCGCGTACACCTCCATCCAGTGGATCTTGCGTTTTCCGCCATAGGCCTTGGCCACCGCTGCGTCGACCACCTTGATCATCACCGGCGTGATGTCCACGCCCGTGCCATCACCTTCGATGAAAGGAATGATCGGCTGGTCCGGCACCTTCAGAGAAAAGTCCGGGTTGACGGTGATTTTTTGGCCTTCGGCAGGCACCTTGATGTGCTCGGAACGGGTCATGCAGGTCTCCACAATGCGATCGGGTCTGACAAATCGGAACGCTTCTGGCCAGCTCCCACGCGCTGACCATGTGCAAGGAATTCTAGGCGGTGAGATGAAAGCGCTTTCGGCACATGCCAGACACCGCGCTCTGCCGTCCTACAGACAGGGCGGTAGCCGCAGGTCGACACTGGGGGGGGAGGCCGTGGCGGCTGCCCGGCCCGCGTCGACAACGCGCCAAAGGATACCCCCCATGCCCGACCCCACCCCAGCGCCCACGGCGATCCTGCCCGCGGGCGCGCCCGCCCCCGACTTCAGCCTGATGGCCACACCGGACCAGCGCTTGGCGCTGAGCGAATTGCGCGGCCGCCCCGTCGTGCTGGTGTTCTACCCCGCGGACTGGAGCCCGGTCTGCGGTGACGAGCTGGGCGTTTCAACGCCGCCCTGCCGCTGTTCAAGCCCAAGCAGGCCCAGGTGCTGGGCATCTCGGTCGACAGCGTGTGGTCGCACCAGGCCTTCATTGAAGCGCGGCACCTGCACTTCAGCCTGTTGGCCGACTTCGAACCCAAGGGCGCCGTGTCGCGCGCGTACGGCGCTTACGACGACGCCGCCGGCTCCAGCAAGCGCGCCTTGTTCGTGATCGACGCGGCCGGCAAGATCGCCTGGAGCTACCTTTCGCCCGTGGCCGTCAACCCCGGTGTCGACGGCGTTCTGGACGCCCTGGACCGCCTCTGACCTTCCCCCACGCCGAAAGCCGACCATGTCCACCCTGCGCGCACCCATCTCCGCCGACGACCACCTGCAAGGCAACCTGCATGCCGCTGTGCAGGTCGTGGAGTACGGCGACTACCAATGCCCGTACTGCGGCGACGCCTACCCCGTCGTCAAGGAGCTGGCGCGCCGCCACGGCCAGCACATCGCGGTGGTCTTCCGCAACTTTCCGCTGACCGACGCGCACCCTCAGGCCTTCAACGCTGCGCTGGTCGCGGAGTTCGCCGCCGCGCAGGGCCAGTTCTGGCCGGTGCACGACGCCTTGTACGAGAACCAGGCCGCGCTGGGGCCGGCGCTGTACGGCCAGATCCTGCAGTCGCTGGGCAAAACGCCCGAGGATTTCCAGCGCGCGGTGGACGCGGGCACGTACGAAGCGCGCATCCGCCGCGACATCGAAAGCGGCCTGCGCAGCGGCGTCAACGGCACGCCGTGCTTTTTCATCAACGGTCAGCGCTTCGATCCGGTGGGCGGCTTTGACAGCTTGCTGGACGCGGTCGGGCAATTGCTGGCGCGGACGTAAACTCCGGCCCGAACCGCTTGCGCCCGCGGCGCAGCTTTTGATTGCCCCCGTGTTCCTTGCCCTTGCACACCATGGTTTCTACCGCGCTTGATTTCCGCCCTGTTGCCCGTGCCCGCCGGGCGCAGTCCTGGCTTCGCCCTGTGGCCGCCTGGATCGGTGGCCTGGGACTGCTCCTCAGCGGCGCCGCTTGGGCCCAACTGGCACCTGCCGGGCAACCCCAGATGAACCTGCCGCGCACGACCATCACCGCCGGCATGCACCGCATCGACGCGCAGGTGGCGGGCAACAACCAGCAGCGCCAGATCGGCCTGATGTTCCGGCAGGAAATGCCCCAGCACGAGGGCATGGTCTTCGTGTTCGAGCAGCCGGCGGTGCAGTGCTTCTGGATGAAGAACACGCTGATCCCGCTGACGGCGGCCTTCGTCACCGACGACGGCACCATCGCCAACCTGGCGGACATGAAGCCGCAGGACGAGACCAGCCACTGCTCCAAAGGGCCGGTGCGCTACGTGCTGGAGATGAACCAGGGCTGGTTCGACGCCAAGCACATCAAGGCCGGCCACAAGCTGGGCGGCGAGCTGTTCCGCCGGCCCTGAGCCGCGCCGACGGGGGCGACCTCTGCGCCTGACGAAGGCGGGAATACTATTATTTCAATAGCTGCCCGCGCAGATGGTTGTAGGGCTACCGGCCAAAAATCCTTGAAAATGGCCTGGTACCCAGGCTGCAGGCCGTGCGCCGCCTCACAGCGGCCCGAAGCTGCCCGTCACCAGTAACCCAGCAGCTTCCACCACGCGCTGCCGACGAAGAGCCACACGAGGATGAGCACCACGCTCATCACAAAGCCGGCGCGCCACCACTGGCCCAGCGTGGTGTAGCCCGAGCCGAAGATCACTGGCGACGTGCCCGTGGCGTAGTGCGTCAGCGTCATCATGATGTTGGAGGCGGCCGCCATCATCAGCGCGAAGGGCATCGGCGGCGCGCCCAGCGCCAGGCCAGCGCCGTAGAACGCGGCGAACATGGCGGTGATGTGCGCCGTGGTGCTGGCGAACAGGTAGTGCGCGTACAGGTAGGCCAGCACCAGCAAGGCGCTGGCGCCCATCCAGCCCAGGCCCAGGTGCGCGATGCCCTGCTCCAGCGTCTGGGCGAACCAGGCGATCAGCCCCAGCTTGTTCAGGAAGGTCGCCATCATCACCAGCGCACCGAACCAGACGATGGTGTCCCAGGCGCTTTTTTCCTTGATGACGTCGTCCCAGGTCAGCACGCCGGTCAAGAGGCACAGCGACAGGCCGATAAAGGCCGTGGTGGTCGGGTCCACCGCCGCGGCCGGTCCGAAGAGGAAAGCCGGAATGCCCGCCCACAGCACCAGCAGCACGAAGAACACGCCCAGCATGATCGCCTCGCCCCGGCTGATGGGCCCCAGCTCCCGCAGCTTTTCGCGCGCGAACTGCGCCGCGTTGGGCGTGCTTTTGATCTCGGGCGGGTACATCCAATAGATGACCAGCGGCATCAGCAAAAGCGCCACCAGCCCGGGCAGCAGCATGGCCAGCGCCCAGGTACCCCAGCTCAGGTGGACCTGCGCGCCGGTGGCGTCGGCCACCAGTTTGACCACCAGCGGGTTGGGCGCCGTGGCGGTGATGAACATGGCCGAGGTGATCGGGTTGGCGTGGTAGTTGGTCAGCGCCAGGTACCGGCCCATGCGGCCTTCCGTGCCCTTGTCGGGGTCGGAGTCGTAGCTGCCGGCGATCGCCCGCATGATCGGGTGGACGATGCCGCCGCCGCGCGCCGTGTTGCTGGGCGTGATGGGCGCCAGGATCAGCTCCGACAGCGTCAGCGCGTAGCCAATGCCGATGGTCTTCTTGCCCCAGACCGAGATGAAGTAGTAGCCGATGCGCGCGCCCAGGCCGGTCTTGATGAAGCCGCGCGAGATCATGATGGCCACCCCGATCAGCCAGATCAGCGGGTTGGAAAAGCTGCTGAGCGCGTCGCTGGCAGCGCCCGCGGGCTTGTCGTGGGTCACGCCAGTGATCGCCACCAGCGCGATCGCGACGATGGAGATGGCGCCAATCGGCATCGCCTTGCCGATGATGGCCGCGATGGTCGCCACGAACAGCGCCAGCAGGTGCCAAGCGCTGGCCGTCACCCCGTGCGGCACCGGCACGACGAACCAGATCAAGAGGCCGATGGCCACCGCGATCGCCATGGGTAGCGGCTTGAAGCCCATGTGAACATCCTTTCTCGGGCATCTGGCGGACCGCGTTGGCGCGGCCGCCTACTCGCCTGATACTGGCATGTCACCTAGGGTTATCCCTTGATTCGGATCAAGGGCGGATGCACACTGTCACAAACCAACTTATCGGGGTCGACCTACATCAGCCGGTGGCGGAATTCCCCAAGAATCCCGCTATGGACGTCCTGCTGCTGTCGCGCATTCAGTTCGGGTTCGTGATTTCGTTTCACATCCTTTTCCCGGCCTTCACGATTGGGCTGGCCAGTTGGTTGATGTTTCTGGAATGGCGCTGGCTGCGCACGCGCGACGCCCTGTGGATGGACCTGTACCGCTTCTGGCTCAAGGTCTTCGCCATTTCCTTCGGCATGGGGGTGGTGTCCGGCATCGTGATGAGCTTCCAGTTCGGCACCAACTGGGCCGAGCTGTCGACCCGCGCCGGCAACATCCTCGGCCCGTTGCTCAGCTACGAGGTGCTGACCGCCTTCTTCCTCGAGGCGGGCTTTCTCGGCGTCATGCTGTTCGGCCAGAACCGCGTCAAACCGGCCGTGCATTTCTTCTGCACCTGCATGGTGGCGCTGGGCACGCTGATCTCGACCTTCTGGATCATTGCCGCCATCAGCTGGATGCACACGCCACAGGGCCATGTGCTGGTCGACGGCGTCTTTGTGCCGGAAAGCTGGGCGTCGATCATCTTCAACCCCTCCTTCTTCTACCGCCTGCCGCACATGGTGCTGGCCGCCTTCATCACCACCTGCATGGTGATCGGCGGCACGGCCGCCTGGAACATCCGCCGCGGCGTGCACGTGCCGGCCGCCACGCGCATGCTCAAGCTGGCGGTGGCCTTTGGCGCGATCGCCGTGCCTTTGCAGATCCTGGTGGGTGACCAGCACGGGCTGAACACGCTGGAACACCAGCCGGTGAAAGTCGCCGCGATGGAAGCCCACTGGCATTCCGAGCCGCCTGGCGATGGCGTGCCTTTGATCCTGTTCGCGTGGCCCGACCAGGCCAATGAACGCAACCTGTTCGAAATCGCCCTCCCGCACGTCGGCAGCCTGATCCTCACGCACACCTGGGACGGCGACATCCCGCCGCTGACCTCGGTCGCGCCGGAAGACCGGCCGCCGGTGGCGCCGGTGTTCTTTGCCTTCCGCGTCATGGTCGGCCTGGGCGTGCTGATGCTGCTGTTGGTGGCCTTGTCGGCCTGGGCCTGGTGGCGCGGCTGGCTGACCAAGGCGCCCTGGCTGCTGAACGCCTGGCGCTGGATGGCGCCCACGGGCTTTGTTGCGCTGCTGGCCGGCTGGTGGGTGACCGAGATCGGCCGCCAGCCCTGGGTGGTGTACGGCCTGCTGCGCACACGCGATGCGGTCAGCCCGCACCTGACGAGGCAGGAGGTCGTGACCTCACTGGCCAGCTACGCCACGGTGTACGCCGTCATCTTCGGCGCCGGCATCTGGTATTTGCTGCGCCTGCTGCGCAAGGGGCCGCAGCCGCACGAGCCCGCGCCACAGCAAACGGGCTCGGGCGTGACCAAGACGCCGGCGCGGCCGCTGTCTGCCGCCGACGCCGAGGACATCGACGAAAGGAGAGCGCCATGAACGCCAGCACCTGGTTGCCCGTGGTGTGGCTGGGCGTCATCGGCTTTGCCGTCTTGATGTACGTGTTGCTGGACGGCTTCGTGCTCGGTCTGGGCATCCTGGCCCCGGCGGCGCAGGGCGGCGATCAGCTGGACCACATGATGAACACCGCCGCCCCGATCTGGGACGGCAACGAAACCTGGCTGGTGCTGGGCGGCGCCGGGCTGATGGCGGCCTTCCCGCGCGCCTACGCCGTAGTGCTGTCGGCGCTGTACCTGCCGGTGCTGCTGATGGTGCTGGCGCTGGTGTTTCGCGGCGTGGCGTTCGAATTCCGCTTCAAAGGCTACGGCTTCGCCCGGCGCGCCTGGGGCGCGGCGTTCAGCGTCGGCTCCATCGTCGCCACGTTCTTCCAGGGCGTGATCCTGGGCTCGCTGGTGCAAGGGCTGCCGCTGACCAACGGCTATTACGTGGGCGGCACCTTCGACTGGGTCAACCCGTTTGCGTTGTTGACCGGGGTGGCGCTGGTCGTGGGCTACGCGCTGCTGGGCGCGGGCTGGCTGATTCTGAAGACCGAAGGCGCCTTGCACGTGCGGGCGCGCCAGCTGGCGCGGCCCCTGGTGGTGGGTGTGCTGGTGGCGATGCTGGCGGTCAGCGTCAGCCTGCCGTTTTTGGAATCGCGGTTGATGGCGCGCTGGTTTGACGGCTACAACTTCCTGTGGCTGTCGCCGGTGCCGATCCTCACGCTGTGGGTGGCGTGGCTGCTGTGGCGCGATGCCGCCCTGGCCACTCCGGACCGGCCGGCCGCGCACGATGCGCGCCCCTTCATCTGGACCATGGCGCTGTTCGGCCTGGGCTTTGTGGGCCTGGTGCTGGGCATGTGGCCGTACATCGTGCCGCCGTCGCTGACGATCTGGGCGGCCGCGGCACCGCCGCAGTCGCAAGGCTTTGTGCTGTGGGGCCTGGTGTTCCTGCTGCCACTGATCCTGGGCTACACCAGCTGGTCGTACAAGGTGTTCCAAGGCAAGGTGGCGGCCGACGCGGGCTACCACTGAGCGCCATCGGGGCACGGCCTTGCGCGTTCCTCGCGCTGACGATGCGCTATTGATTGAGTAGCTGCCCGCGCAATCTGCTGTAGGGCCAGAGGCCGATTCTTCATGAAAAAAGCCCACCGTCAGAAGGACGGTGGGCTTTTCTTTTGGCGGGCCGACGCGACCCGTGTGACGGCACGAAGCGCGCGCGCCGCCCTCGGGCGACGCACTGCCTCAGCGCATCAGCCCAGCTTGGCCAGCGCAGCGTTCAGCGTGGCGCTGGGGCGCATGACCTGGTCGAGCTTGGCCTCGTCCAGCAGGTAGTAACCGCCGATGTCGGCCGGCTGGCCCTGCACGGCGGCCAGTTCGTCGACGATCTTGGCTTCGTTGTCGGCCAGTTGCTTGGCGACCGGCGCGAACACTTTGGCCAGTTCGGCGTCTTCCTTTTGATCGGCCAGGGCCTGCGCCCAGTACAGCGCCAGGTAAAAGTGGCTGCCGCGGTTGTCCAGCTGGCCGGTCTTGGGGCTCGGGCCCTTGTTGTTGTCCAGCAGCTTGCCGGTGGCGGCGTCCAGCGCCTTGGCCAGCAGCTTGGCGCGGGCGTTGTTTTCCTTGATGCCCAGCTCTTCCAGGCTGACGGCCAGAGCCAGGAATTCCCCCAGCGAATCCCAGCGCAGGTGGTTTTCTTCGACCAGCTGCTGAACGTGCTTGGGGGCCGAGCCGCCGGCACCCGTTTCGTACATGCCGCCGCCGGCCATCAGCGGCACGATGGACAGCATCTTGGCGCTGGTGCCCAGCTCCATGATCGGGAACAGGTCGGTCAGGTAGTCGCGCAGGATGTTGCCGGTGGCGCTGATGGTGTCCTGGCCGCGGATCACGCGCTCCAGCGTGTAACGCATGGCGCGCACCTGGCTCATGATCTGGATGTCCAGGCCGCTGATGTCGTGCTCGTGCAGGTACATGCGCACCTTGGTGATCAGCTCCTTCTCGTGCGGGCGGTAGGCGTCCAGCCAGAACACCACCGGCATGCCCGAGTTGCGTGCGCGCGTGACGGCCAGCTTGACCCAGTCGCGGATGGCGGCGTCCTTGGTCTGGCACATGCGCCAGATGTCGCCTTGCTCCACGTTCTGGCTCATCAGCACTTCGCCCGTGTCCAGGTCGGTGATGTTGGCCACGCCGTCTTCGGGGATCTCGAAGGTCTTGTCGTGGCTGCCGTATTCCTCGGCCTGCTGGGCCATCAGGCCGACGTTGGGCACGGTGCCCATGGTCTTGGGGTCGAAGGCGCCGTGCCATTTGCAGAAGTTGATCATCTCCTGGTAGATGCGGGCGAAGGTCGACTCGGGCATCACGGCCTTCACGTCCTTCAGGCGGCCGTCGGCGCCGTACATCTTGCCGCTGTTGCGGATCATGGCCGGCATGGACGCGTCCACGATCACGTCGTTGGGCGAATGGAAGTTGGTGATGCCCTTGGACGAATCGACCATGGCCAGCTCGGGCCGGTGTTCGTGGCAGGCGTGCAGGTCGCGCTTGATCTCGTCCTGCTGGCTTTGCGGCAGGTCGGCGATCTTGTTGTACAGATCGATCATGCCGTTGTTGACGTTCACGCCCAGCTCTTCAAAGGTCTTGGCGTGCTTTTCAAACGCCTCCTTGTAGAAGATGCGCACGCAGTGGCCGAATACGATGGGGTGCGACACCTTCATCATCGTCGCCTTCACGTGCAGCGAGAACATCACGCCGGTTTTGTAGGCGTCGGCGATCTCTTTCTCGTAGAAGGCCATCAGCGCCTTCTTGCTCATGAACATCGAGTCGATGACTTCGCGGTCCTTCAGCGCGACCTTGGGTTTGAGCACGATGGCCTTGCCGCTCTTGGTGATCAGCTCCATCTTGACGTCGCGCGCGCGGTCCAGCGTCATCGACTTCTCACCGTGGTAGAAGTCGCCGCCGTGCATGTGCGACACGTGCGAGCGCGACGCCTGGCTCCACTCGCCCATGCTGTGCGGGTGCTTGCGCGCGTATTCCTTGACGGCGCGTGGCGCGCGGCGGTCGGAGTTGCCTTCACGCAGCACCGGGTTCACGGCCGAGCCGATGCACTTGTTGTAGCGCGCGCGGATGTCCTTTTCCTTGTCGTCCTTGGGGTTCTCCGGGAAGTCGGGCACCTTGTAGCCCTTGTCCTGCAGCTCCTTGATGGCCGCCTTCAGCTGGGCCACGGACGCGCTGATGTTGGGCAGCTTGATGATGTTGGCTTCGGGCTTGAGCGTCAGCTTGCCCAGCTCCGACAGGTTGTCGGGCACGCGCTGGGCTTCGGTCAGCGCTTCGGGGAACTGGCCCAGGATGCGGCCAGCCACCGAGATGTCGCTGGTCTGCATGTCGATGCCCGCGACCTTGGCGAAGCTGCGCACGATCGGCAGCAGCGAAGCGGTGGCCAGGCGCGGCGCCTCGTCGGTCAGGGTGTAGATGATGGTGGGTTGCTGGGTGCTCATCTGTCTCTCCTTGGATGTTGGGATGCCGTGCCCGGGCAGGGGCGCCCACCGGGGTGCCTGGTGGCGCCGGCCCGGACGGTCATCCCCGATTGTGCTGTGCCGGCGGCTGGGGAAATCCCCAATTACGCAACGATTTCCCGCCATGCGGAATTCGGCCGAACTATTTTGTTCACCTGGCGCAAGAAGCGCGCAGTTGGCGGGCGCCAAGCGGCGGTTCGCGCGCCAACGGCCCACGCGTTCGTTCACTGCCGGTGCCCTGCGCCGAGGGGCGATGGACAACGCCCGACGCGGCGCGCAAGGCGCGTATTCACGCAAAGCCCAACCCGCGCGACCATGAAAAAAGCCACCCGAAGGTGGCTTTTGCAGACAGAAGCGCGGCGATCAGCCGAAGTTCTTGGCCGCGAAGTCCCAGTTGGCCAGTTTGTCGAGGTAGGTCTCGACGAACTTCTGGCGCAGGTTGCGGTAGTCGATGTAGTACGCGTGTTCCCACACGTCGACGGTGAACACGGGCGTGTCACCGGTGGTCAGCGGGGTGCCGGCGGCGCCCATGTTGACGATGTCAACGCTGCCGTCGGCCTTCTTGACCAGCCAGGTCCAGCCGGAGCCGAAGTTGCCCACGGCGCTGGTGACGAAAGCCTTTTTGAAGTCGGCGTAGCTGCCCCACTTCTTGTTGATGGCGTCGGCCAGGGCGCCGGTGGGCTCGCCGCCGCCGTTGGGCTTCATGCAGTTCCAGAAGAAGGTGTGGTTCCAGATCTGGGCGGCCTGGTTGTAGATGCCACCGCTGGACTTCTTGATCACGTCTTCGAGTTCCATGTTTTCGAACTCGGTGCCTTTTTGCAGCTCGTTGAGCTTGTCCACGTAGGCCTTGTGGTGCTTGTCGTGGTGGTATTCCAGCGTTTCCTTGCTGTAGGCCGGGGCCAGGGCATCGTGTGCGTAAGGCAGCGGCGGCAGGGTGCGTTCCATGTGGGTGTCCTCTTGTCGTGGGTGGTTGATCGGCGAAGCGACCATCATAGGCCGCCCCTCGTCCGATCGATTGTAGGAAGTCAGCGCGGCCGGGGTGTGACGACGCTGAGATCAACCTTGCCGTCCGCAAGGGTGGCGGTCAGCGCCTGCCCGGCGTGCGTGTCGGCGGCGTGCGTCACGGGCCGGCCGTCGGCCGCTTCGAGCCAGGCGTAGCCGCGCTCCAGCACGCGCTGCGGGTCGAGCGCGGCCAAGCGCAGCGCCGCACGTTCCAGGCGCTCGTGCGCGGCCGTGCCCTGGCGCGTAACGGCGGCGGGCAGGCGTTCGGCCAGGCGTGCCAGGCGCTGCTGTTCGGCCGCCAGGCGCGGCGCCAGCGGGCGCGGCAGGCGGTCCTGCAACTGGGCCAGGCGCGCGCCTTCGCGCTCCAGCCGCAGCGCCAGGGCGTGGCGCAGGCGCTGGGCCTGGCGGTCCAGGCGCAGGCGTTCGCTGGCGACCGCGTCGGACGGGCGGCTCAGGCGCCCGGCCAACCAGTCCAGGCGCTGGGCTTCGGCGTCCAGACGGCGGCGCAGGGCGCGGGTCAGGCGCTCGGCCAGCGCATCGACATCGGCCAGGCGCTGGGCGCGCGGCACGCTGACCAGCTCCGCCGCGGCGGTGGGCGTGGGCGCGCGCAGGTCCGCCACGAAGTCGGCGATGGTGAAGTCCGTTTCGTGCCCCACGCCGCTGATGAGCGGCACCGGGCTGGCGGCGAGGGTGCGCGCCAGGCGCTCGTCGTTGAAGGCCCACAGGTCTTCGATCGAGCCGCCGCCGCGCACCAGCAGGATCACGTCGACGGGCACGGCGCCCAGGCCGGTTTTTTGAGCCCAATCGCCCTCTGGCCTTACAGCTGATTGCGCGGTCAGATACAATTTTGATAGCGCCCGGCGCAGCTCTTCCGGCGCCCCCGCGCCCTGCACCGCCGCCGGCACGACCACCACCGGGATGTGCGGCACACGCCGCGCCAGCGCCGTCAGCACGTCGTGCAACGCGGCGGCCGCCAGCGAGGTGACCACGCCGATGGCGCGCGGCGCCTCGGGCAGCGGGCGCTTGCGCTCGGGGTGGAACAGGCCTTCGGCCTCCAGCTGGGCCTTGAGGCGCAGGAACTGCTCGAACAGCGCGCCCTGGCCCGCCCGCTGCATGGCTTCGACCACCAGCTGCAGGTCGCCGCGCGGCTCGTACACCGCCACGCGCCCGCGCACCTCGACCTGGTCGCCCTCGCGCGGGTTGAAGTTGAGCAGCCCGGCAGCGCGGCGGAACATGGCGCAGCGCAGCTGACCGGCTTCGTCTTTCAGTGAAAAGTAGCAGTGCCCGCTGGCCGCGCGGGTGAAGCCCGAAATCTCGCCGCGCACGGCGACCGGGTTGAAGCGCGCCTCCAGCGCGTCAGCGATGGCGCGGGTCAGCGCGCCCACTGGCCAGATGCGTGGCGCCGCGGCGGCACGCGGCGTGAAAAAGTCAGGTTCCATGCGGTTTTCCGGCGCTTTTGGCGGCCCAGGCCGCGCCACTACTCCACAGCGGCTGGCCAGCGGTCAAAACACCCCTCAGAAACGCCCGAAACGCCCACTGCCTGGTGCAAGTTATTGATTTCATTGAGATTTTTTCTGCTCAATCGTTCATCAATCTGTCAAAAACACCGTATTCACGCGGCTCTGGCGGTACCCGAGGAGGTTTTTGCACAAAGTTATCCACAGAATCTGTGTGTGGGCAACCGCCGCCGGGCGGCAGATCGCTGTGACGCCCGCCCCACACCCTGGGCAGCCACGTTGCCGCGCGCGTTGGCGCGGCCGGGGGCTGGGTCATAATCGCCCGCATTCCTGAGAACCATGGCGCGGCGCCCGAGGGGCTTTGAACCGCTGCGCCGGCGGAGAACCACCCTTGCTTTCGATCATACAAGCCGCTGGCTGGCCGATTTGGCCGCTGATCCTGTGTTCCATCCTGGCGCTGGCCTTCGTTATTGAGCGCTTCATCAAGCTCAAATCCAGCCGCGTCATCACCCCCGGCCTGCTGGACGAAGCCATCGGCGTGTCGCGCGACAGCGTGCCCAACCCCGACACCGTCAACCAGCTGGCCCAGCATTCGGCCCTGGGCGAAGTGCTGGCTTCGGGCTGGCGCGCCATCAACAACAACCCGCGCTGCACGCCCGACGAGATGCGTGCCGCCATGGAAGCGGCCGGCCGCAAGGTCGCGCACCGGCTGGAGCGCTTTTTGCCCGCGCTGGCCACCATCGCCTCGGCCGCGCCGCTGCTGGGCCTGCTCGGCACGGTGATCGGCATGATCGAGATCTTCGGCTCGCAGGCGCCCAGCGGCTCGCTGTCCGGCGGCAACCCGGCGCAGCTGGCGCACGGCATCTCGATCGCGCTGTACAACACCGCGTTCGGCCTGATCGTGGCGATTCCGGCGCTGATCTTCTGGCGCTACTTCCGCGCCCGCGTCGACGGCTACATCCTCGAGCTGGAGCTGGCTGCCGAGCACTTCGCCCGCCACCTCGACCCGCTGTGCCCCGGCGGCGACCACCCCGCCAAGGGAGCCAAGCGGTGAAGTTCCGTCCCCACCCGCCCGAAGAGCCGGAGATCAACCTGATCCCGTTCATCGACGTGCTGCTGGTGATCCTGATCTTCTTGATGCTGACGACCACGTACAGCAAGTTCACCGAGCTGCAGGTCACCCTGCCCACCGCCAACGCCGACGCCTCGCGCGACCGCCCCAAGGAAATCGTCGTCGCCGTGGCCGCCGACGGCCGCTACGCCGTCAACAAACAGCCGCTGGAGCAGC
Organism: Pseudomonadota bacterium; assembly: GCA_023442945.1. Lineage (GTDB taxonomy): Bacteria > Pseudomonadota > Gammaproteobacteria > Burkholderiales > Burkholderiaceae_C > Ottowia. The sequence goes on along the minus strand of JAEZWW010000103.1, from coordinate 50,373 downwards.
GCGACGTCGAATCCGTGGCCCGCGTCCTGCGCGGCGTGGCCGCCAAGGACAGCATCCTGATCATCAGCGCCGACGCCACCGCCCCGGTGCAGGCCGTCGTCACCGTGATGGACGCCGCCCGGCGCGAAGGCCTGACGCAGATCACGTTTGCGGCGCAGTCGGGGAAGTAAGGCGCTGAGCGGGGGCGCGGATGCGCCCGCTGCTCTCGCCCAGCATTTTGACCCCATCGGCCGCCAGCCCTACAGCAGACTGCGCTGGCAGCTCCTGATTTTCTAGCAATCAGGGCGTTTGACGGTCGCCGCACCCACAGCACCGGGCGCCGCCCTCCCCCAGCTTTCCCCTGCTTTCCCCTCGCGCGCGGCTTTCCCCTGCTTTCCCCTCGCGCGCGGCCTTTCCACACCGCGTGGACGATCGGCCCTGGCGCCGCCCGTACGGCCCCGTCACCGCACCGACGCAGCATCCGCCACCCACAGCCAACGCACCGTCGGCCCGATGCCCGGCGCCGCCTCGGCCGCAGCCTGCGCCAGCGCCAAGCTCGCGTACCCGCCGCCGCCGGCGTTGAAGCGCCCGCGCTCGGTGGTCGAGCCCCACCACAGGTAGTAGGTCGGCCGCACCAGGTCACCCGCCAACTCAGGCGGGTCTTCGTCATCGCCCGAGCCCCAGCGCACCGGGCTCAGCGCGATCTTCACGTCGCACAGCACCAGGCCGTCGTACACGAAGGTGCCGATGGCGACGGTGGGATCTTCGGGGCGGTCGGCGGGGGCGGTCACGGTGGTGGTGGCAAGTCGTGGGTCAGGGTGCGGCGATTCTGAACGTGCGGGCGCGCGGGTGAGCGCCTGATCTGGTCGGTGCCTGGCGCTGAGCGCCGACGATCGGCGTGGCGCCGCGGCGGCGGCATGCTGAATTTGACCGTCCCATCTGCCACTGGCCCTACAGCCATTTGCGCGGCCAGCTTCTGTTTTGATAGTGCGTGGCGCGACATCCCCCAAGGCCGGTGCTGCCAGCCCGCACGCGAACGCCGGGCGCGGGTCGGTGCGCGCTGGCCATGTCACGCGATGCGCGCGTCCGCCGACCGGTGCCCGTCGCGCTCGGCCCACGCCCTGCCGCGTGGCACACTGCGCCGGGGCACCGCCGCGCCCGGGCCTGCCCAGTGCGTTGGCGGCGGCGCCCCGCCCCAGACCCATGTCCGATTCGCTGTCGCTCGAACACCGCCTGCGCGCCGCCTGGCAGCGCCGTGGGCCGCTGGCGCGCTTGCTGTGGCCGCTGTCGCTGTTGTACGGCGCCGTGGCGGCGTGGCAGCGGCGGCGCGGGTTGGCGCGCGCGGTGCGGCTGCCCGTGCCGGTCGTGGTCGTCGGCAACGTGGTGGCCGGCGGCGCGGGCAAGACGCCGACCACGCTGGCCGTGGTGCGCCACCTGCAGGCGCGCGGTTGGCGGCCGGGCATCGTGTCGCGCGGGTACGGGCGCACCCAGTTCGACCCCGCCGCGCCGGATGCGCCGGTCGCCGTCACGCCCCAGTCCGACCCCTTCGCGGTGGGCGACGAAGCGCTGCTGCTGCGCCAACGCGCGGGCGTGCCCGTCTTCGTCGCCCGCCAGCGCGCCGACGCCGGCCGCGCCCTGCTGGCTGCGCACCCCGACTGCGACATCCTGGTCTGCGACGACGGCCTGCAGCACTGGGCGCTGGCGCACGACGTGGCCATCTGCGTGTTCGACGCGCGCGGCGTCGGCAACGGCTGGCGGCTGCCCGCCGGCCCGCTGCGCGAAGCCTGGCCGCGCCCGGTCGACCTGGTGCTGCGCACCGAACCGGGGCCGGACCTGCCCCTGCCGCCGGGCGCAGAGGCCTTCAACGCCACGCGCCGCCTGGCCGACCACGCCCTGCGCGCCGATGGCAGCACCGTGCCGCTGGCCGCGCTGCGCGGCCCTGCCCACCGGCTCATCGCCGTCGCCGGCATTGCACGGCCGGAAGCCTTCTTCGCCATGCTGCGCGCCGCCGGGCTGACGTTGCACGAGACCCTCGCGCTGCCCGATCACTACGATTTCAGTAGCTGGCCGCGCAAGTTTGGCGCCGGCGAGACGCTGCTTTGCACCGAAAAAGACGCCGTCAAACTGTGGCGCCATGTGCCCGGCGCCCTGGCCGTGCCGCTGGAGCTGGACGTGCCGGCGGCGTTCTTTGACGCGCTGGATGGGCGGCTGACGGCGCGGGGTTTCAATGGACGGTGTTAGGGAGGAGTAGATCGTGAGCGTAGACGAGCCTTTTGACAGCCATCGTTGGCACGACAACGCCATTCACGCGTTCCGCATCGAAGAAGGACCCGATGGCCGTGGCGGCGTTCTGATCCTCGACATCGATTTCATCGTCGAGTGGCTACCGCCCAACGAGGGCGACGCATACAGCTTCCGCGTAGCGCCGGCCGATCTGCGTTTTGACGATGTTGACGACCTGGTGATCGACATCGATTACACAGTGCCACCGGCAGCGCTGTGCCCTTTGGTCATTGGGGAAATCCAACGTGAAGCCATCACGTTTCCAGGTGGGCGCTCCTCGTTTGCGTGGACTATTCAAATCCATTGGCCGAAGGACTCGGTGATCCGATTCACGTCGCCAAGTCTGACGCAAACCCTCCGATCCGAACCAGTAGGTTGGGGCGCGCAGTGGCTAGCACCTGCACAGCGACCTCGATAAGGCCGCCAGCGGAACACTCCGACACGGACGCAAGGATTGAAGCCCACGAACTGTCGCTTCCGCCCAAGCTCCAGCCCAGGTGACGGCAGCGGCAACCACTTTCAATTTGATAGCTGGTTGCGCATATTCTCCTAGGACCAGGGCCCGATTTCTCTCCTATTTCTTGCCCCCGACGCCTGCCCTCTGCGCCTGTCGCCCGCTGCGCCGGCCGCCACGCGGCACGGGGCCATCGCCGCCCAGCGCGCGCCACCCCAGCCGCTATCATCCCCAGCCTAGGCAACGCGCCCGCCGCGCCGCCGCGCCGCAACACCTGTCCGACCCATGCCCGCCTACCTCTACCTGTTGATCGCCATCGTGGCCGAAGTGGTCGGCACCAGCGCGCTCAAGGCCAGCGAAGGCTTCACGCGGCTGGGGCCGACGGCCATCGTGGTGTTCGGCTACGGACTGGCGTTCTGGCTGCTGTCGCTGACGCTGCGCACCATCCCCGTGGGCATCGCCTACGCCACCTGGTCGGGCCTGGGCATCGTGCTGATCGCCGCCGTGGGCTGGGTCGCCTTTGGGCAAAAGCTGGACTTGTGGGCGATGCTGGGCATGGCGCTGATCGTTGCCGGCGTTTTGATCATGAACCTGCTGTCGACATCGGCAGCGCACTGACGCAGTGCCACCGCATTGCCACCGCCATGGACACCAAACTGCTGGAACTGCTGGTCTGCCCCGTCACCAAGGGCCCGCTGGACTATGACCGCGAGAAGCAGGAGCTGATCTCGCGCTCCGCCCGCCTGGCCTACCCGGTGCGCGACGGCATCCCCGTCATGCTGGAGGGCGAAGCGCGCGCATTGAGCGACGCCGAGCTGGAAGCGCTGCCACCGCGCACACCGGTGGTGGGGTGACGCGGCTGGGTGGACGGATCGTTCGCAGCCATGACGCGCGTCCGTTGGGCGGCGCGTAGGATGGCCGCGCACCGACAACGATCCGGAGACAAGCCATGCCCCTTTTCCGCCCGATGCGACGCAGCGCCTTTCTGGCCCTGGCCGCCTTCAGCACCTTGATCACCGCCTGCGGCGGCAGCGACGACCCGATGAACCCCGACAACACTTCCACCCGCTACGGCGCCGTGCAGGGCGTGGACGACAGCGCGCGGTCGGGCACGTACTTCTGGAAGGGCATCCCCTTCGCCCAGGCGCCGGTGGGCGCGTTGCGTTGGAAGGCGCCGCGCCCGCCGCAGCCGTGGGCGGGTACGCTCAACGCGAAGGCGTTCGGGGCGTCGTGCATCCAGAACCCGCGCCTGTACAGCCCAGGCAACACCAACACCTTTGACGCCAGCGTGGGCGACAACCTGCTCAGCGGCCACACGCCGGGCAGCGAGGACTGTCTGTCGCTGAACATCTGGCGCCCAGCCACGGGCGACAAGCACCTGCCGGTGATCGTCTTCGTCCACGGCGGCAGCAACATCACCGGCTACAGCGCCGATCCGATGTACGACGGCGCTGCGCTGGCCAAGAAGGCCAACGCGGTGGTCGTCACCGCCAATTACCGCCTGGGCCAGTTGGGCTTCTTCCGCCACCCGGCATTGCGCGACACCACAGTGGACCCGACGCTGACGGCCGACGACCAGTCCGGCAACTACGCCGTGCTGGACGTCGTGCAGGCGCTGCGCTTCGTACAGGAAACGATTGGCGACTTTGGTGGCGACGCGAAGAACGTGACGCTGACCGGGCAGTCCGCCGGCGCCATCAACATCCTGGCCGTGGCCACGGCGCCGGGCCAGCGCGCAGCGGGCCTGTTCCACAAGCTGGCGCCGCTGTCCGGCGGCATCTCGGTGGCGACCAGCCCGGGCTTTCCGCAGCCGGCCAACAACCTGGCGGGCAACAACGGCACCATCCCGGCGCTGAACCCGGTGGCCACGTACGAAGCGCTGTCCAACGTGCTGCTGGCCAAGCTGCTGATCGACGACGGCACCGCCGCCGACGCCGCGGCCGCCACGGCCTGGATCCAGGGCCACAGCCACGCCGACATCGCCGCCTACCTGCGCAGCCAACCGGCCAGCACGGTCCTGAAAGTGGGTGTGCGCACGGTGGGCGGCCTGCCCAACAGCACCGGTTCCGGCCCGATTCCGGAAGGCACGGTGGTGGCCACCGACCCGATCGCCGCCATCCTGGCCGGCAACTACGTCAAGACGCCGCTGCTGGCGGGCATGACCCGCTCCGAAGGCAAGCTGCTGTCAAGCTTTTTGCCGCTGGTAGGCCACCCGGCGGGTATCAAGCTGCCGGACGCGCAGCTGTTCCCGATCCTGTTCGACGCTGCCAAGGCCAAGGCCGCGTCCTTTGGCGACATCATCAACCCGACCTACCCGGACGGCGCGGCCTACGACCCCGCCATCGCCGCGCTGGACGCCAAGTTCTTCGTCGCGCTGCGCGACAACATGCTGAACGCCTTCATCACGCAGACGCCGGGCCAGGTGTGGTCCTACCGCTTCGACTGGAAGCAGGAGGCCGCGCCCTGGAACGACGTGTACGGCGCGGCGCACGCTTTCGACCTGCCCTTCCTGCTGGGCAATTTCGGACCCGCGCTATACACCAACGTGATCGTCAACGATGCCAACCGCGGCGGGCGCGAGGCGCTGTCGGGCGCGATGATGGGCGCGCTGGCCGCCTTCGCGCGCACCGGCAACCCGAACAACGCGGCGCTGGGCACGACCTGGCCGACCTGGCCGAGCAAGCTGGTCTTTGACGCGTCGCTGACCGCTGCCAAGCTGTCGGTGGAGTAAACGCGGGGTATGGCCGGCGCGGGCTGACGGGCTGGCAAAGGCCCGGTCAGCCCTTGCCAGCGCGCGGGGGCGTCAGATTTCCCATAAAATCAGCCTCTAGCGCGCTACCAATCTGCGCAGGCAGCTATAAAAACAGAAGCATCTGGCGGGGAAATATCGGGTACGCTCTGCGACCAACGCGGCCTTTGCAGCGCCGTCGGCCCCATGCCGCAGCCGCGCTGGCACTTCGACCGCCCGCTTCACGCCTTCCCAGCGTCCGACGACCTCTCTGCCCATGAGCTTCACCGTCCTCATCCCCGCTCGCCTGGCGTCCACGCGCCTGCCCAATAAGCCGCTGGCCGACATCGCCGGCAAGCCGATGGTGGTGCGCGTGGCCGAGCGGGCCGAACAATCCGGCGCCGCCCAGGTGCTGGTGGCCACCGACGCGCCGGAGATCGTGGCCGCCTGTTCGGCCCACGGCGTGCGCGCGCTGCTGACGCGGGCCGACCACGGCAGCGGCAGCGACCGCCTGGCCGAGGCGTGCGAGCAGTTGGGCCTGGCGGGCGACGACGTGGTGGTCAACGTGCAGGGGGACGAGCCGCTGATCGACCCGGTGCTGATCGACGCGGTCGCCAATTTGCTGCCCAAACAGCCTCTGGCCCAGATGGGGACTGCGGCGCACGCTATTGAAAGCATTGCAGAATTCACCAACCCGAACGTGGTGAAGGTGGTGACGGACGCGCATGGCCTGGCGCTGACCTTCAGCCGTGCGCCCTTGCCCTGGTGGCGCGACGGCTTTGCCGGCGGCATCACGCAGCTGCCCACGGCGCCCGCGCCGCTGCGCCACATCGGCATTTACAGCTACCGCGCGGCTTTCCTGCGCGCCCTCCCGGCCATGCCGCCGGCGCCACTGGAACAGTGCGAGGCGCTGGAGCAGCTGCGCGCACTGTGGCACGGCCACCGCATCGCCGTGCATGTGAGCGAGACGGCGCCCGGCCCGGGCGTGGACACACCCGAGGATCTGGCGCGCGTTCAGCGCCTGTGGGTCTGAGGTCGCGAATGCGCCCCAACGTCAGCCAGACGGGGGCTTGCGCGTGCTATTCTTGATTTGAAAATCCGCGCGCGGTGCCTTCGCCGCTGCGCATGACCCCATGAAGGACTGCCCACCGCCCCGCACAGGAGGCGCGTCGCCGGGCTGGACCACCCCATTCGAGGAGAGAGATGAGACTGATTCTTCTGGGCGCCCCCGGCGCCGGCAAAGGCACGCAAGCGGCCTTCATCTGCCAGAAATACGGCATTCCGCAGATTTCCACCGGCGACATGCTGCGCGCCGCCGTCAAGGCCGGCACGCCGCTGGGCCTGCAGGCCAAGGGCGTGATGGAGTCGGGTGGCCTGGTCAGCGACGACCTGATCATCAACCTGGTGAAAGAGCGCATCGCCCAGCCCGACTGCGCCAACGGCTTTCTGTTCGACGGCTTCCCGCGCACCATTCCGCAGGCCGAGGCGATGAAGCAAGCCGGCGTCAAACTGGACTACGTGCTGGAAATCGACGTGCCGTTTGACGCCATCATCGAACGCATGAGCGGCCGCCGCAGCCACCCGGCCAGCGGCCGCACCTACCACGTCAAGTTCAACCCACCCAAGGTCGAAGGCAAGGACGACGTGACCGGCGAGCCGCTGGTGCAGCGCGACGACGACAAGGAAGAGACCGTGCGCAAACGCCTGGACGTGTACAACGACCAGACCCGCCCGCTGGTCGACTACTACAGCCAGTGGGCCGCCGAAGAGCCCGCTGCCGCACCCAAGTACCGCGCCATCAGCGGCACCGGCACGGTGGAGGAGATCACGGCACGGGCGCTGGCGGCGCTCAGCAACTGATCGCTTAACGGCACCGCCTGAGGCGCGCGTCTGCGCCGCGTCAGGCTCAAAAAAAGGGGCATCGACCGAGCGGTCTGTGCCCCTTTTTCACGGGCCGCCCGCGGCGGGCGACGCCTGTTGGCCAGCCGGCTCAGCGCGGCTTGCCGAAGTCCAGCGTCCAGTAATAGCCGTATTCGGTACCCGGGCGCGCCACGCAGCTGGCGCCGACCTGGGTCCACTGGGTGCTCATCATCGCCTCGCAATGGCCGCTGGTGCTACCGCGCCACAGCTCAAAAGCGCCGCGCGCGTTGGACGAGCCGGCGGCGATGTTCTCGGCCCAGGACGCGTAGCTGTAACCCGCGGCGGCGATCCGCGCCCCGGGGTTGCTGCCGTCGCTGCCCGTGTGGCTGAAGAAGTTGTTCACCGCCATATCGCCCGAATGGCGCGCGGCGGCGCTGGCCAGCGCCCCATTCCATGCATAAGGCGGTGCGGCAGGCAGGCTTCTGCCGCTGCACACCTGGGGCTGGGAGCGGAACTGGTTGATCAGTGCCAGGAGTTCGTTCATGTCGCCGCACAGCTGCGTATGGGCAGGCGCGGGGGCCGGCGATGGCGTCGGGCCCGGTGCGGGCGCAGGTGCGGGTGCCGGCCCTGGTGCGGGTGTAGGGGCTGGTCCGGGCGCTGGCGCAGGGTTGGGGGTAGGCGCCGGGGTCGGCCCGGGCGCTGGCGCAGGGGCAGGCCCTGGGGCCGGCGCTGGCGCGGGGCCAGGCGCTGGTGCAGGTCCTGGTGCGGGCGCAGGAGCAGGCCCAGGGGCCGGCGCTGGAGCGGGTCCGGGCGCCGGTGCGGGCGCAGGGCCGGGTGCTGGCGCGGGCCCCGGAGCAGGCGCTGGTGTTGGGCTGGGCGCCGGCGCGTCGTCCGATCCGCCCCCGCACGCGGTCACGGTGGCCACGGCGGCCCACAGCGTGGCCACCACCAAGCGGCGCGGCCAACGGAGATCGCTGGGGCGCGTTGCGTGCGATGGGCTTTCCGGCACGGCGTGCGGTGCTTGCATGTCCTCTTCCTCGGTGTTGATGTCGGTCAATGGGGCGCCATTATCGGGGCAGCCCGCCAGCGCATCCGCGCGACGCCAGCACCACGTCGCGCGAAAGCCGCAACTGGCAGCCCGGCCCCCACTTGCGCTTTGCGAATAACTGGTTAAAAATACAGGCACTGGATATCAATACAGGTACCGGGGCTCACAGGGCCTCGGCCGGAGACCTCCATGACCGACAGCCCCAAGCTCACCGCCCGCCAGCAACAGATCCTGCAACTGGTGCAACACGCCATCGCGCGCACCGGCGCGCCCCCCACGCGCGCCGAAATCGCGTCGCAGCTGGGCTTCAAGTCCGCCAACGCGGCCGAAGAGCACCTGCAGGCCTTGGCCCGCAAAGGCGTGATCGAGCTAGTCAGCGGCACCTCGCGCGGCATCCGCCTCAAGGGCGCGGGCCGCAGCACGGGCGCGCGGGCCGATCTGTCCAGCCTCACCCTCCCCGGCATGGCGCAGTTGGCCTTGCCCCTGGTGGGCCGCGTTGCGGCGGGCTCGCCCATCCTGGCGCAGGAACACGTCGATCAGACCTACCACATCGAGCCCAGCCTCTTCGTGCACCGGCCCGACTACCTCTTGCGCGTGCGCGGCATGTCCATGCGCGACGCCGGCATCATGGACGGCGACCTGCTGGCCGTGCAGTCCACCCGCGAAGCGCGCAACGGCCAGATCGTGGTGGCCCGCCTGGGCGACGATGTCACCGTCAAGCGCTTTCACCGCCAGAACAACCAGATCGAGCTGCACGCCGAAAACCCCGACTACCCGACCATCGTCGTGCAGCCGGGCGAGCCGTTTGAAATCGAAGGCCTGGCCGTCGGCCTGATCCGCAACAGCATGCTGCTCTAGCGCAGCGTGGGCTCGTGCCGCTGCAGGTGGCGGGCGTGCAGACAAGCCGGCGGTGGCGCTCAGTGTCACGGGCCCTTGTCCACACCCTACGGCGGCGCGAACTGGGCAAGGCACCTCTTGGCCTGCTCACAGCAATCTCGCCTGTGTCCAACCTCGCACTGCCTGAAAGGTTTTACATGGGTACCAACGTCATTTACCTGGATGACCTGGCTTCGGCCCCGTCCATTCCCGCTTACCGCCGCGCGCGCCTGCGTGCCCTCGCCCCGGCGACCGACTGCAGCGCGCGCGTCACCGCGGCGCCCGCGCCGGCGTCCTGGGTCGCCGCCGCGCAACGCCGGGCCGCGCTGCGCCTTGCGGCTGCACCGGTCACCGCCCGCCCCGCCACCACCCAGCCCGTTCAGCCAATCGATCAGGCCACGGTGCCATCGGCGAGCGGTCGCACCGGCGCGCTGCGCCTGAGCGGTCGCCTGGTCGATGTCTGCGCCGAGCTGGAGCGCCTGGCCCAGGCCGAAGCCCTGGCCGACGCCATGGCGCGCCGGGCTTGAGGCCTGCCCGCGCAGCGTCTGCCAGGCGACCAGTTGCTTGGCCAAATCGGGGCGACGTCGCCGCGGGACACTGAGCGCACGATCACTTGAACGCCCCTCAGCAGCGGTCAGAACCGAAGCACCGTTGAGCAGCGGCTGACATCTCTGGATTGGCGCAGCGGCCGACTTCGGTCGCCACGTTGCGCCACCCGCGGTCCGACAGCCATCCGGGTGCGTTTCGACCTGGCCGGACCGGCGCGCCGACCTCCCGCCCGCGCCAACGGCACAATGGCGGGATGAACATCGTGATCCTCGACGACTACCAGGACGCTGTGCGCAAGTTGGCGGCGGCGGCCAAGCTCGAGGCCTACCCGGCCAAGGTCTACACCAACACCGTGAAGGGTCTGGGCCAGTTGTCGGTGCGTCTGCGCGACGCCGAGGTGCTGGTGCTGATCCGCGAACGCACGCAAATCACGCGCCAGCTGGTCGAAAAGCTGCCGCGCCTGCGCATGATTTCGCAGACCGGCCGCGTGGGCAGCCACATCGACGTGGTGGCCTGCACCGAGCGTGGCATCGCGGTGGCCGAGGGCGTGGGCTCGCCGATCGCGCCGGCCGAGCTGACCTGGGCGCTGATCATGGCCGCCGCGCGCCGCCTGCCGCAGTACATCGGCAACCTGAAACACGGCGCCTGGCAGCAGTCGGGCATGAAGGCCGCCTCCATGCCGCCCAACTTCGGCCTGGGCACGGTGCTGTACGGGCGCACGCTGGGCATCTGGGGCTACGGCAAGACCGGGCAACTGGTGGCCAGCTACGGCCGCGCCTTCGGCATGCAGGTGGTGATTTGGGGCTCACCCGAATCGATGGCCCGCGCTCGCAGCGACGGCCACGCCACCGCGCCCTCGCGCGCCGAGTTCTTTGCCCTGTCCGACGTGCTGTCGCTGCACCTGCGCCTGACCGACGCCACGCGCCACCTGATCCGCCTGGACGACCTGGGCCGCATGAAGCCGACAGCGCTGTTGGTCAACACCTCACGCGCCGAGCTGATCGAGCCCGACGCGCTGGTCAGCGCGCTCAACCGCGGGCGACCCGGCATGGCGGCGGTGGACGTGTTTGAAAGCGAGCCCATCCTGCAAGGCCACGCCCTGCTGCGGCTGGAGAACTGCATCTGCACGCCGCACATCGGTTATGTCGAACAAGACAGCTACGAGATGTACTTTGGCGCCGCGTTCGACAACGTCATCAACTACTTGCGCGGCACGCCGACCAACATCGTCAACCCGGGCGCGCTGCAGGTGCGGCGCTGAGGCCGGCCGTGGTGCAAGACGGCCAGGGCGAGCGCCCGCGGCGGCGCGCGGGGCCAAGCACCGATTTTCAAGCCTTTTGTGCTGTCAGCCTCACAACCACCAGCGCGAGCAGCTATCGCCTTGATAGCATAAACAGGTGACAGCCCCCGCCACGCGCTGCCCGCATAATGCTGCGCATGAGCATCACCCCACCCACCTTTCCCACCGTCGGTATCGTCGGCACCGGCGCCATGGGGCGCGGCATCGCGCAGATTGCAGCGCAGGCCGGCAGCACCGTCGTCCTGTTCGACACCCAGCCCGCCGCCATTGAAAAAGCCCGCGAAGCGCTGGGCGCACAGTGGAACAAGTTGGTTGAAAAAGGGCGCCTGACGGCTGAGCAGGCCACGGCGCAGAAAGAGCGGCTGAAGTCCGCCGCTGCATTGGCCGACCTGGCGCCGTGCGATCTGGTGGTGGAAGCGGTGGTGGAACGCCTGGACGTCAAGCAAAAATTGTTTGGCGAGCTGGAAGACATCGTCGCCCCCACGGCCGTGCTGGCCACCAACACCTCGTCGCTGTCGGTCACCGCCATCGCCGCGGGCCTGAAGCGCCCGCAGCAGTTCGCCGGCTACCACTTCTTCAACCCGGTGCCGTTGATGAAGGTGGTGGAAGTCATCGCCGGGTTGAAGACCGACGCCACCGTCTGCCAAAAGCTGGCCGACTACGCGCGCCAGATGGGCCACACGCCGGTGCAGGCGGGCGACACGCCGGGCTTCATCGTCAACCACGCGGGGCGCGGCTACGGCACCGAGGCGCTGCGCATCGTGGGCGAAGGCGTGACCGACTTCGCCACCATTGACCGCATCCTGAAAGACCAGGTCGGCTTCAAGCTCGGCCCGTTCGAGCTGATGGACCTCACGGCGCTGGACGTGTCCCACCCCGTGATGGAGTCCATCTACCGCCAGTACTACGAAGAGCCGCGTTTTCGCCCCAGCGTGATCACCGCGCAGCGCCTGGCCGGCGGCGTGGTCGGCAAGAAGGTGGGCGACGGCTTTTACAAATACGTCGACGGCGCCGCGCAGATCGCGCCGGAGCCGCCGGTGCCGCAGGTGGCCGAATTCCCGCCGGTGTGGGTGTCGACCCGCGCCGCGCGTCGCGCCGAGCTGTACCAGCTGCTGAAAGACCTGGGCGCCAAGATCGAGACCGGCCAGTCGCCCTCGCCCCAGGCGCTGTGCATCGTCGCGCCGCTCGGCTTTGACGTGACCACCGTCGCCGTGGTCGAGCGGCTGGACCCGGCGCGCACCGTCGGCATCGACATGCTGATCGACGACGCGGCCACCCAACGCCGCGTGCTGGCCACCAACCCGGCCACCCGCACCGACATGCGCGACGCCGCGCACGCGCTGTTCGCCAAAGACGGCAAGGCGGTGAGCGTGGTCCGCGATTCGGGTGGCTTCGTCACCCAGCGCGTGGTGGCCACCATCATCAACATCGCGGCCGACATGTGCCAGCAGCGCGTGTGCACGCCCAAGGACCTGGAAACGGCCGTCACCCTGGGCCTGGGCTACCCGATGGGCCCGTTGGCCATGGGCGACAAGTTCGGCCCCGCCAACATCCTGGAAGTGCTGTTCAACATGCAGACCGTGTACGGCGATCCGCGTTACCGCCCCAGCCCCTGGCTGCGCCGGCGCGGGGCGATTGGGCTGAGCCTGCTGCATGAAGAGGAGTGAACACCCCCCTGAGTCGCGGAGTGATGTGAACACCCCCCTGAGTCGCCTGCGGCGCCTTCCCCCCTCTCCTGCGGGAGGGGGGACAACGCGAGTCGCCGGCGCAGGTCCGGCGACCGCGTTTGCTGGGGGTGGGTTTAGGCGGGCCGGCCGATGGGTTGGAAGTATTTGAATACCAATCAAATCTGCCGCTGGCCCTACGGGGGATTGCGCCGGCCGCTAGACAATCGATAGCAAAAAAGGCAAGGAGACACGATGAACACGAACCCGAAAGACGGTGACTTTGCCAAGGCGCTGGACGAGCTGGCGCACGCCAAGCCGGGCGACAAGGCGGCGGTGACAGGCGCGGCGCAGCCGCTGATCGCCGATGAAGGCGCGCTGCTGCAGGCGCAGATCGACCAGGCGCTGCTGCCGCAGACCGGCCACACGGCCGAGGAGCTGCAGCAGATCGCCGAGCTGGACGCGCTGCCGCCGCTGAGCGACGAAGAGCTGGCGCGCCAGGCCGAGGCCGCGCCCGGCGATGACGGCGACCCCAGCACGCCTGAGTGATTGAGTGACCGGCGCCTCGCGATGACCGGTGCCAACGCCCGTGCCCTCATGGGCGGCCGCGCGCGCAGGACGCCCTCGTGGGCCCCGCACGCGGAGGCATCGCGCGACGCGCTGCTGCCCCTCCCTTGCCCCGTTTTCTTTTTTTGACGAAAGCCCTGCATGACCGCTGAACTGCGCAGTGTGGTCGATGGCCGCACGATGGTGCTGACCATCTACAACCCCGAGCACCGCAACGCCCTCGGCCCCGAGATGTACGCCGCGGGCGTGGAGGCGCTGAACGTGGCCGAATCCAACCCCGAGGTGCGCTGCGTCGTGATCCGGGGTGAGGGTTCCGTCTTCTGCGCCGGCGGCAACCTGCAGCGCCTGCTGGCCAACCGCCAGCAGCCGCCCGACGTGCAGGCGCAAAGCATCGAAAGCCTGCACACCTGGATCGAGGCGATCCGCAGCTTCCCCAAGCCGGTGATCGCCGCGGTGGAAGGGCCGGCCGCGGGCGCCGGCTTTTCGCTGGCGCTGGCGTGTGACCTGATCGTCGCCGCGCGCAACGCCTTTTTCGTCATGGCCTACAGCGGCGTCGCGCTGTCGCCCGACGGCGGCGGCAGCTGGAGCCTGGCACGCGCGCTGCCGCGCCAACTGGTGACCGAGCTGCTGATGGCCGGTGAACGCATCGGCGCCCAGCGCCTGCACGAGCTGGGCGTGGTCAACCGCCTGTGCGACGCCGGCACTGCGCTGGACACCGCCCTGTCCTGGGCCGAAAGCCTGGCCGACCGCGCGCCCAACGTGCTGGCCAGCATCAAGGAGCTGGTGGGCGACGCCGGCGAGCACAGCCTGCCCGCGCACTTGGCGGCCGAGCGCGACCACTTCGTGCGCAACCTGCACCACGCCAACGGCGGCATCGGCATCGCGGCCTTCCTGGCCAAGGAAAAGCCGCGCTACCAATAAGAGAGCTGCTCGCGCAGATTCCCCTAGGGCAACAGCCCGATTCCGCTCAAAAACACGGCGCACCCAGGGTGCGCCGTGTTTTTGCAGGCACCGCCAAGGTCGCGAGGGCGACAATGGACGGTTTTCAAGTCACCCAAACGACAGGCCATGGACGACCCCATTCTTACGATGGAGGAACGTGAAGCGATCAACACCGGTCGCTGGTTTTCCTCCCTTTCGCCCTCGCTTCGGCACGACATTCTTCGATGCGCCTTCGTCAAACGCTACCAGGACGGCGAGCTGATCGTCGCCCGCGGCGAACCTGCCGAGCAGTGGATCGCCTGCGCCAAGGGTGCGGTGCGCGTGTCGTCCACCACGCTGGCGGGCAAGCAGATCACGCTCACCTACGTCGAGCCGGGCATCTGGTTTGGCGACGTGGCGATCTTCGACGGGGACCGGCGCACGCACGATACGTACGCGCATGGCGCGACCACGATCCTGAACGTGGCGCGCGCCGACTTCCAAAAGATCCTGGCGCAGCACCCCGAGTTGTACGAAGCCCTGCTGAAACTGCAGGCGCGGCGCATCCGCCTGCTGTTCGGGCAGGTGGAAGACCTGAACACCCTGCCGCTGCGCGCGCGCCTGGCCAAGCAGATCGGGCATCTGGTGCGCAGCTACGGCGTGGCCAGCCTGTCGTCCAACGACGAATGGCGCATCACGCTGCAGCTGGCGCAGGAAGAGCTGGCGCAACTGCTGGGCGCGTCGCGGCAGCGGGTGAACCAGGAATTGAAGACCATGGAGCGCGAGGGCGTCATCCGGGTCGAGCCCGCGGGTCTGGTCGTCTGCGACCGCCACGCGCTGCTGCGCATCGCCGAATCCGACGACTGATTTCTGCCGTTTTTTGTTTCCGCTGCATGACCGAACCGAACGCCTTTGAGGGCACCCGCCCCGTCACCGAAGCCCACGCCTTTGACCTTGCCGCGCTGTCGGCCTGGCTTGAAAAAAACCTGGAGGGCTTTGCCGGCCCGCTCACGGTGGAGATGTTCAAGGGCGGCCAGTCCAACCCGACCTTCAAGCTCGTCACGCCACAGCGCAGCTACGTCATGCGTGCCAAGCCCGGCCCGGTGGCCAAGCTGCTGCCCTCGGCCCACGCGATCGAGCGCGAATTCACCGTGATGAAGGCGCTGCACGGCACCGACGTGCCGGTGGCGCGCATGTTCGTGTTGTGCGAGGACGAATCCGTCATCGGCCGCGCCTTCTACGTCATGGAATTCGTCGCCGGCCGCGTGCTGTGGGACCAGTCCCTGCCCGGCCTGACCAACGACCAGCGCGCCGCCATCTACGACGAGATGAACCGCGTCATCGCCGCGCTGCACACCGTCGACTACAAGGCGCGCGGGCTCGAACACTACGGCAAGCCGGGCAACTATTTCGAGCGCCAGATCGGCCGCTGGAGCAAGCAGTACCTGGCGTCGGTCACGCAGCCGATCCCGGAAATGGACCGCCTGATCGAATGGCTGCCCGCGCACATGCCGGCCAGTGCCCGCGACGAGAGCCTGATTAGCATCGTGCACGGCGACTACCGGCTGGACAACCTGATGTTCCACGCCACAGAGCCCCGCGCGCTGGCGGTGCTGGACTGGGAGCTGTCCACGCTGGGTCACCCGCTGGCCGACTTCAGCTACCACTGCATGTCCTGGCACATCCCGCCGGGCACCTTCCGCGGCATTGGCGGGCTGGACATCGCCAGCCTGGGCATCCCGAGCGAGGCGGACTACATCCGCCGGTATTGCGAGCGCACCGGCTTCACCACGCCCGAAGCGCTGGCACCGGACTGGAACTTCTACCTGGCCTACAACATGTTCCGCATCGCCGCCATCCTGCAAGGCATCGCCAAGCGGGTGGAAGACGGCACCGCCAGCAGCGCGCAGGCGCGTGCCAGCGGTGCGGGCGCGCGTCCCATGGCCGAGCTGGCTTGGCGCTTTGCTCAAAAAGCATAGCTGCCCGCGCAGGTGGTTGTAGGGCTACAGGCCTTTTTTGTTTTCAATTAACCGAGGACACCACGATGGAATTCGACTACAGCTCCAAGGTCAAGGACATGCAGGCGCGCCTGCTGGCCTTCATGGACGAACACATCTACCCCAACGAAAACGTGTTCTATGAAGAGATCGCCGCCAACCGCGCTAAGGGCAATGCGTGGCTGCCGACCAAGATCGTCGAAGAACTGAAGCCCAAGGCGCGCGCCGCCGGGCTGTGGAATCTGTTCCTGCCCAAGTCGACCCGCGCGCCCGAAGGGCTGTCGAACCTGGAATACGCCCCGCTGTGCGAGATCATGGGCCGCGTGCCCTGGGCGCCGGAAGTCTTCAACTGCTCGGCACCGGACACCGGCAACATGGAAACCATCGAGCGCTATGGCTCGGAAGCCAACAAGGACGAATGGCTGGAGCCGCTGCTGAAGGGCGAAATCCGCTCGGCCTTTCTGATGACCGAGCCGGACGTGGCCTCGTCCGACGCCACCAACATCCAGTGCTCGATGCGCCGCGAAGGCGACGAATACGTGATCAATGGCCGCAAGTGGTGGTCGTCCGGCGCGGGCGACCCGCGCTGCAAGGTCTACATCGTCATGGGCAAGACCGACCCCGAGGCGCCGCGCCATTCGCAGCAGTCGATGATCCTGGTGCCGTCCGACGCCAAGGGCGTCAACGTGATCCGCCCGCTCACGGTGTTCGGCTACGACGACGCGCCGCACGGCCACATGGAAGTCGAGCTGAAAGACGTGCGCGTGCCGGTCGGCAACCTGCTCAAGGGCGAAGGCCAGGGCTTCGCCATCGCCCAGGGGCGGCTGGGCCCCGGCCGCATCCACCACTGCATGCGCAGCATCGGCGCGGCCGAATACGCGCTGGAGCTGATGTGCAAGCGCCTGAACCAGCGCGTGGCCTTCGGCAAGCCGATCTCGCAGCAGGGCGTGTGGCGCGAGCGCATTGCCGAATCGCGCTGCCTGATCGAGCAGGCGCGCCTGCTGACGCTGAAAGCCGCCTACATGATGGACACCGTGGGCAACAAGGTGGCGCAGGCCGAGATCGCCATGATCAAGATCGTCGCGCCCAACATGTCGACCCGCATCATCGACTGGGCCATGCAGGCGCACGGCGCGGCCGGCATCAGCGGCGACTTCCCGCTGGCGTACAGCTACGCCAACCAGCGCACGCTGCGCTTTGCCGACGGCCCGGACGAAGTGCACCGCAACGCCCTGGCCAAGCTGGAGCTGGCGCGCTACGCCGCTGCCGGCAGCAAGGAAGTGGAGATGCCGGTCACGCGCGGCAGCTGAATGCGGGGCGCTGCGGGCTGAAGCCGCCAGCGCCCAGTGCGGGGTGTTGCGGCGCCGATTTCAAGCAAATTCAGGCTCCAGCCCTACAACCACCTGCGCGAGCAGCTATATTAAAGATAGCATACCAAGTGCAGTCTCCCCGCAGGAGGCTGCACTTTTTTTGTGGCCTGCGCGCGCCGCGGGCAAGCTGCGCACAATGGGCACTTCGCCCGGCCGAGTCAGGCCACCCCTGCCCTTCTTACCGCCGACTGGAGGCTAGCCCGTGATCGACGTCTATTCCTGGCCCACGCCCAATGGCCACAAAGTCCACATCATGCTGGAGGAGTGCGGCCTGCCCTACCAGGTGCACGCCGTCAACATCGGCAAGGGCGACCAGTTCCAGCCCGACTTCCTGAAGATCAGCCCCAACAACAAGATCCCCGCCATCGTCGACAGCGACGGGCCGGACGGCCAACCCATCTCGCTGTTTGAGTCCGGCGCCATCCTGCTGTATCTCGCCGAAAAGACCGGGCGCTTTCTGCCCAGCGACGTACGCGGCCGCTGGGACGTGGTCCAGTGGTTGATGTTCCAGGTGGGCGGCGTTGGGCCCATGCTCGGCCAGGCGCACCATTTCCGCATCTACGCGCCTGAAAAAATCGGCTACGGCATCGACCGCTACACCAACGAGGCCAAGCGCCTGTACGGCGTGATGAACGCCCAGATCGAGCGCACCGGCGCCTACATCGCCGGCAGCGACTACACGATCGCCGACATCGCCATCTACCCCTGGCTGCGGTCCTGGCAGAACCAGGGCATCGACTGGGCCGACTTCCCGGTGCTGAAGGGCTGGTTCGACCGCGTGGGCGCCCGCCCCGCCGTGCAGCGCGGCGAACAGGTTCTGGCCAATCTGCACACCACCACCCGGACCGATGCCGAAAAGGAAGTCCTGTTCGGCAAAACCCAGTACCAACAGCGCTGAGCGCACGCGGTGCGGGGCGCCTCACGCCAAGGCTGTACCCGCGCATGTGTGGCGAATCCGCGCACGGCTCCTCTCAATTTGGTGCCTTAAGCCCATGCCCCGCAAAAACCGTGGCCCGCGTCAGGTAGAATTCGCGGTTCGTCGGAGCGTAGCGCAGTCTGGTAGCGCATCTGCTTTGGGAGCAGAGGGTCGCGAGTTCGAATCCCGCCGCTCCGACCATCCCTCTAACAGGCCCGCGCGCTACCCTGGTGGCCGCGGGCCTTGTTCTTGGTACAACGCCAAGCCAGGATTTCTTTCTGTCCGTAGCTCAACTGGATAGAGCAGCTGCCTTCTAAGCAGCAGGTCGGGGGTTCGAGTCCCTCCGGACAGGCCATAGACGCCAACGCCACGCATCTTGCGCCAGGCGCCCCTTGAGTCGTACTTGACCCCGTCCACGACGGGTCGTCGATCTCCGCACGGACAGCCCCCACTCCGCTCCTGAATGCATCGCGTTCTCGCCAAGCACGCGATGACTTGAACGAGCGGTGAGGTCGGGCGTCGCTTGTGGCCGCTGCTCTCAAAAGTTGTTGCGCGCAATGGCGAACGCACACAAGCACCCGCCCCTGTGGCGTAGCCACGCGAATCCGGACAACTGCAAGCGCTGGGTCGGCTTCTCACCATGGCGCTCCCGCCGGCACTCCGGGATGGTTCAGCCCCGCACAGATTCGGATCTCCCGTCCGCTACCGGCGCTGCGTGGGCGGCAAGTGAAGGCTCCGCCGTCGGAACGCCAGTGCCTCCTAATTTTTTTACTATCTATACAAAACTCCAATCTAGAGTTATATTGGTCGTCAAGAGCGCAAATCTCTGTAAATTACTCTTTTATAAGAACTTATCTGAGCGAAGCGATTCGCTGAAACTCACCGCGCGATCGCCACTTTCTTACGACAAGAACGGCGCCAGCACGCCAACGTGCCGACCCCACCGGTCACTTTGGCATTGGTGCCAACCGCAACCCGCCCACGGACCCCAACACATGGCCACACAAACCATTCGAAGCATCCAAGGTGACATCGAGCCCGGCGACCACCCTTACCTGCAGGGGATCTGGACACCGGTGGAAGACGAGGTCAACGCGGTCGACCTGAAGGTGATCGAGGGCAAGATCCCCATCGACATCGATGGCGTGTACCTGCGCAACACGCAGAACCCCGTCTACCAGTCCATCGGGCGCTACCACCCCTTCGATGGCGACGGCATGCTGCACATGGCGGCTTTTCGGGACGGCAAGCTCGAGTACCGCAACCGCTTCGTCCAGACCAAGGGCCTGGGCGCCGAAATGGAGGCCGGCCGACGCCTCTGGGCCGGCTTGATCGAAGACCCCAGCCTTTCGCAGCGTCCCGGCTGGGGCTCGCACGGCAGCATCAAGGATGCGTCGAGTACCGACGTGGTCGTGCATGCGGGCCGCGCGTTGACCACCTACTACCAGTGCGGAGAAGGCTACCGGCTGGACCCACTGTCGCTGGAGCAGGAGGGCATTCCGTCCTGGTCGCCGCTGGACGGCATCTCCGCGCACTGCAAAGTGGATGAGATGACGGGCGAGCTGCATTTCTTCAACTACTCCAAGTACGCGCCCTATATGCACTATGGCGTGGTCGACAAGAACGACCGCCTGGTGCACTACGTGCCCATTCCACTGCCCGGCCCGCGCCTGCCGCACGACATGGCGCTGAGCAGCAATTACGCCATCTTCAACGACTTCCCCTTGTTCTGGGACCCCAAGCTGCTGGCGCAGGGCAAGCATGTGGTGAAGTTCTTCAAAGACCTGCCGTCCCGCTTTGCCGTGATTCCGCGCAAGGGCCAGCCTGAAGACATCCGCTGGTTCGAGGCGGCCCCCACCTTCGTGCTGCATTTCCTCAATGCCTACGAAGATGGCGATGAGCTCGTGATGGACGGCTACTTCCAGGACCACCCGGTGCCCACCGATTACGACGGCGCCCTGCCCGGCTACGAGCGCATGATGGCTTACCTGGACATGCACAAGATGGGCTCGCGCCTGCATCGTTGGCGCTTCAACCTGAAGACGGGCCTGACCAAGGAAGAGCGGCTGGATGACCGCATCCTCGAGTTCGGGATGATCAACCAGCAATACACCGGCCAGCCTTATCGCTATGCCTACAGCGCCATGGGCGTGCCCGGCTACTTCACCTTCAATGGCTACGTCAAGCACGACCTGCAGACCGGCCAGTCCTGGGAGGTGCGTCTGCCCGAGGGGCAGTTCGCCAGCGAAGCGCCGTTCGCGCCCCGCATCAACGCGGTCGACGAAGACGACGGTTACCTGGTCACGTTCATCATGAACGAGAACACCCAGCGCTCCGAAGTGGCCTTGATCGACTGCAAGAACTTTGAAGCCGGCCCCATCTGCCGCGTGGAGCTGCCGCACCAGATCGCCAGCGGCACCCACGCCTGCTGGGCGAGCGGATCCGACCTGCGCAACGGTCCACTGGCTTATCCGTCCACACCGCGCGCCGCTGCCTGAACCTTTTCGGAGAACATCCCATGACCGAGCCCGTCTACATCCTTGGTGGCCATCAGACCGACTTTGCCCTGGCTTGGTCGCGGCAGGGCCTGGACATCTCCGACATGGTGCGCGAGTCCGTGCGCGGCGCCCTCGACAACGCGCGCGTGGACGCCAAGGACGTTCAAAGCATCCACGTCGGCAATGCCTTTGGTGAGATTCAGCGCCAACAGGCCCACCTGGGCGCCATGGTCGCGCAAGTGGTGCCCGAACTCTGGGGCGTCCCTGCGATGCGCCACGAGGGCGCCTGCGCATCTTCCTCGCTGGGCATCCTGGCGGCCATGGCCGAGATCGAGGCTGGGCGCTACGACTGCGTTCTCGTCACCGGCGTCGAGGAATTCAAGAACACCGATGGCCGTACGGCCTCCATCGGGCAGAACGCGGCCTCCTGGCAAGGCCACGAGGACATCGCCTGTACCTACATGTGGCCGGCCGCATTCGGGCTAGTGGCGCAGGAATATGAGCGCCGCTACGGCCTGGACAGGCGCCACCTGAACCGCATCGCCGAGATCAACTACACCAACGCGCGCCTGAACCCGCTGGCGCAGACGCGCAGCTGGCAGTTCAACGAACGCAGCTTTACCGAGGACGATGAATCCAATCCGTGGATCGAGCCTGGCACCCGGCGCCAGGATTGCGGCCAGGTCACCGATGGCGCCTGTTCGGTCATCCTGGCGTCGGGCGCGTTCGCGCGTCGGCACGCCCAGCGTTTGGGGCAAGATCTCTCTGGGCTGGCGCGCATCACTGGGTGGGGGCACCGAAATGCTGGCTTGCGGCTGCTCGACAAGTTCGAGCGCAGCCAGAACGACACGTATATGTTCCCCCATCTGCGCTCCGCCATCACCGACGCCTGGCAGCGCGCGGGCATCAGCGGCATTGCCGAGGTCGACGGCATCGAGACGCACGACTGCTTCACGACGACCGAATACGTGGCCATCGACCACTTGGGTTTGACCGCGCCGGGCCAAAGCTGGCAAGCCGTCGAAGAAGGCGTGATTGAGCCGGGCGGCCGCTGCCCCGTCAACATGAGTGGCGGCCTGATCGGTTGCGGCCATCCCGTGGGCGCCACCGGCGCCCGCATGGTCTGGGATTCGGCATGCCAGGTCACCGGCAACGCCGACGCCAGCCAGATTGAAGGCGCCAAGCGGCTCCAGACCCTGAACATTGGCGGCTCGCTGGCCACGGTCGTGAGCTTTGTGGTCGAGGGCGGCAGCTGAGACCACGAAAACACTGAAAAAGAGCACACCCATGACCCAAGCACTGATCGTCGACGCCCTGCGCACACCCCGTGGAAGGGGCAACGACAAGGGCGCGCTGCGGCAGGCCAGCCCGGCGCAGCTTTTGGCGCAGCCCTTACAGGCCCTGGTGGCCAAGCATGCATTAGACACCGCCTGGGTGGTCGACGGGGTGTTTGGTTGCGTCACGCAAACCGGCGCACAGGGCGCCAACATCGGCAAACTGGCGCTGCTCCAGGCGGGGTGGAAAGACAGCGTCTCCGGCACGACGCTCAACCGCTACTGCGCCTCCGGGCTGAGCGCGGTTCAATTTGCGGCTTACCAGGCGCTTGCCAACGACGCCCTGGCGATCGGTGGCGGTGTAGAAATGATGTCCGCTGTGCCCATGGCGAGCGATCGGGGTGCGCTGATGTACGACACCGCCTTTCAGCGCGAGCAGGGTCTTATCGCTATCGGGGTGGCGGCCGATGCCATTGCGAGTTCGGAGGGCTTTAGCCGCGAGGCATGCGATGCCTACGCGCTGACATCGCAGCAGCGTGCCGCGCATGCCCGCGACAGCGGCTGGTTCAAGTCCGTCGTCCCGGTGCTCGATACCGACGGCTCCGTGCTGCTGGAGCACGATGAAACACCCCGGCCGCAGACTTCGGCTGCGTCATTGGCAGGCCTGCAGCCGGCATTCGAGGGCCTGGCGTCCCGACCCGATACGCAGGCCATCCTGCGCGACTTGCTCGGATCCGTGCAGCTGCGGCATGTTCACCACGCAGGCAACTCGCCCGCACCTGCCGACGGCGCATCGACTGTGCTGCTGGCCAGTGCGGCCGCTGCCGCCCGCCACGGTCTGCAGGCCCGCGCGCGCATCCTGTCCTTTGCCGATGCTGCGGCCGATCACACGATTGCCTTGACAGGCGCCGTGGACGCCACTCAACGTGCGCTTGAAAAAGCCGGCTTGAGCACCGATGACATCGACTTGTTCGAAGTCAACGAGAGTTTCGCTTCGCCCATGCTGCATTACATGCGGCACATGGAAATCGGCCATGACCGCCTCAACGTGAACGGCGGTGCGATCGCTCTGGGCCATGCCATGGGCTCCACGGGGAGTGCGCTCATCGGCATCGCCCTCGACGAGCTCGAACGGCGCGATGCCAAGCGTGCAGTGGTCGCCATCTGCGGAGCCACCGGCGTGGCCGTTGCCACCGTTATCGAGCGGGTCTGACCCGCTCTCTTTCCGGCAGCAATCAACAGCGGCGCAAGGCTGCCCGCGGCGCCGCGACCGATCCCACATCCCGCCGCGTGCGGGGTGTTGTCAGTCCACCCTTCAGACAGCTCCGCGGCTACAGCGCGGGTGCCTCGCATTCAGCGCAGACGAACACAGGCTCGAACCATTCCACGCAGTTCCTGTGCAGTACAGCCCAGCCCGGATCGTCCTCGGGATCGATCCACTTGTGGCCCCAGGCCAGCAACGCGACCACGATGGGGTAAGTGGCCAGGCCGCGTTCCGTCAGCCGGTACTCCTGCCGGTCGGAGGTATCGCTGTAGCGCACACGCTCCATCACACCATCCTGCAGCATTCGTTCCAGCCGGCCCGCAAGAACGTTCGGGCCGATGCCCAGCGCCTGCAGAAAATCCGAGTACTTGCGCGTGCCCAAAAAGGCGGCGGCACTGATCATCCCGGTCCAGCGGTCGGCGATCAGGCGCTGCGCGCTGACCACGTGACGCTCCTCATCCTTTTCTAGCACGCGCGCCCGGCGGATGGTGGGCAGATCGGCGGCAGGCAGGTTCCTGCGGGTCATCAGAATCTTCATGCCCTGCGCATGCACCTTGCCGCTGCAATGCGCGCAGCCCAGCAGGATCGGCGCATGGTGGCCGCATGCGTTAGGCGCAGCGACCCTCATGGCCGCAGAACGTGGCGTGGCCCACACGCTGTCCCATTGCTCCACCATTCGCAGCAGCACGATCAGGTCGCGGCCCTTGGACGACAGGGCATAGAGACGATCCTCACGCGCACCCTCTTCCAGCAAGTCATGGGCTTGCATATGCCGCAGACGGTTGCTCAACGTACTGCGAGGAATCCCCAAGCCAGAAACTATCTCTTCAAAACTCGCCGGCGCCACCAGCAGCGCCCCGACGATAGCCAGCACCCAGCCGTCACCGATCGCGTCCAGCACCGGATGAGCAATGCTGGTGCGCAGCATTCGATAGGCGTCCCGCTCTGCATACCCTGCAGGTCGCCCGGAAGGGGGCTGCGTTGCCACCTGTTTCGCTTTCGTCATTTGACTTCCATTAAAGAACTAACCACAATGGCTCTCGAGGACAAAATCCTACAGTAACTTCCATATGAAGACTTGGAGACACATGACACCTCGCATCACCCAGCCGCAGAGCACCGGCCCCGTACTACCCACAACGGAGGCGTCGGCATGATTCTCGTTTCCAGAAAAAAAATCGACGCGGCCACGTCCCGGGGATGGTGGGGTGAGCGCACCTTGTGGCAAGTCTTCTCTCGCTGGGCCGATGAGCGCGGCACGGCAGAAGCCGTCGTCGATGCGCCCAATCGTTCAGAGTTCGCGAAGGGTACGCCCCTGCGCTGGAGCTGGGAGCGGCTTCGCTCGGAAGCGGATCGACTGGCCGCGGCACTGTTGGACGCCGGCCTTCAGCGCGACGACGTGCTGGTCGCACAACTGCCGAACATGGTCGAGCAGTTCGCGGTCTATCTGGCTTGCGCCCGGCTGGGCATCATCGTGTCCCCGGTTCCCGTGCAGTACCGGGCCCACGAGCTCAATCACATCCTGGCCATGACCCAGGCCACGGCTGCCATCACGCTGGGGCGGATCGGCAAGACACACGAAGCGGCGCGCATGTTTGTCGAACTAGCGGACCGTCACCCGTCCATCCGGAGCGTACTGGCCTGGGGCGACGACCTGCCCGCGGGGGTGATCGACCTGCAGCACGCACCCGCGCATTCGGCAGAGCTTGAAGCCCGGTTGGCCACGGCCGAAGCGACGGCTGGCGTCACGGCCAACGACGTCTTCACGATCTGCTGGACTTCAGGCACCGAGTCGCGCCCCAAGGGCGTGCCGCGCAGCCACAACCAATGGCTGATCGCCGGACCCGACATCATCTACGCCGCCGAGCTGTCCGGTCATGCCCGCCTGCTCAACCCCTTCCCCATGGTCAACATGGCCGGCATCGCGACCGGCTTCGTCACGCTGCTGACCACCGGCGGGACGACCGTGCAGCACCATCCCTTCCAGTTGCCCGTGTTCCTGCAACAACTGCGTGACGAGGCCGTGCACTACACCCTGGCCCCGCCGGCGCTGCTCAACACCCTGCTGCAGAACGAGCACCTGCTTGAAGGCATCGACTTCACCGTGTTGCGCCGCATCGGTTCGGGCTCCGCACCGCTGTCGGACTGGATGATTCAAGGCTTCGCTGAACGCTTTGGTGTGCAGATCGTCAACTACTTCGGCTCCAACGAAGGTGCGGCCCTGACCGCCACGTTCGCCGATGTGCCCGACCCCAGCATTCGCGCGACCTGCTTCCCACGCATCGGCGTCGACGGACTGGAATGGGAAGCCCCCATGTCGCTGCGGGTCCGCACGCGCCTGGTGGACCTGGAAAGCGACCAGGACATTGATCAGCCCGGCATTCCAGGCGAGCTGCGCTTCGACGGCCCCGCCGTCTTCAGCGGCTACTGGAAGGACGAGGATGCCACCCGGAACGCCTTTGATGACAAAGGCTTCTACCGTACCGGGGACCTGTTTGAAATCGTTGGCGACCAGGGGCAGTACTACCGCTTCCTGGGCCGATGCAAGGACCTGGTGGTGCGCGGCGGCATGAAGATCTCTGCCGAAGAAATCGAGAACCTCCTGGTCAGTTGCCCGGGCGTGGTCGAGGCCGCCGTCGTCGGCGTGCCCGACGCCATCCTCGGCGAAAAACTCTGCGCCTGCGTGTCCGTGAAGCCAGGCACTGAGCTGGACCTGAAGACGCTGACCCGGCATCTCCAGGAAGAGTGCCAGGTCGCCGTGTTCAAGTTGCCGGAATACCTGCTGGTGCTGGACACACTGCCGCGCAATCCCGTGGGCAAGCTGGACAAAAAGGACCTGCGGGCGCGCGCTGCTCAATTGGGCGAGCAAACGTAAACGCCGTTCATCAGGCAGGCAGCGATGCCCCCCGGTTGCCCTCACGGGCGCGCGGGGTCTTCGGCACGTCGTGATGCTGCCACTGTCGCTTTAAGATCGGTAGTTCCATCGTCACACAGGCACAACCGCAAAGTCGCAGCACCGCAGCACTGACCGTGGGATGCACGTTGCGCGTGACTCCCACATGCCCCGCATTTGTGCCCGCGAGCAGAACCTCGTTTCCGAGCGCTCTGGCTCGTGCAGTGGTCAGCCGAGCAACTGCGCCGACCATGACGCGCATGCAATCGCCCGACCTGCGGGCGTGCCCCGCACGACGAGACTCTTTGATCACACGGCACACAGGCAACACACCGGAGTCCGTGCGTCCCTCATCTGATCGACAGGGCATCTTCGCCATGGGCGAACCCCGCCCTCCGAGTCCGGCATGGCGCATCTTTGGCGCCGGGCGCAAGCTGCCTGACGGCGTCGTTTGCAAGTCGGGCCATGTCTGTCCTGACCGAAAGCTGGGGCGGGTCTCCATGCGCCTGTGTCGTTACCGCTGCGCCCGGTCGGCGGATCGGAAAGGTGCCATGAAAGAGTGCTCGCTTGCAGTCCCGCGAGATGAATCGTCGACGCATCATGCCCCGAGCTTGCCGTCGTCATCGCGGCAAGATCAACCCACGTCGTGTGCGCATCTGTCTGACACCCAGACTCCCGGCCCCGCAAGCACCTGCCGTCGTCATCAGCAAACGTGAGTGGGGCCGTCGGCCAAACTGAACGACGGCCCCAGCAGAGGTGCCGATGTCAAGCGACTGAAAGTCTGCCCGGCCCCGGATCGTCAATGATCAATGACTACGCGGTGGCCACGGAAAGAAGCCGCTGGTCCTGTTGATGTACTCGGCGTACTCCGGCCGCTCACGGCTCATCTTCTTCTCAAGCAGCTTCTTGCCGGTCCGATTCAGCAGGTTATGCGTCATGCGCAGCGGCGCGAACACCGTCAGCAGGCCAAGCCAATTGTCTGAAGCGATCAGGAACAGGCCCCACCAGACGCAGGCATCGCCAAAATAGTTCGGGTGGCGGGTGTAGCGCCACAAGCCGGTCTGCATGATCTTCCCCCGGTTGGCTGGGTCGGCCTTGAAGCGAACCAGTTGCCAGTCGCCAATGCTCTCGAACAGGAAGCCAACGAGCCAGACCGCGATGCCGAGCCAGGCCATGGGGCCCACGCTTTCCGGGCGCAACCAGAACATGCCGACCTGAACCGGGATAGAGGTGACCCACATCGCCATGCCCTGCTTGACAAAGACATGCTTGAGCATGAACACGTGCTCGTTGCCCGTCGCCTTCTTCCGGAAGGCGGCATAGCGCGGGTCTTCGCCATGGCCGCGCGCCCGCAGGTACACATGAAGCCCAAGGCGCAGCGCCCACAGGGAGGTCAAACCCAGCAGTACCGCCTTGCGCGATTCCACACCGACGCCGTATTGATGCAACCAGGTGACCAAGGCGACCACGGCGAACGAAGGGCCCCAGAAGATGTCAACGATGCTGGCGTCGCGCAGACGGATGCTCAGAAACCAGAGCAGCAGCTGGCACACCACCAGAACCGCTGCCGTCAACAGCAGATTGACGAGCAGGCCCGGTGCGACGTTGTCGGCAAGGAAGTTCATTGCTTCACAACCTGCGGTTGGGCTGGTGCGATGAAGTCGCGGAATGCGGTGGGCGCATCCGGAAACTCCCGCGGATCGGCAAGGCTCTGGATGTCGGCAATGTCTCGCTCGACCGCTTCGGCGCTGAGCCCGCTCTCGGCATACGTCACGCCATGCGCTTCGACCATCGCCGCGCGCAGGAAGCGCCCCTTCGCTGCGACGAAGGTCTGTCCGGTCACCTGCGTGTTGTTCTCGCTCACCAGATAGGCCACCAGGGGCGCCACGCGATCGGCGTTGAGCTCGTCACGCAGCGCTTCGGGAATATGGTCACCGGTCATCGGCGTGGCCGCATACGGCGCAATCGCATTCACCAGTACGTTCTTGCTCTGGCCTTCGGTGGCCAGCGTGCGCATCAGGGCAATCAGTGCGCCCTTGGCAGCACCATAGGCCGCCAGACCCCGACCGCCATGCAGACCAGCAGACGAGGCGCTCACCAGAATGCGTCCGTAACCCGCATCACGCATCACCTTCCATGCAGCATGGGTGACATACAACGTGCCGTGAAAGTTGACCTGGAAGATGTCCAGAAAGTCGTCGAGCTCGAAATTGGCAAAGCTCTTCGAGCGGTCGATGCCCGCGTTGTTGACCAGCACGTCCAGTCGGCCCCAGGTGTCGAGCGCCTGCTGCACCATTTGCTGCCCGGAAGTCGGATCCTCGACGCTTGCATAGTTGGCCACGGCCTCCCCGCCTTTGGCCTTGATCTCCTGCACGACGTGATCGACGGCGGTCAACCCGTCCTTGTCGACCTCACGGCGCCGGTTGTTCAGCACCAGCTTGGCGCCGCGCTCGGCCAAGTACAACGCATAGGCGCGCCCCAGCCCCTTGCCAGCCCCGGTGACGATCGCCACTCGGTTATCGAATCGAATCATGTTGTCATCTCCTTTGAAATTGAGGCACGAAGTTGTTGCTTGATCACCTTGCCCATGGGATTGCGGGGCAGGCTGTCGACGAGCACAAGACGCTCGGGCAGCTTGTAGGCCGCGATGCCGACCTCGTCACGCAGGTAGGCGATGAGTTGGGGCAGATCCAGCGACGCGTCCTGCGCCGGCACCACCACGGCGCATACACGCTCGCCCAGGCGTGGATCGGGCTGCCCGACGATGGCCACCTCCCGTACCTGGGGATGGGCTTGAATCAGGCCTTCGATCTCCGCCGCCGAAATGTTGAAGCCGCCCCGAATGACGATGTCCTTCGTACGGCCGACAAACTTGTAGAACTGCGAGCGGTCCCCGGCGATCTCGAAGGTGTCGCCGGTGCGATAGAAGCCGTCGGCATCGAATGCCGCCGCGTTGAGCTCAGGCGCGTTGTAGTACCCACCGAAGACGTTCGGCCCCTTGACGCGGAGTTCGCCTTGCTGGCCGGGCTCTCGCACCACGTTCCCGGAATCGGGATCGACGAGCCGTGTCTCGATCAGGCCGCCAATCGACAATGACCAGTCAAAGCCTTGCGCCCCGAGCCGGGGGAAAAAATGTGCACGCTGTCCATGATCCGGTACATCCAAGGCGCAGCTGTACAGCGCCGCTCCCTCGCTCGATCCATAGCAATTGACAATCTCCACGCCGAAGCGCTCGGCGTAGCCGCGCACCAGCCATTCCGACAGCGGCGCGGATCCGGAGGCGATGCGACGCAGTCGTGCCCAGTCAATGCCCGTGGTGAGTGCCTCGTTCTGCAGCAAGGTCGCCAGCAACGCCGGCGAAGCGCAGGTGTAGTCGATGCGTTCGTCCCGGATCTGATCGAGGAAAACCTCCAGGTCGAAGGGCTGGTGCTGCACCAGCGCGCCGCCCGTCAACAGCCATGGCACGACCATGCCCGAAAGACTTCCCGGGTTGGTCAGCGGAAATGTATTGAGCAGCCGGGCGCCCGGCTGCAACTGGACAGCTTCGACGATGGTGCGCGCGGCAATCATCCACTGGTTGTGGCTGCGCGGCACGCCTTTGGGCAGGCCTTCGGTCCCGGAGGTCCAGCAAAGCGTGAACGTCGCGTCCGCGTCCACGGCATGGTCCCCGCAATAGACGTCAAGCGCCTCCAGTTGCTCGGCGCTGGCGCAGCCGGGGGTGAGCGGGATATGTGAGCGACCAGTGGTCTGTTGCAGGGCTTCTGCATGGCTCGCGGCCTCGGGATACCAGGCCATCACGATCGGCGCAGTTCCCGCGGCGACGCCCTGCGCCTGTGCCAACTGTTCGCAGCGTACAAGCTCGGAGTTCTTGCCCGTGCGGGCGAAGCTCATGATGGCTCGGGCGTTCGTGTGCTGGAGGATATGCCCCAGCTCATGCTCCCGGTACTGCATGGGTGCCGGCGTGATGACGACGCCGATCATCGCGCAGGCGAAGTAGGTCATCACCAGTTCGTTGGTGTTGGGCAACTGCACGCAGAGAATGTCGTCCTGACGCAAGCCATGGTCCAGCAACATGGCGGCCATGCTGCGCACTTCTGCCCAGACCTGCGCATAGCTCAGCCTGCGCGGCGCCCCGCCGAAGAAGTCCGCGCGATTGGCCGCATCCACCAGCGCCTCGCGCCCGGCATGCTCCTGGCACAGTCGCTCCAGCAAATGCACGAAGGTCTGGTCTTGATAGACCCCCATCGCGCGGTAGTGCCGCATGGTGCTTTCGGGAAGGTGGTACATACACCCCTACTCCTGCGCCTTGAAGCCGGTCAGCCGCACGGCCTCGCCCCACTTGCGGTATTCAATGTCAATGAAACGTTGAAACTCTCCAGGCGTCGTCGGCTTGGGATAGATCTCAAGTGGTTTCAACTTGTCCAGCATCGGTCGCGTTTCAAGTGCTTGTGTCACCAAAGCATTGAGCCGGCGCACCACGGCGTCAGGCGTGGACGCTGGAACGAAAAGTCCAGTCCACATGTTGATCTCCAACTCGGGGTAGCCAAGCTCCTTGAAGGTCGGCACATCCGGCATCAATGGCGAGCGCGCCCCACCTGTCGTGGCAAGCACCTTGACCTTCCCCGATGACAAGTGCGGCTGAACAGCCACAAACGCGGTAAAGGCCGCCATTACCTGCCCGCCCACCAGGGATTGAATCTGCAGCGGTGTGCCGTTGTAGGGCACGTGCAGCATAGTGATGCCTGCCTTGCGGTTGAAGAGTGCCCCAGCAAAATGCGAAGCGTTTCCCGCCGCGAACGACGCGTAGGCTGGCTCGCCCGGATGTTTCTTCGCATACGCGACCAACTCCTGGACCGAGTTCACGCCCAGCTTGCTGTTGACGGCAAGGACCAGCGGGGCCCCCATGAAGTTCGTGACCGGCTTGAAGGACTTGTTGTAGGAATAAGGCAGCTTGTTGTACGTATGCGGGTTGGTGACGAAGACACCCATCGGCCCGAGCAACACGGTGTAGCCATCACCCGGTGCATGCGCCACCTGCTGCGCCGCCAGAATCGCTGCCGCGCCGGGCTTGTGATCAATGATGACCTGCTGATTCACGGCCCCCTGCATGAACTCGTTGAGCTGGTAGAGCGGAATGTCGAGCGAGTTGCCGGCAGCGTAGGGAGAAACGACCTTGATCGGCTTGTCAGGATATTCCGCCGCCGCGGCCACACAACCCAACGCCAATGCGGCTGTGCTCAGCCATTCAAGTGCCTGTCTAAAGGCGTGCTTCCGTATTCCTTGCATCACAGTCTCCTTTTGATCGATCAATGAACCGACGTGACTGGCCCGCTGCCAGTCCCCGACCACAACCTGCCACGCACTTCGAACACCGCCCTGCACCGTTCCAAAGCGCAAGCCAGCTTCGCCATTCAGTTTTCACATGGAAGCATTGAATTCAGCAACCCATCAACTCATACCAAGGAAAACCGATTAGATAGTCTTTTTTTAGAAGTGACAAGCAATTTTTTCGCGGACACAATCTCTGGTCAAATCAAGGCCAAAGAGAGCGCCATTCGAACGAACCAACCAGCACCTCGGTCGCCTGAATTCACGCGGACTTGACTAGACCGAACAGGTGAAATCTCCGACACCGACGCGCCGAATCGGCCAACGGACACTGCGTATGCATCGCGTGCGTATCAAGCCCTATGTCGTATGCTTTTGATAGCCAATCAAGGCAGCGCACGATTTGCAACCGAGATTGCCCCGCACGACGCAGTCGAGCAGCTGCGCTCTTCTCCGTCGTTAAGCTGAGATCTTGGGCGCGGCATCACTGCAGCCGCGCTTTCCGCAAAATCCTGCGTTTGGCGCATGGCTCGAAGGCTTGAGCTCCGGGGCTACAGTTGATTCCGAGGATGTAGACGGGCCGGCTCATGACGCCTCCTTCAAAGCTTCATCGATTTCGCTGGCGTCGGCCCAACACGCGTGGGTGCCGCTGCTGATGCGGTGCGGGAGCGCGATGCGCGCGACCGGACCCTTGGACAGATCGCGGGCGTCCAGCACCAGGCATTCGGAGCGGTCCTCATTCATGTCGCTGACGAAGCTCACGACATAGCCGTCATCCTCGGATCTGGCATCGTGGCAGGGCGCCATCGGAGATTCGCTGCCAAAGCGGCCCTCGCCGAACAGGTATTGCTGCGACTCGCCGTTGCTGTGGTCATAGCGCACGATGCCGTCGAACAGAAACGAGCCGGGGTGGGCGATCATGTTGTACGAATAGCGGTACGGCTGGCCCCAGTAGCGCGCGTTGATCGTGCCGAACTCCAGCAGGCGCTCGTCCAGCCGACGCTCGGTGGCCCGCCCTGTGGCCAGATTGAGCCGCCATTCGTACAGCGTCGGGCCGTAGCGGTCGGGGCCCAAGGTGTTGCCGCTGCGGTCGTAGCCGTCCCGCGGAACGGGGTATTTCTGGTGGTAGCCGTGCATGACCAGTTCATCACCCTCTTCCCACGCATTGAGCCAATGCAACACGTAGGTGGGGCTGGCCTCGAACCAGCGGATCTCCTGGTTCTTCATGTGACGCCGCGGGACTACCGCGAAACGCGATGGGCGCTCGGCGTGGTAGACCACCTTGTGCCGCCCCTGCGCGAGCAGCGACTCATCCCAATGCAACGGGAAGTCGTTCAGGATGGCGTAGTTCTCGGTGAAACACATGTCGTGCGGCAGCCGTGGCCCTGGCAAGGGCACCGGCACGTAGTGCATAAGCTGGTCATCGCGGTCGACTTCGCCGTAGTGCATGTACGGCGCGTTCTTGGAGTAATTGAAGAACAGCAGATCGCCGGTACGCGGACAGACCTTGGGGTGTGCGGAGATTCCGCCATCGGGAAGAACCCGCTCGACCCACGGCGACACGCCTTCCATGCGAAGCGTTCGTGCATCGAGCCGGTAAGGTTCACCGCACTGATAGAACGTGGCAAGCGCCTTGCCGGCGTGCACGATCACGTCGGTTGCGGCGCTGTCGCGCAGGCCGCCGCGCGCGCCCCAGCCAGGCCGCTCCGAGAGCGAGGGCTTGTCGATCAGTCCGGCATAGAGGGCGCGCCCGGCCACCTGTTCCTCGATGAATCCTTGGGTCCGCACAAAGCGGTTTCGGTACTCGACCCGGCCGCGTCGAAAGCTCAGCAGGTGCAGCATCCCGTCGCCGTCGAACGGGTGGTAGGTTCCGAGCGGTTGGTGAACGGGGTTTTGCGTGTTCCGCAGGTACACGCCGTCGAGTCGCTCGGGGATTTCGCCGATCACCTCAAGATCGGTCGCATTCACCTCCACATCATTCGGGGTGAAGGCGCCGCTCATGTACGGATGGGTGCTCCCCGCGAGCGTTGAGTGAATGCGGTCGACGATTTCAATCTGCATGGGTTGTCTCCGTCAGGCGACCGGCAAGATGCAGGCCCCCAAGTTCACGTTCAATATTCAGTGGTCAGCGCGCAATGACCGGCAAGCGTGACCGTCCGTCACTCCGTTCTCTTCGACTATTGCGGTCATTCGGTGGGCCTCCGCCCGCCCCCGAGGCCTTCTTGCACAAGCTGCTCACGCAACGCCGCCACCACCGCCTGGGGCTGTTCGACAGGCAGCATGTGCCCAGCTTCTTCGACGATCTCGCAGCGGGCCTGAGGGATACGGCAGGCCATCTCCTCCGACAGGGCCTGTGGGGCAATGCGATCGTGTCGGCCGCACAAGACCGTCACAGGCAAACTGAGCCGTGATAGCGCGACACGATGATCAGAACGGTCTGCAATTGCACGCAATTGCCTGATCGCGACATCAGGGCCGACGCTCAACATCATTTGCTTAGTCGCCTTCACTTGTGCCGTCGAAGGCCGATACATGCTGCGTTCAACAATGCTGTCGACACCCTGACGAAAGTCATGGTGCATCGGGTGAATTGCCATTTCACGCTGCGCCTTGCGCCCCGCAGAGTCGGGTCGATCGGTGGTAGATATCAACGTCGCTGCCTGCAACCTGCGGTCCACGCCGGCGCGTCCTGCCAGCATCTCGATGACCACATAACCGCCAAGAGAGAAGCCAGCGAGCAAAACCGGCTGCTGGAGCGGCAGATCGGCAATCAGCGTCCAGGCCGATTGCGCCATCGCCGAGATGCTCAGCTGAACAGGTGCAGCGATGCGGACGTCCGCCAACGGTCGCAATGACAAGTCCACCTCGCTCCACAAGGTCGCGTCGTTCAGCATGCCGGGTATCAGCAGCAATGCAGGCGTCATACCGCTTTCACACGTTGTCCGGTGCGATACGGCGTCGGTGATCGGAAATGTCCCGTCTGAAACTTGTCAATTTCGTCTCCAGTCCATGCTGACACTCTAAAAAGACTAGGCTAGACAGAATGACTTCGTTTCACTATTTCAGCCACAATTTCGATATGTCAAACGATTTACGAACTGGGGTCGCTACCTCGCGCGCGCCCTGGACCTACGCAGACTACGAAAACGATCGCCAATTCGCCACGACCTTGGCCCGCGGGCTGGAGTTGATGCGCTGCTTCTCCCCGCAGCATGCTCTGCTGAGCAACAAGGAGCTTGCACAGCGCATGCGCTTGCCCCGCGCAACCATCTCCCGACTGGTCTACACCCTGATGTGCATGGGTTACCTGGCACAGGACATCGACTCGGGCAAATACCGACTGGGATCTGCAGTGCTTTCCCTGGGCTTCCCGCTGCTGGAAACCTTTCCCATCCGTCAGCGCGCCCGAGCGGGCATGCTGGAACTGGTGCAGCAAACCGGCGGCACGGTGGCCATTGCGATCCGCGACCGGTTGGACATGGTTTGCATCGAGGTCATCCGTGGATCCGGGCGTACAGGGCACCCAGTAGACATTGGGCGCACCTATCCAATGTGCGGCACCGCCGTGGGCCGCGCCTATCTTGTAGCGTGCAGCGCTCAAGAGCGGGAGGCACTGCTCAACCAGATTCAGGTCAAGGCGCCGGAGCAATGGGAGCGCCACAGGGAAGGCGTAGCCGATGCGTTCGCGAACTACCCCCATACAGGGTGCTGCGTGTCGGTGGGCGAGGTCTATGCTGACGTGCAGGCGGTGGCCGTGCCCTTAGGGCGACAGGAACGAGGCGAGTTGGCGGCAATCAACGCATCGTTCCAGCGGCGCACGCTCAACAAGCGATGGCTGCTGGACGTGGTCGCGCCAAAACTCATCGCGCTGGCTCGGCAACTCCCTTGAGTTTCGCCTCGACCCGTTTAGCTTTGCGATAGACCAAAAGAATACATTTCATCTATCGCCCGGGTCACGAGAGAACAACGTCCAATTTCGCACCAGTATAGAGTTTCAGGGACTTTTGCTAGTTCTTACTAGACACAATCATGTGTTAATAACATTGTGTATGTAAGTATAATTTATGACAAGGTAGCGGGATTTCCTCAGAATCGCTAGCATCGCGGCATCGTGATATGACCGCTGCTTGGCGAGTCCTTCACGGCCACCATCCGGCCCCGATACCGGCGTCTGGAAGGTGTCTCTCCCCGCTGCCGCACAGGCACGGCGCCTGGCCGCTGAAGTGCCAGCGCTGATCGATATCACCCCTAGGAAAGAAGACCATGCGAGCCATCAAGGAAGCCCGGAAATACATTGAGCGCAGCCCCAAGCACCCCCAAGCGTTGACGCTGTCACGACTGGTGCTGGCGCTGGAGTCCGAGGGTGACTTCAAGATTGCCGACCTCTACCTGCTGGACATGGAGCGCTTCAAGCTGGCGCTGGAAATCCTGGACGAGTGGCGCCTGGACCGCCACTACGCCAGCAAGTCCAAACTGTTTGACGTGTCCATGCAGATGGCTGTACTGGAGGCCAAGGCCGGCAAACCCGCCAAGTCCAGTTCGGAGGCCAAGGAGGCCTGAATCGTCAACGCCTACGCCTAGGTCGCGATGGGCATTCGAGCCCCGCGGCCACCGCTCGCGCGCGCAGAACGCTAGAAAGTGGCGCGCCCGGCGACGCGGGCGATCAGCCGCAGGTCAGGCCCTACCTGCGCGCACGACTGCCAATCCAGGGCAACGCCCTCCCCCAAAGCACGCAAGGGCCCGATCGCGGCAATCCCCGCACCTTCACCCAACAGCAGGGGCGCCTGGTAGAGCAGCAGCTCATCCACCAAAGCCTCGCGAAACAAAGACCCGTTGAGTTTGTAGCCAGCTTCAACGTGCAGTTCGTTGATGTCGCGCTGACCGAGAGCGCGCAGTATGGCAGGTAGGTCCACCTTGCCATGCGCGTTGGGCAAAACCACCACCGTCGCCCCTTTGGCTTGAAGCGCCTGCCGCCGTTCATCGTCGTCGCTTGCCGCGTAGATCACAACGGGGCGCTCCGGCACCGACCACAGGCGCGCGTCGAGAGGGGTTTGCAACTGGCTATCAACGATCACCAGCGTGGGTTGGCGCGTGGCACCGGGGACGCGCACGTTCAGCAGCGGGTCGTCCTCCAGCACCGTGCCGATACCGGTCAACACCGCCCCCGCGCGGGCGCGCCAGCGGTGACCATCCTCACGCGCGTCCGCCGAAGTGATCCACTGGCTGGCGCCGTTCGGTAGCGCGGTCCGTCCATCGATGGAACTGGCCGCCTTCAGGCGCACCCAGGGCGTGCCGCGGACCACACGGCTGAGAAAACCGATGTTGACCTCGCGCGCCTCTGCGGCACCCAGGCCCACGTCGACCTGCACGCCGGCGGCGCGCAGGCGCGCAATGCCTTGCCCGGCAACACGCGGATGCGGATCCTCCAGCGCAGCCACCACCCGTCCGATGCCAGCGGCGACCAGCGCATCAGCGCATGGCCCCGTGCGGCCGTGGTGCGCACAAGGCTCCAGAGTCACGTAGGCGGTGGCGCCCGCCACGCTGTGCCCACGTGCGGCCGCGTCGCGCAGCGCCATCACTTCGGCGTGGGCCTCACCCGCGCGCTGCGTGTGGCCGGTGCCAAGCACTTCGCCAGCGCCATCGACGATGACGCATCCGACCGCGGGATTGGGTGGGCAGATCCAGCGGGCGCGCTCGGCCTGAGCCAAGGCCTCAGCCATAAAACGGGCGTCTTGCTCAGCGGTGGTGGGCATGGCCGAATCCGAAGGAACAAAAGAAAAACGGGTTATGTGATCGCTCACATAACCCGTTCAATTTTTGGCGGAGTGGACGGGACTCGAACCCGCGACCCTCGGCGTGACAGGCCGGTATTCTAACCGACTGAACTACCACTCCGCGTCGGAGCTGCTTTGCGGTTCTTGCGAACCCAAGTGCAGCCAAACTTGGCGACCCTACGGGGATTCGAACCCCGGTACTCACCGTGAAAGGGTGATGTCCTAGGCCTCTAGACGATAGGGTCAAAACCTTGGACTAACCATTCGACACATTGGTGGAGGTAAACGGGATCGAACCGATGACCTCTTGCATGCCATGCAAGCGCTCTCCCAGCTGAGCTATACCCCCTTGAAATCCTTGGCGTCGTTGCCTTCGCTTCAGATTCGTCGGTGTCGAGCCTCGCAGTATATATCGAAATTCAGGCCGCGCGCAATCTTTGTGAAACTTTTTCGCGCGTCATCAGCGCCAGCACGGCGTCGAGCGACGGCGTCTGCGGCGTGCCCATCACCAACACGCGCACTGGCATGGCCAACTGCGGCATTTTCAGGCTGTGTGCGGCCAGCGTTTCCTTGATGGCGGCGGATATAGCGGGCGCCGCCCATTCCACGCTCGCAAGTTTGTCGGCCAGCGTGGCGATGGCCGGTTTCACGGCGTCGGTCACGTGCTTGGCCAGGTCGTCGGCCGACGCGGCAACGTCTGCGTAAAACGCGCGCGCCCAATCGGCCAGCGCGACGGTGGTGTCGCAGCGGTCTTTGAACAAGCCGACGATGGCCGGCAGGCGTTCGTCCGGCTCAATGCCTTGTTGGCGCAGCTGCGCGGCGACCAGCGGCGCCAGGGCCGCGTCGTCCATGGCCTTCAGGTGTTGCGCGTTGACCCAGCGCAGCTTGGCTTCGTCGAACTGCGCGGCGCTGCGGCCCAGGTGGTCGAGGTTGAACCATTCCAGGAATTGCGCGCGGCTGAAGATCTCGTCATCGCCGTGGCTCCAGCCCAGGCGCGCCAGGTAGTTGACCATGGCGTCGGGCAGGTAGCCCTCGTCGCGGTACTGCGTGACGGGCTTGGCGCCGTTGCGCTTGCTCATCTTTTCGCCTTGCTCGTTCAGCACGGTGGGCAGGTGCGCAAACACCGGCACGGTGGCGCCCAGGGCTTCGAAGATGTGGATCTGGCGCGGCGTGTTGTTGACGTGGTCGTCCCCGCGGATCACATGCGTGATACGCATGTCCATGTCGTCCACGCAGACGCAGAAGTTGTAGGTGGGCGTGCCATCCGGGCGCGCGATCACCAGGTCGTCCAGCTCGGCGTTCTGGAATTCGATGTGGCCCTTGCACTTGTCGTCCCAGCCGACCACGCCGGTCAGCGGCGTCTTGAAGCGCAGCACCGGCTTCACGCCTTCAGGAATGGGCGGCAGCACCTTACCGGGCTCGGGTCGCCAGGTGCCGTCGTAGCGCGGCTTTTCCTTGTTGGCCATCTGGCGCTCGCGCAGCGCGTCCAGCTCGGCCATGCTCATGTAGCAGGGGTAGACATAGCCCTTGTCCTGCAGCGTGGCCAGCACTTCTTTGTAGCGGTCCATGCGCTGCATTTGGTAGAACGGGCCTTCGTCCGGGTCCAGGCCGAGCCAGGCCATGCCTTCCAGGATGACGTCGACCGCGGCCTGGCTGGAACGTTCCAGGTCTGTGTCTTCGATGCGCAGGATGAAGTCGCCGCCCTGCGAGCGCGCGAAGGCCCAGGGGTACAGCGCCGAGCGGATATTGCCCAGGTGGATGAAACCGGTGGGCGACGGCGCGAAGCGGGTGCGCACGTGCGTGGAAGTGGGGTTTTCGGACATTTTCAGGCTCTGGCCCTACAGGAATCTGCGCGACCAGCTATCAAAACAGTAGTAATCAGGACACATCCAGGCAACTGTGCAAGCCGTTGGCCAGGTCGTTCATGACGTCCTGCGGGTACTCCAGGCCGACCGCGACGCGGATCACGCCCTGGCTCAGCCCAGCGGCCAGGCGCTGCTCTTCGGTCAGGCGCCCGTGCGACGTGGTGGCCGGGTGGCTGACGATGGTTTTGGTGTCGCCCAAGTTGGTGGCGATCGACAACCAGCGGCAGCGGTCGATGACGTGAAACGCGCGGCGGCGCAGTTGCTCAACGCCCTCGCCTTTCACCTCAAACGTGACCACGCCACCGCCCACACCGCCCATCTGGCGCAGCGCCAGCGCGTGCTGCGGGTGCGACGGCAGCCCGGGATAAAACACCCGCGCGACCTGCGGCTGCGCCTCCAGCCACTGCGCGACGGCCAGCGCGTTCTGGCACTGCGCCTTCACGCGCACGCTGAGCGTTTCCAGGCCCTTCAACACCACCCAGGCGTTGAAGGGCGACAGCACCATGCCCGCGGTGCGCACGATGGGCGCGAATTTGCCGGTGATCAACTCGGCGCTGCCACACAGTGCGCCCGCCATCACCCGGCCCTGGCCGTCGAGGTACTTGGTGCCGGAATGCATGACCAGGTCGGCCCCCAACGCCGTCGGGCGTTGCAGCACCGGCGTGGCAAAGGCGTTGTCGACCGCCAGCAGCGCGCCAGCCTGGTGCGCGATGTCGGCCAGCGCGGCGATGTCGCACAGCTCGGTCAGCGGGTTGGTCGGCGTTTCAGCAAACAGCAGGCGCGTGTTGGGCTGTACCGCGGCACGCCATTCGTCCACGTTGGTCTGCGACGCGAAGGTGCTCTGCACCCCGAACTTGGCAAATTCCTTGCCGAACAGGTTCAGCGTGGAGCCGAACATGGAGCGCGACAGCACGACGTGGTCGCCGGCCTTCAGCAGCCCCATGATCATCATCAGGATGGCGCCCATGCCGCTGGACGCGCCGATGGCGGCTTCAGTGCCCTCCAGCGCGGCCAGGCGCTTCTCGAAGCTGGTGACCGTGGGGTTGGAGGTGCGCGTGTAGGTGTAACCCTCGCCACTGGCAAAGCGTTCGGCCGAAGTGGCCGAATCGGGCTGCACGAAGCCGCTGGTGAGGTACAGCGCCTCGGAATTCTCCCCGTACTGGCTGCGCTCGACCGCCGTGCGCACGGCCAGGGTGTCGGGGTGCAGCCCCTCGGGCAAGGCGCGTTCGGTTGAATCGGTCGGGGTGGTCATGCAGTGCAGTCAGGCAGCGGCGCGGGCAAGGCGCACGGACAGGGGCGAACTCAGGCGACAGTGGCGTTGGGCAGGGTCAGGCGCGAGCTGTCGCCCTCGTCTTCACCGCCTTTGACGCGGTGCTCGTTCATGCGCTCGATGTCGCTGGCGGTGATGTCGCCGGTGACGTACACA
Organism: Pseudomonadota bacterium; assembly: GCA_023442945.1. GTDB lineage: Bacteria > Pseudomonadota > Gammaproteobacteria > Burkholderiales > Burkholderiaceae_C > Ottowia. The sequence continues at coordinate 9,539 of JAEZWW010000103.1, read as the reverse complement.
CCGTCGAAGCAGGACGCCTCAAACCCGGCGATGGCGGGGTTGAGCGAGCCGATGGCGCGCTTCATGGCGTCCACGTCCTGGTAGATCAGCGCGTCGGCGCCGATGATTTCGCGGATCTCTTCGACCGTGCGGTCGTGCGCCACCAGCTCTTCGCTGGTCGGCATGTCGATGCCGTACACGTTGGGGTAGCGCACCGGCGGCGCGGCGCTGGCCAGGTACACCTTGCGGGCACCGGCTTCGCGCGCCATCTGCACGATTTCCTTGCTGGTCGTGCCGCGCACGATCGAATCGTCCACCAGCAGCACGTTGCGGCCGGCAAATTCGCTGGCGATGGCGTTCAGCTTCTGGCGCACCGATTTCTTGCGCACCGACTGGCCCGGCATGATGAAGGTGCGGCCGACGTAGCGGTTCTTGACGAAGCCTTCGCGGTACGGCTTGCCGATCAGCTGCGCCAGCTGCATGGCGCTGGGGCGGCTGGATTCGGGGATGGGGATGACCACGTCGATGTCGGCCGGCGGCACGGTCGAGACCACGCGCTTGGCCAGCGTCTGGCCCATGTTCAGGCGCGCCTGGTAGACCGAGATGCCGTCCAGCACCGAATCGGGCCGCGCCAGGTACACGAATTCAAACGCGCAAGGCGACAGCTGGGCCTTGTCGGCGCACAGGCGGGTGTGGACGGTGCCGTCGAGGGTGACGAACACGGCTTCGCCCGGCGCCACGTCGCGGTCAACCTGGTGGCCCGTGCCTTCCAGCGTGACGGATTCGCTGGCGACCATGACGGTGCCGTCGGCACTGCGGCCCAGGCACAGCGGGCGGATGCCAAACGGGTCGCGGAAGGCCAGCATGCCGCGCCCAGCGATGTGCGCCACCACAGCGTAGGAGCCGCGCAGGCGTTTGTGCACGCCGGCCACGGCGGCAAACACTTCGTCAGGGCCCAGGGCGGCGCCGCGCGTGGCCTTTTCCAGCTCGTTGGCCAGCACGTTGAGCAGCACTTCCGAATCGCTGTCGGTGTTGATGTGGCGGTGGTCGGTGGTGAACAGCTCGGCCTTCAGCGCGCGCGCGTTGGTCAGGTTGCCGTTGTGCACCAGCACCAGGCCAAAGGGCGCGTTGACGTAGAAGGGCTGGGCTTCTTCCTCGCTGTCGGCGTTGCCGGCGGTGGGGTAACGCACCTGGCCCAGGCCGCTGGTCCCGGGCAGCCCGCGCATGTTGCGGGTGCGGAACACGTCCCGCACCATGCCCTTGGCCTTGTGCATGTAGAACTTGCGGTCCTGCTGGGTCACGATGCCCGCCGCGTCCTGGCCGCGGTGCTGCAGCAGCAGCAGCGCGTCGTAGATCAGCTGGTTGACGGGTGCGTTGCTGACAACGCCAACGATGCCACACATGGTGAGGGTCCTGCGGGAGGTGGGTAGGAAGGGGGTAGAACCCCCAATTGTCACGCGGAAAGGTATTTGCCGAACGACTCTGGCAACAAAGGGTGGAGCCACAGCAGTGTCATTTCAAGCCAGCTGGCGCTCAGCGATTCGCGCCACCAGGGCTCGTCGCGCATCGGCGTCATCAGCACCAGGGCGGCCAGCACCACCAGCACCAGCACCCCGCGCAGCACACCAAACACGGCGCCAAAGACCCGGTCGACCGGACGCACGCCCAGCGCCTTGGCCGCGTGCCGCGCCAGCGAGGCCAGCATGCCGCACAAAAATGCCACGGCAATGAAGACGAGCACGAAGCCGGCCGCGTAGCGCAGCGGTTCGGGCGATTCACCCATCGGCAGCCAGTCGCCCACCACAGTCGCCGACCAGCGCGCCGCCAGGAAGGCGACCACCCAGCCGGCGATGGACATCAGCTCAAAAACCAGTCCCCGCCAGGCGCCCAGCAGGAGCGAGGCCAGGAGCAGCGCCGCGCAGATCCAGTCGAGCGCGGACAGCACGTCACAGGGCGAGGATGGAGCCGCCCAGCCCGGCCTTCTTCAAGGCGGCGGCGGCTTTTTCGGCTTCCTCGCGCGAGCCGAACGGCCCCACGCGCACGCGGGTGCGCTTGCCGGCGCTGGTGTCGACCACCTGTGTGTAGGTCTTGACGCCCGCCGCCTCCGCCTTCTGGCGGGCCTGGCGTGTGGCGACGTCGTCGGAAAACGCGCCGACCTGGACGATGAAGCGGCCCTTGGTGGGCTCGTCCGCCTTGCGCTCGGGCTTGGCGTCCGCGTTGTTGTTGGCCTTGCCTTCCAGCAGCGCGCGGGCCCGCGCCGCCTCCTCGCGCTTGGCTTTGGCCTCGGCCTCGCGTTTCGCCTTGGCGTCGGCTTCCCGCTTGGCCTTGGCTTCGGCCTGGCGCTTGGCGTCGGCTTCGCGTTTGGCGGCCTCGGCCTCGCGCTTGGCGGCCGCATCGGCGTCCGTGTCGCTGTCGGCGGCGCGGCGGGCCTCGGCCTCGCGCTTGGCGTCGGCTTCCCGCTTGGCTTTGGCTTCTGCCTCGCGCTTGGCTTTGGCCTCAGCTTCGCGTTTGGCCTTGGCTTTGGCCTCCTGCTCGGCCTTGGCGCGGCGGTCGGCGTCGGCGGTGTCCGTTTTGGCGGCCTGCTCACGCTGGGCCTGTGCGCGCGCTGCTTCCTCGTCGCGTTTGGCCTTGGCGTCGGCTTCGGTACGAGCGCGCTGGCTGGCGGCGTCGGATGTCGTGCGTGGCGCCGCGGATGATGCCGCCGATGTGGGCGCGCGCTCACCGGCTGCGGCCCGTGCAGCGCCAGCGGCGGCACCGGCCACGACCATTTCCTCGCGCTCGCCCAGGCTGGCAGACGCGGGAACGGCACGGCTGTCCGGGGCGTCTGGGCCACGCAGGGGGCCAGCGGTGTCCTTGTCGGGAATGACGATGGGGGCGTTCACCGCGACAGGACGCGGCTGGGTGTCAAACAGCAGTGGGAAGCCGATGACGGCGACGCCCACCAGCACCACGGCGCCCAGCAGCCGGTGGCGTGCACGGCGGCGGACGGTGTCGATGCTTTCCTGGGGGCCTGCCGGGGCCGGCTCATCCTTGCCGGAACGGCGGCCGGTGGGTTCGGGTTGCGCTGGGCCGCGCTGGCGGAATTTGAAAAATGCCATGAATTCGGGGGTCAGCTTCCGGCATCCGGGGCGGGTTGCCCGGCCTGCAGCCGAGGGACGCCGTGCGCCAGCACGCCACCAACGGTGTAGAACGATCCGAAGACGACGATTCTATCAGCGGGGGTGGCTGCGGCCGCCGCAGCGGCCAGGGCCGCCATGGGGTCGGCAAAGACGGCCGAAGCGGCGTCTTTGCGGTGCGTGACGGCCTGCCAGTCGGCCTGCAGCTGGGCGGCGCTGGCCGCGCGCGGTGTGGGCAAGTCGGTGAAGTACCAGCGATCAACGATCGGGTCCATGCGCGCCAGCATGGGCGTCAGGTCCTTGTCGCCCATGGCGCCCACGACGGCGTGGGTGGTGGGGTAAAAGCCCATGTTGTCCAGGTTCAGCGCCAACGCGGCGACCGAATGCGGGTTGTGCGCCACGTCCAGCACCAGTGCGGGCTGGCCCGGCACGACCTGGAAGCGCCCCGGCAACTCGACCATCGCGAGGCCCGTGCGCACCGCCTGCGCCGTCACCGGCAGCTGCGTGCGCAGCGCCGTCAGCGCGGCCAGCACGCCCGACGCGTTCAGCAATTGGTTGGCCCCGCGCAGCGCCGGGTAGGCCAGACCCGCGTAGCGGCGCCCGCGCCCGGCCCAACCCCACTGCTGCTTGTCGCCGTCGTAGTTGAAGTCGCGCCCCAGCAGCCACAGGTCGGCGCCAATGGCCTCGGCGTGGTCGATCACGCTTTGCGGCGGCACCGGGTCGCTGACGATGGCCGGTTTGCCGGGCCGCATGACGCCGGCCTTCTCGAAGCCGATCTTCTCGCGCGTGTCGCCCAGCAGCTCGGCGTGGTCGATGTCGATGCTGGTCAGGATGGCGCAGTCGGTATCAACGATGTTGACCGCGTCCAGGCGACCCCCCAGGCCCACTTCCAGCACCACCGCGTCCAGCGGCGCGCGCGCCAGCGTGTCCAGGATGGCGAGCGTGGTGAACTCAAAATATGTCAGGGAAATTTCGGCCCTGGCGCTTTCCACACGTGCGAAGGCAGCTACCAAATCTGCAGCATCGACGGACTCACCACGAATCCGGCAGCGCTCTTCAAAACGCACCAGGTGCGGCGAGGTGAAGACGCCGGTGCGAAAGCCCGCTTCGCCCAAGATGGCTTCGAGCATGGCGCAGGTCGAGCCCTTGCCGTTGGTGCCCGCGACGGTGAACACGGGCACGTCAAAGCGCAGGCCCATGCGCTCGGCCACGGCGCGCACGCGGTCCAGGCCCAGCTCGATCGTGGTGGGGTGCAGGTGCTCGCAGTGGGCGAGCCAGTCTTCCAGGGTTTTCATGACGGGGGAATTGTCACCGACGCGCGCCGCGCGTGGCATCATCGCCGGCGATGCCCGACACCACCGCCCCCACGCTCTACGGAATCCCCAACTGCGACACCGTCAAGAAGGCGCGCACCTGGCTCGCCGACCACGGCGTCAACGCGACGTTTCACGACTTCAAGAAGCAAGGCGTGCCCGCTGACCACCTGGCGCGCTGGCTGGCCGCCGCCGGCTGGGAAACGGTGCTGAACCGCCGCGGTACGACCTGGCGCCAGCTGAGTGCCGACGAACAGGCCGCCGTGCACGACGCCGCCAGCGCCGCCGCGCTGCTGCAGCGCGCGCCCAGCGCCATCAAGCGCCCGGTGGTCGAATGGCCGGACGGCGCCATCACCGTCGGCTTTGCGCCCGACGACTGGGCCAACCGCGTCGGCTGAAGACGCCCGCCGCACACCGCCATGGACGTTGAACTGCCCCGCTACGCCATCGCCGGCCACAACTGGACCTTCTGGCTGGGTTGGGTGTGGACGCTCTCCAGCATCATCGTCACGACCTGGGTCGTCATGCAGCGGCGCTCGCCGGTGTCCACGCTGGCCTGGATCATGGTGCTGAACATGATGCCGGTGATCGGCCTGGCGGTGTACGCCTACTTCGGCCCGCAGCGCGTCAAGCGCCAGCGCCTGCGCCGCTGGCACAACCGGGCCGCACTGATGTCGCAGCGCGACCTGGAGCGCCTGCGCGCGCACCGGCCCGACGTGCCGGACTGGGCGGTGCACCACGCCAAGCTGATCGAAGCCAGCTGCGGCATCCCCATCAGCAGCGTGCAGTCGATCGACATCCTGGCCAGCGGCGGCGCCACGCTGACGGCGCTGCTGCGCGAGATCGCCGCGGCCGAGCACCACGTCCACCTCGAGTACTACATCTTCGAGCCCGACCAGACCGGCACGCTGCTGCTGAACGCGCTGACGGAAAAAGCCCGCGCTGGCGTGGAGGTGCGCCTGCTGGTGGACGGCATCGGTTCGCCCAAACTGCTCTCGCGCAAGCACCGCCAGCTGGTCGACACCTTCCGCGACGCCGGGGGCGAATTCGCCGTGTTCCACCCGACGCGGCTGGACCGGCTGCGCCCGCTGGTCAACCTGCGCACGCACCGCAAGATCGTGGTGGTCGATGGCTGCGTCGGCCTCTTGGGCGGCATCAACGTCACGGACGATGAAAACGAGAACTTTCGCCCTCACGATGCTTACCGCGACACGCACCTGCTGCTGCGCGGCGGCGCGGTGCGCTGGCTGCAGTACATCTTTTTGCAGGACTGGCGCTACGCCAATGGCAAGCCGCCGCGCAGCGAACACGAAATGCTGCCCGACGTGGCGCCCGGCCAGATCCCGCTGCAGATCGTCGCCTCAGGCCCCGACACCGACGGCGAGGCCATCCACCGCGCCATGATCGACGCGCTGAACATGGCGCACGAACGCGTCTGGATGGCCACCCCTTATTTCGTGCCGACCGAGCCCGCCTTTGTGGCGCTGACCAACGCCGCGCTGCGCGGCGTGCAGGTCAAGCTGATCGTGCCCGAGCGCAGCGATTCGCGCGTCGTCACCGCCGCCGCGCGCTCGTACTACAAGGAACTGCAGGACGCGGGCGTGCTGATCTTCGAATACCACGGCCGCATGTTCCACGCCAAGACGCTGCTGGTGGACGAACATTACGGCATGGTCGGCAGCGCCAACTTCGACAACCGCAGCTTCCGCCTGAACTTTGAAGTGGCCGCCGCGGTGATGGAGCGCGACTTCAACGCGCGCCTGGCGCAGATGTTCGAAGACGATTTGTCGCACTGCAAGCTGGTGCCGACCGACCGCAAGGCGCCCGCCGCGCAGTACGTGTTCGAGGCCGTGGCGCGGCTGGGCTCACCGCTGCTGTAGGGCGTTGCGCGCCGGGCGCACGCGGGGCCTTGGTGAACGCGCGATCGCCAATCTGCTGCGTTTTTAGCAGCTGGCCGCGCAGATGGCTCTAGGGCCAGCGGCCAAATTCAATCAAAAATCCTGTCAAAAGCAGTACACCAACCTGCGCCCGGGCCGACCCGCTGCGCGGGCGCCGCGCGCGGCGGGGTGAACCGGCGTTGGCGCTGCCGCCAACCGGTCTTTCAAGCCAAATGCGGCGCCAGCCTTAGAGCCACCTGCGCAGGCAGCTCTCATTTACATAGCATTTCTCATGCGCCCAGGCCTTCGCACCACGGCGCCAGGGCGCCGAACCAGCGGCCTGCGCCCGTCTGCGGTGCCTACAATGCGAATGCAAACTTTCGTGGAGACCCCCGCATGCCTGCCGTAACGTTCGAGAACCCGCTGGACGACCTGGTCGACCCGACCCTGCTCAAGACCGACGGCCTGGTCGGCGGCAAGTGGGTCAAGGGCAAGGCCCGCTTTGACGTGATCGACCCGGCCACCGGCCGCAAGCTGGCCGACGTGGCCGACCTGGGCCCGCGCGAGACCAAGGCCGCCATCGATGCCGCCAACGCCGCCTGGCCGGCCTGGCGCGCGCTCACCGCCAAGCAGCGCCACGGCCTGATGGTGGCCTGGTACAAGCTGCTGATGGAAGCGCAGGACGACCTGGCGCGCCTGATGACGGCCGAGCAAGGCAAGCCGCTGGCCGAAGCCATGGGCGAAGTCGCTTACGGCGCCAGCTTCGTCGAATGGTTTGCCGAAGAAGCCAAGCGCGCCAACGGCGAAACGCTGCCCACCTTCGACAACAACAAGCGCATCCTGGTCACGCGCCAGCCGGTCGGCGTGTGCGCGGCCATCACGCCGTGGAACTTCCCGCTGGCGATGATCACGCGCAAGGTCGCGCCGGCGCTGGCCGCGGGCTGCACCGTGGTCATCAAGCCGGCCGAGCTGACGCCGCTGACGGCCCTGGCCGCGGCGGAATTGGCGGTGCGCGCCGGCATCCCGGCGGGCGTGATCAACGTCATCACCGGCACCGACGCGCCCGGCATCGGCAAGGTGCTGTGCGACAGCGACGTGGTGCGCCACCTGTCCTTCACCGGCTCCACCGAAGTCGGCCGCATCCTGATGGCGCAGTGCGCGCCCACCATCAAGAAGCTGTCGCTGGAATTGGGTGGCAACGCGCCTTTCCTGGTGTTTGACGACGCCGACATCGACAGCGCCGTGGACGGCGCCATCGCCAGCAAGTACCGCAACGCCGGCCAGACCTGCGTGTGCACCAACCGGTTTTACGTGCAAGACAAGGTGTACGACAGCTTCGTCAAGAAGTTCGCCGCCAAGGTCAAGACGCTCAAGGTCGGCAACGGCTTTGACGCCGGCGTGGTGCAAGGCCCGCTGATCGAGCCGGCGGCCGTCATCAAGGTTGACAAGCACGTGAAAGACGCTGTCAAGAAAGGCGGCAAGGTCATCACCGGCGGCCACAAGCTCAAGGGCCAGTTCTACGAGCCCACCGTCATCGCCGGCGCGCAGGCCGACATGCTGGTCGCGCGCGAAGAAACCTTCGGCCCGCTGGCGCCGGTGTTCCGCTTCAAGACCGAGCAGGAAGGCATTGACGCGGCCAACGCCACCGAATTCGGCCTGGCCAGCTACTTCTACAGCCGCGACGTCGGCCGCATCTTCCGCGTCAGCGAAGGCCTGGAATACGGCATGGTCGGCATCAACACCGGCATCATCTCCAGCGAACACGTGCCCTTCGGCGGCGTCAAACAGTCCGGCCTGGGCCGCGAAGGTTCCAGCCACGGCATGGACGAGTATTTGGAGATCAAGTACCTGTGCCTGGGGGATATCCAGAAGTAGGCGGGATTTGAGCGCGGCCCGCGCCGGGCCGCCGCCCATTCGTGCAGCAGTCTCGGGCGCTGCGCCGCATTCCCGACCGGCGCCCGCGCACCAGGGCCCTGGGCGCCCCTGGATCGCACGACGGCCGCATCGGCACACGTTCCGACCAAATCACACACGCCGTCCGGACGACTAGCACATTAAATTTCTATTTCCACAAAGAAATAGGAAAAAATAAACAAATAGTTTGACTTGTAAACTGTTTGTTTCAATACTCTACCGCCGTCCGTTCGGGACGTGCGGGAGAGTCGAATGTTCGAAACACGAGGCCCCAAAGGCCGCCGGGCGCGCGGGTCCAAGCGCTTGTCCGTTGCTCGGTTGGGCGCCCTGGCAGCCCTGGTGACCGCGCTGCCGAATGGCGTGCTGCACGCGCAATCGGCTTGCGCACCCGGCCAGACGCTGGCCAGCTTTGGGTTCACCGGCGCGGAGCAAACCTTCACCGTCCCTGCCAACGTCACACAGCTGAGCCTGACGGCGCTGGGCGCCGAAGGCGGCCGGGGTGCTGGCTCGCTGGGCGGCGTCGGGGGACGGGGCGCTCAAGCCACCGGCACGCTGGCCGTCGCGCCAGGCGATCAGCTGCACATCCTCGTCGGCGGCAGCAACGGCTTCAACGGCGGTGGCACCGGCGGCGCCAACAACGCCAGCGGCCAAGGCGGCGGCGCCACGGACGTGCGCACGGGCGCCGGCGCACCCGCCGACCGCGTGCTGGTGGCCGGTGGGGGCGGCGGGGGCGGCGTGGGCGGGACATCGAACATTTGGGCCACGCCCTTGCCTGCGTCGGGCAATGGCGGTGTGGGCGGCGCTGGCGGTGGCCTTGCAGGCACCGCAGGGGCCGACGCTTTTGACGCCAACCCCAATCTCGTGGGCGTGGGGGCGCCCGGTGGCACCTTGGGCGCTGGCGGTGCCGCGGGCGCGGGTTGCGGCGGCTATTTGGGCACGGCCGGCAGCGACGCGGGTGTCGGCGGCAATGGCGCGCCAAGAGCGCCGTTTTCCAGCGCCGCAGGCAGTGGTGGCGGGGGCGGCGGCGGCTGGATCGCGGGCGGCGGCGGTGGCGGCGGCTCGGCTGGGACCTCCGGCTGCGGCGGCAACGGCATTGGCGCCGGCGGCGGTGGCGCGGGCGGGAGTTCGGGCTCGGGCGCCGGGCTGACCGGTTTCGCCAGCACCAACGGCGCGAACGCGGGCGACGGCAGCCTGCGCATCTGTTACGCGGCGCGGGCCACGCCGGTGCCGGTCCCGGCGCTGACCGGCTGGGGCTTGGCGCTGCTGACGCTGGTGGCGGCCGGCGGCCAGGCCGCGTTGCGCCGCCGCCGCAGAAGCGCCTGAAGGCGCCGGGGGCCCCC
>JAEZWW010000017.1 GCA_023442945.1 Pseudomonadota bacterium | reverse complement strand
CGGCCGCGTTGGCCGCGTTCATGCTGCCGCCGTACAGGATGCGCACGCGATCCGCGTATTGGGTCGCGGCCTTGATCTGCGCGCGCAGCACGGCGTGGACCTGTTGCGCCTGTTCGGGCGTGGCCGTCTTGCCGGTGCCGATGGCCCACACGGGTTCGTAGGCGACCACGATCTCGCTGCTGCAATGACCGTTGAGGTGAATCACCGCCGACAACTGGCGCTTGACGATGAAATCGGTCATGCCCTCTTCGCGCTCGCGCAATGTTTCGCCGACGCAGACGATGGGCGTGATGCCCGCCGCCAGCGCGCGCTTGGCCTTGATGGCCACGTGCACGTCGCTCTCGGCCTGATGCTGGCGCCGCTCGCTGTGGCCGACGATGGCGTAACGCACACCAAAGTCGCGCAGCATGTCGGCCGAGACGTCGCCGGTGAAGGCACCGGCCTCGTGCATCGACACGTTCTGCACGCCCAGCTCGATGGGCGAGCCCGCCAGCAACGCCTGCAACTGGGCCAGGTAGATGCCGGGCGGGCACACCGCCACTTCGCAGCGCGGCTGGCCGATGCCGGCGAGCAGCTCGCGCACCAGCGATTCGTTGGCCGCCAGCGAGCCGTTCATCTTCCAGTTGCCGACGATGAGTTTGCGTTTGTCCATGCTCAACTCCAGGTCAACACGATCTTGCCGACGTGGTCACCGCTTTGCATCAGCGCATGCGCGCGCGCGGCGCCGCTGGGCAGGCCGTCGCCCGCTTCGGTGGCGGCAAACACGCTGTGGATCACCGGCTTGACAACGCCGCTCTCCAGCCACGGCCACACGGTCTTTTTCAGCGCCTGGGCAATCGCGCCCTTGAACGCCACCGGGCGCGGGCGCAAGGTCGAACCCGTGATGGTCAAGCGACAGCGCAGCACCAGGCCGGCGTTGAACTCCGACTTGATGCCACCTTGCACCGCGATGATGACCAGGCGCCCGTCTTCGGCCAGGCACTCAACCTCGCGCTTGACGTAGTCGCCGGCGACCATGTCGAGGATGACATCAACGCCCTGGCCCCCGGTCAGCTTCTTCGCCTCTTCGGCAAAGTCGGTTGCTTTGTAATTGATAGCATGGTCTGCACCCAGATCAAGCGCTGCGGCGCATTTTTCATCGGAACCAGCGGTCACGATCACGGTCGCGCCCGCCGCCTTGCCGAGTTGAATCGCTGTCACGCCGATGCCGCTGGCGCCGCCCTGCACCAACAGGGTTTCGCCCTTTTGCAGGCGACCGCGGTCGAACACATTGCTCCACACGGTGAAGAAGGTCTCGGGCAGCGACGCCGCCTCGACGTCCGTCAAACCCCTGGGCACCGGCAGGCACTGCGCGACCGGGGCTACGCAGTATTCGGCGTAGCCGCCGCCCGCGACCAGCGCGCACACGCGGTCGCCGACCTTGAAGCCTGCTTGCGCAATGGCCGCCGCGTCGCCCGACTCGATGACGCCCGCCACTTCCAGCCCCGGCAGATCCGACGCGCCGGGCGGCACGGGATAGTTACCCGTGCGCTGCAGCACATCGGGGCGGTTGACGCCGGAGGCGCTGACGCGGATCAGCACCTCGCCCGCGCCGGCGACCGGCGTGGCGCGCTCGGCAGGCACCAAAACCTCGGGCGCGCCGTATTCGCGGATCTCAATGCATTTCATGGTCAAACAGGCCTCTGGCGGTTGTGCATCAAGCGCGAGCAGCTATCAATTACGCAGCGGTCACTGCTGCTGTTGATCGGCGCCTTCGGCGCTCTCGGCGGGCGCGGGGCGCTCTTCGCGCTCAGCACGCGGGGGGCGATCACCACGGTCTTCACGCGGGCCGCGGTCGCCGCGGTCGCCTCGATCACCGCGCGGCGGGCGATCACCACGCTCGCGGAACTCGCGCGGCGGGCGGTCTTCCATGCCCTCGGGGCGGTCCAGCAGCGCCTTCATCGACAGCTTGATGCGGCCCTTGTCGTCGGTCTCCAGCACCTTGACCTTGACGACCTGGCCTTCCTGCAGATAGTCGGCCACACGCTCAACGCGCTCGTGCGCGATCTGGCTGATGTGCAGCAGGCCGTCCTTGCCGGGCAGGATGTTGACCAGCGCGCCAAACTCCAGCAGCTTGGTGATCGGGCCTTCGTAGACCTTGCCGATCTCGGCTTCGGCCGTGATCGCCTCGATGCGGCGCTTGGCGTCGTCGGCCTTGGCGGCGTCGGTGCTGGCGATGGTGATGGTGCCGTCTTCGCCGATGTCGATGGTGGTGCCGGTTTCTTCCGTCAGCATGCGGATGGTGGCGCCGCCCTTGCCGATCACGTCGCGGATCTTCTCGGGGTTGATCTTCATCGTGTAGAGCTTGGGCGCGTAGCTGCTGATCTCAGCCTTGGCTTCGCCCATGGCTTCTTGCATCTTGCCCAGGATGTGCATGCGCGCTTCCTTGGCCTGGGCCAGGGCGACTTGCATGATTTCCTTGGTGATGCCCTGGATCTTGATGTCCATCTGCAGGGCGGTGATGCCGTTGGTCGTGCCGGCCACCTTGAAGTCCATGTCGCCCAAGTGATCTTCGTCACCCAGGATGTCGGTCAGCACGGCAAAGCGGTTGCCTTCCTTGATCAGGCCCATGGCGATACCGGCCACGTGCGCCTTCATGGGCACGCCGGCGTCCATCAGCGACAGGCAGCCGCCGCAGACCGAGGCCATCGACGAGGAGCCGTTGGACTCGGTGATTTCCGACACCACGCGGATGGTGTACGGGAATTCGGCGCGGTCCGGCAGCAGCGGGATCAGCGCACGCTTGGCCAGGCGGCCGTGGCCGACTTCGCGGCGCTTGGTCGAGCCCATGCGACCGGCTTCGCCCGTGGCGAAGGGAGGCATGTTGTAGTGGAACAGGAAGTGGTCTTCGAATTCGCCTGCCAGCGCGTCGATGCGCTGCGCGTCGCGCTCGGTGCCCAGGGTGGTGACGACCAGCGCCTGCGTCTCGCCACGCGTGAACAGCGCCGAGCCGTGGGTGCGCGGCAGCACGCCGTTGCGGATTTCGATGGGGCGCACGGTGCGCGTGTCGCGGCCGTCGATGCGCGGCTCGCCCGCCAGGATCTGGCTGCGCACGATGCCGGCTTCCAGTTCGAACAGCAGGTTGTCCAGCTTGACGGCGTCGAATTCGGCGCCCTCGGCCTTCAGTGCGTCTTTCACGCCAGCGTAGGCTTCGCGCACGGCTTGGGTGCGGGCTTGCTTGCTGCGGATTTGGTAAGCGGCGCGCAGTTTGCCTTCGGCCACACCGCCGACTTTGGCGATGAAGGCTTCGTCTTTGACTTCCGGTGCCCAGGCGCCGGTGTCGGCCCACAGCGGCTTACCGGCTTCGCGCACCAGCTCGTGGATGGCGTTGATGGCGATGTTGCCCTGCTCGTGGCCAAACACCACACCGCCCAGCATGATGTCTTCGGACAGCTGGTCGGCTTCGGACTCGACCATCAGCACGGCCGATTCGGTGCCGGCGACGACCAGGTCCAGCTGGCTGTTCTTGCGGGCGCTCGGGCCCGGGTTCAGCACGTATTCGCCGTTGATGTAGCCCACGCGCGCGGCGCCGATGGGGCCATTGAACGGGATGCCGCTGATGCACAGCGCGGCGCTCACGCCGATCATGGCGGCGATGTCGGCGTCGACTTCGGGGTTCAGCGACAGCGTGTGGATGACCACATGCACTTCGTTGAAGAAGCCTTCGGGGAACAGCGGGCGGATCGGGCGGTCGATCAGGCGGCTGGTCAGGGTTTCCAGCTCAGAAGGCTTGGCTTCACGCTTGAAGAAGCTGCCCGGGATCTTGCCGGCGGCGTACGTCTTCTCGATGTAGTCGACCGTGAGCGGGAAGAAGTCCTGCCCCGGCTTGGCCGACTTGCTGGCGGCCACGGTGGCCAGCACCACGGTGCCGTCGATGTCGACCAGCACGGCGCCCGAGGCCTGGCGGGCGATCTCGCCCGTTTCCATCACCACGGTCTTGTCGCCCCATTGGAACGACTTCGTGAATTTATTGAACATGCTCATGTTTGCTCCTGTTTAAGTAGCTGGCGCCGCTGATTGGGCGCCGACTGGAGGCCGATTTGAATCAGAACACGATGCCATTCCAGCAAGCCCTTGCCGACACGCAGGGCCTTGGTGGAATGACACAGCTTCGCTCTGAAATCAGGCAACCCCGGCGGAAAAAAGACAAAAACGCCTGAACCCAGGCAGGGATCAGGCGTTTTGCCGTGTCATGGCGCTTACTTGCGCAGACCCAGCTTGGCGATCAGGGCCAGGTAGCGGTCAGCGTCCTTGCCCTTGAGGTAGTCCAGCAGCTTGCGACGGCGGCTGACCATGCGCAGCAGGCCACGGCGACCGTGATGGTCCTTGGCGTGCTCTTTGAAGTGGGGGGTCAGCTCGTTGATGCGGGCCGTCAGAATGGCCACTTGCACTTCAGGGCTGCCCGTGTCGTTGGCGGCGCGGGCGTTGTCTTTGACGACAGCGGCTTTTTTCTCTTGAGAGATCATGGAAAAAACTTCCTCGTTCCAAATGATTTGACTTGCGTGGTGCGCCGGAACTGCACGCCACGTGCGCTTTGCGAAATGCAAAACCTTGGGATTATAGCCAGGTTGGGCTGATCGTTGTCAGAGAGCCTGGGCAAACGGTGGTTGCCCGCCACCGTCGCAGCGGGGCGCCCGGCCATCGCCGGCTCAACAGGCAGAGACGCCAGGTTGTGGCAAGGCCCAACGCGGACCGCTGCAACCTCCTGGTTTTTTCGCCCCTTCCTCGCGGCGCGTCAGAACACTGCCCAGCGCCGCCGCGGCCCGCGTTGGCCTGCTGCCACACCCCAACCCGTCATACCACCGCTTTGACCGCACAGGATCGGTGCGCTGCTAGACTTTGCCGGTAACAATGCATTGCAACGGTTTCAACACAAACGACCCCAAGGAGGCGTATGCGCGATCGCACCAAACTGGCTTTGATTGGCTCCCTGATGGCCCTGGTGGCCTGCGGCGGCAGCGACGAGGGCCCTTACCCGCTCGACCCGCCCACCGATCCGTCCGCCCCGGCGCCCAGCCCATCGCCCGGCACCACCCCGCCGCCCTACCCCGTGCCGGGCGGTGGCACCGGCGAGCCGGCGCCTCAGCCGCCCGCACCGTCGCCTTCGCCGACGCCGACCCCGCCGCCTGGACCAACGCCCCCACCTTCACCAACGCCCTCGCCTTCGCCCTCCCCGACGCCGGACAACAACAAGGCGCCGGTGGCGAATGCGGGTGCAGACCAGACCGGCGCGGATGGAGACACGTTCCAGTTGGACGGCTCAGCTTCCACCGAGCCAGATGGCGACCCAATGACCTACGTGTGGCGCTTCCTCGAAAAGCCCACAGGCAGCGGCGCGACCCTGACCGGCGCAGGCACCGACAAGCCGACGTTCAAGGCCGACGTGATGGGCACCTACAAGTTGTTGCTTGAGGTGCGAGACGGCAAAGGCTTGAACGGCACCGACGAAATCACAGTCCAAGTCACAGGGGCACCCTTCGGCGTCAGCTCAGCCGCACTGAACGGCGGACGTATTCCTCCGGCTCAAGTGTTTACGGACCAAGGAGGCAGCAACCAGTCTCCTCCGCTGACCATCACCGGCGCGCCCAGTGGAACGAAATATTTCGCCATCATCATGGACGATGAAGCGACGGCGCCCAATACCTGCGGGGTTAGTGTCAATGCCTGTCGCCATTGGGCAGTGCTCAATCTGCCCAAAACCAAGACAACTTTTGTCCAAGGCGAAAGTACCACTTTGACGGGTGTCGTTCAGGGTGTCGCGCAAGATGGCACGGCGGGCTACTTTGGGCCCAACCCCCCTGCAGGTTCGGGTACACACACCTACAAGTTGACCGTCTATGCCCTCGGGCCAAATGCTCCGGCGGAGCCAGCCGCTACGTCGAATACGCGTTACACGCGCGCGAGCTTCGAGATCAAGTACAAGGACTACATCATGTTGCAGTCGACTATCACGGGCACCTACCCGTAAGGCCTTGAGGCACACCGGAAAAAGTCGGCATACGCCGACTTTTTCCGAATTGGCGTGCCAACTCACCAGCAAATTGGGTTGGCCGTGTTGAGTGGTCGGACCAAGACTACTTTCGAGCGCCCAACCACCCCCTCAACCTCTCCACCCCCTGTCCCAACCGCCCCACATCCTTCGACGCAAAGCACCAGCGCAGCCAGCCCTCGGCCTCGGGCGCAAAGGC
>JAEZWW010000060.1 GCA_023442945.1 Pseudomonadota bacterium | reverse complement strand
ACCTTCAGGTTAGGCCATTTGGCCTTCAGCGCGCGCGCGCAGGCGGTGATGTGGCCGCCGGTTCCGACGCCGGTGATCAGCGCGTCCAGCCCGTCGGGAAAGTCGGCCGCGATCTCGGCGGCGGTGGCTTCGTGCGCGGCGACGTTGGCGGGGTTGTCGAACTGTTGCGGAATCCACGCCCCGGGCCGCTCGGCGGCCAGTTCCTCGGCACGGGCGATGGCGCCCTTCATGCCCTTTTCCTTGGGCGTCAGCTCGAAGCTGGCGCCATAGGCCAGCATCAGCCGGCGGCGCTCCACGCTCATGCTGTCGGGCATCACCAGGATCAGCGGGTAGCCCTTGACGGCCGCCACCATGGCCAGGCCCACGCCGGTGTTGCCGCTGGTCGGCTCGATGATGGTGCCGCCGGGCTTCAGTTGGCCGGACTTCTCGGCGTCTTCGACCATCGCCAGGGCAATGCGGTCTTTGATCGAACCGCCCGGGTTGGCGCGCTCGTTCTTGATCCAGACCTGGGCATCGGGGCCGAACAGGCGCTGGATGCGCACCTCGGGCGTGCCCCCGATCGTCTGGAGGATGTTGTCGACTTTCATGGCAGGGCTCCTGAAAACGGTGGAAAAAATGGGCGGTGTCTGCCGCCCATTTTCACGCACTTGTTCCGCCTTCGCGCGATATGGGTATGCGCTGAGCGCATATGGCGTGGCGGGGGTCGCAGCGCGTTGCATCCGCCCCGTGCGCGAGCGGTGGCAGCACGCGGGCGGCGCTCAGGCGCTGGCGGTGCGCCAGCCGCCCAGCGGCGTCTTCCACAGCTCGGCCAGCACCACGCCGGCCACCGTCAGCACGCCGCCCACCGCGTGGTAGCCGGCCAGCGATTCGCCCAGCATCACGGCGGCGATCACCGCCGTCAGCAGCGGGATCAGGTTGAAGAACATGCTGGCGCGACTGGGGCCGATGTGGGCCACGGCGTGCATCCACACCAGCGGCGCGATCATCGACGCGGCGATGCCGGCAAAGCCGATCAGCGGCAGGTTTTGCATCGACAGGCCGACGCGCGGGGTGGCCAGGTACAGCGGCAGCAACACCACGACCGCCGCCAGGATCTGCAAATACAGCAGCTGCACCTTGGGCACGCCCGGCATGGGCCAGCGCTTGAGCAGGATCACGTAGATGGCGTAAGCCAGCATGGCCAGCAGCATCAGCCCGTCGCCCCAGTTGGCGCCGCCGTGCAGCAGGCCGCCCACGTGGCCGCCCGACACGACGATGACCACGCCGACGATCGACAGTACCGAACCCACCACCGCGCCCAGCGTCAGCCGCTGGCCCAGCAGCCCGATCGACAGCGCCAACACCATCATCGGCGTGAGCGAGCCGATGATGCCCATGTGCGTGGCCGTGGTCATGTACGCGGCGTAGTAGGCCAGGCACTGGTAGACCACCATGCCCAGAAACCCGAGCACAAAGAGGCGCGGCAACTGCGGCCGGATCGCGGCCCAGTTGCGCAGCGCCGGGCGCAGCGCCAGCGGCGTGAAGAGCAGGGCGGCCAGCGCCCAGCGGTAGAAGCTGATTTCGGCCGGGGCGATGGCGCCGGCGGCCATCTTGCTGACGACCGTGTTGGCGGCCCAGATCAGCACGGCGGTCAGGGGGAGAAGCAGGGCATTCATGACAGGTTTCCTCAATGGCCTGTATCCTCGCATTGGCCGATGCGTTGCATATAGCGCGATTCGGACAAACCGTGCCGCGTTTCAGACCTTCTCCTGCCGACATCCCCCGCCATGACCGCCCCAACGACCTCGGCCGCCCCGCGCCCGCAGCGCCGCACCTCGCCGCAGCGCGCGCAAGCGCGCAATTTGCCCATCGTCGATGTCGAACGCCTGAAGGCGCCGTACTACCTGCGTTACGACGAATTCAGTGCCGGCTCGCGCGCCGATTGGCACAGCCACAGCTGGGGCCACCTGAACTACGCCGCCCACGGCACGATGGAGCTGGAAGTGCCCGGGGCGCATTTCCTGACCCCGCCCCAGCAGGCGGTGTGGGTGCCGGCGGGCGTGCCGCACAGCAGCACGCTGCGCCATGCCATCCAGTACCGGGCCCTGTACGTCGCCCCCGCCCTGAGCGCGGCGCTGCCGGGCGAGGCCTGCATCCTGCGCGTCAGTCCCATCGTCAAGGCCGTGGTGGCCGACCTCGCGGCGCGGGACGTCCGTGTGCCCGAAGCGCCAGCCGACTTGCGCTTGGTCCAGGTGGTGGTGGACGAGCTGGCCAAGGCACCGGTGCAGCACAGCTACCTGCCCGGCGCCAGCACGCCGGCGCTGGTGCAGGTGCTGGACGCGCTGCAGGCCGACCCGGCCGACGCGCGTTCGGTCGCCGACTGGGCGGCCAGCGTCCACCTGACCGAGCGCACGCTGGCGCGCCACTGCCAGCGCGAGCTGGGCATGAGCCTGGGCGACTGGCGCCAGCGCCTGCGCTTTCTGCGCGCCATCGACGCGCTGGAGGCGGGTGACACGGTGCAGCAGATCGGCTTTGATCTGGGCTACAGCACGGCGTCGGCCTTCATCGCCATGTTCCAGCGCGAAGCGGGCGTCACGCCCGAGCAGTACCGGCGCGAGTTCTGCGGCCCCGGCGCGGCCGAGCGGCGATAATCGCGCCCGTGAAGTCCGCCAGACCGCCGCTGGTGCAAGTCTCGAAAGAGCGCACTGGAGGAACGTCCGGACTGCAAAGGACAGCGCAGGAGCTAACGGCTCTCCACCGTGAGGTGAGGATTAGAGCAACAGAGACGAGTCACCTTGGGTGCCGCACCGGAGGCGAAAGCCGAAGGTACGAGCATCCAAGGTGGGTGAAACGGGCAATCTCTGCGCGCAGCAACACCAAGTAGGCCAGTATTGAGGTGGTTCCGCTGAGCTGGCGGGTAGGTGGCACCGAGCCGGGTGGGCGACCCCCGGCCCAGATTGATGGCGGTCACGTGACCGGGCAACCGGGCACGCACAGAATCCGGCGTATCGGCGGACTTCACACTTTTCTTTCTCCCGGTCCCGGGGCGCAGCCGATCAATCGCTATAAAAAAGCGAGCTGCCTGCGCTGTTGGTTCTAGGGCAAAACCTGTTTTTCTTTTTTTCACGGCGCGCCCTCTGCGGCGGTGGCCGCGCGTGCGCGTACACGCCCGTTGAACCCGAGGCAGCGCGTCCGGCCCCTGTTCCTGCGTGACCGAGTGCCACGGCGGACAGCTGTTCACTCGTGCGGCGCCTGAGGGCCATGGGCGTGACCTGCCATCGCCCGCCCAGCTCGTGGCTTGTCAGGTCAAACAAAACATATGTTTAGGTCGATTTATAAACAGGCTGCTAGTATGTAAATATTTGTGTTTGAATGCTGAAAATGTTTCTATACTTCGCGGCGTAGTGCCGTGGGCAGGGCCTGGATGGGTTCCTGTTCGTTCAGAAAAAAGCAGTGCACGAGAGACAAGAGGCGCAGGGTATGTGGAAGGTCCTTCAATCAGTGTGGCGCCAGATCTGCGCGTCGGCCGGCGATGTTCGTGTCGCCCCACCCCCCTCCTCACGGCCGAGGCGCTTGGGCGGCTGGCTGCGGCGCGCCGCAGCGGCGGGCGCGCTGGCGTTGGCACTGCCCTCCGTGTCGCACGCGCTGGGCGGCAATTTCTCGACCCTGGACCAGATCGTCGGCACCGGCTGCCCCGTCAACTTCGTGATGCAGTCCAGTTCAGGCACGGCCTTCGTCAATTTCCTGTACTACGACCGCCAGGCCGGCGGAACGATCTGGAACGGCAACAGCATCCAGAACTACCCCCTATACGTGCCGCCGGGCAGCCCGCCCGGCACCCCGCCCTCGGGCGGACCGGTGACCGTGGCCGACCTGCAGGCCTGCGGCCTCAGCAACGTCATCAACCTGAGCCAGAACGGCGCGGACGGCGGCTCCCGCGGGGCCGACAACTACATGGGTTTCACTTTCCGCGCCACCGCGGGCGGCGTCACCTACGACTATGAGGTGGCACTCAAGGTCGTGGGCGCCGTGACGCAGATCGTCAATACCCGCACGCCGGTGGGTCCGCCCACGATCACACTGACACCTGCGGTCCTGCCGTCGGGCTTGGTCGGGGCCAGCTACAGCCAGGGCGTCACGGCCAGCGGCGGCACGGCGCCCTACACCTACACGCTGTCGGGGGCCTTGCCCGCGGGGCTGGTCTTCAACACGATCAGCGGGGTGCTGTCGGGCACCCCGAGTGCCGCGGGCAACTTCCCGATCACCGTCACCGCCACGGATGCGGGCGCCAACCCGGGTTCGCAGTCCTACGTGCTCACCGTGACGCCCCCGACCGTCACCCTCGCGGCGATCAGCGTGCCCGCAGGCACTGTGGGCGCGGCCTACAGCCAGTCGGTCGCCACCGCCACGGGCGGCATTGCCCCTTACACCTACGCGATCACGGCTGGCGCGCTGCCCGCGGGCCTGAGCATGTCCAGCGCCGGCATCATCAGCGGGGTGCCGACGGCGGGCGGCAGCTTCAACTTCACCTTGACCGCCACGAGCAGCAGCACCGGCGCCGGTGCCCCGCACACCGGCAGCCGCGGCTACACGCTGGTGGTCAATCCGCCGACCATCGCGGTGGCGCCGGCGAGCCTGCCCGCCGCCACCGCTGGCGCGGCCTACAGCCAGACCCTCTCGGCCAGCGGCGGGACGGCGGGCTACACCGTCGCCGTGACGGCCGGTGCCTTGCCACCGGGGATGTCGCTCAGCTCGGCCGGGGTGCTGAGTGGCACGCCGACGGCGTCGAACACGTTCAATTTCACGGTCACCGCGACCGACAGCAGCACCGGCGCCGGGCCGTACACGGGCAGCCGCGCCTACACCTTGACGGTGGTGCCGCCCACGCTCAACCTGACGCCCGCCACACTGCCGAACGGCGCGGTGGCCAGCCCTTACACGCAATCGTTCACCGCCAGCGGCGGCACAGCGCCCTACACCTATGCCGTTGCAGCGGGCGCGCTGCCCGCGGGGCTGACGCTCAGCAGTGCCGGGGCATTGAGTGGCACGCCCACCGCCGGCGGCACCTTTAACTTCACCGTCCGAGCCACCGACAGCACCACGGGCGCTGGCGCGCCGTTTTCGGTGCTGCGGCCTTATACGCTGGTCATTGGCCCGCCCACCGTCACCGTGGCGCCTGCCACGCTGCCCGGTGCGTCGGTCGCCAGCGCTTACAGCCAGACCGTGACGGCCAGCGGCGGGACGGCGCCGTACCAGTACAGCATCGTGGCCGGGGCTCTGCCGGCGGGGCTCACGCTGTCCGGTGCCGGGGTGATCAGCGGCACGCCCACGGCGGCAGGCAGCTTCAGTTTCACGGTGTTGGCGAGCGACAGCAGCGGCGGCGCCGGCCCGTTCAGCGGCACCCGGCCCTACACCCTGACGGTGGCAGCGCCCACCATCACCCTGACGCCTGCCACCCTGCCGGCGGCGGCAGTGGGCACCGCCTACAGCCAGACACTGACGGCCAGCGGCGGCACGGGGCCGTACACCTACACGGTCAGCGCGGGGGCGCTGCCGGCGGGCCTGGCCCTCAGCGCCAGCGGGGTGCTGAGCGGCACGCCCACGGCGGGCGGCGACTTCAGCTTCAGCATCCGGGCCAGGGACAGCAGCACCGGCACCGGCGCCCCGTTCGACGCCACCGTGGCCTACACCCTGACCGTGGCCAAGGCTGCGCAAACGCTGACCTTCCCGGCGCAAAGCCCGGCCAGCCACACCTTCGCCAGCGCCGGCACCTTTCCCATCAACCCAACGGCCACCAGCGACGCCCCCGCCGACCCCGCACGGCCCATCACCTATTCGTCGCTGACCACCGCGGTGTGCACGGTCGCGGGCACGACGGTGACCATGGTCGCGTCCGGCACCTGCACGCTGGCCGCCAACCAGGCGGGCGACGCCAGCTATTCACCGGCCACGCAAGTCACGCAAGCGGTGGCGATCGACGGCATCAAGAGCTTCAGCGGCACCACCGTGCCCGCAGCGGGCGGCACACCCGGGCCGGCCAGCGCCAGCTTCACCGGCGGCGGCGCGGCCTGCGGCTTTGACGCA
This sequence comes from Pseudomonadota bacterium, assembly GCA_023442945.1. Lineage (GTDB taxonomy): Bacteria > Pseudomonadota > Gammaproteobacteria > Burkholderiales > Burkholderiaceae_C > Ottowia. The sequence continues at coordinate 12,678 of JAEZWW010000060.1, read as the reverse complement.
GCGGGCACCGGTTTTGAAGCGGCGTCGGCGCCGCCGCCACCGGGCAAGGTCTTGCCGCAGGGCATGTTCCGCTTCCGCCTGACCGGTTGCGACACCGGCAGCACCGTGACGATGACCGTCACCTGGCCGCAGGCCGTCGGCGACTACGGCAAGTACGGTCTGGAAACCGTGGGTGCCGCCACCTCCACCTGGTTCGCGCCCCCCGGCCTGGCCGTCAGCGGCAACAGCGCCAGCTTCACGATCACCGACGGTGGGGTGGGCGACGGCGACGCCGCCGATGGCGTGATCGCCGACCCCACCGGCCCGCTGGCCGCTGCACCGCCGGTCGCCGTGCCGACGCTGGGCGCCTGGGCCCTGGCTCTCCTGGCCGGCTTGCTGGCGCTGCTGGGTCGGCGCCGTTGGCGCGCCGCCTGAGCGCGGAGCGCGGGTGAGGTCGCCCGCGTTCGTTGCGCGTTCACCCGGGCAGCCAGCCCCAGGCGGGCGCGCTGCGCCGGGGCCGATGGGTCGCGGGGGACTGGCGCAAGCTTGGGCTGACAACACCATCAGCCCTGTTTCAGTGCCAAAAAGTGCTTTGGCCCTAGAGCCACCAGCGCGGCCAGCTATCGAATAAGTAGCAGGAAGCCTGCATTGCCCGCGGACTTTTGGCGCAGCGGCGGCGGTGCGGGCAGAGCGCAGGGCCTGGCGTCCCGCTTGTCAGGCGGTGGCGGGATGGTTGCGCTGGCGGCATGCGCTGGCCGCGCGGCGGCCCCCCATCAGCCGATCAAATCCAGCCCAAACGCATCGGCCGCCGCGTCGCCGATGCCGCCTTGCTCGGGCACCAGCTCGCCGCGCAGCTGGTCCAGATCGCCTTTGACGTACAGCGTGACCGATTCGGCCTTGGCCGCGTACTCGCTGGTCAGGGCGAAGGGGCGGTAAAAACCCAGCGTCAGGAAGGCCAGCGCGACGTTCTTGAAGCGCAGCCACACATACGCGCCCGTGCGCAGCGACGAGCGCGTGCGCGCGATCTGGCCCAGGCCGACGTGGTTCCACACCAGGTGGAACAGGCGCGCTTCGCGCCACGCGCGCGCAGGCAGGCTGGCCAGGACCAGGCCCAACACGGTCGCCAACATCACCAGGACGCTCAGGACGAACCAGCCCATGCCCTGCGCGCCGTCGGCGAGGTAGTCGTCCACCCAGGGCGCGTCGCGCACGATGGCAACCACGCCCACGATGACGGCGATCAAGGCGGCCAGCGACAGCAGCAAGATGCCCACCGCCACCAGCCACACCTTCACGAAGGCGACGTACGGCAGCTTCCAGCGCCCGAGGTGCCCGCCCAGCCGCACGCGCGCGATGCGCAGCCGGGTGTAGTTGAAATCCAGCCGGATCACGCACAGCAGTGTCAGCAGCAGCACCAGTCCGATGGCCGCCCACAGCGGGGCCGGCAGCAGCGCCAGCGCCACGCCCAGCCACAGCGGGGTCGCCGATGCTGCGCTCCACAGGCGGAAAAGGGTAGCGGGGCTGGCCGACTGCATCAGGCACTGGGCCAGTGCGCTCACCTTGTCCGGCGGGGGGCGCGGGCAGGTGGCCGGTTCCGGCGGCGGCGTCCCTGGCGGAGCCCACGTCTGAATGGCGAAATACAGGCCGACCCACAGGGCGGCGATGACAAACACCGGCCACGAGGCCAGGTACACCTCTTTCCACGACGCCACGAAGGCCAGCCGGATGCCGCGCCAGCGCGTCGCGCGGTAGCGAAAGCGCATGGCGCTGCCCCACACAAACGGCGTCAGCACGGCAAAGCCGCCGGCCAGCAGGGTGGTGGCCATCTTCTGCTCGGTGTACGACGCCAGTTCGTACGCCGCGTACAGGCTGAAATACACCAGAAAGCCGAACACCATGCGCCGGATCTCGGCCACAAACTCCAGCGGGCTGTGCGCCAGGAAGGTGTGGCCGTAGAAATACTGCGCGGTGCGCCGCCGCGCCCAAGGCGTGTACAGGCTCAGCGTCACGATCGACAGCAGCACGTTGACGACCCAGACGCGGAAGTACTCGGCGCCCACGCCGGTGAACGTCACCCGGAACGGCTGAATGGACCGCTTGGCGGGGCGCAGCGGCGGGGGGGCCACTGCGGTGGTGGCGCGTGACGAAGCCATGGCGTTATTCCTACCCTTGCACCGGGCACGGCATGGGTACCCGGTAATGTAGGTAAATGTAAACGCGGAAACCGCTTGGCGCGCGGCGGGGCTGACGCGTGCTGCGTCAGGGCAGGGCTTCTGGCGCCGGAGAATTTCCCAAAAAAATGGCTCCAGCCTTACAACCATCTGCGCGGTCAGCTATCCAAGATGTAGCGCTTGGTACGCATGCTTTGACAGCTGCTATCCCACCGCTGCGGCCACGGTGTCGGGCGCGTTGTAGATTCTCAAAAGCAATGCAAACTGCCTCTGGCTAAAACAACGGACTTTGCATCTTCAACGAGAATTCTTTGGGGGGAAATTCTCTGAATGATGCCAATTTCCTACCGCCAAATGGCCGCTTCCGACCCTGAGCCGCAAAGCTGTCATCTATGATGTATGAAGCTTACTGTGCATGGCCCAACACCGGGTTCAGGCTATAGTGTTTGCAAAGAATTCTCTCGGTCTTGGTTCAGCAACCGTGTGGTGCGTAACAAAGGAGGGGAGGCGGGTTTCATAGCTGAATTTAGTACTGCATTTTCATACAGAACACCTGCGGCAAAGCCAAGCTACAAGCCCGTGTCCGTGTTCTTTTCGCGCCAATTTAGATCGCAAGCGCCAGATATGGCCTGCGGCTTGGTGCGGTCTACATTACGTTAGGTTTCCTTAGCCAAGCCAAGTGACCAGCAGAACATTGAAGGAAACAAATGCAGGTTAGCGTCTATTTCTCTGATTACTTTGGTGTCCCGCCTGAAGTGCTAGACGCATACGGCGCCTTCAATGTTTCGCTAATTAACGACCTTCCGGTATTCATTGATCCATTTTTGCTATTTAATAGTGATAAGCCAGAATATCAACATCTTCACTCCGGAATCATAAAATACGTCCGATTCTTGCGCGAGATGTCGGCAGAAGGCGATATATCACCCGGGCTTTTGAGATCATGGTTCAGATTCCCAGAAGTAAAGCAAACTTGGCTGGGGTACAGCAAAGTTGGAAATGGAGGCTCCGGGCTTGGTCAAGCATTTAGCACGGCACTCAACGACAATCTTCACTCAATCTTCAGAGATTTTGGAGAAGAGAAAATCACCAAGAGCAGCCATCTTGAAAAGCTCTGCCTAATTAAAGATGGTGTGGGAAAAGACAATATCAGCGACTTCGCAACAAACCTAATCAAAGGTTTTCTTTGCGATTACACGCAAACATTTGCAAAACAACATTTACCGGCAAACAGAATCAAACGCGTCCCAGTAACCCACACAAAGTTCAATTACGAAACGCGCAGCTGGCAGACCGCGCACTACGAATTGCCGTTTATCGACGGCGACTTTGTCTTGCTAACACCAAAAGACATCCTCACCAAGGATGAGGCGTGGATAAACAAGCATGATCTCATCGGCGACTTCGACGAAGTATCCGCATCGCTGCCGAACGAAGTTCTTCGCAGCCAAGTCAACGAGTATCTTGCCCGACAAATTCCTGGCGATGCAAATCAAAAAGACATAAATCGAGCAGTTGCGGCCACACTTAGAAAATTCCCGGAACTCATCGACTATTACATCAAGTTCAAAGAGGATAACGGTGCAGACGCTGTAAAGATCAGCGATGAGAAGATCAAGGAAACAGAATCAGTTTTCATTCGTCAAGTTAGCAGTCTAATCACAAAGCTTCATTCTGAGAAGAATTTCTATGCAGCGCAAAGTGGGACGTTCGATGAAACGATCAAGCGAGTTCACTTCCTTAAGCAAGTGATCGAAAACAATGACGGCTATCGAGTTTTTTATGTCAAAGGCCAGCCCGTTAAGCGTGAATCTGACCTTCAACTTATGTTCCGCCTCACTTGGTATGCCGCCCAAGATGACGTAAATAGTGAGGTAAATAACGGGAGAGGTCCAGTAGACTACAAAATATCCAGAGGCTCAAAAGATAGCACCCTCGTCGAATTCAAGCTCGCAAGTAACTCTAAGCTTAGGCAAAACTTGGAGAATCAAGTCGCGGTTTATGAGGCGGCAAATCAAACAAAGCAATCCATCAAAGTCATCATGTGCTTTTCGGATGTTGAGCTTGCAAAGACCGTACGCATTTTGAATGAGCTAAAGCTTGCTGGATCAAAATCCGTTGTCGTCATTGATGCAAGTCGAGACAATAAGCCCTCAGCATCCAACGTCAAGACCGATGAATAAGCAACCCCCATCGCCATTGCCTACGCGTGAAAACCTAACCGTCGGTTCAACGCGGACGCCAACACTGACCATGCCTTCGGCATTTTCATGGCCAGTGTCGGTGCCCTCCGCCTTCGGTTCCGTCGCCGGTTAACCTGGGCGTTGAATCTCAGCTTCTTAACTCCATCAGTGACGGCTCATGGCCGATAGCGGTCACTCCAAGAAAAACGACAAAGCCCGCGCACTGTGCGGGCGCTTTTCATTTGCACGTTCGAGAAAACTTGCAGGATCTTTGAGAACCTGCAGGCGTCGACAGTGAAAGCAGGGCGCTGGGTGTGACGCTCTGCCCTGTCAGGTGGGCGGCAGGGGCGGCGCCGACGGCGGAAGCGCTGCGGTCGGATGGGCTGGCCGCAGCGGTGGTTGGTGCGCCCAGGGCTGCACCGGGCTCGGATCGGCGATTTTCAAGTGTTTCAGGCCTCTGGCCCTACAACCATCTGCGCAAGCAGCTAGCAAAGTGATAGTAATTTTCGCCGCGCCCGACCCCGTAACAAGGCCGGACGCGGGCGCCGCGCCCGTCTCAGCAGCCCGCGCCGGCCTTCAGGCGTGCCGCGCGGCCGTCGGTGTCGGGGTGGGTGCTGAGCCAGTCGAAGGACGGGCCCTTGCGCGCCTCGCCGGGCGCGGCCTGCGAGGCGCGGCGCCGCGGGGCAGACGCCTTGGCTTGCGCTGGCTTAGCGGCGGACGCAGCCGATGCCGCGGCAGCGGCAGAAGCCGCCGATTCCGGCTCGTCCGATTCGTCCTCGTCGCTGTCGCGCCAGCGTTGGTCCAGCGACTGCAGCAGATCGGCCATCGGCGCGACCGGCAGCCCGCGCCGGCGCATCAGGCCGACGGCGTAGCAGTCGGATTCCATCTCGTGCCCGCGCCGGTAGGCCAGGCCGGTGAGGGCCGACGCGCCCATCTGCACCAGCGTGGACACGTCGCCCAGCGCCAGGCCCAGGCCGGCGTTCAGCACGCCTTGCTCGACGACCATGCGCGTGGTGTGGCGGTGTTCGACGTGGCCGATCTCGTGCGCCAGCACGCCCAGCAGCGCCGGGTCGCCGGTGCCCGGGATCTCGGCCGCGTCTTTCACCATGGCGTCGGTCATGACGATGGTGCCGCCGGGCAAGGCGAAGGCGTTGGACGGCATGCCGGAGCGAAATTCCAGCCGGTAGCGGGGACGGTAGTCGCTGTAGCGGCGCTGCGCCGGGTCGATGGCGGCCACCAGCTGGTTGAATTCGGCGCGCAGCGCTTCCTGCCGCGCGGGGGGCAGCTGCGTGGGCTTGACGTACTGTTCGTCAATTTCCTTCATCGCGCGGTCGGTCAGCGCCAGCTCCCAGCCGACGGGCACATGGCGCGTGATCTGCGCCGCCGCCCAGGGCGTGCCCCAGCGGTAAAAGGCCCACACGCCGGCCCCCGCCACCAGCAGCACCCCCAGCAGCACCGGCCACTGCGTCTGCATGCGTTCGGCCAAGCTGCGGCGGTGGTGCGCGGCGGCCAGCGCGGCCTGCCAGCCGGCGACGTCGTCGACCTGCAGGCTGCCGTGCGCGCCCAGGTCCACCGCCACGCGCGGGGGCGCGCGCCGGGCCGACCAGCGTTCGGGCCAGCCGACTTCATCCGGCGCCAGGTTCAGCCGCTCGCGCTCGCCGTCCAGCGCTCGCAGGTGCAGGCGGGCACCGTCCGGGCCGCGCTGCAGGGCGATCTGCACCGGCCGCGCGCGCGAGCTGCGCCCATCGAACCACTGGGCGGACAGCACGCGGGGCGCGTCGGCGGGGGCGGCGGCGGGCATGACGCGGTGCTTCGGTGCGTCAGCCGATCAAATCGAGCCCGAAGGCGTCGGCCGCGGCGTCGCCAAAGGCGCCTTGCTGCTTGACCAGCTCGCCCACCAGCTGGTCGGTGCCGCCCTTGATGTAGAGCGTGACCGAGCCGACGCGCGCGGCGTATTCGCTGGTGATGGCGAAGGGGCGGTAAAAGCCGAGCGTGAACACGCTGAGCAGCGTGTTCTTGACCTTCAACCAGACGTAGGCCCCGGTCTTCAGCGCGGTCTTGGTGCGCACGATCTGCGTCAGGCCGATGTTGTTCCACACCAGCTGGAACATGCGCGCTTCGCGGAAGGCGCGCGCCGGAATGGTCAGCAGGAACATCAGCACGATGATGACCACGAAGGCCAGAAAGCCCACCAGGATCGCCACCACGATGTTGTTGCCCAGCCATTTGTTGGCCACGTAGCTCAACCCCACGGTGACGGTGCTGAACGTCAGGCCCACCACCACCAGGGCGATCACGAAAAACAGCGCCGTGGCCAGCCAGACCTTGACGAAATCCATGTACACCGGCTTCCAGCGGCCGACTTGGCCGCCGATGCGCGCGCGCGCCACCAACAGGCGCCGGTAGTTGTATTCCAGCCGGATGACGCACAGCAGCGTCAGCACCAGGCCCAGGCCGCCCAGGGCAAAGACGGCGGGCGTTTCGGCAGGCAGGGGCATGGGGCGCTCGGCCCCGGCCACGCCGATCGGCGGCTGCGGCGAGATGGCGGCGCCGATGAAGAACACGGCCGCCCAGATCGCCGCGATGGCGAACACCGGCCAGCTGGCCAGGTAGACCTCTTTCCAGCTGGCGGTGAAGGCCATGCGGATGCCGCGCCAGCGCGTGGCGGCCAGGCGAAAGCGCATGGCGCTGGCCCACAAAAAGGGCGTCAGCGCGGCAAAGCCGAACAGCAAGATGCCGGCGGCCAGCTGCTGCCCGGTCTCGGCCGCCAGCTGGTAGGCCAGGTACAGGCCGGCAAAGGCCAGAAAGCCGAACACCATGCGCCGCTGCTCGGCCACGAACTCCAGCGGGCTGCCCGCCACTTCGGTATGGCTGTAGAAGTACTGCGCCGTGCGCCGCCGCGCCCAGGGCGTGTAGATGCCCAGCGTGATGATCGACAGCAGCACGTTGACGATCCAGACGCGGAAATACTCGCCCCCTGTGCCGGTGAAAGTGACCGGGTGCGCCTCAACGCTGGGTTTTTTGACCGGCTCGGGGCCTGCGCCCAGCGGGTTGGATGTCGTCACGGCCTGCTTCCCTCGGATTTGTGGTTTTGGCGGGCAGTGTAGCGGGCGGAAGTTGCCCAGACGGCGCGCACCGGCCGCGCCGTGGCGTGCGCCTGCCCGCGCGCAGGGTCCCTGCGCGCCGCAACCGGGCGGCCGCTCAGTCGTTGCCCGGCTGCATGGCCTGGATGCGCTCGACATGCGCGAGCAGCGAGCGCTTGGCCACCGGCCAGACGCGCGGCGGCACGTCGTCGTAGGCCTTGGCGACCCAGTCGTCCATGCTGCCGCTGGGGTCGGCGCGCATCACGGCCAGCACCTTGGCTTCGCGCGCCAGGCGGTGCTGCTTCAGGTGGGCGATGACGTCGCCTGCGCTGCCCAGCACGTAGCCGTGCGCGGGCAGGATGAAGTCGACGCCTTCGCCTGCCGAAATGGCGGCCAGCCGGTCCAGCGAATCCAGGTAGTCGTTCATGTTGCCGTCGGGCGGGTCGACCACGGTGGTGCTGCCGTTCAGGATGTGGTCGCCCGAGAACAGCAGGCCGTCTTCCTGCAGCACCAGGCACAGGTGGTTGGCGGCGTGGCCGGGCGTGTGCTCCACCCGCAAAGTGTGGGTGATTTCGCCCTCTGGCCCTACAGCAGACAGCGCGAGCAGCTCCTGATTTTGTAGCTCCCGGTCGGGCGTGAACTCGCTGTTGGCGCGCGCCGTGGGTTGCGACGACAGGCCGAGGATGGGCGGCTTGGGCTCGCTGCACAGCGCCTGCAGCGGCTGGGCGCCGGGCGAATGGTCGGCGTGCGAATGGGTGCAGACGATGTAGCGGATCTTGTCGCCGGCGGCGCGCCACAGGCGTTCGATGTGCGCCGGGTCGGCCGGGCCCGGGTCGATCACGATGTAGCCGGTGCGCGGGTCGCCCACCAGGTAGCTGTTGGTGCCCGGGCCGGTCATGAAGCCGGGGTTGGGCGCGGTCAGCCGCTGCACGTTCTTCAGCAGGGCCACGGGCTGTTCGGCCTGCCAGTCCAGGTGGTGCACCTGCTGGCCGTCGGGGCTGACCAGCTCCAGCTCGCCGAAGGGCGATTCGTGCTCCATGTAGCGCGCGTCCTGGCCGGCCAGCCAGCCGGCGCGCGGGCTGCTGGTCCACAGCGGTTTTTCGCTGGCGCAGGCGGCCAGCACGCTGGCCACGTCGGGGTACGACTTCAGCCGGTCCAGCGTGCGGATGGTCGGGAAGATGATGAAAAACTGGCCCGCCTCGTGCCGCGCCAGCGCATCGGCCGGGCGCACCCACACGGGCTCGAACTGCTCGGCCTCGTCCGCCACGGGGACTTGGCCGTCGGGCATGCGCGCCACGAGGAAGGGCACGTCAAAGCGGCGCGGCAAATCGCGGTCGGTGATCCAGTGCGCCAGCACGTACACGTCGGCCGCCGCCAGCGTCAGCCCGCGCGCGACGCACTGCGGCACCAGCGGCTGGTGGCGGTCCAGCGCGGCCAGGTCGGCGGCGGTGGCGGGCGTACCGTCGTCGCTGTGGCGCGCCAGCAGCACACCCAGCTCTTCAAAGCTCTCACGGATCGCGGCGATGGCTTGCGTCAGGTGCAGGTCGCTTTGCGTCGGGCGGCGCGTGGCCTGGGTGTGGGCCTGGGCGTCGGCCGCGTCGATGCCGCCGCCGGGGAACACGTAGGCGCCGGGGGCGAAGCTGGCCGTCATCGAGCGGCGCGTCATCAGCACTTCCAGCCCCTGTTCGCCATCGCGCAACAGCAGCACGGTGGCGGCGGGACGGGTGGGCGCGGGCTCGCGCTGCGGGTGCAGGAGTTGGCTGGGGCGGGGCATGCGGCGGATTATGGGCGCTGGCCCCGCGCCGGGGTGTCGCGTCGGGTTTCACTGTCATCGCTCGGCTTGCGATCGCATGCAGCGCCATCCCACCCCCTGTTCAGGGGGGTGGGGGCTGGGTGTGAATTGACAAACTAAGATGTGAAAGAGTACAAAAGCATTCAGACCGTTGCGCGGTCTTCGGTGCATCGAATAAGCGATGCAGGGGCGATGCAGCCAGCGCACGGTCACAGGGAGCAAAACATGGTGGGCGATGTCAGGTTGTCGGCAAGGCGCCGCGTGGGGCGCGTGCCCACGTTTCTAAAAAGCATCGGGGCAGGCATGACAGCGCTGGCGCTGACGCCCCTGGCCTGGTCCGCCGCCGGGGCGCCGTTGCCACGCTGTTCGGCCGACCCGGCCAAGCCGTCGCAGTTCTACCTGATGCGCTACATGGAGCCGGGCACGGCCAACACCGCGCCCAAGACCATCCTGGACCTGGCCACGGTGCCCGCCACGGGCGCGGTCACCGCCACCACGATCTGGGACGGCGCCACGGCACCGCCCGTCTCGCCGCGCGACCTGTCGCCCGCGTCCGGGGCCACGGTGGCCGGTGGCATGGGCAAGGACGGCTACATCTACGCCATGCGCGCCGTTGGCACGACCGAGGCGGGCTGGGACTTGCAGGGCAATACCTGGACGGCGCCGGGCAACGAATGGCGCACTCACACGCGCTATTACGAGATGTTCCGCTACGGCCGTGACGGCGTGGACAACCTGGGCATCGTGCAAGGCCTGGGCACTTTCCGCACGGTGGCCAACGACCCCGCGACGCAGGTCAATGGCGCCATCGATCTGCGGCAGGGGCCGAACTTCAACGCGGCCGACATCGACCCGGTGACCGGCGTCATGTACCTGGCCAATTTCCAGAACCTGCGCACGGGTGCCACGGGGCCGTTTCCGGTGGTCTACCGCATCGACGTGACGCAGAACCCGCCGCAGTACCTGGGCACCTTGCAACTCCAGGCCAACCTGCCTGGCGCGCAGTCGGGTGACTTTGCGATCGACGCTGCCGGCCAGTGGGCGTATGGCATCGCGACCAGCGGCAACCCGCTGACAGGCACATCGGCAAGCTACCGATTCAACCTGGCCACCGGTGCGGTGGAAACGCTGCGGACCGGGCTGGGCGCCACGCCGTTCGGTGCGGCGGCCCGATTCATCAACGACCCGGCCGAGATGGCGTTTTACGGGCGCACCTTGTTTGGCGCGCAAACCCGCGTGATGGCGGTTCCCGCGGGCACCGTGGGGGCATCGCAGGCGACCGCCACGTCCGACAGCGCCGATGCCGCCGCCTGTCTGCCCAAGTTCGTCGCCACGCTGCAGTGCACGCCGACCAACCTGGTCGACGCGGCCAGCAACGTGTCGCAATGCACCGTCACGCTGGACCAGCCGGCCCCGGCCGGCGGCGTCGCGGTGGCGCTGACGCCGCCGCCGGGCAACCCGCGTTACACCAGCACCTGCGGCCCGAGCCTGACGGTGCCGGCCGGCCAGACCAGCGCGCCCTGCAGCATCACCGCCGCGCCCAACACCGTGCCGGGCGATGGCTTTGTCGACGCCACCGTCGCACTGGCCCCGCCCGACCCGCTGGCCGACTACGAGCTGGGCACGCCCACGTCGGCCACGGTGCGCATCGACGACGACGACCTGTACACCGTCAGCCTCCGCTGCACGCCGACCGAGCTGTTCGACTCCCCGGGCAACACCGCGATCTGCACCATCGCGTCCGACTACCCCGCACCCGCAGGCGGTTTGACCGTGGGGCTGGTCCCGCCCGCCGCCAACGCGCGCTACCAGACCAGCTGCGGCACCAGCATCGCGCTGGCGCCCGGCAAGACCAGCGAAACCTGCACCATCACCGCCACGCCCAACACCGTGCCCGGCGACGGCGATGTGCCCGCCACGCTGGCACTGGCCGCACCGCCCGCCGGCAGCGGCTACCAGCTGGGTACGCCCGCGCAGGCCACGGTGCTGGTGCGCAACGACGACGTGGCGGCCGTGCTGCCCACGGCGCAACTGGTCTGCACGCCGACGCAGCTGACCGATTCACCGAGTCAAGTGTCGATCTGCACCGTCACGCTCAGCAGCCCGGCGCCGGCCGGGGGCTTGAGCCTGACCCTCACACCGCCGGGCGCCAACCCGCGCTACACCACCACCTGCGGCGCGTCGCTGCAGGTGGCGGCGGGCGCCAGCAGCAGCGCCCCCTGCACCATCACCGCCACGCCCAACACCGTGCCAGGCGACGGCGCGGTCGTCGCCACGCTGGTCCTGGGGCCCGGCGCCGGGTACACCGTGGGCGCCAACCCCCGCGCCCCGGTGACGGTGGACGACGACGACCTGGCCGCCGTGCCCACGCTCGGCTTCTGGGGGCTGGTGCTGCTGGCCCTGGGCCTGGGCGGCTTCGCCTGGCGCCGCCAGCACGGACAGGACTGATCGGCGGCTGGCCGGGCCGGGCCGCGCCGGCGCGCGGCAGCGCCCTGGCGGACGTGGGGGCAGGGCTTGGCAACGCAGGTGTCGGCGCTGACCGGGTGTTGGGGGCGCCAAGGCCACGCCGGACGCGGTCGATGCCTTGGCCCGGTTGGAGGTGTTTTGGCCCTCCAGCCCTACAACTGCCTGCGCGACCAGCTACCGATTTGAAAGCGCATTCCTGGCGAAAAACGGCCAGGGCTGCCGGGTGGCGCTGCGCCGTGCCACGCCAAAAGATAGGAGCGTTTTGGCCAAACGCCCTACAACCGTCAGCGCGAGCAGCTATTCTTTTTGATGCGGATGCGGATGCGGATGCGGATACCCGCCGCATGAAACCGTTGGACGGGCGCTCGGGCCGATACCGCTGGCCGGGCTCAAACCGAATGGATTTCCTGCGTTTTCTGCCTCTGGCCCTACAACCACCTGCGCGACCAGCTATCAAAATGTAAGTGACCGTGCGGCGAGGATGTGACCGGGTGTGCGGGCGCCCGGCGGCGGCGTGCCCGTAACAGGTCCGCCCGCTTTGGCTGCGTGGCCGCGTGCCGCTGCTCAGGGGCGCCGGCGCTGGCGCGGGGCGGCGCCCCTGAGCGCGCGACCCAGGCGCCGCGCCACCTGCCTGCCTGCACGCATCGACCCCGCCGTGTCACGTTTGCAGAAGTCTGCTCACACTTGCGTACCGGACGATAGCGAGCACTGACTACAATCTTCCCAGGCCTGCGGGCGCGGTGGGAACTTCATGTGACGACTGGCCTCTGTCTTGTGTGGGCAGAGGTGGCCGGTCTTCTCGTTGACCGTGCGGTCGCCTTGCTGGACGGGCTGTTGGCCAGTGCCGCGCCACGGTGCGGGGTCTGCCCGCCGACGACGGGTGCGCCGAGGCCAAGCCTCGTTTGGGCCGCCCCCTGGATTTGAATGCGTCGGCGCCTGGCGCGGAGCCCCTGGCCCGCGCCCCCGCCGCCGGGGGAATTTGTGGGTTTTGAGGGAGCCCGCCC
>JAEZWW010000113.1 GCA_023442945.1 Pseudomonadota bacterium | reverse complement strand
GCCGTGCAGGGCGCGCATCAGCGCGGCCCAGACGGGCGCGGCGCCGCTGGTGCCGCTGACGTCCCCCATGGCGGCGCCGCTGGCGTTGCCGCCCCACACGCCGACGGTGTAGCGCTGGCTGTAGCCGACGGCCCAGTTGTCGCGCATGTCTTTGCTGGTGCCGGTTTTGACGGCGGTCCAAAAGCGCGTGGCCAGCAGCGAGTCGGACCCGAAGGTGGGCGCGCGGGCGTTGGTGTCGGCCAGGATGTCGCCGACGATGAAGCTGGCGGCCGCATCCAGCACCGGCTTGAACTGCGGCGCCGGGCCGCCCGGCAGCAGCGCGGTGGGGCTGAAGCGCCCGCCGTTGGCCAGCGCGCGGTAGGCGTTGGTCAGCTGCAGCAGGGGCATTTCGGCGCTGCCCAGCGCCAGGCTGTAGCCGTAGTAGTCGCCGCCTTCGCGCAGGCCGATGCCGAGGGCGCGCAGCTGGTGCGCGAACGCGCCGGGCGAGACCATGACCAGCGTGCGCACGGCCGGCACGTTAAGCGAAGACGCCAGCGCGGTGCGCGCCGACACCCAGCCTTTGAAGCGCCGGTCGTAGTTCTGCGGGATGTACAGGCCGCTACCGGTTTGCAGCGCGGCGGGCGAATCGTCGACGAGCGACGCGGCCGTCAGCCGCCGCTCGGAAATCGCTTGCGCGTACAGAAAGGGTTTGAGCGTGCTGCCGGGCTGGCGCGGGGCCAGCACGCCGTCGACCTCGGCCGCAGCGCTCAAGGCGCCGGTGGAGCCGACCCAGGCCAGCACGTCGCCGCTGGCGTTGTCCAGCACGACGACGGCGCCGTCTTCGACGTTGCGGCCGTGCAGCTCTTTGACGTGCTGCGTCAGCGTTTGCAGGGCCAGGCGCTGCACGCGCGCGTCCAGCGTGCTGGGCAGGCTGGCGGGCAGGGGCTCGTCCTTGTGGCCAGCGCGCCAGGCGGCCAGCACGCGGCGCGCGGCGTGGGGCGCCACGCCGTCGCTGGGGGCGAAGGCGCGGCGCGACAGGGCGATCTCGGTCTGCATGTCCAGCGCGACGCAGTCGACCTTGGCCTTGGGGCCGCGCATGTCCTGCAACACGCCGCAGGCGCGCTCGGCCACCAGGGCCGGGCGGGCGTTGGGGGCGCGCACCAGGGCGGCGGCGATGGCGGCTTCATGATCCTGCAGGCCGTGCGGCGCCTTGGCAAACAGGGTCCGCGACAGCGCGTCGATGCCGACCAGCTCGCCGCGGAAGGGCACGAGGTTGAGGTAGGCCTCCAGGATCTCGTCCTTGCGCCACTGCGTTTCCAGCCGTGTGGCCATCACGGCCTGGCCGATCTTCTGGCGGATCGACCGCCCGCCAGTTCCGAGGCGCAGATCGTCGTCCAGCAGGCCGGCCAGCTGCATCGTCAGCGTGGAGGCGCCGCGCGTGCGGGTGTGCCACAGGTTGGCCCAGGCGGCGGCGCTGACGGCGCGCCAGTCCACGCCCGCGTGTTCGTAAAAGCGCTTGTCTTCCGACAGCACCAGCGCTTGGCGCAGAGCGGGCGAGATGCGCGCCAGCGGCACCCAGTCGCCACGGCGCACGCTGGCGTCGGTGCGCAAGCGCTGCAGGGGCTCGCCGCGGCGGTCGAGGATCTGCGTGTCGGACGGGCGGTATTCGGCGCGCAGAGCGTCGAAGGTCTGGGCTTGGGCAGGGGAGGCGATCAGCGCGGACAGGGCGAGCAGGGCGGCGGCGGCGCGGGGCAACCGGGGGCGCTGCAGGGCGCTGAGGGGACGGGCGACGGCCTTCGCGGCCGCGCCCGTGGCCGCTCGCGCGGGCGCAGACCGCTGCCCGACCGCGCCCAACCACCCCCACAGCGCGCAGGGGAATGCCTTGCGGCTGTAGGGCCATTGGTACGTGGCTGGCCCTGTAAATAAACGTAAGTAATAATTGTGTGGGAATGGCATCGTGAATTTACCGATCGCCGACCAACTACAGACTGTAGACCCCACCACCATGTTCGACTGGCTGGCCAAACTGCTTCGACGCGCCCCGCCGGCAGCAGGCGGGCCCCCCGCCATGCGCGACGATGCTGCGGGGCGCACGGCCAGGCCGGCGAAGCCCGCCGACGCGCCATCGCCCGCGCCTGACCGCGCCTGGGCACCGACGGAACAGCCCCAAGCGCCCGATTCGGCCTGGGCCGCTACCGTGCAGATGGACGACTGGAACGATGATGACGCGCCCGGCGCCGCGCGCGACGAGTCTGAGCGCCGCAGCCTGGCCCTGTTGCAGGCGCGCGGGCTGTCGGCGCTGCAGTACGTGGCCGAAACCGCCGCCCGCATCTGTGAAACGCCGATGGCCGCCGTGTCGATGATGGATGGTGAATCGGTGTGGTTCCAGGCCGTGGTGGGCACCGAGCTGCAACAGCTGCCGCGCCGCGCATCCTTTTGCGACTGGGCGGTGAACGGGCTGCCCGACACCCTGGTCGTGCCCGATGCGCTGGAAGACCCGCGCTTCAGCCGGCTGGCGGTGGTCAAGGGCGAGCCGAACATCCGCTTTTACGCCGGCGCGCCCTTCATGGCGACGGCGTCGGTGTCGCTGGGCGCCGTCAGCGTGGCCGACGTGGTGCCGCGCGAGCTGACGCCGGTGCAGCTGCGCACGCTGGAGCTGCTGGCGCGCCAGACCGTCATGCTGCTGGACGCGCGCATGCGCAACGAGGAAGCGCCCGCGGCCTGAAGTGCGTGGGGCGCTTCGGGCGCTTCGGGCGCATGGGGCGCATGGGGCGCATGGGGCGCTGCGCTGCGGCGGTGGTGCCGGTCGCGAAAACCCGTCGAATGCTACGCTATTCATAGCTGCCCGCGCAGGTGGCTGTAGGGCCAGGGCGTAGAAAACCTTCAAAACGTTGGCTGGACGCCCACCGCGACACACACCGCGACGTCCAAGCGCCGCACCCGCCGTCAGGGCGCGCGGGCAAAGGCGCGCCGGGCCGCGCGCCCGGGTCACGGCGCTTTCACGGACAGGCGCGCGTTGGGCACCTCGCCGTACATCTCGGGCGCGTACAGCGCCTCGACGCGGGTCGGCGGCAGCTGGAAGCTGCCCGCGTTGTTCAGCCGCACCGTGTACTCCAGCTTGGCCGTGCCCTTGGGCAGGTACTGGTAATAGGCGCGGAAGGCTTCGAAGCTGCGCTCTTCGAACGCGGGCAGGGTGGTGCGGCCGATCTTTTCGCCCAGCGCGGCCAGGGTCGAATCGCGCCCCAGGCCACCGCCTAGGATGGTCGCGCCGGTGGGGATCGGGTCGCTGACGGCCACCCAGGTCATGTCGCTGGCACCGGTCACGTCCAGCGTCACGCGCAGCACGTCGCCGCGCGAATACTGGCCGGCGGGCAGTTGCTTGTCGGCCTGTTCCACCGCGGTGACGGTCTTCTTGATCTGGTAGCCGGCCGAGAACGGCGCCGTCAAAGGCACGGCGGCCAGCGCCTGCAGCGTGAGCCAGGGTTTGCCGGTGCCGGTGTGGGTGACGGCCAATTGGGCATCGGCCCCGGTGGCCCAGGGCAGCAGCGCGCGGTTGTTGGTCAGCGTGCCCGACCCCGCAGGCGCGCCCATGCGGGTGCTGGCGGGGGCGCCCTGCGCGTCGGCGGCGGTGCGGCGCGTGACCTTGGCCCAGTCGATGTCGGCGGAGGCGCTGCCCAGCGTGGCGCGGGTGTTGCCGGTGACCGGTTCGGACTCGTGCTGGCGCGAGAACTGCTGCAGCGCCAGGCTGCCCCACAGGTTAGCGGTGGTGGTGTTCCAGGCGCCGTTCTGCTGGCGCGCGATGAAGCCGGTGACCAGGCGGCCCAGCTCGTCCTTCCAGGCGGGGTTGTCCATCACCGTCAGCAGCAGGCGGGCGCTGTTGACGTCGCCGCCGGCCATCAGCCACCACCAGTGGTCGTCCTGCTCGGTCGAAAAGCCCAGGCGCGTGCCTTGCACCGTCAGCCGCGCCCGCAGGATTTGCTCTGCTTTCAATAGCTGGTCGCGCTGATTGGGTATGCCCTGAACGCGCTTCAGGATGCTCATCCAGTCGATCAGCGCGCTGGTCGGCCACTGGTTGGGCGCGATGGTCAGGCTGCTGAGCATGCCGGGGCGCGCCGCGCCGTAACGCGACAGCGCCTCGATCGCGGCGAGCTTGCGCACGTCCAGGTCTTCGCGCGGCGACCAGTGGCTGCGCTCGATCTTGCCTTCCACAAAGCTGGCCAGGCCCGACAGCATCTGCGCGCGCGCGGCTTCGGGCAGGGCAAAGCCGGGGTTGAGCTGCGCCGCCTCGTGCGTGGCGGCCAGCAGCCAGGCGGTGAGCGTGTCGCTGCCCTGGTGCGTCTCGCCGCCGCGCGGCGGGAAGTAATAGGCCAGGCCGTCTTTGTCCAGGTAGCCGGGCAGCTGCGCCGTGGTGCGCTGCCACAGCTTGTCGTCGCCCAGGCCAATCGCCTTGCTGGTGGTTTGTTCCAGACAGCTGTAGGGGTAGCGCGCGAACCAGTCGCGCACGCCCGGCAGGCCGTCGGCCAGCTTGGGCTGCAGCGCGATCTGCACGCCGCCGCGCTTGGCGCCGGTCTTGGCGTCGCCCTCGGCCAAGGCGCCCGCAGGCGCGGCCACGGCCACGGAATAGGGCGCGGCCAGCTGCACCAGCGTGGCTTGGCGCACCGTCAGCGGCACCGCGGGGACGATGCGCTGGCTGACCTTGAGCGCGTCGCGCGCGCCGGCGCTGCCGGTGCCCGAGACGTCGCGCGCTTCCACCTCCCACTGCAGCGTGTCGGCGCGGCCGGTGGTGGGCTGTTCGGGCGCGGTCGCGTCCCAATGCACGTCGCGCGCTTCCCCGGCCGGGATGTCGATGGTCTGCGCCGCCAGCGCCAGCGGCGCGGCACGCGGCGTGACTTCCACCTTCATCGGCTGGGCCGTGGTGTTGCGCAGCGTGAGCTGGGCGCGGAACTGGTCGCCTTCGCGCACCAGCGGCGGCAGGCCGCTGATGATCTGCAGGTCCTGCGTGGCGCGGATGGTGGTCTGGCCGGTGCCAAACAGGCCCAGGCCCTCGTCGGCCACGGCCACGATCTGGAAGCTGGTCAGGCTGTCGTTCAAAGGCACCTCGACCACGGCGCTGCCTTGCGCGTCCAGCTGGACCTTGGGCTGCCACAGCAGCAGCGTGTCGAACAGCTCGCGCGTGGGGCTGCGCCCGCCGCCGTCGCCGCCCGTGGGCACGGCCTTGCGGCCGTAGTGGCGCCGGCCGACGATTTCCATCTGCGCCGTGGCGGTTTCCACGCCCCAGGCGCGGCGCTGCAGCATGGCGTCCAGCAGGTTCCAGCTGCGGTTGGGCATCAGTTCCAGCAAGGCCTGGTCGACCGCCGCCAGGGCGACTTCGGCGCCGGCGGCGGGTTGGCCGTCGGGGCGCTTGACGGTCACGGTCACGCGCGCCTTGCCGCGCACGGGGTAGCGCTCCTGGTCGGCCTTCACGGCCACGGCCAGCGCGTGCTGGGCGGTGCCGATGCGGATTTCGGCCATGCCCAGGCGGAAGGCCGGCTTGCTGAGGTCGACCAGCGCGGTCGGCGCGATGTAGTCCTTGCTGTCGTGCCAGAACGCCTGCCACCAGGCGCGCGGCGTCTTGTAGCCCCAGGTGAAGAAGCTGTACCAGGGCACGTCGTACAAACGCCCGCGCAGCGCCAACACGCTGACGTACACGTTGGGGCCCCAGGCCGGGTCGATCTTCAGGCTGACGGTGGGGTCGTCGCCGCGCAGCTCGACCACCTCGGTGTGCAGAATGCCTTCGCGCTCCACCGCGACCAGGGCCGTGGCCTGGCGGAAGGGCATGCGCACCTGAAAGCGCGCGGTTTCACCGGGCTCGTAACTCTTTTTCTCGGCCAGCACGTCCATGCGGTCGTGGTTCTCGCCGCCGAACCAGAGTTCGCCCTGCTGTGTGACCCAGACCGAGGTGGCGGCCTGCGCCGTGTGCGCCTGGGCGTCGCGCGCGGTGACGACCAGCTCCACTTCGCCCGCCTGGGCCAGTTTGACGTCGCACACGACCAGGCCGCGCGCGTCGCTGGTGCCGGTGCAAACGGTGCCCAGGTCCTTGGTTTCGGTGCGGTTGTCGTAGGTGTAGAAGCCCCCCACCATGCGCTTGCGGCTGGTGGTGGTGGTGCGGGCGACGGCCTTCACGTCCAGCGGCACGCCGGCGCTGGGCTTGCCCTGCAGGTCCAGGGCGATGGCCTGCAGCTTGACGCTCTGGGCGGTGGAGACCCAGCGCTCGGCCTTCACGCCGGTGACCACGGCCGCTGGCCACAGCGTGCGGCTGCCGCGCAAGGTCTGAATTTCGCCGTTGGGGTCGGAGAAGGTGGCTTCGATCAGCAGCTCGCGCGGGCGCGGCGCGGGTTTGAGGCCCTGAATGGTCAGCTGGCCCTGGCCGTTGCGGTCCAGCGTCAGCGGCAGCTTGTCGGCCACGACCTGCTGGTCTTCGTGGGCGGTGGACTCTTCTTCGCCGTCGGTGCCGCGCTGCGGGGTGTCCACCGGGCGGGGCGGCTCGAAGCTGAATTCGTCGTAGTCCTTGAAGCCGACGGCCTTGTTGCGCGTCAGCGCCGAGACACGCACCGGCAGCGCCCCGGCGGGGCCGCCGGACACGTAGTTGACCTGCACCTGCGTCGGCACGTTGTTGACGGCGACCAGCGCGTCCTTGGACTGCGGGCCCACGCTGCCTTGCAGCACGGGCAGGCGGAATTCTTCGACGCGGAAGACGCCGGTGACGATCTCATGCGGGCTGTCGTCATCGGTGTTGGTGTTGGTGTTGGCGTTGGCCGCAGCGGGTGTGCGCAGCGCGACCTGGTACACGCCGAGCTTGGCGGCGGGCGGGACGGCGAAGCTGCTTTCCGCGCTGCGGCCGCCGGAGGCGGTCTTGCGCCAGGTCAGGGCCTGGGTGAATTCCTGGCCGCTGCCGATGTGGGTGATGACGAGCGTGGCCGGGCTGGTCTTGGGCAGGCCGAAGCCGGCGCTGGTTTCGGTGCGCAGCACGTGCTTCATCGACACCGTTTCGCCCGCGCGCAGCAGGCTGCGGTCGAACACGGTGTGGGCGCGCAGGTCAGGCAGCTCGTCGCGGCTGGTGGGCACGTTGAAGCGCCAGGACTCGATGCCGTTTTGCCAGGACGACCAGGTGAAGGCCATGTCGGGCGTGCCGGTCCCGGCGGTCCGGGCGCTGACGAAGTACGCCGACTGGAAGCTGCCAACGTAGTCATCTTCCTTGCCGCAATCGGGTGCGCGCGCGGGAACGCCCTTGAAGCGCGCGACGCCTTGCGCGTCGGTGGTGGCGACGGCCACCTCCTTGCCCGCGCAGGTGGACACGCGCACGCTGGCGCCGGCCACCGGCTTGCCGGTGTCGAGCGTGGTGACCCAGGCCAGGGCGTTTTCACGCCCGAGCTTGAAGTGCACGCCCAGGTTGGTCACCAGGGCCGAGCTGCGCACGTACATCGTGCGCTGGACGCCGTACTGCGGGTCCATCAGCGCGCCGCCCAGCCGTTGCGAGGCGATCTCCAGCACATGAAAGCCCGGCGTGAGCGGAATGCCGACCACCTCGAACGGGCGCTCACCCTCGGCGGGCGCGGGCGGCAGGGTCAGTTGCTGCACGTCGGCCACGCCCTTGAGCAGGGACACGCTGCGCGCCTCGACGTAGTCTTCGGTGGCCTCGCTCACCGGCTTGGGCAGCGGCTGGCGCACGTCGGCCGCGGCGGTGCTGCGCGGCACCATGAAGGGGTCGAAGCGCTGCACGCGGGTGAACCACGCGATAATGTCGGCGTCGCTTTGCGGTTGCAGGCGGCCGATCTGCAGGCCCTGCATGCTCAGCGCCGGCTCGACATAGCGCAGGGTGACGGGCATCAGCGGCGTGCTGTCCTTGCCCTCGGCAAAGCGCTCGACCACGCCAAAGGGCGCGGCGGCGAACTTGGCCAGCGGCGGCAGCGGCGCCGTGGCCAGCGCCATGGGGAAGCTGGCGGCGTTGGCCAGGGCGCGCCCGCTGGCGTCTTTCAGGTCGGGCGGCAGGCTGAGTTTGAGTGCGGTGCGCTCGGGCATCGGTGCCGGGAAAGTCACCTCGTCCAGCAGCGCATCGGCGTCGGTGTCGTCGTCGAACACCGGGCGGAATTCCGCCTTGTCCGAACGCAGGCGTGCCTCGGCCGCCAGGCGCCGCGGCACCGGCGCGCTGAAGCGCAGCGTGATCGGGCGGATCGGCATGCAAGCGGCCTGGGCGTTCTCGCGCTCGCAACTCATGCTGGCGGTGAACGGTTCGCGCACCTGGAAGGCGTAGCGCTTTTCCACGTTGTTGATCACGCCACTGGGCGTGGCCACGCCCTTGCCGTACACCAGCTGCACGCGGCTGGTGGGCGTCAGGCGCCGGTTGCAGGCGAGGGCGACGTAGCGGCCCGGTGCTTTCTCAGCGTCGGCCTGCAGGCGCAAGGCCTTGAGCAAGGCGGTGCGCGGCTCGCCCGTCACCTGGCGGATCGGCACCCGTTCGCCCAGCCCATCCACCTGGCACCACAGGTTGGCCTGCAGGCTCTCGGTCGTGGCGGCGCCGTTGAGCCGCAGCACGAACACCTGGTCTTCTTCGATCGGCTGCGAAGTCGACGGTGTGACCCGCACAACGAACGGGCCGCCGGTATTAAATTGATAGCTGCTCGCGCTGGTCAGCGTAGCGCCAGAGGCCGATTTGAACCCCGAAACCGCATCCGCCCGGCAGCGCACGCCCGGCGGCAGATCGGCCGCGAAGTCGTACACCCATTCCCGCGGCCCCGTCCAGCGCGCCTGCCCCTTCGACGCCTCGATGTTGTCGCAACTCACCCGAAACGGCGCCGGTGCCGACGGGTCGCCCAGCTTGACAACGTCCTCGCTGAACTTGGCCACGACCTGGCGGACGGAGGAGACTTCGCCTTGGGGGGTGAGGGAGGTGACGCTGAGGGCGTGGGCGGAGCCCGCGATCGCTGCCAACACCCCGAGCGCGGCCGCGCGCATGTACCTCAAGGGATGGCTCGGAGATACCGGCTTGGACGGGGAGTGGGTCATGAAATCGCGGGGTGAGCAGGTGACTTGAATGGGTGAGTCTAAATGCTGGAACTCCCCAGACCGGGCGGCGTCACCTGTTGCGCGACTACGGTTTAGGGGCTGATGCCTTGGATTCTTGAAGGAAGGGGTGATCAGCGCGGATCAAAAGCGTTGGATCTGGCCCCAAGGGTACGTAGTTTTTCTTGATGAAATCGACCACGCAAGGCTCGTAATCGGCGATGTCGTACATGCCCCAGACCACCCAACGACGGAATTTGATGATTGACGGCTTTTTTTCAGAAATATCTTTGCAGATATCTATTTTGTAGCCCAAGATAGGGTGCTTATAGTAAGCCGCTTGCCAAGGTAGATAGAATAGATTGCCCGAGGCAGGCAAACGCCCGCTTTTGATATAAAAATCGTTGTCGATGATAAGCGCTATGACGTCACCGCCTTCCTTGCTCAGGCGACGAATCAAATCAAATTCGGGCGCTGGCCTAGGGTAGTACTTCATTTTTCGCAAACTCGTCTTCGTTGCACCATGAGGCGACGACAGGGCCTTGAAGCTCGCAAGCTCGAATGTTGCCGCTGTTCCGACCAAGACAAGAATAGTAACAGCCCTTGCCCCCAATCTGCTCGTCAGCTGGGTACTTTGGAGACACACGCCTGCCGACAGGGAAAATATTGCGATCGCCAAAAGATCAAAAGGCAATGCTTGGAATCCGTAGGTGGATTTTGGATTGGCAAGCAGCAGGGCGCCGAGCAGCATGACCACCGCCGCAAACATGCTCCATCTTCTGACGCGATCTCTAGGCCCAGTTGCCAGCAACCCCACCAAAGAGAGGGGAATCAGCGCGATCGCGAGAGAATGCATGATCTCGAGCGGTTGCAGGGAAAGAAAAATGACGTGGCCAATGTTTCCCATCGTCAATCTGACAAATTCGTAATAGACCGCTTGATTAAAATAAAAATGGTAGACGAAGAATCCGAGGAGATCTCCGTATGCCGCCAACCACGTAAGTATCAAGGTCAGCGCGACAAGCGCGCCCAGCGCAAATGGCAGCAGTTGGCGCAGGTGTAGCGTCTTTGCCCCCGACCTGCCCAATACCGCCGCGACCAGGCAAATCAGCACCGTTGACGGACCGAACGAGTAAGCCGAAAAGCAAACCGAGACACACGCGGCGCCAGACGCGACCAGGCCCCAACGCGTGGGCGCTCGTTCGACGAAATACGGAAAAACCAGTTGAGCGACAGGCACCACCAAGAACAGACCGCCAATCGGGTAATACGAGATCATGTGGGCACCTTGGATTGCCCAAATGGAACTCAGGAGCGCGAGGTAGGTGCCCGCCGCGACGCACCGGACCGACCAGGTCTTCAGTGCCGGGGACGCAAGAATACAAAACGCCGAGAAAAGTGCCAGCACAACCATCGACCACCGTGCATCACTGAAATCGCTCGCACTGTAAAAATGGGCATATGCGTGAGCGAGCATGAAGGACAGCGGGCCGTGGTGCGCAAAAATGTCCTTGTAAAGTCGCATGCCATGCTCCAGCATTTGAGCGACGACAAATTTTTCGGTCTCGTCCCCAAACTCTATGGCATGGACAAATTCCTGGCCTGTCCAAAGAAATCGCAGCAGGGCCAGCAAGAGAAAAAGCGAAGCCCCGATTGAGGCAGCGTATGGCGAACGAAATCCTTTCAACATTGCGGCGAGCAAATTATTCCTGTCCGACTATCAATCACTCTTGAGACGTGCGGCTAGACGCTTCCCGATCTGGCGGCCGGCGCGAATGGCGTAATTCGTTCCGCGGTCCTCGGGGTAGATCTGGGCCATGGAGCTGATGTGCATGCCCGGTTCAGGCCCTGTCTCTTTGGGGATCAGTGCACTGTAGTTGCGCTCCACGACCGGTTGCGACCAGCGCGCGCGCCACAGGTGATGTTCCGCGATCCACGAACGATTAAAATTAGGGAACATTTTCTGAATATAGGGCATGGCATATGCCAAAAATTCATCGGCATTCATGGAGTAGAGCGCGTCGGTATGGGGTAGGTACTTGGACAAATAGACAATATGCCTGCCACCGTAAGTTTCCGGACGCTCGAAATTGGTGTGTTCGATGAGGCCGACAAACGGAAAGCTTGGGTCGTTGACGTTGAGCCAGTAGGTGTTGGATAACGGCTTGTTCAATTCGAGCACGAGGCAGACATTGCCGATGTACTGAATGCGGCGTAATTCGCTCAGATACTCAGGGCTCGCCCAGCCTTCGATCATGTCGGCGATTTGCGGAAGTGCCGTGGTAAACAGGACTTCGTCGGCTTCAAGCAAGTCCGCACCGGTCTGAATCTGCCAGGTGTTGCCGATCCGATTGACGGCTTTCACCTTGGTGTTGAGTTCAATATGGCCGCCGGACTTTTTGATGTCGGCCGCCAGCGCTTCACCAAGCGCAATGAAGCCGCCTCTGAAGTAGGCCAGGCGTTCTTCTCCACCTTTGCCACGACTGCCGCCGCGCAATTTCAACTTGTTCCAGAACCACACCGCAGAAACATCGTCAGCGTACGGCCCAAATTTGCCCTGCAGAAGGGGCTGCCAGACGATGCGGTAGACGTTCTCCCCGCCCAGTTGCTTGAGCCATTGGCTGGCGGTCAGCGACTCAAGGGCCTTCCAGTCGCTGACGCGTCGGGCACGAAGGGCAAGCAAGCCCAGACGGATGCGATCGGCAAAGCCAAGGGGCTTGAAGTTCAGCAAGTCCCACGGCGTGGACAGTTTAAAAAAGTTGTTGGCGTAGTAGATCCCGGTATTGGTGGGATTGACCTCCACGTGGTCGCGCAGGTCGAGTTCATCGACCAGGCCCATGACGTCCAGGTCGTTCGTGAACCAATGGTGGTAGAAACGGTCCAGCTTGACGCCTTGCACGTCAAACGCGCCTGCCAGCCCGCCAATTTCGGCGTCCGCCTCCAGGACGGTAACCTGTACGCCGCTGCGCGCAAGCTCGTACGCCGCAGACAGGCCGGTAAATCCTCCGCCAATCACTGCGACCTGGGTTCGTTTTTCTTGAATCATGGAATCTGGTTTTTGGCGGCTGCCTGGGTTTGGTAGAGCATGAACAGGCCCCCGACGACGGTGGGTGGCAACCAGAGAATGAAATGGACGGCGAACGCAAAAGCTGCGGCACTCTCTGGTGTGTTTCCAATCGCCGTCATGGCGATCTTGGCGAAGTAGTCAAACGTGCCGACGTAGCCCGGCGTGCTGGGGATCGTGGTTGCGAGCGTGGCGACTGGCAACGCGAGCCATGCCGCTGCCGGCTCGGCAAGGGCAGGAATTGCCGAGGCAACCAACCAAAAGACCATGCCTTCGGCCAGCCACGCCGCCAGCGACCATGCGACCAATTTGGCCATGGTGGAAGCCTTGGATACGAGGCCAAGGGCGCCGTAGACGTTCTCAAAAGCGCCCCGGACTTTCTCGCCGACTCCTGGCGACACAGCGCGCGCCAACGCAGCAACCGCGCCCGTCACAGGCCGAAAGACCGTAGGGCAAAGCAGAAAAAGCAGGATCGCCGCCCCGCCGACCAAGAGCAAGCCGCTACTCATCCCCACCAAACGCGATGCATCCATATTGAAATACGCCAGACCGAGGCCGAGAAAGCAGACGACCATCAGCAAGTCCAGTAGGCGCTCGACGACAAGCGAGGTGACCGACGTGGACACACCGACCTTAAGAGCTTTGTTGAATCCGAACGCTCTGAGGACGTCGCCAGCGCGCAGAGGGAGCACGTTGTTCATCGCTACGCTGGCAAAGAACGGCCCCAAACACGCGCGGAGTTGGAGGTCCGGATTTTCCGTCGACAGCATCAAACGCCAGCGGGCCACACGACACACATAACCGAACATGAATACCAGAATGGCCAATGCCAAGTAGGCGGGGCGCGCTTGCTTCAGTGTGTCGACCAATTTGCCAACGTCGATTTGTCGAAGCATCAGCCAGAGGAAGACAAGTGCGATGACCAGTCCCAGGCCAATCCGGATGTATCCTTTTTTCATCGGCGGTTGGCGTCGGAGTTTCGCTTGTTGGTCTTTGGGTCGCCGTCAGTCGGAAATCCCAGATATTCTTCGACAATGTACAAAGGACGTTGCTTGGATTCGTTGTATATGCGGCCGACGTACTCGCCCAGTATGCCAATGCTGATCAGTTGGACGCCACCCAAAAAAAGGATGGTGATCATGAGTGCGGTCCAGCCTTCGACCCAATGCGAGGTGAACATTCTGAGATACAGGCTGTACAGAATGCCAATAATCGCAAGAATGGCGCAGAACATGCCCAGGCCAATCGATATTTGCAGTGGCTTGGTTGAAAAAGAAAGAATGCCGTCGGTCGCAAAACGCAGCATCTTCTTGAGAGGGTATTTTGTTGACCCGGCAAACCGCTCGGCACGCGCGTAGGGCAATGGGATCTGCTTGAAGCCCACCCAGCTGACCATTCCGCGCACGAACCTGTCCCGCTCGGGCATCGCCCTGAGTTGGTTGGCAACGACCTTGCTGACCAACCGAAAGTCGCCCGTGTCCAAGGGAATGGGCACGTCGGACAGCCTGTTCAAGATCCTGTAGAACGCCCGTGCCGTGGCCAGCTTGAAGGCCGACTCGCCGGGCCGTTCAGTGCGCGTCCCGTACACCACGTCGTAGCCTTCTTGCCACTTCTTGAGCATTTCCGGGATGAGCTCCGGCGGATCCTGAAGGTCGGCGTCAATCAGGACGATCGCATCGCCTTGCGCCGTATCGAGGCCGGCCGTTACCGCGATCTGATGTCCAAAATTGCGGGCAAAGGCCACTAAACGGATACGCGGATCGTCGGCCGCTGCTTGCCTCAGCAGCGCGCGGGTGCGATCACGACTGCCGTCGTCGACGAAGATCAACTCGGTGCGGAAATCGGTCAGATCGTCGCACAGCTTGCGCAAACGGCGCACTGTTTCGCTGATGACTTCCTCTTCGTTAAAGCACGGGATGACAACCGAAATCAGCGGTAGCCGAACAGCGCGCTCGTTGAAATCCGTCATTCACTCTCCTGGCCATTGCATTGCCAGCGCCAGGTGTCCTGACACATTCGGTCAATCCCCAGCATCGCTTCCCAATTCAAGGCCTGCTTGGCATAGCTGGGGTCCGCGAAATACTCGGCCAGATCACCGGAGCGACGCGGCGCCATGCGGTAGGGAATCTGCTTGCCGGAGGCGTTGGCGAAGGCCTCCACCATTTGTAGAACACTGTAGGGCTGCCCGGTCCCGAGATTGACTGTGAGCAATTCCGGGTGGCTCTCAAGGTGCAACAAAGCCGCGAGGTGGCCGCGCGCGAGGTCTTCGACGTGGATGTAATCCCGCAGGCCCGTGCCGTCCGGCGTGGGGTAATCGTCGCCAAAAACTGAGAGTTCAGACCGCGCGCCGGCGGCGACTTGCGCAATATACGGCATCAGGTTGTTCGGGATGCCATTCGGCGCTTCTCCAAGCTGACCGCTTTCATGCGCGCCGACCGGATTGAAATACCGCAGCAACGCCACCCGCCACCGGTCATCGGATTTCTTGATATCTCTCAGCATGTCCTCAACCATCCGCTTGGTTCGGCCATAGACGTTTTCCGGTGCCAATGGCGTGTCTTCCCGGTATTTAGTGTATCCGGGATTGCCGTAAACCGTGGCGGAAGAAGAAAAAACCAGAGAATACAGGCCGGCCCGTTGCATTTCCTCAAGCAGGATTTCACTGCCGACAACGTTGTTCGCGTAGTACTTGAGTGGCTCGGCCTCGCTTTCGCCCACGGCTTTGAGGCCCGCAAAATGCAGCACAGCATGAAAAGGTGTGGCGGCGAGGGTTTTGCGGACAGCGAAAGGGTCGCGAATGTCCCCCTCTATAAATTCAACACATTTGCCTGAAATGCGTTCAATGCGTTGAACCACAGACGCGCGGCTGTTGGAAAGATTGTCCAAAATAACAACCGAGAACCCGGCGTTCAACAGTTGCACTGTGGTGTGTGATCCAATATAGCCGGTCCCACCGGTGACCAAAATGGACTTGCTCATGGCGTATGACGTCGTCTGAAAGATAAAAGGGAGGAAGCGCCCGAGTAAGTCAAGCGAGTCGACTGAGGCGGAAATTTGAGCCCGAACGCCACGTCTTGACAGCTTGCGGCGGACGACCGTGTTCGCGCACGGTGGGCCGGGCGGCGTACGCAGGGCCAAAGCGTATCGCGCTCACCCGCCAAGTATGGTCGCCCTTCGGGCAGATCCCGGTTGCAGTCCGCGAAAACGTGTTCCCGATTGTTAAGCGCAAAACTTACTTCAACCGCGCCGCATGCCGCCCGATCTGCCCCCGCACCTGTCCCGGCGCCGTTCCGCCTAATGTCCCGCGCGCCTCCAGGCTGCCGCGCAGGCTCAGCACGTCGTACACGTCTTTCTCGATCGCGGGGTGAAAGCCTTGCAACACATTCAGCGGCAGTTCAGACAAATCGCAGCCGTGCGATTGCGCGGCTTTAACGGCGTGGGCGACGGTTTCATGGGCGTCGCGGAAAGGCTGCCCTTTCTTGACGAGGTAGTCGGCCAGGTCGGTGGCGGTGGCGTAGCCTTTTTGCGCGGCGGCTTCCATGGCCGCCGCGTTGACGGTGATGCCGCCTGATTTGGTGCCGGTGGCCGGGTCAGCTTGGCCGCCGATCATCTCGACAAAGATACGCAGCGTGTCGCGCAGGGTGTCGACGGTGTCGAACAGCGGCTCCTTGTCTTCCTGGTTGTCCTTGTTGTAGGCCAGCGGCTGACCTTTCATCAGCGTGATCAAGCCCATCAGGTGACCGACCACGCGGCCGGTCTTGCCGCGCGCCAGTTCGGGCACGTCGGGGTTTTTCTTCTGCGGCATGATCGACGAGCCGGTGGTGAAGCGGTCAGCGATCTTGATGAAGGCGAAGTTCTGGCTCATCCACAGGATCAGTTCTTCGCTCAATCGGCTGATGTGCACCATCACCAGGGCGGCGGCAGCTGCGAATTCAATAGCAAAGTCGCGGTCGCTCACGGCGTCCAGGCTGTTCTGGCAGACGCCTTCCATGCCCAGGATCTTGGCGACGCGCTCGCGGTCCAGCGGGTAGGTGGTGCCGGCCAGGGCGGCGCTGCCCAACGGCAACTGGTTGACGCGGCGGCGCACGTCGCCCATGCGCGCTTCGTCGCGGGCAAACATCTCGACGTAGGCCAGCAGGTGGTGGGCAAAACTCACCGGCTGCGCCACTTGCAGGTGGGTGAAGCCGGGCAGGATGACGTCGATGTGCTTTTCGGCGACCTCCACCAGGGCCAGCTGCAGCTCGCGCAGCAGACAGCTGATCAGGTCGATCTCGCCGCGCAGCCACAGGCGGATGTCGGTGGCGACCTGGTCGTTGCGGCTGCGGCCGGTGTGCAGGCGCTTGCCGGCGTCGCCCACCAGCTGGGTCAGGCGCGCTTCGATGTTCAGGTGCACGTCTTCCAGTGCCAGCTTCCATTCGAACTGGCCGCCCTCGATTTCCTGGCGGATCTGCGCCATGCCGCGCTGGATGGCGGCCAAATCGTCTTTGGAGATGATGCCCTGCGCCGCCAGCATGTCGGCGTGCGCCAGACTGCCGGTGATGTCCGCATCGGCCAGGCGCTTGTCGAAGAACACGCTGGCGGTGTAGCGCTGCACCAGCTCGCTCATCGGTTCGGAGAACAGGGCGGACCAGGCTTCGGTTTTCTTGTCGAATTGGTTGGTGGACATGCGTTGGGGAATCTGAATAAAAGACCGTGCGGCCGGCGTGGCGAATCGACGGGCGGTGCGCCTGGGCGGACCAACGCGCGGGGGCACGGCCTACACTGGGGCGCCACTGACGGGACCCATGGACGATTCCCAAATTCTATCGACCTTCAACGACCGCACCCGGCGCCGCGCCCCAGCGCCGCCCGCGCCGGTGCTGGTGTTTGACGCCTGTCAAGTCGGCGTGGTGCTGCGCGCCGTCCTGTATGTGGAAGTGGTGCTGGCGGTGGCGGTCATGTACCTGGCCACGGGGCTGACCGACTGGCTGTCGCGCCTGGCCTTGCTGACAGGCGGCGCGCTGCCCGCGACGCTGCTGTGGCTGATCATTGGCTGCGCCTTCAAACGGCCGCTGGCGCGCCTGGGCGAGGGCTGGCAGACCGCGGCCGGCATTGGCCTGGGGGCGCTGGCTGGTTTGTACGCCTGCGCCATGCTGGCGCTGCTGCAGCTGACCCAATCGCCACCGTGGCTGGCCAGCGCCTGCACGGGGGCGCTGCTGGCCGCGGGGTTGATGGCGGCGCTGGTCTGGCGGGTGCGGGGGCGCACGCCTGCGGCCACGACGGCGCGGCTGGCCGAGCTGCAGTCGCGCATCCGCCCGCACTTTCTGTTCAACACGCTCAACACCGCCATCGCCCTGGTCCGGGCCGAGCCGGCCAAGGCCGAGCTGGTGCTGGAGGACCTGGCCGACCTGTTCCGCCACGCGCTGAACGACCAGGAAGGCAGCTCCACCGTCGGGCAGGAGATCGAGCTGGCGCGCCGCTACCTGGAGATCGAGCAGGTGCGCTTTGGCCGCCGCCTGAAGGTCGAATGGTCGATCGACGAGCGCGCCAACGCCGCCCACCTGCCGCCGCTGATCCTGCAACCGCTGGTGGAAAACGCCGTCAAGCATGGCGTGGAGCCCAGCCCGCAGGGCGCGCACCTGCGCGTGTCGACCCAGGTGCGCGGCGCCATCGCGTTGATCAAGGTCACCAACACCGTGCCGGCCGGGCAGGGCGAAGCGGGGCACGGCATTGCCCTGGCCAACGTGCGCGCGCGCCTCAAGCTGCTGCACGACCTGCACGGCAGCTTTCGCACGGCGCTGGTCGATGGGGTTTACCAGGCGCGCATCGAAGTGCCCATGCCCCAGAAAGCGACACGGGTGTGACGCGGGTCACGGCTTTCGCGCCGTGGGCGTTGGCGGCACGCCAACTTGGCGCCGGCAGCGCCACGGCCTGGGGCAGACTCGCCGCGGGACAGGCGCGCGCCGCGCCTGCGAGTCTGGGAGAGGAGGTCCGGCAGCCATGCATGCCCTGAACGTGTTGATCGTTGATGACGAGCCCCTGGCCCGCGCGCGCCTGCGCACGCTGCTGGGCGATTGCCAGGCGCCGGCCGCCACGGTGGTGGGCGAGGCCGACTGCGCCGCCGAAGCGCTGGCCCTGGTGCGCCAGACGCGCTGCGACGTTGTTCTGCTCGACATCCACATGCCGGGCGTGGACGGCATCGCCCTGGCCGAAGCGCTGGCGCGGCTGCCGCAGCCGCCGGCCGTGGTCTTCGTCACCGCGCACGCCGAACACGCGGTCAAGGCCTTTGAAATCGACGCGGTCGACTACCTCACCAAGCCGGTACGGCGCGAACGCTTGCAGGCGGCACTACAAAAAGTGGAGCGGCTTGCGCAGATCCCTGTAGGGCCAGAGGCCGATTCGGCACCAGACCAATGGCTGCTGATCCACGAACGTGGCCGCACCGTGCGCGTGCCGGTGCACGAGGTGCTCTACCTCAAGGCCGAGCTGAAATACATCACCGTGCGCACGGCCGCCGCCAGTTACGTGCTGGACGACAGCCTGGCGCAGCTGGCCGAGCGCCTGCCCACGCAGTTCGTGCGCATCCACCGCAACGCGCTGGTGGCGCGCGACGCCATCCGCGCCCTGGTGCGCCAAAACGACCCCGACGAGGGCGACGGCTGGGCCGTGCAGCTGGCGGGCATCGACGAGACCTTGATGGTCTCGCGCCGCCAGGTCGCCGCGCTGCGCGAGGCCCTGGGCGAGCCCGCCGCGCGTGGCTGAGCCGGGCAGGGCGCGCTCGTCCGTGTGGGACTGGCGGATCGGGCGCAAGACCTACGTCGCGCTGTGCCTGCTGGCGTGCCTGGCGCCGCTCCCCATTCTGTTCGGGCTGTTCGCCTGGCACTGGCCGGATGGGGCGGAACCCTATGTCTCCGATGCCGTCGCCGCCACTTGGGGCACCCTGGCCATGGCGGTGCTGACCTACCCCCTGGGCGCGCTGGTCGCGCTCGTGTTCCTGGTGCCTCCGTACATGGGCTGGCTGACGCCGACTGAGGCACTGTTGGCGGTGGCTCCGCTGTATGCGCTGTGCGGCTATCTGCAGTGGTATGTGCTGGTGCCGCGCTGGTTACGCGGCCAGCGTACGGAGCCGCTTGAAGCGCCAGGCGCAGCGCGCGCCAGCGGGTCAAGGCGCTGGGTTTGCGCGGCCTACGTCGCCGTGTGCCTGCTGGTCTGTGCCGCGCCGATGGCTGCGACGCACATGGCGCCAGATGGGGGCTGGCCGGTGGCGCGGCTCGACTTGCGCGACGCCGTAGCCAGCCTGGCAGGCGCTTGGGTGGCGAGCGTGCTGACATTTCCACTCGGTGCGCTAGCGGCGCTGGCCGCGTGGTTGGCGACGTGGTTCACCGATGGGCCCCGCGCGGATGTGCTTCTGCTGACCGCGCCGCTGTACGCGCTGTGCGGTTACCTGCAGTGGTTTGTGCTGGTGCCGCGTGCCATGCGCGGCAGCCACCGACGGACGGTCGCCTCAGCGGCGCACGGCCCCGCGCAAGTCGATTGGCCCAACGCGCGCTGAGCGCCCCGCCGCCTGGCAGCAGCTTGATCTGCCGCACGCACCGCCTGGGAGCCCAGCGGTACCATTGCCGATTCCCGATTTCTGAATCAATCTGCCTTGCCATGCCCTTGCTGCTGACCATTGCCACCCGTGAAAGCCGCCTTGCCCTGTGGCAGGCCGAGCATGTGCAGGCGCTGCTGGGCGCACAAGGCCACAGCGTCGATCTGCTGGGCATGACCACGCGCGGCGATCAGATCCTGGACCGCACGTTGAGCAAGGTCGGCGGCAAACGCCTGTTCGTCAAAGAGCTGGAAACGGCGTTGGACGAGGGGCGCGCACAGCTGGCCGTGCATTCGCTCAAAGACGTGCCGATGGAACTGCCCGCCGGTTTTGCCCTGGCCTGCGTCATGCAGCGTGAAGACCCGCGCGACGCCTGGGTGTCGGCCGGTTGCGCCGGTCTGGCGGACTTGCCGCCGAACGCCGTCATTGGTACTTCCAGCCTGCGGCGCACGGTGCTGCTGCGCGAGGCGCTCTCAAAACTGAAGCGAGAAGATGTCCGCATCGAGCCACTGCGCGGCAACCTGGACACCCGTTTGCGCAAGCTGGACGAGGGGCAGTACGCCGGCATCGTGCTGGCCGCCGCGGGCTTGAAGCGCCTGGGTTTGGGCGAGCGCATCCGCCACACCTTCAGCACCGACGAGATGCTACCCGCGGCCGGGCAGGGCGCGCTGGGCATTGAAATTCGTGCCGACCGCAGCGACGTGGCCGACGCGCTGGCGCCGCTGGTCGACCTGCCGACCTGGCTGGCGGTCGCGGCCGAGCGCGCCGTCAGCCGCGCGCTGGGCGGCAGCTGCTCGATGCCGCTGGCCGCGCACGCCACGCTGGCCGGGCAGCGCCTGCATCTGCGCGGCGCCTGGGGCGACCCGGAAGGCGCGCCACAGTTGGTCCGCGCCGAAGCCGAAGGCGACGTCACCACCCTGGCCGATGCCGAAGCCCTGGGCCAGCGCGTGGCCGAGGCGCTGGGTGCCGGCGGCGCCCGTTGAGCCACGCCACGCCGCCCTTGACCAGCGCGCCCCGCGTCCTGGTCACCCGCCCGGCGCCCGAAGCTGCGCGCTGGGTCCAGGCGCTGGCGGCGCAAGGCATTGCGGCCGAAGCGCTGCCGCTGATCGACATCGTGCCCGTGCAGGATTCGCCGGTGCTGGCCGCGGCCCTTGCTGGGCTCGCCGACTTCGCCGTGGCGATGTTTGTCAGCCCCAATGCCGTGCGCGGGTTTTTTGAGTCAAATCCGCCGCTGGCCTTACAGCAGATTGCGCGGCCAGCTACTGAAACAAGAGCATGGTCACCTGGGCCGGGCACCACGGCGGCCCTGGTCGAAGCCGGCTGGCCGCCCCAGCGCATCGACGAACCGGCGGCCGACGCGCCGCAGTTCGATTCCGAATCCCTGTGGGCGCAGGTCAGCACGCAGGTGCGCCCCGGCCTGCGCGTGCTGATCGTGCGCGGCGGCGATGCCCAGGGCGAACCCAACGGCCGCGCCTGGCTGGCCACGCAGCTGCGCGCCGCTGGCGCGGTGGTGCAGGAAGTCGCCGCCTACCGCCGCCAGCCCCCTGCGGCCGATGGCGCCTGGGCCGCGCGCGCCCAGGCCGCGGCGCAGGACGGCAGCCTGTGGCTGTTCAGCAGCTCGGAAGCGATTGCCAACCTGTGCCAGTGCCTGCCGGCGCAGGACTGGCGCGGCGCGCGCGCCCTGGCCACGCACCCGCGCATCGCCGAAGCGGCGCAGGCGGCGGGCTTTGGGTCCGTCACGGCAACGCGGCCAACGCTGGAGGCCGTGGCCGCGTCGATAAAATCGCTGCATGACGACGCCTGATTCCGACACCTCGACGACGCCCCCCGCGCTGCCGTCGGTGCCCCAGGCGCCGGGCGCTCCGGGCGATGGGCTCCCGCCAACCGTCGCCCACCCCGTTGCCGCGGAAGCTTGGCCGTCCGCGCCCGCGCCGGTCGCCCCTCCTGTTGTTCCGCCCGCGCCGCCCCCCATGGCCGCCGCCGGGTCCGACGGCGCGCCACCCCCGCGCAGCGCGCTGCAACCGGCCGTGGTCGCCGGCTGGATGATCGCCATCGTGGCGCTGACGGTGGCCGTGCTGCTGTGGCAAAAGGTCAACGGCATGCAGGAAGCGCTGGCACGCCAGAACGCCGACGCCGGCAGCCAGTCGGTCGAAGCACGCGCGCTGGCCCGCCAGGCCGACGAAGCCGTGCGCGACACCGCCGCCAAGCTGGCCGCGCTGGACGCCCGCGTGGCCGACATGGCGGCCTACCGCACGCAGCTGGAAGCGCTGGCCCAGACCGCGTCGCGCGCCCGCGATGAAAACCTGGCGGTCGACCTGGAAACCGCACTGCGCCTGGCGCAGGACCAGACCCAGTTGACCGGCAGCACCGAACCCCTGCTGGCCGCGCTGCGCACCGCCGAGCGGCGCCTGGCGCGCGCGCAGGACCCGCGCCTGGTGCCGGTGGCGCGCGCCGTCACGCGCGACCTGGAACGCGTCAAGGCCGCGACCGTGGCCGACACCGCGGGCCTGCTGGGCCGCATCGACCAGTTGCTGCGCCAGGCCGACGACCTGCCGGTCGCCAACGCGGTCGGCCGACCCAGCGGCGTGGCCCGCACGCGCGAACCCGTCCACCCCGAACCCAGCAGTTGGTGGGAGCGCCTGTGGGCCGACGTGCAGGGCGAAGCCGAAGGCCTGCTGCGCGTCAGCCGGGTCGAACGGCCCGAAGCCACCATGCTCAGCCCCGACCAGGCCTTCTTCGTGCGCGAAAACCTCAAGCTGCGCCTGCAGGGCGCGCGCTTAGGCATTCTGGCGCGCCAGTACGAGGCCGCGCGCAGCGACCTGGCCGCCGCCAGCACCGCGCTGGGCACCTGGTTCGACGCCGCCTCGCGCCGCACGCAGGCCGCCGCCACCTTGCTGCAGGAGGTGCAGGCGCAGACCCGTTCGGCCGATCTGCCGCGCGTGGACGAATCCCTGCTGGCCCTGGGCAACGCCGCCGCGGCCGCCCCCGCGCGGAGCCACTGAGCACCATGCGCGCCGCCCTGTGGCTGATGGGCCTGTTCAGCGCCGCGGTGGCGCTGGCGCTGTTCACCGGCGAAAACGAGGGCACCGTCACTGTCTTCTGGCCGCCGCACCGGGTCGACATGTCGGTCAACCTGGTGCTGCTGCTGCTGGTCGCGCTGTTCGTGCTGCTGTACCTGGCGCTGCGCGCCTTCGCCGCGCTGTTTGAGCTGCCGCGCCAGGCGCGCCGCTGGCGCACCCAGCAGCGCGAGCGCGCCGCCCACACCTCGATGATGGACGCGATGACCCAGTTCGGCGCCGGCCGTTACCTGCGCGCGCGCAAGTCGGCCGAGGCGGCGCTGGCGCGCGAACAAGCCCTGCGCGACGCGGGCGACGTGCTGCCGCACCGCGCCAGCCTGCGCACCCTGGCGCACCTCACAGTCGCCGAAAGCGCCCACGCCCTGCAGGACCAGGGCACGCGCGACCACCACCTGGCCCTGGCGCTGGACCGCGCCAGCGCCCCCGGTGCGCCGGCCGAGTTGCGCGAAGGCGTCTTGCTGCGCGCCGCGCGCTGGGCCTTGCACGACCGCGACCCGGGCGCCGCCATGGCGCGGCTGGACGAATTGCCCGCCGGCGCCACGCGCCGCACCGCCGCGCTGCGCATCAAGCTCAAAGCCGCGCGCCAGGCCGGCCACCAGCGCGAGGCGCTGGACACCGCGCGCCTGCTGGCCAAGCACGGCGCCTTTTCACGCGACGCGGCTGGCAGCGTGGTGCGCGGCCTGGCCGGCGACCAGATTGCCCAGGCGCGCGACGCGGCCGAGCTGCATCAGGTCTGGGCCGCGCTGGAGTCGGCCGAGCGCGCCATGCCCGAACTGGCCCTGCGCGCCACCCAGCGCCTGCTGGCCCTGGGCGGCGACCACGCCATCGTGCGCGACTGGCTGCGTCCGGTCTGGGGTGAAATGCTGGCGCTGCCCGAATCGTTTTCCGCCGCCCACCGCGCCCGCTTGGCGCACGTGCTGGAAGCCGGCATGGCCCCCACCGGCGACGCCGCCGACCAGGAATGGCTGGCCCGCGTCGAAGCCGCGCACCAGGCCCACCCGCGCGACGCCACGCTGCAGTACCTGGCCGGTATGGCTTGCTTGTACCGCGGCCTGTGGGGCAAGGCGCAGCTGCTGCTGACCCAGGCCGCGCGCGGTTTGCAAGATGCCGAACTGCGCGCCCGTGCCTGGCGCGCGCTGGCCGAGATGGCCGAGCAGCGCGGCGACGCCACGGCCGCCGCCGAAGCCTGGAAGCACGCCGCCGGCGCCTGAACGCGCGGCACGCGGTTTTCAAGCCAAATCGGCTGCTGGTCCTACAGCCACTTGCGCGGCCAGCTATCGAAACAAGAGTACCTGCTTAGCCGGCAAGAGCGGTGTCCGCCGCCGGCCCCACGTAGCGCGCACTGGGCCGGAAGATCTTGCCGCCCTGCGCCTGCTCCAGCACGTTGGCGCCCCAGCCGACCACGCGCGCCACGCAAAAGGTCGGGGTGAACAGCGCGGGCGCCAGGCCGGCCAGCGCCATGACCACGCCGGCGTAAAACTCCACGTTGGCGTACAGGCGGCGCCCGGGCTTCAGCTCGGCCAGGGCTTGCTCGATGGCCGCTTCCAGCGCCTCGGCGCGCGCCGCCAGCGGGTCGCCGTACGCCGCGGCGATGCGCTTGAGCATCTCGGCGCGCGGGTCGTGCGTGCGGTACACGGCGTGGCCAAAGCCCATGATCTTGCGGCCCTCCACCAGCTGGCGCCGCGCCCAATCGGCGGTGTGGGCGATGTCGCCGATCTCGTCCAGCGCTTGCAGCGCGCGGTCGGGCGCGCCGCCGTGCAGCGGGCCCAGAAAGGCGCCGATGGCTGCGACCAGGCAGGACGCCACGTCCGACCCGGTCGACGCCACGACGCGCGCGGTGAAGGTCGACGCGTTGAAGCCGTGGTCGATGGTGGCGATCAGGTACTGCTCAATGGCGCGCGCCTCGCGCGGCGCCGGCAGCGTGCCGCTGACCATGCGCAGGTAGTCGCTGGCGTGCGACAGCGCCGGGTTGGCCGGCACCGGCGCCAGGCCTTGGCTGACGCGCCAGGCGGCGGCCAGGATGGTGGGCGTCAGCGCGGTCAGGCGCAGCACGTCGGCCTGCTGCGCGGGCTCGGCCAGGTCGTACAGCGGGCGCATGCCGGCCTGGCTGCTCAGCGCGCTGAGCGCGGTGCGCAGCACCTGCAGCGGCGTGGCGCCGGCGCGCGCCAGCGCGGCGATCCACTCGACCAGGCTGTCCGGCAGCACGCGCAGCTGCCCCACCGTGGCTTGGAAGGCGCGCAACTCGGGCGAATCGGCCGCGGGCAGGGTGCCGTACACGACCCAGTGCCAGACCTGTTCAAAGCTGCACTGTTCGGCCAGCGTGATCGCGTTGCGCCCGCGGTAGTGGTAGTAGCCCTGTTCGCCCACGACGTCGCCGATCTGGGTGTCGGCGACGATGACGTTTTTGAGGCCCGGCGGTGCTTGAAGGAATTCGGCGGTGGCGGTCATGGTGCGAGGCAGTTTCAGCCGCTTGATCGCCAGCGTCAATCTTGATTGAATCAACCCATGGACGAGGCCGCCTTCATCACCACCGCCGAGGCCGCGCGGCGCCTGGGCGTGAAGCCGGCGACGCTGTACGCCTACGTCAGCCGCGGCTTGCTGCGCGCGCACCGGCCCAGCGGCCAGAAGCAATCGCTGTACGAGCGCCAGGAGGTCGAGCAGCTCGCGCGCAGCCATTCGTCCGCGCGGCGCGAGAGCCCGAACCTGCTGCGCTTTCGCGCCGTGGTCAGCCGCGTGTCGCACCTGGACGAAAACAGCCTGACCCTGCGCGACCAGCCGATCGAGCAGCTGTGCGGCCACGTGAGCTTCGCGCAGGCGGCGCGCACCGTGCTGGCGCGGCCCAACGCGCCGGTTATTACGCTGCGCTTGCCGCCCACGCAACAGGCGCTGGTCGACGCGCTGCCGCTGCCGCGGCGTCTGCCGGTCGCGCTGGCGCTGTGGGGCGCGGCGGACCCACAACGCGCGTCACTGGATGCGGACCGGCACGCGGGCCTGTCGCTGGGTTTGATCGATGCGGCGCCCGCGCTGGCCGGCCCCGCGTTGGAGCTGTCGGCGCCGACGGTGCAGGCGCTGCTGGTCTGCCTAATCGACAACGGCCTGGCCGCCTCCACCACCGCGGCGCGCGTGGCGGCGTCGGCGCGCGCCGGCTGGTACGACGTGCAGGCCGCCGGCCTGGGCGCGCTGGCGGGGCAGCTGCACGGTGCGGCGCCCGAGCAAGCGCGCGAAGTGCTGCGCCAGCTGATGCGGGGCGAAGCGGCTGACGCGGTGGCCGCGCAATGGGTCGACGCCGTCGGGCATGTGCCAGGCTTTGGCCACAGCGTGTACCGCGGTGACGACCCACGCGCCCGCGCGCTGCGGGCGGTGCTGGCGCGCTTGGGCCAAGGCGATGCGGCCTTGGACGCGCTGGCGCGCCTGCAGCGCACGCTGCAACGCCCGTTGAACGTCGACGCGCTGTCGGCGGTGATCTGCGAAGCGCATGCGCTGCCCGAGCAGGCGGGGGAATTCCTGTTCCAGCTGGCGCGCAGCGTGGGCATCGCCGCGCACGCGCTGGAGGAGTACGGCGAGGCGCCCTTGCGCTGGCGCGCCCGCGGGACGGTGTGACCGGACGGCGTGGTTTGCCGGTGCGTTGACCGCGTCAATTGAAGGAAAAAGTCCCGCTGGCCCTAAAGCAGAAAGCGCAACCAGCTATCAAAACAAAAGCATTGACTCGGGCGTGGCGGTGTGCGCAGCCCGCGGTCAACCGCTTGCGCGCGACGCTGTCGCCGGCGCTACTCGGGGGCGTCAACCCTCTCCCTAGAATGTTTTGGGACAGCGCTCACAAGCTGTACCGACCAACCGAGGAGACACCATGAAGATTCGCCCCCTTGTGCCCGCCGTTGCTGCGGCCGCCCTGTGCCTGCCCCTGGCCGGCGGCGCGGCCGACAACCCCAAGTTTTCGCGCAACGAGATCCTGATCGGCGTGTTGACCGACATGTCCGGCCCCTACGCCAGCCTGACGGGCGAGGGCGATGTGGCCGCCGCGCAGCTGGCCATCGACGAATTCGGCGGCAAGATCCACGGCGTGCCGATCAAGCTGGTGTCGGCCGACCACCAGCAGAAGGCCGACGTCTCGTCCGCCCGCGCGCGCGAGTGGATCGACCGCGACGGCATGGACCTGATCACCGGCCTGGGCCAGTCGGCGCTGGGCCTGGCGGTGCAAGGCCTGGCTTCCAGCAAGAAGGTGATCACGATGAACACGGGCGCTGGTTCACCCGATTTGACGGGCTCCCAGTGCGCCAAGTACGGCATCCACTACAGCTGGAACACCCACGCGGTGGCCGTGGGCACGGCGGCCGCGGTGGTGGACGGCGGCGGCAAGTCGTGGTTCTTCGTGGCCGCCGACTACACCTTCGGCAAGTCGCTGCAGGACCAGGCCACCAAGGTGATCGAGTCCAAGGGCGGCAAGGTGCTGGGCGGCGTGCGCGCGCCGCTGGGCACCAGCGACTTCTCGTCCTTCCTGCTGCAGGCGCAGGGCTCCAAGGCGCAGGTCATCGGCCTGGCCAACGCGGGGTCCGACACGCTGAACGCCCTCAAGCAGGCCAACGAATTCGGCATCGTCAAAGGCGGCCAGAAGGTCGCGGCGCTGCTGATGTTCATCACCGACGTGCATTCGCTCGGCTTGCCGGTGGCGCAAGGCCTGCAGTTCACCACGGCCTACTACTGGGACCGCACCGACGCTTCGCGCGACCTGGGCAAGCGCTTTTACGCCAAGCGCAAGTCCATGCCCAACATGGACCAGGCTGGCACGTATTCGGCGGTGCGCACCTACCTGAAAGCCGTGGAGGCCGTCGGTACCGACAACAGCGACGCGGTGCGCGAACAGCTCGGCAAGATGGAAATCGACGACGGCTTCTCCAAAGGCCGCATCCGCGCCGACGGCCTGTTCCAGCACGACATGTACCTGGTCGAAGCCAAGAAGCCGGGCGAGTCGAAAGCCGAATGGGACTTGCTGAAGATCAACAAGACCATCCCGGGCAACGTCGCCTTCCAGAGCTTGAAGGACGGCGGGTGCGCGCTGGTGAACAAGTGAGTTGAGGGCGCCGGGGCAGGGGCGCACAGGGCTGAATTCCCAGCCAAAAGTGCCCGCGACCTTAGAACCATCAGCGCGGGCAGCTATTGCATCGATAGCAATTGTGACGAGCGCCGCAGCCCTGGCGCGACGCCCCGCGCCGCCCCGGTGGCCGGTGCGGCCGCATGG
Organism: Pseudomonadota bacterium; assembly: GCA_023442945.1. Taxonomy (GTDB): domain Bacteria; phylum Pseudomonadota; class Gammaproteobacteria; order Burkholderiales; family Burkholderiaceae_C; genus Ottowia. The sequence goes on along the minus strand of JAEZWW010000113.1, from coordinate 60,413 downwards.
CGGCGGCTCCGTGGCCTTGTTTCAAGGGCGTCCGTGGCCTGGCGATTCGCCGCGGCGTTGTTCGGCGCCGTCGTGCCGCCAATGGACCGACCGGGCGTGCCGGTCAGCTGCTGACACCGGCCTGGTGTACCGTGCTGGGGGCGCCCGACCCGGGCGTCCCCCTGAGGTCACTGCCCACATTCCCCATGCCGATCCACATTGAAACCCCCTTGGTCGCGTCCCGCGCGTTCTCGCTGCGCACGGGCAAGGACGTGCGCCTGAAGCTGGAGGCGCTGCAGCCCAGCGGTTCGTTCAAGACGCGCGGCATTGGCCATGCGTGCGAGGTGTACCAGGCGCGCGGTGCCCAGCGTTTTGTCTCGTCGTCCGGCGGCAATGCGGGCTACGCCGTGGCTTACGCCGGGCGGCAGTTGGGCACGCCGGTGACGGTGGTGGTGCCCACGACGACGACGGCGCGCGCCAAGCAGCTGATCGCGTCCGAAGGTGCGGAGGTGGTCGTGCACGGCGATTCGTGGATGGAGGCCAACGCCCTCGCGCTGGGGCTGATGGGGCCGGCCGACGCTTTCTTGCACCCGTTTGACGATCCGCTGCTGTGGGAGGGCCACGCCAGCATGGTGGACGAGCTGGCGCGCCAGGGCGAGCGGCCCGACGTGGTGGTTTGCTCGGTCGGCGGCGGCGGCTTGCTGTGCGGGGTGGTGCAAGGCTTGCAGCGCAACGGCTGGGCCGACGTGCCGGTGCTGGCGGCGGAGACCGCGGGTGCCGATTCGTACGCGCAAGCCGTGGCCGCGGGCGCGCCGGTGCTGCTGCCGGCGATCACGTCGATCGCCACCTCGCTCGGCGCGCGGCAGGTGTGCGACCAGGCGCTGGCGCTGCGGCAGTCGCACCGGGTGGACAGCGCGGTGGTGAGCGACGCGCAGGCTGTGGCCGGGTGCGACGAGCTGCTGCTGGAGCACCGTTTGCTGGTCGAGCCGGCTTGCGGCGCGTCGGTCGCCGCCTTGTTCAGCGGCGCGCCATGCCTGGAAACAGCGCGGTCGGTGGTGGTGATCGTGTGCGGCGGCGTGGGCGTGACGGCGCAGCAGTTGGCCGACTGGCGCGTGCGGCTGGGCGAGTGAGCTGGGCCGGGTGGCGCGCATCGCCCTAAGAGGCGCATCGCCCGCCTCCACAATGAAAAAAGCCCCGCGCCGGTCTGAACCGGACGGGGCTTTTGATTGGGCAGCGCGGGCCGCGTGGCCCGCGCCGCCGCAGGCCGGGGCGGCTTCCTTCGCCGCTGCGGCGCCGGCGTTGTCGGCCGGGGCGCTGTTGCGGATCAGGTAGTCGAAGGCACTCAGTGCGGCGGTAGAGCCGGCGCCGGCCGCGACGACGATCTGCTTGTACGGCACCGTGGTGCAGTCACCGGCGGCAAACACGCCGGGCACGTTGGTGGCGCCGCGCGCGTCGACCTCGATCTCGCCAAACTTGCTGCGTTGGACGGTGTCGCCCAAAAACTCGGTGTTGGGCACCAGGCCGATCTGCACGAACACGCCTTCCAGCGGCACGGTGGTTTCCGTGCCCTTGACGCGACACTTGAAGTCCAGCGCGCTGACCTTGCCGTCGGTGCCTTCGATCTCGGTGGTCTGCTTGTTGGTGTGCACCGTCACGTTGGGCAGCGAATGCAGCTTGTTGACCAGCACCTGGTCGGCCTTCAGCTCGGGCATGAACTCGACCACGTGCACGTGCTTGACCAAACCGGCCAGGTCGATGGCCGCTTCCACGCCGGAGTTGCCGCCGCCGATCACCGCCACGTCCTTGCCCTTGAACAGGGGGCCGTCGCAGTGCGGGCAGTAGGCCACGCCCTTGGTCTTGTATTCCTGCTCGCCCGGCACGTTCACGTTGCGCCAGCGCGCACCGGTGGCCAGCACCACGCTGCGGCTCTTCAAGGTGCCGCCGTTGTCCAGCTGCACCGTGATCAGGCCGCCCGGCTGCTCGGCCGGCACCAGGCCGGTCACGCGCTGCGTGTTCATGATGTCCACGTCGTAGTTGCGCACGTGCTGCTCCAGCTGCGCCGCGTACTGCGGGCCGGTGGTTTCGGGCACGCCGGGGTAGTTGGCGATTTCCAGCGTGTCGTTGACCTGGCCGCCAAAGCGCTCGGACACCACGCCGGTGCGGATGCCCTTACGCGCCGCGTAGATGGCCGCCGCTGCGCCAGCTGGGCCACCGCCGACGATCAGCACTTCATAGGGTGCCTTGGCGCTCAGCTTTTCGGCGTCGCGTTGGGCGGCGCCGGTGTCGACCTTTTGCAGGATCTCTTCGACCGACATGCGGCCGTTGGCGAAGAACTGGCCGTTCAAATACACGGTCGGCACGCCCATGATCTCGCGCTCTTCGATTTCCTTTTGGAACATGCCGCCGTCGATGACGGTGGTCTTGACGCGCGGGTTGTTGATGGCCATCAGCGACAGCGCCTGCACCACGTCGGGGCAGTTGTGGCAGGACAGGCTCATGTAGATCTCGAAGTCGAGATCGGCGTCCAAGTTCTGGATCTGCTCGATCACGTCGGGCTCGACCTTGGGCGGGTGGCCGCCGGTCCACAGCAGCGCCAGGATGAGCGAGGTGAATTCGTGGCCCAGCGGGATCGCGGCAAAGCGCAGGTGCGTGTCGCTGCCGGTGCGCTGCAGCGTGAACGAGGGCACGCGGGCGTCGCTGCCGTCGGTGCGCAGGGTGATCTTGTCGGGGCGCATGCTGGCGATTTCTTCCAGCAGTTCGCGCATCTCCTTGGACTTGTCGTCCGTGCCGAGCGTGGCCACCATCTCGAACGGCTGCTGAACGCGCTCGAGGTAGGCGGCGAGTTGTTGCTTGATGTCGTCGTCCAACATGGTGGATGCTCCTATTGTCATAGCTGCCTGCGCAGGTGGTACTAGCGCTGGAGCCTGATTTGATTCAAAAATTCAAGGGACAAAAAAACCGGACGGCAAGGCCAAGGCGCCCTGTCGCCGTCCGGTCAGAGCGCGCCGCTGGTGCGCCGGCGCGCGAGAGGCTGAGGCGCCTTAGATCTTGCCGACCAGGTCGATCGAGGGCTTGATCGTCTTCTCGCCTTCTTTCCACTTGGCGGGGCAGACTTCACCGGGGTGGGCGGCGGTGTACTGGGCAGCCTTCAGCTTGCGCAGGGTTTCCGTCACGTCGCGGGCGATTTCGTTGGAATGCACTTCCATGGTCTTGATCGTGCCACTGGGGTCGATCACGAAGGTGCCGCGCAGAGCCAGGCCTTCTTCGGGGATGTGCACGCCGAAGTTGTTGGTCAGCTGGTGCGTGGGGTCGCCCACCAGGAAGAATTTGGCCTTGCCGACAGCGTCGGAGGTCTCATGCCACACCTTGTGCGAGAAGTGCGTGTCGGTGGTGACGATGTAGACCTCGGCGTTGGCTTTCTGGAATTCGGCGTAATGGTCGGCCGCGTCTTCGATCTCGGTCGGGCAGTTGAAGGTGAAGGCGGCAGGCATGAAGATCACCACGGACCAGTTCTTGCCGTTGGACAGGTTCTTGTCCGTCACTTCTTCAAACTTGCCGTTGTGGAAGGCCTGGGTCTTGAACGGGAGGACTTTGCTGTTGATGAGGGCTGACATGCTGCTGCTTCTCCTGAGTTGATGAAAGAAATCTTGGAATGGGTGTATCTTAGGAAAGAACTATCAAATGGTCCAATCCATTTTGCCTAAACTATTTTTAGGGTTTGGCTATCAACGCCCGAGTTGCCGGCCCGCGCAAGGCGCCCGGCAGCTGACCAGCTTACCCTGAATTGGTGACGTGGGGCGTACGCCGGCCGCGCAACCGGCGTCGCCCACGCGCGCGGAGCCATCCAGCCGGGGGTGGCGGGAAAAAGGGCGCGCTGGCGGCAGGGCTTATCGGCCCGCTCGGCCCCGCGCTGGCCGGGCAATCAGCCCTTGGCGTTGCGGGCTGTGGGCGCGTCGGCGCCAGTGCTGGCGGGGGCGCTGAAGGGCACGACGGTGGCGCCGTCGTCACGCATGTTGACGCTGCCGTGGTAGCGCGCGCCGGGGTCGACCTGCAGGCTGTCGGTGCTGATGTTGCCGTGGATGTGCGCACTGGCCTGCAGGTGCAGGCGTTGGGCGAACACGTTGCCTTCCAGCCGGCCCAGCACCAGCAGATCGGCCGCGTGCACGTCGCCCTTGACCACGCCGGTCTCGCCGATGATGGCGCGGCCTTCGGCGCGCAGCGTGCCCTTGATCTGGCCGTCGACCTTGATCGAGTTCTGCGTGGTCAGGTCGCCCTCCAGCGTGCACTGCTGGGCGATCAGGGTGTCGATCTGTTTGCCGGCCGCGCCGTTGGCGGTTGAAGCAGCGAGGGGGGAGGCTTTGTCTTTACCGGAGCCGAACATGGTCAGGGTCGCTTTCGTGGTCGGTCAGGGGGCGGGAGGGGCGGAGGGGGTGCCGGACGAATCCAGCGCCAGGAAGGTTTGCGGATCCAGGCGCTGGCCGCGCCATTGCACTTCGTAGTGCAGGTGCGGGCCGGTCGAGCGGCCGGTGGAGCCGACGCGGCCCACGGTGTCGCCGGCCTGGACGGTGTCGCCGGATTTCACGTCGATGCTGGACAGGTGGGCGTACAGCGTGCTGTGGCCATAGGCGTGGGTGACGGTGACCACGTTGCCGTAGCCGCCGTTCCAGCCGGCTTGCGTGACCTTGCCGCGTGCCGTGGCACGCACAGGCTCGCCGCTCGCGCCCTTGAAGTCCAGGCCGCCGTGCGATTCGTTGCCGCGCCCGGTGAACGGGTTGGGCCGGCCGCCGTACTGGGAGCTGAGGGCGCCTTCGTGCGGCACGCCCAGCGGGACGGATTGCAGCGTCTGCAGCAGGTCGCTGGCGTCGCGCGCAAAGCTGCCGGTGAAGGGCACAGGCCGGGCGATCGGCACCACGGGGCCGCCGGCCGCCGGGTTGGGTTGGCCCTTGGGCGCTTCGGCCGACACCGGCTTGACGTTGACCCCGCGCGCGCCCAGGTAGGCCTGCAGGTCGCTGATCATCTGTTCGGACTTCTTCAGCGCCGCCAGCTTGGCGTTGATCTCGGCCGAGGTGAAGTTCTTCAGGTCCTGCACCTGGGTGCGCAGGCTGTCGATCTCGGCACGGCGCGCGCTTTGCTCGCTCTGGTGGTCGGCGCGCGCCAACAGGTAATGCACGCCGCCCGCCGTCAGGCCGATGGCCAGCACCGTCGACACGCAGGCCAGCCCGATCAGCGTGGGCTTGAGCCAGCGCAGCAGCCGCGCGTCGACTTCCAGCGACTGCGTTTGGTGCGGCGTGACGATGAGGACGGTGGAACGTGTCATCTCGAGGGGGCAGGTGGGCGGGCGCGCCGGGAATGCTGCAGGCCAGCCCTGGGGGCCGCTCCGCGTCGTGCACGGAGAGCCCGAAGAAAAACCAAAGCGCGAGCCTAACGGTTTTTGCCGGAGTTGTGTAGAGGTGTGACTTTTGCGCCAACCTCGTAACCGGGCGGGGTACCGAATAGGCCCGGTCTTCGTCGCTGCGCGGGTGCCACGAACGGATCGGGACCGATCAATAGCTATAAATGTGATAGCTGCTCGCGCAGATGATTGTAGGGCCAGTGCCTGATTTGGCTTGAAAATGGCTGGTGAGTGCGGCGCTGGCGCGGTGGACGCACTGGCCCTGTTGTCCGCAGGGGTAAAAGCCACATGCCTTCCAACAAAAACGCCGCCCGAAGGCGGCGTTGCAGAGCGCGCCGGACCGGCCCGTGGACGCGGGCCGGCGGTGTGTGCGGCCGTCAGTGCGGCGCGCCTTCGCTCGGGCGCTCGAACGCCAGCGTCACGCCGTGCAGGTCCTTGCGCGTTTCGACCAGCACCAGCGGGCCTTCGTCCAGCTCGACCAGCGGCGGGCGCTCGCGCGGCACGTGGATCGGGCGCGGTTCGGCGGCGATGGCCGCTTGCACGGCAGCGACCTTGTCGGCGTCCGAATTGACCCACAGCAGGCCGGCGCCGCTGGCGACCTGCGCCAGTTGCTCGGCCGGCAGCGTGAACGACTGCACCTTGGGCATGCCAATGGCCACCGGCGCGGGCGCCGGGGCTGGCGTGCGGGCCGGAGCGACCGGGGCTGCGGCGGCGACGGGTGCAGCCACCGGTGCCGGGGCGGCGACTGGTGCGGACACGGGCGCGTCGACCGGGGCGGCTTCGGCCACCGGGGCCGATGCGGCCGGAGCGGCTTCCGGCGCTTCGGCAGCGCGGGCGAAGTACGAGCGCGGGGCGGTCTCGGCCGACGCGGCGGCACCGGCAGCGACCGGCGCGGCGGGCGCCATGTCGTCCGCCGGAGCGTGGTCGCCGTTCAGCGCGTCTTGCGTGCGCTCGCCATCGGGCGTGCGCTCGCGGCGCTCGCGGCCACCGCGCTCACCGCGCTCACCGCGCTCACCGCGCTCACCGCGCGGGCGGCGTTCGCGGCGCTCGCCGTTGGCGCTGCTGTCGCGCTCGGCGTGCGTGGTGTCGACCGGCGCGTTGTTGGCATCCGTTGCGTTGACGTCGGCGTTGGCGTCCGCCATGCCGTCCTGGCTCGGGCGCTCACGGCGGCCTTCGCCACGGCCACGGCGGCCGTCGCCGCGTTCACCACGGTCGCTGCGCTCACCGCGCGGGGCGCGGTTGCCATCGGCGGCGTCGGTGCCCAGGGCGGCTTGCGGTTTGGCGGCTTCGTCACCATTCAGCGCGGTTTGCGGGTCGCGGCGCGGACGCTCGTTGCGCTCGTTGCGGCGGCTGCCGTCGCGGCCAGCACCGTCTCGGCTGCCGCGGCCTTCGCTGTTGCCGTCGGCGCGGGCTTCGCCACGGCGGCCTTCGCCGCGTGCGCCACGCTCTTCACCGTTGCGGCCTTCGCCACCACGGCCTTCGCCATTGCGGCCACGGCCGCCTCGGCCACCACGGCGGTCACCGCCGCGGCTGTCGGATTTTTCGCCAGCGGCGGGGACGGCCGCAGGCTGCGGAGCCGGCACGGGTGCCGGTGCCACCACGACGGCGGGCGGTGCCGAGAACAGGCCTTTGAGCCAACCCATCAGGCCGGCCGGGGCCGGTGCGGGCGGCGCCACCACCGGGGCAGGCGGCGCCACGGCCACGGGCGGCTTGGCCACCGGCTCGGGGCGGGCCACCGGTTGCGGTGCCGGCTCGTCGCGCAGCACGCCTTTGATGACGGGCTGCTGGCGGTTGGTTGGCTCCTGGCTGCGGCGCGTGACGGTGGTCGGGTCTTCGAATTCCTCGGCCAGTTTGTAGCTGGAATCCAGGTCGTCCAGGCGCGGGTCGTCGTGCTTCAGGCGGTCCAGCTTGTAGTGCGGCGTCTCCAGCGTCTTGTTGGGCACCAGGGTGACGTTGACGCGCTGCTTGAGCTCGATCTTGGCGATCTCGGGGCGCTTTTCGTTCAGCAGGAAGCTGCCCACTTCCACCGGCACCTGCACGTTGACGGCTGCGGTGTTGTCCTTCATCGACTCTTCCTGAATGATCCGCAGGATCTGCAGGGCCGACGATTCGGTGTCGCGCACGTGGCCGGAGCCGCCGCAGCGCGGGCAGGGGATGGAGGCGCCTTCGGACAGGGCCGGCTTCAGGCGCTGGCGGCTCATCTCCAGCAGGCCGAATTTGCTGATGGAGCCGAACTGCACGCGCGCGCGGTCTTGGCGCAGCGCGTCGCGCAGGCGGTTTTCGACCTCGCGGCGGTTCTTGGCCTCTTCCATGTCGATGAAGTCGATCACGATCAGGCCGCCCAAGTCGCGCAGGCGCATCTGGCGCGCCACTTCGTCGGCGGCTTCCAGGTTGGTGCGGGTCGCGGTCTCTTCGATGTCGCCGCCCTTGATAGCGCGCGCCGAGTTGACGTCCACCGCCACCAGCGCTTCGGCGTGGTCGATCACGATGGCGCCGCCGGACGGCAGCGTCACGGTGCGGCTGTAGGCCGACTCGATCTGGTGCTCGATCTGGAAGCGGCTGAACAGCGGCGCGTTGTCGCGGTAGCGTTTCACGCGATGCGCCTGTTCGGGCATCACGTGGCTCATGAACTGGTGCGCCTGTTCGTACACGTCGTCCGTGTCGATCAGGATGTCACCGATGTCGCTGTTGAAGTAGTCGCGGATGGCGCGGATCACCAGGTTGCTTTCCTGGTAGATCAGGAAGGCGCCCTTGGCACCCTTGGCGGCGCCGGCGACGGCGTCCCACAGTTTCAGCAGGTAGTTCAGGTCCCACTGCAGCTCGGGCGCGGTGCGGCCGATGCCGGCGGTGCGCGCGATGATGGACATGCCCTTCGGGTAGTCCAGCTGGTCCATCGCCTCTTTGAGTTCGGCGCGGTCCTCACCCTCGATGCGGCGGCTGACGCCACCGCCGCGCGGGTTGTTGGGCATCAGCACGACATAACGGCCGGCCAGGCTGACGAAGGTGGTCAGGGCCGCGCCCTTGTTGCCACGCTCTTCCTTTTCGACCTGGACCAGCAGCTCCTGGCCTTCCTTGATCACGTCGTTGATGCGCGCCTGGCTGACGGACACGCCTTCAGCGAAGTACTGGCGGGAGATTTCCTTGAACGGCAGGAAGCCGTGGCGGTCTTCGCCGTAGTCGACAAAGCAGGCTTCGAGCGAGGGCTCGACCCGCGTGACGACGGCCTTGTAGATGTTGCCTTTGCGCTGTTCGCGCCCTTCGATTTCGATCTCGTAGTCGAGGAGTTTTTGTCCGTCGACGATGGCCAGGCGGCGTTCTTCAGCCTGCGTGGCGTTGATCAGCATCCGTTTCATGATGCGTTTTCCTTCTGTCTGTCTCAGCACGACCCCGACAAGCGGGGATCGAGTCAGCACAACCCCGACAAGCGGGGCCCGAGATGCCGGAGGCGGCGCGACGAGACGAAGGAAACTGCCGTGGCGCGAGACGGGCGGATGCCGGTGCTTGGAGCAGGGCAATCCGGGCTGCTGAAACCGAAGCTTCAGCGGCCGAAGTCAGGCGGGGGCGCGTGGAAGGGGGCGAGGGGATCCGGTGGCAAAACCCGCGTACATGCTACAAATTGCGTAGCTGCTTGCGCAGGTGTGGTGGGGGCTTTGGCAAGAAATGCATCGCAAAACGCAGGCCGCAGCCAACGTTGGAGCATTGTCATCATCGCCATCAGCACCGGGGTTCTCGCTTCGATCCGATCGACAGGTTCACCACGCGCTGTGCGGGCCAACCTGCCGACTTTGGGTATTCCGTCAATCAGGGTTTCATCGCGTCGACCCGACCTGCGCTTTTCGTGCGTGGCTGCCCGGGCCCAAAAAGGGGGCGCGGTGGGCAGGGCGCTTTCTTGTGCAAGCCCGGCATCGACCAATTACTGGCGCCGACTTCGTAAGGGGTGGAATTACACTTGCGCTCTTGGGCAAGCAACTTCCATTTCAAATTCAACCACTTACGGCCGATTGCCAGTGAGTCGCATTATAAGTGTCAAACCACCGGCCCCCGCGCCTCAGGTCAAACCCGAGGTGCGCTGGCTGACGGTGGACGAAGAATCGGCCGGCCAGCGCCTGGACAACTACCTGCTGCGCCACCTCAAGGGCGTGCCCAAGACCCACGTCTACCGCATCATCCGCAGCGGCGAAGTGCGCCTGAACAAGGGCCGGGCGACGGCCGATGCCCGCGTCGCACCCGGCGACTTGGTGCGCGTGCCCCCTGTGCGCGTGGCCGAAGCCCAACCCACCGAAGGCCCGCAGGCCGCCCCAGCGCGCGAATTTCCCATCTTGCTGGAAGACGAGCACGTCCTGGCCATCGACAAACCCGCCGGCGTGGCGGTGCACGGCGGCTCGGGCGTCAGCTTTGGCGTGATCGAGCAACTGCGCCGCGCCCGCCCCATGGCCAAGACGCTGGAGTTGGTGCACCGGCTGGACCGCGAAACCAGTGGCATCCTGCTGGTCGCCAAGAAGCGCAGCGCGCTCAAACACCTGCAGGACCAGTTCCGCGAGCGCGAAACCGGCAAGACCTACCTGGCGCTGGTGCTGGGCGACTGGCCCGACAAGCTGAAGGTGATCGACGCGCCCCTGCACAAATACCTGGTGCCCGGCGGCGTGGGCGAGGGCGAACGCCGCGTCAAGGTGGTCGCCAAGGACGACCCGGACGGCATGCGCGCCATCACCCTGGTCAAGGTGCGCGAACGCCTGCCCGGCTTCACGCTGCTGGAAGTGACCATCAAAACGGGGCGAACGCACCAGATCCGTGTGCACCTGGCCAGCCAGGGCCACCCGATCGCAGGCGACGAGAAATACGGCGAATTCGATCGCAACAAAGCCCTGCACAAGCAAGGCCTTAAGCGCATGTTCCTGCACGCGTGGCGGTTACAGTTCACGCACCCCGCCAGTGGGGAGCGCGTGGAACTGCATGCGCCGCTGCCTGACGACCTGCAAGCCTTTCTGACCCCCGCATGACCCGCCCGCGCCAATTCGACTTGATCTGCTTCGACTGGGACGGCACGCTGTTCGATTCCACCGGCATCATCACGCGCTGCATCCAGCAGGCGGTGGTCGACGTCGGCGGCGCGCGGCCCACGCGCGAGGCGGCGGCCTACGTCATCGGCATGGCCTTGATGCCGGCGCTGGCCCACGCCGCGCCCGATGTGCCGGAAGACAAATACCCGCTGCTGGGCGAGCGTTACCGCCGCCATTACCTGGCGCACCAGGACGACATCAGCCTGTTCGACGGCGTGCTGCCCATGTTGGCTGACTTGAAGGCGCGCCACCACTGGCTCAGCGTGGCCACCGGCAAGAGCCGCCGCGGGCTGGACAGTGTGCTGGCCACGCGCGATCTGCAGGGCGTGTTCGACGGTTCGCGCACGGCCGATGAAACCGCCGGCAAGCCCGACCCGCGCATGCTGCACGAGCTGATGCGCGAATTCGGCACCGAGCCCGAGCGCACGCTGATGGTCGGCGACACCACGCACGACCTGCTGATGGCGCGCAACGCCGGCTGCGCCAGCCTGGGCGTGAGCTACGGCGCGCACGAGCCGACCGAATTCGACGCCCTGGGCCCGCGCGCCGTCCTGCATTCCGTGCCCGAGCTGCGCGACTGGCTCGCCACGCACGCCTGAGTGCTCACCTTTTCGTAGCTGGCTGCGCATGTCCCGAGCCGACGACGAGCTGATTGCGCTGTGCAACTCGGCCGATCTGGTCGACGGCGGCCTGGCCGTGGCGTTCGACGTGGTCTATGGCGGCCAGACCCTGCGCGCCTTCGCCATCCGCTATGAAGGCCAAGTGCACGCGTACCTGAACCGCTGCAGCCACGTGGCCATGGAAATGGATTACCAGGAAGGCCGCTTTTTCGACGACACCGGCCGCTGGCTGCTGTGCGCGTCGCACGGCGCCGCGTACCTGCCCGACACCGGCGAATGCGCGGGCGGCCCGTGCCGCGGCGGCCTGATCAAGGTCGATCTGGCCGAGTGTGACGGCGTCGTCCACTGGCGCACCAGCTACCTGCTGCAACCGCTTGCATTCTGATACGCCGCCAGCGCCAGTCGGCGCCGGCGCATCTGGGACAATACCGGGCTCTGGCCCTTACCGAATCTGCGCAAACAGCTATGGAAAATGAAGTGACACTGGACGCCAAGACCTTGCATTGGGAGCGCGAGGCGATTGAAAAGCTGCTGCTGGCCGACGTGCGTGAACGCCGCGCCGCGCGCCGCTGGCGCATCTTCCGCAGCCTGGTCTGGATGGCGCTGTTCGCCGCGCTGATCTGGTTCCTGGTGGCCGACAACCTGCCCGGCACCAAGGCCGCGCTGCCGCACACGGCCATGGTCTCGATCAAGGGCGAGATCGCCGACAAAGGCGAAGCCAGTGCCGAATACGTGCTGCCGGCGCTGCGCAGCGCGCTGGAAGACAGCGGCTCCAAGGCGCTGGTGATCCTGATCAACTCGCCCGGCGGTAGCCCGGTGCAGGCGGGCCTGATCAACGACGAAATCCGCCGCCTGCGCGCCCTGCACAAGAAGCCGATCTACGCGGTGGTGGAAGAAACCTGCGCCTCGGCCGCGTACTACATCGCGTCGGCCGCCGACAAGATTTACGTGGACAAGGCCAGCATCGTCGGCAGCATCGGGGTGCTGATGGACGGCTTCGGCTTTGTCGGCACCATGGAAAAGCTGGGCATCGAGCGGCGCTTGCTGACCGCGGGCGACAACAAGGGTTTTCTCGACCCCTTCAGCCCGCAGTCCGAAGCGCAAAAGCAGCACGCTCAGACCATGCTGAACCAGATTCACCAGCAGTTCATCGGCGTGGTGAAAAAAGGCCGCGGCGACCGCCTGAAGGAAACGCCTGACATGTTCAGCGGCCTGTTCTGGACCGGCGAACAGGCCATCCAGCTCGGCCTGGCCGACAGCCTGGGCAGCCTGGATTCGGTCGCGCGCGACGTGGTCAAGGCCGAAAAACTGGTCGACTACACCAACAAGGAAAACATCGCCGAGCGCTTCGCCAAGCGTTTCGGCGCGGCCGTGGGCGGCGGTGCGGTGGGCGCGCTGCGCGCGGCGCCGGCGCTGCGCTGACGTAGGCGCTGCCGCTGGCGCCCACGTGCCGTGGGCCCTTGTCCCTTGGGGCGCTGGCACGTGGGGCCGTGGCCGATGCCAAAGGTCGCTACTTAAACAATAGCTGCTTGCGCAGATGGGTCTAGGGCGGGAGCTGAATTTGTTTCGAAATCCCGGCTGGACTGGGTGCCGGCAGCCAGTCCTTGCCCTGCGTCCGCCGCGGTCAACTGTTCGCGCATCGCGCGCCGGTTGAGCTTGCCCACCGCCGTCTTCGGCACTTCGTCCACGAAGACCACGCGCCCCGGCTTTTTGTAGCCCGCGACCTGCGCGGCCACATGGGCGATCAGGGCGTCTTCGGCCACGTGCTGCCCGGGTTGGAGCGCGACCGCGGCGGTTACCATCTCGACCCATTTCTCGTGCGGCAGGCCGACCACCACGCATTCGCGCACGGCAGGGTGCGTCATCAGCGCGTTTTCCACCTCCAGCGGGTACACGTTGTAGCCGCCGGTGATGATCATGTCGGACTTGCGGTCGCGCAGGTGCAGGAAGCCGCGTTCATCGATCAGGCCCATGTCGCGCGTGTGGACCCAGCCATCGGTGTCGAAGGTTTCGGCCGTCAACTCAGGCGCGTTCAGGTAACCCGACACGGCCGAGGATGAGCGCACCATGACTTCACCCACTTCGCCGGGCACCACCGGGCGGCCGGCCTCGTCGACGATGCGCAGTTCCACATCCAGGCACGGGTAGCCGGCCGCGCCCAGCAGATCGCCCACGTGGTGTTCCGGTCGCAGCACGGCCAGGCACAGGGGCACTTCGGTCTGGCCGAAGTACTGCCAGAAGCGGTGCTGGCCCCACGCGGCCATGGCGCGCTCGATCACCGGGCGCGGCATGGGCGAGGCGCCGTAGATCACCGCCTGCAGGTGGCTGACGTCCGTGCCTTCAAAGTCGGGGTGCGCGAGCAGCATCTGCAGCATCGTCGGCACCAGGTTGATGGTGGTGATGCGCTGCTGCGTCAGCAAGCGCAGGTAGGCCGTGGGGTCGAACGCCGGCATGATCACCGTGCGCGCGCCGCGCAGCCAGAACGGCAGCACGAACACGCCTGAGGCGTGGATCAATGACGCGGCGTGCAGCATGGCGTCATCCGGGCCGATCGGCATCAGGTTCAGCAGCACATTGCGGCAGATGCCGGCGTACGACGCCTGCGTGTGCTGCGCCGCCTTCAGCGTGCCCGTGGTGCCGCTGGTGAACAGGGCCATCATCACGTCGTCCGGCTGCACTTCGATGTCCGGGCCGGTAACGGGCTGCTGCGCCGCCCGCTCCAGCAGGTCCCCGTCAGGAGCGACGCTGGCGCCGATCCCAAGGCATATCAGGCCCGGCATCTGCGTCTGCAGTGCCTGTGCGCGCTCGCGCAAGTCAGTGCCAAACACCAGCACGGCGCAGCCGGTGTCCTGCAGCATGCGGGCGTGTTCGGCTTCGGACAGGCGTGCATTCAAGGGCACGCGGCTGACGCCAGCCTTGACGCAGGCGAAATCGAGCGGAACGGTGTACAGGCTGTTGTTGAGCAGCAAAGCGACACGCTGGCCTTGCGCCACGCCGTGGCTGCGCAGCGCGTGTGCGAGCTGGCTGCTCAGGTGATCGACCTCGCGGAAGGTCATTTGTGCATCGCCGCAGACCACGGCGATACGGTCGGCGTGCAGCGCAGCGCCGCAACGAATCAAATCAAGGGCGGTGGGCAGTCTGGCCATGCCTGCCGGGGTGGAAGCCATCGGGGTCTCCTGGGTGGAAATAAGAAGGAAAGGTGGGGTTCAAGCGCTGAGTCCGGCAGTTTCTTCAAAGCAACCGTGGCGCCCAGCGCCCGCGGCGAAGCGCGCGGCGCCGGCCACGCCTTCGGCGGCGACGATGGGCGTGCCGCGCATGCCTTCCTGGCGCAGCGCGTCGGCCAGCGGCAAGTCCCCCTGCGCGTACGCCGAGGCACGATCGACCAGCAGGCATTGCTGCGGAAATTCGGTGATCTGGCGTGCGATGCCGATGGCCGCCGCCAAGGCGCCACGGCGCGGCGTCACCCGGTTGACCAGGCCCATGGTCAGTGCTTCTGCGGCGTCGACGGCGCGGCCGGTCAGGATCATGTCCAGCGCGCGGCCCATGCCGACGATGCGCGGCAAGCGCACCGTGCCGCCATCAATCAGCGGTACGCCCCAGCGGCGGCAGAACACGCCGAAGGTGGCGTCGTCGTCGGCCACGCGCAGGTCGGCCATCAGCGCCAATTCCAGGCCGCCGGCCACGGCGTAACCGTTGACGGCGGCAATCAGCGGTTTGCTGAGCGCCAGGCGGGTCGGCCCCATTGGGCCGCCGCCGCCGCCCCGCGGGTCCAGTTCGTTGCGCAGGGCCGGGTCGCCCACGGCACCCAGGTCCGCGCCGGCGCAAAAGTGGCCGCCGGCGCCCCAAAGAATCGCCACCCGCAGGGCGTCGTCCGCTTCGAAGCGCTGAAAGGCGTCGCGCAAGGCGCGCGCCATGGGCCCGTGGACCGCATTGCGCTTGGCAGGTCGGTTAAGCGTGATCAGGCACAGCGGCCCATCGGTATCGAATAGCACGTCGGGCATGCCACCTCCTTAAATTAAAAAAATGTTAGAAATTCCGACGTGAAATGTTAGAAAATACATTGATATTTCTCAATCATGACCAGATCAGGAAATGTCGAACCCCAGGAGCCGACGGCGCCTGAATTGGTTCTCGACCTCCTGGTCGGCAATGTCGAACCCCTCTGCGCGGCCGCCATCTGCCGTGTGGGCGAGTTGTTCGACCTGCGCCCACAGGTGGTGCGCGTGGCCATCACGCGCTTGCTGGCGCAGGGAAAGATCGAACGCGCAGGCCGGGCGCAGTACGTCATCACGCGCGGACGCCAAGAACTGACCGAGGTGGTGGGCGGCTGGTGGCAAAGCCGCGCGACACCGCGGGCGTGGCGCGGCAATTGGATCGGTGTCGTGGACGGCGACGTGCATCGCCAAGACAAACGCGCCTGGCGCAAGCACCAACTGGCCTTGCACCTGCGGGGGCTGGCGCTTTTGTCACCCGGCCTGTGGGTACGCCCGGACAATCTGCAGGGTGGCGTGGCGGCAGAGCGGGCGCATCTGCAGGCGCTGGGCCTCTCGCCCCAGGCCGTGGTGGTGAGCTTGCGCGGGCTAGACAGCGCAACTTTGGCGCGCGCCTGCGACCTGTGGCGCGAAGACGATCTGCCGGCCCAGCACACGGCGCTGGCCGCCGAACTGGCGCACAGCGCTGCGCATCTGGCCTCGCTGTCGCTGGCCGAGGCGACACGCGAATCGCTGACCCTGGGCCGCCGCGTCATCGCCCACCTGCTGCGCGACCCCTTGTTGCCCCCCAAGCTGATGGATCCGCACCCGCGCGAGGTCCTCACTGCCGGCATGCGCGCTTACCAACAACAGGCCCGCCCGATCTGCCGTGCGTTCATGGCGGAAGGTTTGGATCCCCTCGGCACGTGAAGACCGAAGCGGCGTTAGCCGCTCGGTCCGCCCACAAACGCACGCACTCGCCGGAACTCAACTCACCGTCCGCACGCCTCCAAGGGCCGCGCCCGCGGCCGAGCCCAGCAGACGCCAAGCCCAGACCTGCGTCGGGCGCTGGCGTCGTCCCTCTTCCCGCGAAGCGAGAGAAGGGGGATGCGGCGCAGCCGCTCTGGGGGATGCCTTCTTGTTCAATGCGATGTGCCTTCGCTGCGCGTGATCTTGTTGAACACGTTGTACTTGCCTACGGGCTTTTTCATCGGGATGCGTTTCACTTCCTTGAACGTGGCCGCGTCGTACACCACCAGCGCGCCGTCGTTTTCCCACACGCTGGCCAGGGCGTAGCGGCCGTCCTTCGTGAATTCGATGTGGGCCAGGGTCTTGCCCGGCTCGCGCACCTGGGCGACGGGCGCCAGCGTGCGTTTGTCCAAAATGGTCAGCGTGTCCCTGGCCTTGGGGCTCATCATCGAATCGACCCAGGCGTAGGGCGTGGCTTCATGGCTGCGCATGAAGAAGCCCGGGCCGGGCGTGTCGATGTCTTTCACCAGCTGCCAGGTCTGCATGTCGATCACGCTGATGCGCCCATCCTTCAGGTTGGGGCTGGCCATCACGCGGCGGCCGGCGTGCTCAAACGTGATGCCCGAGCCCAAATGCGGCATGCCGGCGATGGGCAGCGTAGCGACCTTGCGGCGCGCGTCCAGGTTGACGACCTGGCCGTTGGGCGAGCCATCGGCGTGCGGGCGCGACGCGCCCAGCGCGTAGGCGTAGTTTTGGCTGAAGAAGAAGTCGTCCAGCGGCTCGGCCAACGGGGTGCGGCGCACACCCAGAAAGCCTTCTTTGGACATACCTTCCTTCATCTTGTAGTCGTGCACCAGGCCGTCGTAGATCGGCGCGGCCTTGGGGTCGTAGCTGATTTCCCAGATCTCGGCGATGTCTTTCAGTGCGACCACGAAGCTTTTGCGCGGCTCGGCGTCGTACACGGCGGACACGCGCGAACTGCTGGCGCCGTCCTGCGTGCGCGCATCGAGGGTCTTGACCAGCTTCAGGTCGGCGTCGAACAGCGCCAGCGTGTGCGGCAGGTAGTTGGCCGCCATCACCCATTGGCCGTCGCCGCTGACGGCGATGTTGCGCATGTTGATGCCGGCGCGCACCTCGGCCACGGTCTTCAGGTTCCACAGATCGAACTTGGTGATCCAGCCGTCGCGCGAGCCGAAGAACACGTAGCGCCCGTCCGGCGTGAACTTCGGCCCGCCGTGCAGCGCAAAGCGGCTGGGGAAGCGGTGAATGACCTCGAAGCTGTCGCCGTCCAGCAGCGAGACATGGTGGTCGCCCCCTTCGACGACGACGAACAGGTTCATCGGGTCGGCGCGCCACTGCGGCCTCGCCGGCCAGTCTTTCCAACCCGCGGTTTCGACGCGGCTGGCGCGGATGTCGGCGTCGGCCCAGCGCGGCGCAGGGCTGACCGGGGTGTAGATCCATTCGCCCAGCGCGGTCAGCTCGGCCTCGGACAGCTGCGCGCCGAAGCCCGCCATCTGCGTGGCCGCGCGCCCATCGCGGATCACGGCCAAGGCTTCGGGCTTTTTCAGCCGCGCCAGGCTTTCCGGCAGCAGAGCGGGGCCCATGCCGCCCAAACGCTGCTCGCCGTGGCAGGCGGCGCAGTGCTGTTGGTAGAGCTGGGTGACGGGAATGTTGGCCGACGCAGCAGGTGCGCTGGGCGCGGGCGTCTGGGCCCCCGCGCTGGTCGCTAGGCTGAGGGCGGCAGCCGCCAGCAACGTGCGGGCGGAGGGAAGCAAGGTTCTGGTTACTATCATTAGCGTAGCTGCCTGCGCAGGTGGTTGTAGGGCTGCAGGCCGATTTATTTCAAGAATCGCTGGGCACCAGCTCAATCACCTTGCGACCGCGGTACGCCGTGGTCACCACGCGCGCATCGCCCGGCGTCACGCCGATTTCTTCATCGGTCAGGTAGCAACCCGGGTCTTCCGCCCACGCATCGCCCGTGACCTGCTGGGCGCGCACGCGGGTGTTGCCGCCGCAGATGGCCAGGTGCTGGCAGCCGCCGCAGCGGCCGTGCACCGGGCGCGGGCGCGTCTTCAGCCCAGCCATCAGCGGGTCGCTCAGGTCCAGCCAGATCTCGGAGAACGGCCGCGCCTTGACGTTGCCCAGCGTGTGGTGCCACCACATGGTGTCGGGGTGGACGTCGCCCACGTTGTCGATGTTGGCCACGTGCACGCCGCTGGCGTTGCCGCCCCAGGCGATCAGGCGCTGCTGCACGTCAGCCGCCCAGCGCGGCAGGTGCTGCTGCACCCACTGCAACAGGTACACGCCGTCGGCGTCGTTGTTGCCGGTGACGTACTCATGCTGGCCGCCGCTCTTCGCATCGTCCCACGCGGTCTGGTACAGCAGGTCCAGCGCCTCGCGCGTGGCCAGGTGGTGCGCGTCCCTGCCGCGGTGGATGTTGCCGCGCCCGGCGTAGTTGAGGTGGCTGAAATAGAACTTGTCGACCCGCTCGTCCTGCATCAGCTTCAGCAGATTGGGCAAGTCGAACGCGTTCAGCTCCGTCATGGTGAAGCGCAGGCCAACCTTGGTGCCCAGCTTTTGCAGGTGGCGCACGGCGGCCAGGCTGGCGTCGAACGCGCCGGCCAGGCGGCGGAACTTGTCGTGCGTGGCGCCGATGCCGTCCAGGCTGATGCCGACATAGTCGAACCCGGCGGCGTGCACGCGCTGGGCCAGCGGCGCGTCGATCAGCGTGCCGTTGGTCGACAGGCCGATGTAAAAGCCCATGGCCTTGGCGCGCGCGGCGATCTCGAACAGGTCGGGCCGCAACAGCGGCTCACCACCCGACAGGATCAACGCGCGCACGTTGAAGCGCTGCAGGTCATCCAGCACGTCGAACACCTCTTGCGTGCTCAGCTCACCGGGGTAGTCGTGGTCGGCGCTGAAGGCGTAGCAGTGCTTGCAGGTCAGGTTGCAGCGGCGGATCAGGTTCCAGATCACCACCGGGCCCAGCGGCTGCGCGGTGCTGCCGGCGGGCGACTTGCCGGGGCGGCGCGCCGGGGCAGGGTAGACGCCCGTGGCTTCGGCCTGGGCCAATTCGTGCATGAACTGCGAAATTCGGAACATGGGCGGCACCGCGTGGGCGGTTGTCAAAGTGCGATGGCCCATTCTTCGCCAGGGGCACGTCTGCGGCCATGACTTGCGTCAAGTTGCTTGGACGCGGCGGACACAAAAGGCGGTGGCGGGCCGTTCCGTCTTCCAACCAGGCCGCGTGCGCTGCGTTGACGTTGACTGAGGCAAGGCAGGCGCAACAATGGCTGTGTCCAGTTGTGCTGACGCACAGCACCTTGCACCGCTATGCCATGAAACACCTGCTCATCGTCTACCACTCGCTCACCGGCGGTAGCCGCCAGATGGCCGAAGCCGCCGCCGAGGCCGCGCGCCGGCAAGCGGGTGTCAGCGTGCACCTGAAGACCGCGCCCGACGCAGGCCCCCATGACGTGCTGGCGGCCGACGGCTACCTGTTCGTTTGCCCCGAGAATCTGGCCGCCATCGCCGGCTTGATGAAGGACTTCTTCGACCGCTGCTACTACCCGGCGCTGGGTCGCATCGAAGGCCGCCCCTACGCCGTGATGGTCTGCGCCGGCAGCGACGGGCAGAACGCGCTGCGCCAGATCGAGCGCATCGCCACCGGCTGGCGCCTCAAAGGCGTCGCCCCCGGCCTGATCGTCTGCACCCACGCGCAAACGCCCGAGCAGATCCTGGCGCCCAAGACCATCGGGGCCAATGCCCTTGCGCAATGTGCCGACTTGGGCGAAGGTGTGGCAGCCGGCTTGGAAGCGGGGGTTTTTTAACGGTGACCGGCACCCGATCGGGTAAGGTCCCCGCCTGGAGGAGGACTTTTTGACTATGTATGAGGACAGGTTCACAGGCTGGCAGGCGTGGCCGCAGCGCGAGGCCATCGCGGGCTTGGGCCACCCCGGGGTGTACGTGTGCGCACTGGCCGATGAAGGGTTCGACCCGACCGCGCCGTTTGCGTGGTGTCGCCAGATCGCCTACATCGGCATGACCATTTCGCGCGGCGGCTTGCGCGCGCGCCTGGGCCAGTTTGACAACGCCGTGCGTGGCCGCACCGGGCACAAGGGCGCCGACCGTGTGCGCTGCCTCTACCCGGACTACGCGTCGGTGGCGCGGGCCTTGTACGTGTCGGTGGCGCCGTTCCCGTGCGACGTGACGTCTCACCAACCGTGCGACCTGGAGGTGATGGGGGAGGTCGCCCAGTTCGAATACCGCTGCCTGGCCGAGCACGCCCGCGCCGTCGGCGGCCTGCCCGAATTCAACGACGAGAAGAAGCCGCCCAAGGCGAGCGTGGCCTTTGGCCGGCAAGTCGCCACCTTGTATGCGGCCAAGGTCTGAACCGCTGCCGCCCGGCCGCTGGGCGCGCCGCGCGCGGGTGCTGGCGGGCGCGCTGGCGGTGGCGGGCAGCGCCTGGGCGCAGGCGCCATCGGCCGCCACGCAGCAGGAGATCGAACAGCTGTTCAGCGCGCTCAAGCAGTCGGGGTGCGAGTTTCAGCGCAACGGCAGCTGGTACGACGCGGCCAGGGCCGCCGATCACCTGCGCCAGAAGTACGACTACCTGCGCAAGCGCGACCTGGCCCCGACGACCGAGCTGTTCATCGAACGCGCGGGCACGCAAAGCAGCGCCTCGGGCAAGCCCTACCAGGTGCGCTGTGGCAACGCAGCGCCCGTGCCCAGCCAGCGGTGGTTTGGCCAGCAGCTGAAGGCGCTGCGCCGGTGAGCGCACGGCGCGCGTAAAGGGCAGGTCGGCGTGTTCACCTTGCTGGGGCACCTGGGCGAGTTCTGGTGGCTGTACGCCGGCGCGCTCGGCTCGCTGGCCTACACGCTGTGGGTGACGCCGTGGCAGGGCCAGACCTTGTGGCGCGTGCTGTGGTCCAGCGTGCGCGCGGCCGTGCGCGGCGAAGCCCGGCTGGACCCGGGCGCGCCGCAGCCTCCCGACCCATCCGAAGTGCGCGGCGACCGCCTGTGGCTGGGCGCGGTGCTGATTCTGCTGTTGCTGGCGCTGGCGATCGGTTGGCGCCGCTGGCTCGGCTGAGGTTTGCCGGACGACGCAGTGCGCCCCGCTGCGGCGGCCAAGCGGCAACGCCCTCCATCGCCTAGAAGGGCCTTTTCACATGTCCATGTCGACCGCCCGTCTCTTGATCGTGATCCTCGGCGTGCTCCTGCCCTACCTGGTGCGCTTGCCCGGTGGCCGGGTCTGGGTGGACCAGTACGACCCCTACGCGTGGGAGCCCAGCCTGTTCATCAGCGGCTGCAACGCCCTGGTCTGGGGCAGCCTGCTGCTGGTCAGCCTGGCGTACCGCTACCCGTTGTCGCTGGCGTTGCCGGTGTTGGCGGGCTTTGGTTTTGTCGGGTACGGGCACGCCGTGCTCGACCTGTCCGGCGACGCGCAGGCGGGCGTCGCGCTGGTGACGATCCCGGTCTTCGCCCTGGTGCCGATCGCCATCGGTGGGGTGCTGGGCTATGGGCTCGACCGCTGGCTGCACCGGCGCGACCGGGCGGCGGCGCCACGGGACAAGCGCTGAGGTGCTGAAGCGGGCGGCTCTCAATCGCCTGTTTGCTATCTATTGCGTAGCTGGTTGCGCAGGTGACTGTAAGGCGAATTGCCGATTTCCCTTAAAAACGCCGTCCAGACGACCAGTACCCCCGTGCGCCGCCGCATCGCCCGCAGGGTATAGCCCGACAGCCCTGCCGTCCGCTGTTCTGACCCCGGGGTCTGTCAAGATGGGCGTCCACAAAGGGAGACCCTCCATGCTCAACCGATTGACCGGCGCCGTCGTCGCCATCACTTGCCTGCTGGCCGCCTGCTCAGG
Organism: Pseudomonadota bacterium; assembly: GCA_023442945.1. Taxonomy (GTDB): domain Bacteria; phylum Pseudomonadota; class Gammaproteobacteria; order Burkholderiales; family Burkholderiaceae_C; genus Ottowia. The sequence continues at coordinate 38,555 of JAEZWW010000113.1, read as the reverse complement.
CACCGGCCCATCCGGCACGCAGCCCGCTGCGGGCAGCGAGGCCGCCAAGCAAGCGGCGTTCACCGAATGCGAAAGCACGGGTGTGGTCGCGCTGACCATGGCGCGGCAGTACCTGGTCATCAAGAAGGGCGATAAGTCCGCGGTACTGGGCTGGTTGGGGCCGAACGACACGGAGGCGCGCCAGATCGCCGATGAGTTGTTTGACGGGGTGCAAAAACGCCAGATCCGCCACCACGCCGACTTTGCCGCCGACAAGCTGATGGCCTGCGCGAAGCGCAACCAATTGGGCGTCAACCGCACGCGCGATCAGGTGCGGGGTTGCTATGCGCGCGTGGACGTGCCGTTCTTTCTGCAGGGCTTCAAGGACGGTGGCATGCCCCAGGCAGCGGCGGCGACCAAGGTGCGCGGCATGTTCAAGGACAAGGGCGTCTACCCCGATGCCTTCGTCAACGCCACCGCGGCCGAGGTGTATGCGGCGCCCGCGTCCCAGTCGGCCGACCGCTACCAAAAAGCGGTGTTCTGGCAGTGCCTGTACGGCAACAAGTCTTGAAGATTGCGGGGCAGGTGGCGCGGGCGTGTGCCGCACCGAGCCATGCAAACTTTCGAGCGTCGCCGTGTGCGTTGGGTGTGTGACGATGGGTCTAGATCACCTGGCCCTTGCTGCGCTTTCAGTAGCTGGCCGCGCAATTGGATCTAGGGCCAGAGGCCGATTGCTTTCAAATCTGCGCCAGCACGGCGACCCCCCTGCGTCAAATCGCCTGCCGTAGCCGCAGCCCAGTCTTTTTCAGGATCGCGCTGGAAAACAGCACGTCGTGGGCGCGGCAGGCCGGCCCCAGCAGGCGCGCCACCGCGTCGGCCTGGGCCAGCACTTCTTCGCGGCTGTGGCCGTGCAGCATGGCGAACAGGTTGTAGCGCCACACGCCGGCCTTGCGCGGGCGCCGGTAACAGTGGCTGACGGCCGGCTGGCTGCCCAGCAGCTCGCCCAGGCGGTCGACCTCGGTATCTTGGACGTCCCACACGCTCATGCCGTTGGCGACGTAGCCCAGGCGGTAGTGGTTGGGCACGGCGGCGATGCGGCGCACCACGCCGGCGGCGCACAGCTGGGCCAGGTGCTCGCGCACCTCGGCGCCACCGGTGCCCAGCACGGCGGCCACGCTGTCGTAGGGGCGCGGCACCAAGGGCAGGCCGGCTTGCGTGGCGGCGATCAACGCGCGGTCGGCGTCGTTCAGCACATGCGGGCGGGGCGCCGCGGTGGGGCCTCCGGGCGTTGAGGCGCTGCGTTGCAAGCTCGGCGCGGCTGGGTGCAACAACGATGGCACGGCCTGGCGCGCGGGCCCGAGCAGCGGCAGGTACAGGCCGACGAAAAACTCGCGCTCCTTGGGGAAGGCGTGCACGGGCAGGCCGGTGGCGGCTTCGATGCGGTCGCACGCGGCCCAGGCGGCCTCGGGCGTTTCCGCCGCGACGACGAACCACATGTTCAGCCGGTGGTCGCGCAGGTAGTTGTGGGCGACCTCGGGCAGCTCGTTCACCAGCGCTGTGACCTCGGCAAAGCGCGCTTCGGGCACTTCCAGCGCGGCGAGGATGAACTGGCCACCTGCGCGTTCGATCTGAAACAGCGGACCCAGGCGCGTCAGCACGCCGGTGCTGAGCAGGCGACCCAGCCGATCGATGACGACCGCTTCGCTCAAGCCCAGCGCGGCGCCGGTGTCGGCAAACGGGTGCTCGGTCAGCGGCAGTTCCAGCTGCAGGCGGTCGATCAGGCGGGCGTCGTCCAGCTCGATGCCGGCGGGCAGGCGCGGCGCGGGGGTTTGCACGGGCGCTTGCAGCGCGTCAGTCGGCATGGGCGGCCTCAGGTGTGGGGGATCGGTTGGCGTGCAGGTGATCGTCGACTGGCAGCGGGCGAAAGTAGCGCGCGCCGGTCTGCTTGAAGCGCTGGCGGCTGAACAGCACCTGCTGTGGCGCCGCTTGCAGCCCGGCGCCGGCGATGGCGGCGTGCAGCAGGGCCAGCGTGTCGCCCCGGCTGCGGCCGTGCACCATGCAGTACAGGTTGTAGGGCCAGCCGGCGGCGCGCGTGCGGCGGTAGCACAGCGTCACGCCCGGCTGCGCGGCCAGGCGCTCGCCGAAGGTGTCGACCTGATCATCCGGCAGGTCGAACACCGTCATGGCGTTGGCGCCAAAGCCGACCTCGTGGTGGCGCACCACCAGGCCCAGGCGGCGCAGCGTGCCCGCGTCCAGCCAGGCTTGCAGTTGCGCCAGCACATCCGCTTCGCTGCAGCCCAGCTGCGTGGCCCACTGCGCGTAGGGTGCGGGCACCAGCGGCACGCCCGCTTCCACCAGCGCGGCCAGCGGCGCGTGCTCGGCGCGCACCTTGGGCGCGCGCTGTTGCACACCGCCCGCGCCGGCGGGTCCGTGCAAGTCGAAACCCAGATCGATCCGGTAGGCGCGCTGCATCGCCAAGCGCAGCACGGGCAAGCCGGTGTCGCGCTCGATGGCTTGCAAGACGCTTTCCACGGCCGCAGCGTCGCACCCTGTGGTCACAAACCAGAGGTTGATGCGGTGTTCCCGCTCGTAGTTGTGGTTCACCCCCGCGTGCGCCGACACCTGCGCCGCCACCTGCGCGAGCCGCGCCGGCGGCACCGCCATCGCGCACAGCAGCGCACTGCCGCCCGCACCCGGCGCCCACACACCACCCAAACGGCTGGCCGCGCCGCTGGCCAGCAGGCCGGAGACGGCGTCCATCACTTCGCTTTCTGTAGCTGCCAGCGCTTGTCCCACTAGGGCGAATGGCCGATTTGATAGTGGAAAGCCGCGTTGCCATTCGTTCAGCAGGCGGGGCATCCAAGCTGGCGACTTGGGCAGGGCGGTGCGCAGAGCGCGCGAAGTTTCAGGCATGGCGAACCATTCCCCCCAGCATTCCCGCCACCGCGCACCCACCGCGAACTGAAACAACAGCTTTGGACGAGGGTGCTGCCACTCCGTCGGCAAAAGCCCAGCACCCCACCGCCCTCCACCGAGCCAATGGCCGCGGAGCAGGCCGCCCCAGCGAACGCCATGCCCGGACCTGCGCCGGGCATCGGCGTTGTCCCCCTGCCCGGAGCGCGCAGCGCGCAGAGTGCGGGGGGAAGGCGCGAAGCGACTCGGGGGGGTGTTTCACGTTCTAAAAGCCGGTGCGCGCAGCGCGCGAGGTGAAAAAGATCCCACTTGGCGACTTCGCCGGCAGCGTCGCCAGCGTCTGGAAGCTCTGCGTATCGATCACCGCCATGCGGTGGTCGTCGCGCGTGCTGATCCACACGGCATCGCCGCGCGGGGTGAATTCCATGTGCAGCACGGCCTTGCCGGGCTTCAGGCTGTGCACGATCTGGCGCGTTTGTGTGTCGATCACCTGCACCTGGTCGTAGTCGGGCACCGCAAAGTTGACCCACACCTGGCGCCCGTCGGGTCGCGCCATCACGAATACCGGCTGGCCGGCGACCGGAATGCGGCCGACTTCCTGCCAGGTCTGCGTGTCGACCACCAGCACCTCGTGTCGGCCCACGGCGGGCAGGTAGGCGTGGCGCCCGGCCACGGCCCAGCCGCGCAGGTGCGGCATCTTGAAGACGGGCAGCGGCTGCTGGCCCTTGCCGTAGCCGGGCAGGATGCGTTCCACCTTCTGCTCGGCCGCCCACAGATCGATCTTGGCCAGACCGTCTTCGCCAAACAGGCCGGCGATGTAGTGGCGGCCATCGGGGGTGATCAGCGCGTCGTAGGGCTGTTGGCCGATGTCGGTGAATTTCTGAATCTTGGGCTGCTTCGGGTCGGCCAAATCGGCGATCCAGATCTGGCCCGCGTCGAACAGCGAGAAGATGAAGCGGTTGCGCGGGATATCGGCCAGGCCCACCACGCGCGAGGCCTTGCCGTCGACCACGGCGGGGATGTCGGCCAGCAACTCGAGCGTGCGCGCATCGAACACCTTCACGCCGCCAGGCTGGTAGTTCTGCGCCACGACCAGGCTGCCGTCGGTCGATATGGCGCCGCCGATGCTGTTGCCGGCCTGCATGACGCGGCCTGCAACGGCGCCGGTGCGCAGGTTGACCTTGGTCAGGCCGCCGTCGCGCCCGAACACATAGGCCAGCGCGCCGTCGCGCGAGAACACGACCGACGCGTGCGACAGATCGCCCAGGCCGGCAATGGTGCCCAGGCGCGTGCGCGCCGTGGTGTCCAGCACGCCCAGCGTGCCGGATTCGCGCTCGATCACCAGGCCCAGGTCGCCGTTGCCGCGCTCAGGCGGCACCAGCAGCGAAGAAGGAGAGGACGTGCCGGACGTGGCGCAGCCTGCCAGCAGGCCGGCGGCAAGCAGCAGGGGGGAAAGTTGGGAGAAGAAGGCCATGCGCAGGGAAAAGGAACGGCGGGGGGAAGGCGCGGGCCGGTCAGGGCGCGGCGCCCTGATCCAGCGGGAAGCCGGTCTGCAGACGCTGGGCGATCCAGGCGGCCTCGGGCTCGGTCAGCATCGTTTTCCATCCGGGCATCGGCGTGCCAGGGCGGCCGTGGTAGATGACGGCGGTGAGGCTGTCCAGCGGCATGTCGGCCATGCGCTCGCGCGTGAGCGCCGGGCCCAGCCCACCGGTCAGCTGGATGCCGTGGCACGAGCCGCAATCCTGCCGCACCATGCGCACCAGTTGGGTCTGGCGCGCGGCGGGCAGGGCCGTGTCAGAGGCCCCGGATTTCAGGTCTTTTGCGGCCGCAGCGCTAGTGAGAACTGCGCAAGCAGCTATCAAAAGGAGAGTATTCCGGGGCATGTCGAAGGCAGAGGGCAGGGCTCAGGACTTCAGGATGAAGTCGACCGCGGCCTTCAGATCGGCGTCGCTGATCTTGTCCGGGCCGTTGGGCGCCATCGGGATCGGGCCAAACACGCCCGAGCCGCCCTTGCGCACCTTGTCCATCAGCTTGGCGCTGGCGTCCTGGCCTTTGTACTTGGCGGCGATGTCCTTGAAGGACGGACCGACCAGCTTCTTGTCCTTGGCGTGGCAAGCCATGCAGCCGGCCTTGTTCATGGCGGCCTCCGGATCAGCCAACGCCGGGGTGGCCACAAAAGCCAGCGCCGTAGCGATCAAAGCAAGCGATTTCATCGAAACTTCTCCTTGGGATGAAACCGGGCACCGGCTGGTGCCCGGGGTTGGCACGAGGCACTGACGCGCCGTCTGCCGGCGGCTGCGCAGCAAGCCGCCAAGCGGGCCGCGGAGCAGGCCAATCCAGCAGGCGCCGCGCCCGGACCTGCGCCGGGGCGCTGGCGCCGTCCCCCCGCGGGGGGAAGCCGCGCCAGCGGCACAGGGGACACAGGCGACGCTGGACAGGCATGTTGTGCGCCGCCCATCCTGGCTTTGGGCGCATGGCGGCGTTGCAAATCCTCGCCATAGCAGCGGCTATGGCTGCGGTTTGCGCCTTGCCCTGCATCCCAAATCCAGGCGGGCGACATCACAAATGCCTATCCACCGTCACCTCAATAAACGTCGTGCTGCGTGTTGTAGACGTTGAACTTGCCCGTCGGCGTGACCAGCTTGGGGTCCTTGATCACGGTCTTGCAGGTGCGGGTCTTGTCGTCGACCACGACCAGCGCGGACTCCTTGTCCTTGGTGTTCCACACCGAGAACCAGACCTCGTCGCCCTTGACGTTGTATTCAGGCTGCACCACGCGCTTGGGGCCGTCGTCTTTGATGTTTGCGCAGGCGGCGATGTCGATGACCTGCGGCGGCTTGCTCAGGTCCTTGATATCGAACACGGCCACGCTCTGGCTCAGCTTGGGATCGGGGTTGAGCGTGGTGTCCACCCACAGGTTGGTGGATTTCGGGTGCGTCTTGATGAACAGCGAACCGCCGCCCTGGCCCTTGAGGCTTTGCACCACTTTCCAGGCGTTGTCCTTGTGCTTGACCGGGTCGGTGCCGATCAGCGCAATGCTTTCGTCGCCCAGGCCGGACGTGGCCCACACCGGCCCGAATTTCGGATGGACGAAGTTGGCGCCACGGCCCGGGTGGGGCGTCTTGCCCACGGGCACCAGGGCGGCCAGCTTGCTGGTCTTGGTGTCGACCACGGCGATCTTGTCGGACGAATTGGCGGCCGTCAGGAAGTAGCGCCGGGTGGAGTCAAAACCCCCGTCGTGCAGGAACTTGGCCGAATCAATCTGCGTGGTCTTGAGGTTCACCAGGTCGGTGTAGTCGACCATCCAGATCTTGCCGGTTTCCTTGGCGTTGACCAGGAATTCGGGCTTCTGGTGGCTGCCCACGATGGCGGCCACGCGCGGCTCGGGGTGGTATTCGTTGTCCACCGTCATGCCACGGGTGGCGACCACCTTGCGGGGCTTGAGCGTGTCGCCGTCCATGATGACGAACTGGGGCGGCCAGTAGGTGCCGGCGATGGCCAGCTTGTCTTCCCAGCCCTTGAACTTGCTGGTTTCGACGCTGCGCGCTTCCAGGCCGACCTTGATCTCCGCCACGTTGTCGGGCTTTTCCATCCACAGGTCGATCAGGTTCAGGCGCGCGTCGCGGCCGATCACGTACAGGTAGCGGCCCGAGGCCGACATGCGCGAGATGTGCACGGCGTAGCCGGTCTTGATGACGTTGATGATCTTCTTGGTGTCGCCGTCCACCAACGCAATCTCGCCCGCGTCACGCAGCGTGACGGAGAAGATGTTGTTGAGGTTGTAGTTGTTCATCTTCTTGGTCGGGCGCTGCGCGACCGGCACGTACTCCTTGCGCGACTTCTCCATGTCTTCCAGGGAGAACTCCGGCGGCGTTGGCGGCTCGTGCTGGATGTAGCGGGCCATCAGGTCGACGGTCTTCTCGTCGAAGTCGCCCGAGGTCAGCCAGTTGGGCATGCCGGCCGGCGAGCCGTAGCCGATGAACACCTTCAGGTAGTCGGTGCCTTTGGGGATAGTCAGGTCGGGCGTCAGCGGCTTGCCGGTGGCGCCCTTGCGCAGCACGCCGTGGCAGCCGGCGCAGCGCTCGAAATAGATCTGGCGCGCGCGGTCGAATTCGGCCTGCGTCATCGGCGGCGCCTTGGGGTTGGTCGACTGGTGCATCGGCGCGTTCGCCAGTGGCGACGCCGCGCCCTGGTACTTCGCTGCGGGGTCGTTGACGCTGGTGGTAGGTTGGCCCGGCTTGGCCGGTTCGCCGCCGGCCGGTTGCGCCACCGCGGCGGTGGTGCCCAGCAGCAGAGCCGTGGTCAGCACCGCCGTCAGCGGTGAGAGTGGGGACATCCTCAGTTTCGTTTTCATCGTCAGTTTCCGAGTCACCGGAGCGGCCTGTATTGGGTTTGCCCGTCGATGGCCGCTGAATATCTTTCCCGGGCCTTGACATCATCTATAGCGGCCCTGGGGCCATCCTTGACCTAGTTCAATTCACGGCGGTGGGCGCGCCGGACGGTGGCGCGCTTTGATCTGGATCAGAAGCCGGTGCCGTGACGGTCGCTGGCGGTGTCGCCGCGGCGCCACGCGAGCGGGCGGTGCGATGAGGGCGCGAGGGTGCGCAAGACGTGCCTTGGACGACCACGCGGGCGCGGGTTGGCGAACGGCCGTCGCCGTTTGCGCTGGTGGGCCCCGGGCCCCGGGCGCGTGGGACTGTTTTGCGGAACCGGGGTGGGCGAATCAGCCCGCGCTGGGCGTCTGGCGCTGTCGGCGGGTTCGGGTGGGCGCTGGCGGCTCGGCTGGCTGGGCCGGGACGGGCAGGCGCACCTCGGCCTTCACTTCTTTCAGCACGATGGACGAGCGCACGTGCGTCACACCGGGCAGGCGGAACAGCTCGGCGTGCAGGATCTGCTCGTAGGCCGCGATGTCGGGCGCCAGCACGCTCAGCACGTAATCGGCCTGGCCGGTGGTCGACAAGCAGCGCACGATGGCGGGCGTGGCTTGCACCGCGCGTTCAAACGCCTGCACCGTGGCCTCGCTGTGCTGGCCCAGGTTGACCTCGGCCAGCACCAAGAGGCCCAGGCCGACGCGGGCGCGGTCGACCAGCGCGCTGTAGCCGGTGATGACGCCGGCCGCTTCCATGTCCTTGATGCGCTTCCAGCACGGCGTGGTGGACAGGCCGACGCGCTCGGCGATCTGCTGCACCGTCTGGCGCGCGTCGCGCTGGAGTTCGCGCAGGATGGCCAGGCTGTAGTGGTCGAGAACCATGTTCCTGAAATATCGTGGTTTGAAGAATGACATTCCGATTTTGCCGCCATTCGACCCAAATCAAGCCACCTTTTTTTCGAGGATCAGCCTACAGTGGTGCACTGCCCGTGCCGCGGGCGACCGGAGACAACGCCCATGACCACAACCCACGAGACCGCCGCGCTCACCGCAGGCGCGGCCCCCGCCGACACCATCGTTCGCAGCGGCTACCAGCTGGCCGACAACCTCTGGGCCCGCGAAGGCCAGGTCTTCATGACCGGCACGCAGGCGCTGGTGCGCCTGATGCTGATGCAGCGCTGGCGCGACGAGGCCGCGGGCTTGAACACCCAAGGCTTCGTCAGCGGCTACCGCGGCTCGCCCCTGGGCATGCTGGACCAGCAGATCTGGAAGGCCGGCAAGACCTGGCGCGAAGAAGGCCTGAACTTCGTGCCCGCCATCAACGAAGAGCTGGGCGCCACGCAGGTGCTGGGCACCCAGCGCGTCGAAAGCGACCCTGAAAAGACCTGCGACGCCGTGTTCGCCATGTGGTACGGCAAGGGCCCGGGCGTGGACCGCGCGGGGGACGCGCTCAAGCACGGCAACGCCTACGGCAGCTCGCCGCGCGGCGGCGTGCTGGTGGTGGCGGGCGACGACCACGGCTGCGTGTCGTCCTCCATGCCGCACCAAAGCGACCAGCTGTTTCAGGCGTACCACATGCCCGTCGTCGCGCCGGCCACGGTGGGTGAACACCTGGAGTTCGGCCTGTACGGCTGGGCGCTGTCGCGCTACTCCGGCAACTGGGTCGCGTTGACGTCGCTGTCGGAAGTAGTCGAAAGCGGCGCCACCGTTGATCTGGACGCCATCAACGCGCGCGTCGCCGCATGGAAGAGCGGCGACGAGGTGCGCGCGCTCACGGGCCACCAGCCGCCTGCGGACGGCTTGCACTACCGTTGGCCCGATTTCCCTTCGCTACAAATTGAGGAGCGGCTTGCGCAGAAGCTTGTAGCGGTAGCGGCCTTTTCGGCCATCAATTCGATTGACCGCCTGACGATTCCCGCGCCGCAGGCCACGGTGGGCATCGTCACCTGCGGTAAGGCGCACTACGACCTGATGGAGGTGCTGCGTCGCCTGGAAATCACCGAAGACATGCTGGCCGCGGCCGGCGTGCGCTTGTACAAGATTGGCCTCGCGTACCCCATCGATCAAGGTCGCGCGCTGGCGTTCGCCGACGGCCTGCGCGAAATCCTGGTGATCGAGGAAAAGGGCGCCGTGGTCGAAAACCAGCTGCGCGAGCTGTTCTACAACCTCCCGGGTGAGACGCGCCCCGCCATCCTGGGCAAGAAGAACGCGCAAGGCCAGCCACTGGTCAGCAGCCTGGGCGAGCTGCGGCCTTCGCGCCTGATCGAGCTGACGGCCGAATGGCTGATTCGCCACTTCCCCGAGCGCTTTGGCGACCGCCGCGCCCATGTGCGCGACTTCACGCTGCCGGAGCTGCTGAGCAACGCGTCGGACAGCGTCAAGCGCCTGCCGTACTTCTGCGCAGGTTGTCCGCACAACACGTCGACCAAGGTGCCCGAGGGCTCGACGGCCAAGGCGGGGATCGGCTGCCACTTCATGGCCAACTGGATGGAGCGCGACACCGAAGGCCTGATTCAGATGGGCGGCGAAGGCGTGGACTGGGTGTCGCACTCGCGCTTCACGCGCATGCCGCACGTGTTCCAGAACCTGGGCGATGGCACCTACTACCACTCGGGCTACCTGGCGATCCGCCAGGCCGTGGCGGCCAAGGCGCGCATCACTTACAAGATCCTGTTCAACGACGCGGTAGCGATGACCGGCGGCCAACCGGTGGACGGTGTGATCAGCGTCGACGCTATCGCGCGCCAGGTCGAAAGCGAAGGCGTGAAGCAGGTCGTGGTGCTGTCCGACGATATCGGCAAGTACGACACGATCAAGGGCAAGTTCCCCACGGGAACCGAGTTCCACGACCGCGACCAGTTGGACGCGGTGCAGCGCCGTCTGCGCGAGGTCGAGGGCGTGACGGTCCTGATCTACGAACAGACCTGCGCCGCCGAAAAACGCCGCCGCCGCAAGAAAGGCGAGCTGGTCGACCCGGCCAAGCGCCTGTTCATCAACGAAGCCGTGTGCGAAGGCTGCGGCGATTGCAGCGTGCAAAGCAACTGCGTGGCCGTGCTGCCGCTGGAAACCGACCTGGGCCGCAAGCGCAAGATCGACCAGACCGCGTGCAACAAGGACTATTCCTGCGCCAAGGGCTTTTGCCCCAGCTTTGTCGGCGTGACCGGCGGGAAGCTGCGCAAGAAGGCCGGCGCGCTGGCGGGCGACAGCGGCCAGGCGGCGTTCAAACGCCTGGTGGACGGGCTGCCGCAGCCGGCTGCGCACCAATGGACGGGGCCGTACGACCTGCTGGTCACTGGCGTCGGCGGCACCGGCGTGGTGACGGTGGGCGCCGTGATCGCCATGGCCGCACACCTGGAAGGGAAGAGCGCCAGCGTGCTGGACTTCATGGGCTTTGCGCAAAAGGGCGGGGCGGTGATGTCCTTCGTGCGCCTGGCCGACGTGCCGGAGCGCCTGAACCAGGTGCGCATCGACACGCAGCAGGCCGACGCGCTGCTGGCCTGCGACACCGTCGTCGCCGCTCAGCCAGAGGCGCTGGGCACCGTGCGCCACGGCCGCACCCGCGTGCTGGCCAATGTGCACGAAACGCCGGTGGCCGAGTCGCTTCGCAACCCGGACGCCGACCTGAAGACCGAATTGCTGCTGGGCAAGCTGCGCTTTGCCGCGGGCGAAGACCGCGTGGAAACCTTTGACGCGCAGACGCTAGCGCAGGATTTCCTGGGCGATACCGTCACCGCGAACATCCTGGCGATGGGCTACGCCTGGCAGCGGGGGCTGGTGCCGGTGAGCCTGGCCGCGCTGCTGCGCGCGATCGAGCTGAACGGCGTGGCCGTGGCATCGAACGTGGCGGCGTTCTCGCTGGGCCGCCTGGCCGCCGCCGACCCCGGGGCGTGTGAGGCGCTGCTGGGCGACCAGGTGCAACCCGACACGCCCACCATGCAGGGCATCGACGCGCTGATCGCTCAGGGCATGAGCCACCTGACGGCCTGGCAGAACGCGGCCTGGGCCGAGCGCTACGCCAAGCTGGTCCGCGAGGTGCACGCGGCGGAGCAGGCGCTGACGCCGGGCGACGGCGCGTTGCCCCTGACCCGCGCCGTGGCGCAGTCGCTGCGCAAGCTGATGAGCTACAAGGACGAATATGAGGTCGCGCGCCTGTACACCGATGGCCATTTTGAAAAGGCGTTGTCGCAGCAGTTCGAGGGCGACGTCCGCCTGAGCTTCTACATGGCGCCGCCGGGCCTGGCCCGCGCCAAGAACGGCGAGGCGCCGCGCAAGATCGAGTTCGGCAGCTGGATGTGGCACGCCCTGCGCTGGCTAGCCAAAGGCAAAGGCTTGCGCGGCGGCGTGCTGGACGTCTTCGGCCGTACCGAGGAACGCCGCATGGAGCGCGATCTGATCACCCGTTACGAAGCGCGCGTCCGCGAATTGCTGCCGCAGCTGAGCGCCGACAAGCTGGCGCTGGCCACACAGATCGCCGCACTGCCGCTGACCATGCGAGGCTATGGCCACGTGAAGCTGGCCAACGTGACGCTGGCGCGCGTGCGCGAGGCCGAACTGCTGCACCGCCTGGACGGCGAGCGCTACCCGGCGCCACCGCGGGCGCCGCAGGCCCAGCAGTTCCGCGGCATTCCTGTGACCGCCGCGAACTGATGCCGCAGGGATTGCGGCAGATTCGCCGTGGCCAAACAGCAAAAAAGGGCTCCAATGGAGCCCTTTTTTGTGCGACAGGCTTGCCGTTTACTTGGCGGGCACGTTGCCGCCAACCTCGTGCGCCTTGGTGGCTTGCTTGGCTTCGCCACGCACGTTGGCGCGGGACTTCTTCGACGGGGTGCGCTTGACGGGGGCCGGGCGGGCGCCGCTCTGGATCGTGCCGTCCTTGACGGCCTGCTTGGCTTCGTTGCGCACTTCGGCGCGCGTGGGCGATTGGTCGGCAGGCGCGGTAGCGGGCGCTTGCGCCGATACCAGGGCGGAAACACTCGCCAACGCAGCAAAAACGGCGACTTGAACTTTCATGCAACGCTCCAAAACGGTGGATTGAGAGCGCAGTTATCCGCCTGATGGTGCACCGAGTATGTAGGACGGCATCACTGCCAGGTGGCGGATGCCGCCGACGGAGAGCAGGTGCCCGGCGCGGGGTCTGTCTTACTCGACTTCGGCGATCAGTTCAATTTCGACACAGGCGCCCAGCGGCAGCGTGGGTACGCCGAAGGCGCTGCGTGCGTGCGCACCCTTGTCGCCGAAGACCTGCGCAAACAGTTCAGAGCAGCCGTTGGTGACCAGGTGTTGCTCGGTGAAGTCGCCGGTGCTGTTGACCAGGCTCATCAGCTTGACGATGCGGCGCACCTTGTCCAGGTCACCCACGGCGGCCTTCAGCGTGCCCATCAGGTCGATGGCGACGGCGCGCGCGGCTTCAGCGCCTTGCGCGGTGGTCATGTCCTGGCCCAGGCGACCGACCCAGGGCTTGCCATCGCGGCGGGCGATGTGGCCGGACAGGAACACCAGGTTGCCGGTGCGCACGAAGGGCACGTAGGCGGCGGCCGGAATGGCGACGGGGGGCAGCGTGATGCCCAGCTGGTCAAGTTGGCTCTGGATGTTCATGGGGTCTCCGAAGGGGTGGAAAGCAAGGCTCAGACAAGGCCGCCGTCGTCGGACAGGGCCTCGTCCTCGCACGGTTCGACTGTAACGCCCACGTGCAGGCGGTGGCGGCCGGCGCCGTGGATCACGCCGCGCAGGGGTGACACGTCGGCGAAGTCGCGGCCCACGGCCAGGCGCACGTAGTCCTCGCCCGGCGCTTCCCAGCCGTCACGGGCGTTGGTGGGGTCCAGGTCGTACCAGCCGCCCTGGCTGCGCGCGCCGCCCAGGTCCGGCAGGTACACCGACACCCAGGCGTGGGAGGCGTCGCTGCCGATCAGCCGCGGCATGCCGGGCGGCGGCTGCGTCAGCAGGTAGCCGCTGACGTAGCGCGCCGCCAACCCCAGCGAGCGCAGGCAGGCCAGCATGACGTGTGCAAAGTCCTGGCATACGCCTTCGCGCCGCTCCAGCGCCACCGCGGCGGGCGTGTTGACCTCGGTCACGTCGGCGCGGTAGGCAAACTCGCCGTGGATGCGCAGCATCAGCGCGCGTGCCGCGTCGATCAGCGGCCGGCCAGGCTCAAAGCAGGCCTGCGCATAAGCGGCGAAGGTGTCGCTGGGGTGCACGTAGACCGACGGAAACACGAATTCGCTGGCCGGGTGGTAGGCCTGTCCGGCGTGGTAAACGAAGGCATCGCGCACCTGCGACCAGGGCACGCTGCTTTCGGCCGGCGGCGGCGCCTGGGTGTCCAGCAGACTGCGCGCGCGCACCAGCAGCGCGTCGTGTGGGCGATCCAGTTCGACGAAGCTGCGGCGGTTGCCGTACACGTCGGTGGTGTCGTGGCGCACGGCGGGAAGGGGGCTGACATCCAGGCGGTGGTCCAGCACCGACTGGCGTGGCGTCCCCGGCGGCGCCAGGTGCACCAGGTGCAGCGCGGTCGACACGTCAGGCCGGTAGTCGTAGCGGGTGTCGTGGGTGACGCGCAGGCGCATGTCAGGCCCCCAGGCTGCGACGGGCGTCGTCGGTGTGGCTGAAGTAACGCAGCGCGACGGCGTCCGACAAGGTGGCCGCGCCATCGCCCAGTTCGGTCAACAGGGCTTGCAGGTGGGTGAAGTCGCCGATGGCGTCGGCTTCGCTGAGGTGGTTCAGTTCAGCAATGTCGGGCCGGCGCAGGCGCAGGGACAGGTCTTCCACGCCCTGCGGCTCGCGCGCATGCAGGTAGGCGAGGCGCCCCGCCAGCGTCTGCACCACCCACGCGAGCGAGCGCGGGTTCTGGTAGTTCAGCACCACGTGCTCGAGCAGCGCGGGGATTTCGCGGCTGCGCTGGTAGCGCGCATGGAACGAGATCGCCGAATCGAAGAGGTCCAGCACCACGCCAAAACCCGCAGCGTCGTGCACCGCGTTGGTGTAAAAGCCGCGCGACAGCGCGTCCGTGAGGAAACTCAAGCGCTCCAGCTGACGCCCGGCCGACATCAGGCGCCAGCCATCGTCGCGCCACATGCGGTCGTTCTGCGCGCCGGTGATGGCCGCCAGGTGCTGGCTGAGCCGCGCCAGTGCGGCCAGCGCATCCGACGCCGAGGGCGGATCGAAGCGGTTCAGCGCCTCGCAGTCCTGGCGGAACTGTTCCTGCGCCGCCTTGATGAAGTTCCAGTGCTCGGTCGACAGGCGCTCGCGCAGCGCCGCGCCCGCGCTGCGCAGCCAAGACAGACTGAAGCCCACGCTGGGCACCGAGTCGACGTCGCCCAGGTGCGCGATCAGGGCGCGCTCGAATTCCGCGCGCCACTGCAGCGGGCCAGGCTCGCCTTCGGCCATCAGGCCGGCGCTTTCGGTCAGTTGGCCCAGCCACATCAGCATGGCGTAGGACGGCTCTTCCTCACCATGCAGCGCGTCCAGCGTGATGCGTGCCAGGCGGGCGGCGTTCTCGGCCCGTTCGGTGTATCGGCCCAGCCAGAACAGGTTTTCCGCTGCGCGGCTGGTGACCAGGCGTTCGCGCTGCGAAGGGGACGCGGACGCCAGCACAGCAACCGTGGGGGCGAGCGTGCTGTGGTCGCCGCTGTCCGGCGGTGCAAAGTCGTCGACGACCCAGGCGTCGGCGCTCGAGCCCCCGCGCTGCATGGTCGCGATGCCCGCATCGTTGCCGACCAGGCGCGCCATGCCGCCGGGCAGTACCTGCCAGCCGCCCCAACCGTCGGACAGCGCGAACACGCGCAGGATGGACGAGCGCATAGCCATGTGCGAACTGCCGTCCGCGCCGCTGCGCCACACCGGGGTCTGCGACGTCGGTAAAAACGCCTGCACCGTGTGCTCGTCCGGCCGGTGGCGGATGCGGTCCGCCCAATCCGCTAGTTGCGCCGCGTCCATTCGTGGGCCGACGCCGGCTTCGAACGTGCCGCGCGACAGCGACCAGGGGTAAGTCGGCTTGATCACCGACTGGGCCAGCCGTGGCAACACCTCCTGCATGGCCGCTGGTTCGCCGCACCACCAGGTGTGCAGCGCGGGCAGCTTCAGCTCCTCGTCCAGCAGGCGGCGCGCCAGCGCGGGCAGAAAGCCCAGCAGCGCGCTCGACTCCAGAAAGCCCGACCCCAGCGCATTGGCCATCAGCACATTGCCTGCGCGTACCGCCTGCACCAGCCCGGGCACGCCCAGGCGCGAATCGGGCCGCATTTCCAGCGGATCGACCCAGGCGTCGTCCACCCGTTTGATCAGGGCATCCACCGGGCGCAGCCCGTGCAAGGTCTTGAGGAACAATCGCTCGCCGCGCACCGTGAGGTCGGTGCCTTCGACCAGGGTCACGCCCAGGTAACGCGCCAGGTAAGACTGTTCGAAGTAGGTTTCGTTGTAGGGCCCGGCCGTCAACAGGGCGACGTGGGCGTCGGGGCCCGCGGGCGAGCGGGCCTTCACGCCCTCGATGAAGTCGCGGTAGGACGCCGCCAGGCGCCGCACGTGCAGCGCGTCGAAAGCTTCGGGGAATTGGCTGGACACGGCCAGCCGGTTTTCCAGCAGGTAGCCTAGGCCGGATGGCGCCTGTGTGCGCTGCGACACCATCCACCAGTGGCCGTTGGGCCCGCGCGCCAGGTCCATGGCGACGATGTGCAGGTGCTGGCCGCCCACCGGCGTCACGCCGTGCAGCGCACGCAGGTAGTCCGGGTGGCCTTGCACCAGTGCGGGCGGCACCAGGCCTTCGCGCAGCAGGCGGCGCTCGCCGTAGGCGTCGGCCATCACGGTTTCCAGCACGCGCACGCGCTGCAGCACGCCGGCTTCGATGTGGGCCCAGTCCTCGGGCGTGATCAGCACCGGGAACAGGTCCAGCGCCCAGGGCCGCTGCAGCCGCACGTCGTCGGTGTAGACGTTGTAGGACACGCCGTTTTCGCGCAGCTGGCGCGCCAGGCGCTTGGCCCGCTGGTCCAGTTGCGCGCCGTCCTGCGGGCCGTCCTGCGGGCCCATCGCCTGGAAGAAGCGTGCCCAGGCGGGCGCCAGAGGGGCGTCCGGGCGCGCGGCTGGGCCGGCGACGGCGCGCGCGCGCAGGCCAAGCAGCTCGTCGTAGTGCGCGTCATCGGCGCGGGGCAGCGGGGCGCTGCTGGCGGGCTGAAACTGGGCGCGCAGCTGGCGCAATTCCTCGGGGACGGAGTCCGGTGCAGACATGACCGGGCTATTGTGGCCCAAGGACCTTGTCCAGCCGCCGGGCGCGGGCAAGCACGCTGCTCAGGCGCGCGGCGCAGCGTGGCGGCGCAGGTCCAGCGTGAACGGGAAGCTGCGGCTGCCCGCGCGCGCCGCGTCCGCAGGCGTGAGCGCCGAGGGCGCGTCCGAATGCCCGACCACCGAAAAGCGGGCCAGGCGACGGCTTTCCGCCTCGTACGCGTTGACCGGAAAGCTGCCGTAGTTGCGCCCGCCGGGGTGGGCCACGTGGTAGCGGCAGCCGCCCACGCTGCGCTGGTTCCAGCTGTCGATCACGTCAAAAGTCAGCGGCCCCTGCGGCGCGATCGACGGGTGCAGCGACGACCACGGGTTCCACGCCTTGAAGCGCACGCCCGCCGCATAACGGCCTTCGGCGCCCAATGGCTGCAGTGGCACGGCCTGGCCGTTGCAGGCCAGCACGTAGCGCGCGGCGTTGAAGCCGCTGACCTGCACCTGCAAGCGCTCGACCGACGAATCGACGTAGCGCGCCGTGCTGGCGCCGGCGTTCTGTTCGCCCATCACATGCCAGGGCTCCAGCGCGTGGCGCAGGGTCAGGCGCAGGCCGCGCAGGTCCAGCTCGCCGACCAGCGGAAAGCGGAATTCCTGGTGCGGCGCAAACCACGCGTCTTCCAGTGCAAAGCCGGCCTGGCGCAGCTCGGCCAACACGTCGGCGAAGTCGGCCGCAATGAAGGCCGGCAGCATGAAGCGGTCGTGCAGTGCGTTGCCCCAGGAGACCGGCGCGCGCTCGTACGGCGCGCGCCAGAAGCGCGCCACGAGCGCGCGGATCAGCAGCTGCTGCACGATCGCCATGCGCGCGTGCGGCGGCATCTCGAACGCGCGCAGCTCCAGCAGGCCCAGCCGGCCGGTCGGGCCTTCGGGCGCGTACAGCTTGTCGATGCAGAACTCGCTGCGGTGCGTGTTGCCGGTCACGTCCACCAACAGGTTGCGCAGCGTGCGGTCGACCAGCCAGGGCGCGACGGCGCCGGCTTCGGGCACGGTGCCCGGCACGGCGCCGGTCTGGGCGCGCAGCTGCTGCAAGGCGATCTCCAATTCGTACAGCTGGTCGTCGCGCGCCTCGTCCACGCGTGGCGCCTGGCTGGTCGGGCCGATGAACAGGCCGCTGAACAGGTACGACAACGACGGGTGGTTCTGCCAGTACACCAGCAAGCTGGCCAGCACGTCGGGCCGGCGCAGGAAGGGGCTGTCGGCCGGCGTGGCGCCGCCCAGCACCACGTGGTTGCCGCCGCCGGTGCCGGTGTGGCGGCCGTCGGTCATGAACTTTTCGGCCGACAGGCGCGCTTCGTGCGCGGCGCGGTAGAGGAATTCGGTATTGCCCACCAGCTCGCGCCAGCTGGCGGCGGGTTGCACGTTGGCTTCGATCACGCCGGGGTCGGGCGTGATCTGCAGCATCTTCACGCGCGGGTCGCGCGGTGGTGGGTAGCCTTCCAGCACCACAGGCTGGCCGATCTCGGCGGCAGTGGCTTCGATGGCGGCGCACAAATCGAGGTAGTCCTCCAGCCGTTCCAGCGGCGGCATGAAGACGTAGAGCACGCGCGACGCGCCCGCCACCGGGGCAAAGCGCTCGACGGCGGCTCGGTGTCGCTCGCGCGCGGCGCGGGCCGCGTTGGCGGCGTCGTCATCGCCTTCGATGTCGGGGAATTCTTCCAGCACGGTGTGGCCGCGCACCGGGTCGCGTGCTTCGACCACCAGTGCGGTGCGCGGCACCCAGGCGGCGGATTCATGGCGATTTGGGGCGCGGTCGCGCGGGTCCTTGCCATCCTCGGATGGGCTCGAATGTGCTCCTGATTCCGTAGCTGGCCGCGCAGATCCCTCTAGGGCCAGAGCCTCTTTTTCTTCAAAACCATCGGGATTCAGGTGGCGCGCCAGGTCTTGGTCGCTGACCCAGGGCAGGCTGGCCAGCGGCAGGCGAAAGCCCATGGGCGAATCGCCCGGCACCAGGGTCAGCCGGTCGCCGCGGAACCACCAGCGCGCGCTCAGCCAGCGCGGGCGCTGGCCGTCGCCGGTGGGCCAAGGCTCGGGCAGGTTCTCAAGCTGCGCCGTGGCGTGCAGCGGCAGCGCGTAGCCGACGACGGCATCCAGCCCTTGCGTGAAGACGGCGCGCAGGCGGTCGCGCTCGGCCTCGTCGGCCAGGCGGCTGTCGAAAGGGTCGACGTTGAAGGGCAGCTGCCGCTCGCGCTGCAGGTAGTGCCAGGCGTCTTCATAGGCCGGACGCACGGTGGCGGTGCCGACGCCCAGGCGCGTGGCCAGCGCTTCGGTGAAGCGGCGCGCGTCGTCGGTCGTCGCGTTCTGCGGCTGGCGTTCGTCGGCCTGCCAGCGCGCGTCCTGCCACAGCGGCTGGCCGTCTTCGCGCCAGAACAGGCTGAGCGCCCAGCGCGGCAGTTGCTCGCCCGGGTACCACTTGCCCTGGCCCAGGTGCAGCAGGCCGCGCGGGGCGTAGCGGTCTTTCAGCCGGTACAGCAAATCCAGCGCAAAGACGCGCTTGGTCGGCCCCAGCGCCGTGGTGTTCCATTCGAGGCCGTCCGGGTCGTCCACGCCGACGAAGGTCGGCTCGCCGCCCATGGTCAGGCGCACGTCGCCGGCCTGCAGGTGCGCGTCGACCGCGTCGCCGGCGGCCAGGATGGCGTCCCACTGCGCGTCGGTGTAGGGCAGGGTGACGCGCGGCGTTTCCAGCAGGCGCGTCACCTTCATGGTGTGCTCGAACTGCACCTCGGCTTCGTCCATCAGCCCCTCGATCGGCGCGGCGGACGAGGGCTGCGGCGTGCAGGCCAGCGGGATGTGGCCTTCGCCGGCCAGCAGGCCGCTGGTTGGGTCCAGGCCGACCCAGCCGGCGCCGGGCAGGTACACCTCGCACCAGGCGTGCAAGTCGGTGAAGTCGACCTCGGTGCCACTCGGGCCGTCCAGCGATTTGACGTCGGGCGTCAGCTGGATCAGGTAGCCCGACACAAACCGCGCCGCCAGCCCCAGGTGGCGCAGCAGCTGCACCAGCAGCCAACCCGAATCGCGGCACGATCCGCTGGCGAGCTGCAGCGTTTGCTCGGGCGTTTGCACGCCCGGCGCCATGCGGATCAGGTAGGCCACGTCGCGCTGCAAGCGCTGGTTCAGCTGCACCAGAAAGTCGATGGTCGGCTGGCCGCTGCGGTCGATGCCGGCCAGGTACTGCGCCAGCAGCGGCGTCGCGGCGTCGGCCTGCAGGTACGGCGCCAGGTCTTCGCGCAGCTCGGGCGTGTAGCTGAAAGGGAAGCGCTCGGCCGACGGCTCCAGGAAGAAGTCGAACGGGTTGTAGACCGCCATCTCGGCCACCAGGTCGACGGTGACGCGGAATTCCGTGGTCTTTTCCGGGAAGACCAGCCGCGCCTGGTAGTTGGCAAACGGGTCCTGCTGCCAGTTGATGAAGTGCTGCGCGGGCTGCACGGTCAGCGAATACGACAGCACCGGCGTGCGGCAATGTGGCGCCGGGCGGAGGCGCACCGTTTGCGGGCCCAGCTGCACGGGCCGGTCGTAACGGTAGTCGGTGACGTGGGTGAGCGCGACGTGAATGGCCATGGAATGCGGTGCCTGCGAAGGTTTTCCGGTACAGGCCCATGCTAGCAAGCTGTGGGCCAGGCGCGTGTAGGGCGGTGCGCTGTAGCGGCCTGTGCCGCCGGGCGGCGCTTGGGCTACGCTGTGGTGCTGGCGCCGGGCGTGGCTGTGCCAGCGTCCGCCAGGGAGGATTTCATCAAAATATGGCCGCCAGCCCTACAGCAATCTGCGCGAGCAGCTATCCATAGGATAGTGAATGGGCATGCCCGCGCTGCACGCCGATGACCCGCGCCAGGGCGCCGTGGCCCGCGGCCGCGCTGCCGCCATGGGCGCCGCACGCACGGCCCGCGTGCTGCCCGCCGTGCTGATCGGCTGGATCGCCGGCACGGCGCTGCAGCTGCAGCAGCGCGATCTGTGGGCCTGGGGGATTTATGGCGCGCTGGCGACGGGCGCGTTGTTGCTGGCCGTGGGCGCGGGTGGGGTCGCCGCACGTCGGCCGCGTCAGGTGCTGTCGGTCGCGGCCCTCGCTGCCGTGGCCGCAGCGCTCGCCGCCTTCGCCCTGACGGGCGGGCGCGCCACGCAGCGCCCGGCGATCGACCCGGCGCTGGAAGGCGTGGACCTGCAGCTGACCGGCGTCGTGGCGCGCATGCCGCAGCTGGGCGAGCAGGGCACGCGCTTTTTCTTCGATGTGGCGCAGGCCACGCAGGACGGCCGCCCGGTGGCGCTGCCGCCGCGCCTCTTGATCAGCTGGTACCGCGACGGCGGCGCCTTCGCCCAACGCGACCCGTCGGCCGCAGCCGTCGCCAGCGACGACCCGGTGGCCGAGCCGCCACCGGCGCGCGCCGCACCGCCCGAGCTGCACGCCGGCGAGCGTTGGCGCTTCACCGCGCGGCTGAAGGCGGCGCACGGCAACTTCAACCCGCACGGTTTCGACTACGAGCTGTGGCTGTGGGAGCAGGGCGTGCGCGCCACCGGCTACGTGCGCGCCGGCGCCAGCGACGCCGCCCCGCAACGGTTGTCGAGCGGCGAAGGCCACGCGATCGAGCGCCTGCGCCAGGCGGTGCGCGACCGCATCCTGCGCACCGCCGCGCCGTCTGCCGACCCAGCGGCGCAGCGCCGCGCGGCCGTGGTGGCGGCACTCCTGACGGGCGACCAGGCGCTGATCGAACGCAGCGACTGGGACCTGTTCCGCGCCACCGGCGTCGCGCATTTGATGAGCATCTCCGGCCTGCACATCACGATGTTCGCCTGGGTCGCCGCGGCCGTGGTCGGCTGGGCGTGGCGGCGCAGCGCGCGCTGGTATGCCAGCCTGCGCTGGCCGGCGCGCTTCAACCCCTGTCTGCGCTGGCCGGCGCCGCACGCGGCCCTGGTCGGCGGCGTGGCGCTGGCGGCGGCCTACGCGGTGTTCAGCGGCTGGGGCGTGCCGGCGCAGCGCACGGTGCTGATGCTGGCCACCGTGGCGGCGCTGCGCCTCGGCGGCCTGCGCTGGCCGTGGTGGCTGACGTGGTTGCTGGCCTGCGCGCTGGTGCTGGCGTGGGACCCGTGGGCCTGGTTGCAGGCGGGCTTCTGGCTGAGCTTTGTCGCGGTCGGGGTGCTGTTTGCTACGGATTCAGGAGCTGATCGCGCAGATGGTTCTAAGGCTGGCGGCCGATTTCTTCATTTACTGCGCGAGCAATGGGTGGTGACGCTGGCGCTGACGCCGCTGTCGCTGCTGCTGTTCGGGCAGGCCTCGGTCGTCGGGCTGCTGGCCAACCTGGTGGCCATTCCGTGGGTGACCGTGCTGGTCACGCCGCTGGCGGTGTTGGGCGTGCTGTGGGCGCCGCTGTGGCAGGCGGCGGCGTGGGCCTTGCAACCGCTGATCGCGCTGCTGCAGTGGCTGGCGGCCTGGCCCAGCGCCAGTGTGGCCGTGGCGCAGGCGCCGCTGGTGTTGGGCGTGGCGGCGGTGGCGGGCGGGTTGATGCTGGCCTTGCCCTGGCCGTGGCAGTTGCGCGTGCTGGGCCTGCCGCTGCTGGCGCCGCTCTTGCTGTGGCAGCCGGCGCGGCCCGCGCCAGGGCAGTTCGACCTGCTGGCCGCGGATGTGGGGCAGGGCAACGCTGTGCTGCTGCGCACCGCCACGCACAGCCTGGTGTACGACGCCGGCCCGCGCTATTCGCTGGACAGCGACGCCGGCGACCGCGTGCTGCTGCCGCTGCTGCGAGCCTTGGGCGAGCGCGTCGACACCGTGGTGCTGAGCCACCGCGACAGCGACCACACCGGCGGCGCCGCAGCGCTGCTGGCGGGCCAGCCCCAGGCGGCGGTGCTGTCGTCGCTGGAGGACGGCCACCCCTTGCGCACCGTGCGCCCGGTGCTGCGCTGCCTGGCGGGGCAGCATTGGGACTGGGACGGCGTGCGCTTCGAGGTGCTGCACCCCACGCCGGCGCTGTACGACGCGGTGGGTTTGAAGCCCAACGCACTCAGCTGCGTGCTGCGCGTGCGGGCGGCCAGTGGCGCCAGCGCGCTGCTGGCCGGCGACATCGAAGCGGCGCAGGAGCTGTCGCTGGTGCAAAGCGAAGGCGCGGCCCTGCACGCCGACGTGCTGCTGGTGCCGCACCACGGCAGCCGCACCTCGTCCACGCCGGAATTCATCGACGCCGTCGCGCCGCGCTGGGCCTGGGTACAGGCCGGTTACCGCAACCGCTTCGGCCATCCGGCCGCGCCGGTGGCGGCGCGTTACGCCGAACGCGGCATGGTCCTGGTCGATTCGCCCCATTGCGGTGCGATGCACTGGGACAGTGCGCGGCCCGCGGAGATGGCCTGCGAACGGACAGCGCGGCGCCGCTATTGGCAGCACCAGGCCCCCTGAACGCCGCTGCGGGGAGCCCCCGATGGCAACGCTGGCCCCCTTCT
This sequence comes from Pseudomonadota bacterium, assembly GCA_023442945.1. Taxonomy (GTDB): domain Bacteria; phylum Pseudomonadota; class Gammaproteobacteria; order Burkholderiales; family Burkholderiaceae_C; genus Ottowia. The sequence continues at coordinate 15,625 of JAEZWW010000113.1, read as the reverse complement.
TGCTATCCTAGGTGGGCCAGCCCGCGCGGTGACGCTGGCGGTTGCAGCAGGAGGCTTTGGGATGCACCCGTTTGATGAGATGTACGAATCGCTGGCCAGCCTGGCGGCGCTGCCCGAGGCCTATGCCGCGTCCCCCGTGCGCGACCATTACCGCACCTACGCGGCGTGGCTGGCCGGCCAAAGCCCCGAGTTGATGCGCGACCGGCGCGAGGAGGCCGAGGTCATCTTCCGCCGCGTCGGCATCACCTTCGCCGTGTACGGCGCCAAGGACGCCGACGGCTCGGGCACCGAACGCTTGATCCCGTTCGACCTGATCCCGCGCATCATCCCGGCCGGCGAATGGGACCACCTGGAGCGCGGCCTGGCCCAGCGCGTGACGGCGCTCAACCGTTTTCTGCACGACGTCTACCACGACCAGGAGATCCTGCGCGCCGGCATTGTGCCCAAGGATCAGGTGCTGAAGAACGCGCAGTACCGGGAGAGCATGCAGGGCGTGGACGTGCCGGGCCAGATCTATTCGCACATCTCGGGCGTGGACATCGTGCGCGCTGGGCGCGCTGACGGCACGGGCGAGTACTTCGTGCTGGAAGACAACCTGCGCGTGCCCAGCGGCGTGAGCTACATGCTGGAAGACCGCAAGATGATGATGCGGCTGTTCCCCGGCCTGTTTGCGCGCCATTCCGTCGCGCCCGTCGCCCATTACCCCGACCTGCTGCTGGAAACCCTGCGCGACAGCAGCCCCGGCACGTCGGCCAACCCAACGGTGGTGGTGCTGACGCCCGGCATGTACAACAGCGCGTACTTCGAACACGCCTTTCTGGCCCAGCAGATGGGCGTGGAGCTGGTCGAGGGGCAGGACTTGTTCGTCAAGGACGACTTCGTCTACATGCGCACCACGCGCGGCCCCAAGCGCGTGGACGTGATCTACCGCCGCGTGGACGACGACTTTCTGGACCCGAAGGTGTTCCGCACCGATTCGACCCTGGGCTGCGCCGGCCTGATGGACGCCTACCGCGCCGGCCACGTGACGATCTGCAACGGCGTCGGCACCGGCGTGGCGGACGACAAGTCGATCTACCCCTACGTGCCCAAGATGATTGAGTTCTACCTGGGGGAAAAACCGATTCTCAGCAATGTGCCGACCTACATGTGCCGCCAGCCGGAGGACCTGCAGTACGTCATGGCCAACCTGCACAAGCTGGTGGTGAAGGAAGTGCACGGCGCGGGCGGTTACGGCATGCTGGTCGGACCCGCGTCCACCGCCGCCGAGATCGAGGCCTTCCGCGCCGCCGTGCTGGCCAATCCGTCCGGCTACATCGCCCAGCCCACGCTCAGCCTGTCGAGCTGCCCGACCTACGTCGACGCCGGCATCGCCCCGCGCCACATCGACCTGCGGCCCTTCGTGCTGTCGGGCAAGGAGGTGCAGATGGTGCCCGGCGGGCTGACGCGCGTGGCGTTGCAGCAGGGGTCGCTGGTGGTCAACTCGTCGCAGGGCGGCGGAACCAAAGACACCTGGGTACTGGAAGCTTGAGGAAGTTGCACCATGCTGAGCCGCACCGCTGATCACCTGTTCTGGATGTCGAGGTACACAGAACGCGCAGAGAACACCGCACGTTTGCTGAACGTGCACTACGAAACCTCGCTGCTGCCGCAATCGGCGGCGGTGTCGGAATACGGCTGGACCGGCATCCTGTCGATCAGCGAACTGCTGCCGGCCTACGCCGCGCGCCATGGCGAGGTCACACCGCAGGGCGTGATGAACTTCATGGTGCTGGACGAGGGCAACCCCGCGTCCATCATGGCCTGCCTGAAGGCGGCGCGCGAAAACGCCCGCGCCGTGCGCGGCGCGCTGACGACTGAGGTGTGGGAGACGCTGAACCAGACCTGGCTGGAGATCGTGCGCCTGCGCCGCGCCGGCGCGTTTGAGCGCGACGCGGGCGAATTCTTCGAATGGGTCAAGTTCCGCTCGCACCTGTCGCGCGGCGTGACGCTCGGCACCATGCTGCAGGACGAGGCCTTTCACTTCCTGCGCCTGGGCACCTTCCTGGAGCGCGCCGACAACACCGCTCGCCTGTTGGACGTGAAGTTCCACGCGGTCGAAAGCGACTTCTTCGGCACCGCCAGCGAGCGCGACATCGAATACGACTTCTACCACTGGTCGGCCATCCTGCGCAGCGTCAGCGCGTTCGAGGTCTACCGCAAGGTCTACCGCGACGTGATCGAGCCCGAGCGCGTGGCCGAGCTGTTGATGCTGCGCCACGACATGCCGCGCTCGCTGCATCACTGCATGTCCGAAGTGGTGGGCAACCTGCGTCTGGTCGGCGCCGACCCGGTGGGCGAAACCATGCGCCACGCCGGCCGCCTGCGCGCCGACCTGCGCTTTGGCCACATCGAAGAGATCCTGGCGACCGGGCTGCACGCCTTCTTGACGCAGTTCCTCGACCGGGTGAACACTTTGGGCGGGCACATCAGCCGGGACTTTTTGGTGGCAGCGGATTGAGGCGGAGGCGCCTGCCATGGCGCCTAGAAACGCATTGAAATCCTCGACGTATCACCGGTCAGCCGCGTTTGGTGCTACGGGGGCAGCTATGCAAGATGTAGCGATCCGCGGACCCGCGTTGAGTGAGGGTCCGCAGCAAGCGCCCGCGAGTATGCCCCGGTTTCACTGGGGGTGACAAAGCCTGTGGGGGACGCACCGGCGCCGGCCCTGATGGCGGAGGACGCTGTCCCTGAAGGTTCCAGCATCGCGTCCATCTTGTTGGGCGCGATCAAAAGGGCAAAGGCGTTCAAAAATTAATGAATAAGTACTAAATATAAGAAAATATTACTATATATAGCCAATGAAGCTAGTGCGAAAGATATAGTTTATGGGTCCATTCCTATACAGTTCAGCATGCACATTCCTTTCCCACTTCGCGCATCGATTCTCGCCTTTTCGGCCGGATTGGCTTCACTGGCAGCGGCCACGGCCGCCCAGCCACCTGACCCCAGTGTCAACCACACCGTAGTCGGCTGGATGAGCAACCGCCCATTCGGCACGCTCACGCCGGACGCCTACCCTTGCTCGCTCGGCGGCACAATGCCGTCGGCTGCTGCGGTACAACCGCCGTCTGACCGGTACGACGGGGCGATGCTCATCCCGGAGTCCATGGTGTTCGCAGTCCCAGACAAACACACTGTCGGTTCCCAGTGGAATACGGTCATTTTGTTCGACAACCTGGATCCGGGCGCACCCACATATGTGGACTTCCCTTTCACCACTGCAGCCTTGCCGGGCAGCGATGTGGTGCTGAACCAGGCGGCCTTTGAAATGCCCAGAACCAGCTCCTATGGCACCCAATTTCAAGTGCAAATGGCCTTAGTGGACAGGGGCAACGACGGCGTGGAGTACCCGCTGGGTACCCGGAACGATGTCAACACGCTGAAACAAACCGGTGTGTACGCCTTCGTCAGTAACCAGACTTGGCCTTTGTTGGGTGCCCAGGAAGGAAGGCTATCCGCGTGCGGCCGCGTCGGAAAATTAGCCGAACAGGGTCTAGCGGGCACGGTGAGGTCCCCCGTGCCGCTGCGGCCGGGCCATGCCTACGCATTGCGGGCCTACCTCACCCTGCAGGCGGGCGCCACCGACCGGCGCGCCATACTCGACGACGCGATGATGGCGATGCAGGCGGTCACCGTGGAAGCGCAGGACGATGGGCAATTGGCCGACGGCACGCCCGACCCGGCCTTCAGCTTCACCGCCTTGAATGGCGGTACCACGCCAAGCGTATTGGGCAACGATCGCCTGGCCACGATGACCGCGCCCACCGTACCGACAGAAAACCGCGCGCTGACCCAGGTCAGCGCCGACCCGGGCCTGACGCTGGACCCCGCCACCGGCACCATCGCCGTGGCCCCCGGCCAGGCTGGCACCCAGACGCTGACCTACCGCCTGTGCCCCGACTACGGCAATTCCGTGGTCCCCAATTTCCAGTCCAGCGCCTGCAAGACCGCCGTGGCCACCGTGACCTTGTCGGGGCCGGGCGTGGTGATCCCGCCAGTGCCTACCTTGCAGCAAGGCGCGCTGGCGCTGATGGGTTTGCTGACCGCTGGCGTGGCTGCATTGGGCTTGCGCCGCCGCCGTCAGGGGCGCTGACGGCGGGCCGGCTGGGCGCTCAGCCGCCCAGCTCCGCCGCGACCACGCCGCGCAGCCACGCATTGCCCGGGTCTTCATGAAAGCGCCGGTGCCAGTGCATGCGGATGGTGCTGTTGGGCAGTGACAAAGGCAGGTCCAGCGCGGCCAGCCGGCCGTCGGCGATGAAGGCGTCGGCCAGCTGGCCGGGCACGACGGCCAGGTGGTCGGTGGCTTCCAGCAGCGGCGGCACCATCAGGTAAGACGGCAATTCCAGCGTGTCGGGGCGGCTGAGGCCTTCGCGCGCCAGCGCATCGTCGATGTGCACCTGAATGCCCGAGGTGAGCCGCACAACCAATTGCGGGGTGGCGGCAAAGCGGTGCAGGCTGAGGCGCTGACCTTGTGCTGCCGGGTGGCCGCGCCGCACCAAGCCGACGAAGTGGCGGTCGAACAGGCGGCGCTGAAACAGGCTGTCGGGCAGGGCGGGGTAGTGGCCGATGGCCAGGTCGATCCGGCCGTCGGTCAGCTCGCCCGCGATATCGGTGCCGCCCAGCGGGTGCAGCGTCAGCGACACGCCCGGCGCCAAGGCCCGCACCGCGCGCACGATGCGCGGCAGCAGCACGTACGCGCCCACGTCGGACAGCAGCAGCTGGAAGTTGCGCTGCGCGCTGCCCGGATCGAACACCGCCGGGCGCAGGACCTGGTCGCGCAGCTGCGCCAGGATGGCGGCGACGGGCTCGGCCAGTGCGTCCGCACGCGCCGTCGTCCTCAGCCCGCGGCCGGTGCGCACGAACAGCTCGTCGTCCAGCAGCTTGCGCAGGCGGGCCAGCGCGGCGCTAAGGGCGGACTGGCTCATGTCCAGCTCGCGCGCGGCCAGGGTCACGCTGCGGTGGCGCAGCAGCGCGTCCAGCACCGGCAAGAGGTTCAGGTCGATGGTTCTGATATCCATGACATCGATTCGGCTCTTCAGTTTTATCCTGTAGACGCGAATTCTGCCGCCGCTTACCCTGCGTGGCAACGCGCTTGAAGCGCGGGCCGGTCGACCTCTTTTTTTTGGCCGAGCAACCCAGGAGACCCAACATGCAAAGACGCCCTTGGCGACGTTGGCTGGCCACCGCCGCGCTGTGCGGCACGGCCAGCTGGGCCAGCGCCACCCCGACCTTGACCATGGTCGTGCCCTCGGGCGCCGGCAGCGCGCCCGACATCGTGGCGCGCCTGCTGGGCGACGAGCTGACCCAGCGCCTGGGCCAACCGGTGGTCATCGACAACCGGCCGGGGGCGGGCGGCATCGTCGCCACCCTGGCCGCCAAATCGGCCAAGGCCGACGGCAACACCGTGCTGCTGGCGCAGGCGGCGGTGGTCACCCTCACGCCGCTGCTGTACCGCGCGGCCAAGTACGACATGGCGCGCGACTTTGAAGCGGTGTCGGTGGTGGCGGATACGCCGATGCTGTTCGTCGCCAACCCCAAGACCGGTATCAAGACGCTGGGCGAGCTGATCGCGCAGGCCAAGGCCAAGCCGGACGAGCTGACCTTGGGCAGCCCTTCGCGCGGCTCAGTCCCGCACCTGAGTGGCGAACTGCTGGAGCAGATGGCGGGCGTCCAGCTGCGCAACGTACCGATGGGTACCAGCGGGCAGGCGATCCAGTCGGTGGTCGGTGGCGATACGCAGGTGTCGGTCGACGGCATCGCGCCGCTGCTGCCGCTGGTCAAGGCGGGGCGCCTGCAGGCGTTGGCCGTGACGTCGCGTCAGGTGTTGCCGGGGCTGGAGGCGTACCCGCTGGCCAAGGCCACCGTGCCCGGCCTGGAAGTGTCCGGCTGGTTCATGCTGTTCACGAACAAGGGCGTGCCCGCCGCGCGCGTGCAGCAGCTCAACGACGCCGTGAACGCGGCGCTGAAGGCGCCCGCGCTGGTGCAAAAGCTGCAGACCGCGGCGACCTATCCAGTAGGCGGCAGCGTCAAGGACGCGCGCGACTTTCTGGCGCGCGAGCAAAAGTTGTGGGCCGGCGCCGTCAAGCGCGCTGACCTGAAAGCCGAATGAGGCAGGAGCGCGCCATGACTTCCCCCCAACGCATCGACACCCACCTGCACGTCGTCCCGCCCGCGTATGCGGCCTGGCTGGCGTCGCGCGGCATCAACGCCGGCGGCCGCGCCATCCCCGAATGGACCGTACCCACCGCACTGGAGCTGATGGACGGCGCCGGCATCGCCACCGGCATCCTGTCCGTGTCCACGCCGGGTGCCCACCTGGGCGACGACGCTGAAGCGCGCGACAAGGCGCGCGAGGTCAACGAATTCGCCGCCAACGTGGTGCGCGGCGCGCCGGGCCGCTTCGGCTTCTTCGCCACGCTCACACTGCCCGACGTGGAAGGCGCCATCGCCGAAGCGCGCCACGCCTTCGACGTGCTGGGCGCCGATGGCGTCGTGCTGCTGGCCAACGTGCGCGGCACCTACCTGGGCGACCCCGCGTGGGAGCCGCTGATGGCCGAGCTGAACGCGCGCCGCGCCGTGGTTTTCATCCACCCCTCGTCGCTGCCATGCCCGCCCGTGCCCGGCATCGCCCCCTTTGTCGCCGACTTCCTGCTGGACACCACGCGCGCCGCCATCAACCTGGCGCGCGTCGGCACGTTTGAACGCTATCCCGACCTGAAGATCATCCTGTCGCACGCCGGCGGCTTCGTCCCCTTTGCGGCCGAACGCATGGCCCGCGCCTGCGCCGACGACGGTGAAGACATGGCCCAGGGCCGCGCGCGCCTGAAGCGCTTCTACTACGATCTGGCCTTGTCCAGCAGCCCCTACGCGCTGCCCAGCCTGCTGGCCTTTGCCGAGCCCACGCACATCACCTTTGGCAGCGACTGGCCGTTCGCGCCGAAAGAAAGGTCGTGGCACTTTGCGCGCTTGCTGGACGAATTTGCCTTGACGCCAGAGCAGCGCTATGCGATCGATCGGGGGAATGCGGAGCGCTTGTTTCCGCGGTTGAGGCGGGGTTGAGCGCGGTGAGGGCGCGGGAGGTGATTTGGATGCATATCTGCCTGAAGCCGTACGGGAGATTGCGCGGGCAGCTATTGAATTTGTAGTTTCTTCCCGCGCGCTCGGTCACTGCGGGCGGATGAGCCGTGCGCTCGTGTTTGCCATCGGTGATGGATCGAAGCTGGAAGGCCGGGAAGTGCGCCCGGCGGCGCACCTTCTTTTCTTGTCTCGCCAAGAAAAGAAGGCAAAAGAAGGCGACCCCACTGGCCGTGTCCCCTTCGCTGCGCTGCGGGGCAACCTGCGATGCTCGATCGGGCGGTGGCGCTGCAGAACTCGCTGCGCGCTTGCAGCGCTCCGCTCAAACAACTGCAGCGAATCAGAGCACGAAGCGCGGGCATCCTTCGGTGCCTGCGCCCACCGCCCGCTCTGCGCTTCTCGGCACGTCCACAGGGGTAGGGAAACCATTCAGGCCATCGCTTCGCTCGGCCTTGGCTTGCGCGGCGCAACGCGCCTGCGCCGTTGGGGGCCGAGCGCAGCGATGGCCCGAGTGGCTGTTCATCACCCCTTGAGGCTGCGCCTGTGGCGCGGTTGTGGCGGGGTGGCGCGTGCAGCGCAGCATGCACGCGCTTCGTGAACTGATTGGCCGCGGCTGTCTGAACGGAGCGCTCAAAGAGCGCGAAGTGAGTTCTGCGGCCCACCCCGACAGAAGCGCGACGCAGGTTTGCCCCGTAGCGCAGCGCAGGGGTCGCAGACGTGGGGTCGCCTTTCTTTGGTTTCTTTCTTTGGCGAGTCAAAGAAAGAAACTGCGCCGCCGGGCGCATTTCCCGGCCTCCCAACGTCATTCACTCACCAACGCCCAACGAGCGCGCAACGAACAAATCACTACCAATTCAATAGCTGCCCGCGCAAGTTCCAGTAGGGCCAGCGGCCAATTTCCCCCAAAACGCATACCCACTCACCCCACCACCACCCCGCCCATCGGCATAATCCGCGCGAAAGCCGCACCCCGCCGGCGCCCGCTGAAGGAGACCCGCCCGATGAGCCGCCATGTGATCGCCGTCTACCCCGGCACCTTCGACCCCATCACGCGGGGGCATGAGGACATCATTCGCCGTGCGCGCGAGCTGTTTGACGAAGTCATCATCGCCGTCGCCATCGCGCACCACAAAAAGACGCTGTTCAGCTTTGACGAGCGCTTGGCCATGGTCAAGGAATCGGCGCAGCAGTGGCCGGGCGTGCGCGCCGAGCCGTTTGACGGGCTGGTCAGCCACTTCGTGCAGGAAAAAGGCGGCAAGGCCATGGTGCGCGGCCTGCGCGCGGTGACGGACTTCGACTACGAATTCCAGCTCGCAGGCATGAACGCCAAGCTGGCGCCGGAGGTGGAATCGGTCTTCCTCACGCCCGGTGGCGACTACCAGTTTGTCAGCAGCACCTTCGTGCGCGAGATCGCGCTGCTGGGTGGCGACGTGCAGCAGTTCGTGTCGCCGCACGTGTGGCAGCGGCTGATGGACAAGAAGAACGCGGGGACCAAGCCCTGAGGCGGTCGCTGGTTCCGGCACCGACAAGTTAAAGGTTGAGAAGGATTTTTAGCGTCTGGCCCTACAACCAATTGCGCGGGAAGCTATTAGAAAAAGAGCAAAAAAAACCTGCCGGCGGGGCTGCACGGCAGGCGAATGGAGGACAGAGAAACAAACGGTACGGGCGATTCAGCGACTCAGCTGAAGGCAGAAAGTGCGAAAAAGGAGCGCGCCAACGCAGACCCAGCGCGTGGTGTTGGCCCGCCCATCCATCGGCGCGGTGCGCGGGACGAAGGCGTTCACGGCGCCCTTGCCGGTTGAGCAGCGTGCAGGCCGTGCCCAGGGTGATCGCGCATGGCCAAACCGATCAGGTCGATGCCGATGTCCGCCGTGGAGATGGTGCCGACGGTGAGCGAAGATTTTTTTAAAACCTTCGGCATATTTTTACCTGTGGCTCGGCCGAGTTCGAACAGGCCGGCGATGGCGAAAAGGGTCCGCAGCATGGCGGGCGACTCCAAGGCACGGGGTCGTCCCCAAGGTGAACCGGCAGCGCAACGGGTCGTCCCGAGGGCGGAATATACTCCCTAAACTATAGCTGCTTGCGCAGGTGGTTGTAGGGTTTGATCGAGATTTTATGCATTAAAGCAGATTTTGGCGAGTGTGGTGCCGCAACCACCCACGCGGTCAAGGGGCGGATGCGTGGGTCGGAGGTTCAGCCGATCTCGCGCCAGCGCCGGTGCAGCCACAGCCAAGCCACCAACCCGACCGACATGAAGGCAAAAGACATCAGGGCCAGGCCGATGGCCGAATGCATGACCAGCGGTGCCACCACGCCGGCGACGATGCCGTTGGAGGTGCTGCCCACCACCGCCTGCAGGGACGATGCCATGCCGCGCCGCGCGGGGTGCAAGTCCAGCACCAGCAGCGTGACCACCGGCACCATCAGCGCCCAGCCAAAGGCGAACACCGCAATGGGCAGCAGCGACCACCAGACGCTGGGCGCGAACAGCAGGTTGGCGATGACGTTCAGCACCGACACCGCCAGCATGATGCGAAAGCCGCGCATGATCTGGTTCTTGGGCCGCACCTTGCCAGCCATGCGCCCGGACATCCACGAGCCGATCATGATGCCGCCGATGCTCAGGATGAAGAACCAGAAGAACTGCGTCGGCTTGAGCTGCAGGATGTCGCCGAGGAAGGTGGGCGCCGACAGCACGTACAAAAACATGCCGTTGAACGGCACGCCCGAGGCGAGCGCCAGCAGCAGAAAGCGCGGGTCGGACAGCAGCTCGCCATAGCCGCGCATCAAGTTGCCGACCTGAAAGGGCTGGCGGTCCTGCACGTGCAGGGTTTCGGGCAGAAAGCGCAGGTTGATCGCCGTCAGCACCCCCCCCACGCCGACCAGAAACCAGAACACGGAATGCCAGCCCAGCGTTTCCGACAGCAAGCCGCCGATGACCGGCGCCAACGCGGGCGCCACGCCGAAGAAGATGGTGATCTGGCTCATCACGCGCTGCGCTTCGGACGGCGGGAACATGTCGCGCACCACCGCGCGCGACACCACCACGCCGGCGCCGGTGGACAGGCCTTGCAGCGCGCGAAACAGGATCAGCTGCCCCACCGATTGCGACAGCGCGCAGCCCAATGAAGCCAGGGTGAAGAGGATCAGGCCACCCAGAATCACCGGCTGCCGGCCAAAGCTGTCGGACAGCGCGCCATGAAACAGGTTCATGAAGGCAAAGCCGAACAGGTAGGCCGACAGCGTTTGCTGCATCTCCACCGGCGTGGCGTTCAGCGACCGGGCGATCGCGCCAAAGGCGGGGATGTAGGTGTCGATCGAGAACGGCCCCAGCATGCTCAGCACCGCCAGCAGCACCGCCATGGCCCAGCGGGGCGCTTTCCAGAGCTGATCGGCGTTCGGGTTCATGTTGTTCTTGTGATGGGAAAAGGGGGCGGGGCAGGGCGCCCGGCGTGAGCGTGGCGGCCAGGCGCGTGCGGGTGGTGCGGCGCATGCATGCGTCACCGGAAAGGCGCGCAAGCGTAACCGCAGCGCAGTGGCCTTGGCGCACATGGGGCCAAACCCTGACAGATTTGGCACGCTTGCGCTGCCAGAATCGTCGGCGTGAACACTTCTGACACCTTGATTGTGGGCGCTGGCATCGCCGGCGCGTCGCTGGCCTGGCGCCTGGCGCAGCGTGGGCATGCCGTCACGCTGCTTGAGCGCGAGGCGCAGCCCGGCACACACAGCACCGGGCGATCGGCGGCCCACTTCATGGAAAGCTACGGGCCCCCCCAGGTGCGGGCGCTGACGCGCGCGGGGCGCGGTTTTTATCTGAACCCGCCGGCCGGCTTCAGCGACGACGCGCTGATCACACCGCGCGCGGCGCTGACCGTGGGCCGCCCGGACCAGACGGCCGAGCTGGACGCGATCTTTCAGACCCTGAGCGGCAGCGCCACCCGCGTGCGCCGGCTGGACGCGGCCGAGACGCTGGCACTGCTGCCGATCCTGGACCCGGCGCAAGTCGGCGGCTGCGTGCTGGACGAAGACGGTTACGACATGGACGTAAACGCGTTGCTGCAAGGCTTTCTGCGCGGCGCCCGTGCGGCCGGGACGCAGTTGCGCACGGGAGCCGAGGTGCTGTCGGCCACCCACGACGGCCAAGCCTGGACGGTCACGCTGGCGGACGGCAGCACACTGCGCGCGGCCACGCTGGTCAACGCCGCCGGCGCCTGGGCCGACGAGCTGGCCGAGCGCGCCGGGGCGCGGCCGATCGGCATCGAGCCGCGGCGGCGCAGCGCCTTCACCTTCCGCGCGCCCGAGGACATGGACCCGACCGATTGGCCGATGGTGATCGACGCGGACGAGACCTGGTACATCAAGCCGGACGCGGGGCAACTGCTGGGCTCGCCCGCCAACGCCGATCCGACCACGCCGCACGACGTGCAACCGGAGGAGTTGGACATCGCCACCGGCATCTACCGCATCGAAGAGATGACGACGCTGCGCATCCGCCGCCCCACCGCCACCTGGGCCGGCCTGCGCAGCTTTGTGAAGGATGGCGAGATCGTCATCGGCTTTGATGCGCAGACGCCACGTTTTTTCTGGCTGGCGGCGCAGGGCGGCTACGGTATTCAGAGCGCTGCGGGCGCCAGTTGGCTGGCCGCCAGCCAGATACTGGGGGCCGTGATGCCGCCCGAGCTGGCGGCGCAAGGGGTGGATATGTCCGCCGTTTCACCTGCCCGACTGCGTTGACCGCACAATGGGGCCATGAGCGACCTTGACCAGGCACTGAACCAGGCCATCGAACAGTACCGCCGTTCGCACCCTGCCAGCGAGCGGATTCATCAGCAAGCCCTGGGCGTTTTGCCCGGCGGCAACACCCGCAGTGTGCTGTTTTTCGACCCGTTCCCGCCCTACATGGTGCGCGGGGAGGGCTGCCACCTCTGGGATGCCGACGGCCACCGCTACCTGGACGCGTTGGGCGAGTTCACGGCTGGTCTGTACGGCCATTCGGACCCGGCGATCCGCGCCGCGGTCAGCGAGGCGCTGCACAGCGGCCTGAGTCTGTCATCCCACACCGAACGCGAAGGTCTGCTGGCGCGCGAGCTGCAGCGGCGCTTTCCGTCCATGGAGTTGCTGCGCTTCACCAATTCCGGCACCGAAGCCAACCTGATGGCGCTGGCCACCGCCACGGCGAGCACCGAGCGGCGCAAGGTGCTGGTCTTCAAGGGCGGCTACCACGGCGGCGTACTGGCGTTTGGCCAAGGCGGCAGCCCGGTCAACGTGCCGCACGAATGGATCGTGGCGCGCTACAACGACCTGGAAGACGTGCACGCCCAGGTGGCGCCGCACCGCAAGGACCTGGCGGCGATCCTGGTGGAGCCGATGCTGGGCTCGGGCGGTTGCATTCCTGGTGACCCGCAGTTCTTGCATGGGCTGCGCACGCTGGCGAATGAGACGGGGGCGCTGCTCATCTTTGACGAGGTCATGACATCCCGCCTGTCCTTTGGCGGGCGCCAGCAGTTGCTGGGCATTCGGCCGGACATCACCACCCTTGGCAAGTACTTTGGTGGTGGCCTCAGCTTTGGCGCTTTCGGTGGCCGTGCCGACGTGATGTCGCGCTACGACCCGCGCCGGCCTCAGGCCTGGCAGCACGCCGGTACCTTCAACAACAACGTGCTGACCATGGCGGCGGGTTTGGCGGGTTTGAAGCACGTGCTGACGGCCGAGCGGCTGGACGCGCTGAACCGCCGGGGCGATGCCCTGCGCGCCAAACTGAACGCCTTGTTTGAACGCCAGGGCGTGCCGTTGCAGCTGACGGGCATGGGTTCGCTGATGCAGTTGCATCCGCTCGCGGGCAACCTGCGCAGCGCGGACGACCTGGCGGCCACGGACGACCGCGTGAAGGCACTGATGTTCTTCGAGCTGCTGAGCCGCAGCGTCTACATGGCGCGCCGGGGCTTTATGGCGCTGTCATTGCCGTTTGGCGACGCCGAATGCATGCGGCTGGAACACGCGATGACCGAGTCCGTCAACGCGCGCCGGGCGATCTGGCCGCAATCGGCGCCGGCCCCTGCGCTGGAGAAGTCGGCCAACGCCTGAGCTTGGCCGCCTGCGCCTCAGGCGCCGGCGAGCGCGCGCAGGCCGTTGGGGTCAACGAGGTTCAGCACCCGACCGGATCCGCTGATGAGACTGCGTTCGCGCAGCTGACGCAGCACGCGCGAGAAGGTTTCCGGGGCGATGCCAAGCTGCGCGGCGATCATGCGTTTGCGCTCGCGCAGGAAGACGGAGAGCGCGCCCGACGTGCCCTGGGCCGGTTCGGCATGGCGCAGCAGCCACTCAGCGCAGCGGGACTCGGCATCCTTGGCGAGCCGGCTGACGGCCAGCTCGGTCTGCTGACGGTGGGCCTGTGCCACACCGTTGAGCACAGATCGTGCGGTGGCAGGCAGGCTGGCCATCTCATCCGCAAAGGCTGATAAAGGCACGCGTTGTACGTGGAGCTCGGTGTCCGCCACAGCATCGACCAATGGCAATTCGCCCAGCACGGCGCAGGTGGCGTTGAGCCAGCAGGGTCCTTCGACCATGCCGACCTGACGCGCGTGGCCTTCGCCTTCGTTCAGGCGCAGGGACACGCGGCCACTGTCCACGTGGTAGACGTAGTCCATGGGCATGGCACGACGCATCAGCGTCGCACCGCGGGGCAGGGAGCAAACGTCGCCCTGCCAGTGGTTCGACATAAGGGGCAGCATGGGGCCACTGTGCCGCGCCCGCGCGCCACGGGCATTGATGCACGTCAATCGCACGGCAAGTGAGGGGCGGGCGGTGGTGGAGTGCTACAGAATGAGGATGGCACGGAAATCGTTGACGTTGGTGTGGGTGGGGCCCGTGACGACCAGGTCGCCGATCGCATCAAAGTAGGCGTACGCGTCGTGGCGGGTGATGTGATCGGCCAGGGAGCGGCCAGCGGCTGTGGCGCGCGCGACGGTGTCCGGGGTGACGAGTGCGCCAGCGTTGTCTTCCACCCCGTCGATGCCGTCGGTGTCCGCAGCAAGGCCCCAGACGCCGGCCTGCGCCTGCAGACCTTGCGCCAGACCGAGGCAAAACTCGCCGGCCCGGCCGCCGCGTCCCCGTGGGCTGCCCGCAACCGCTTCGCCGAGGGTGACCGTCGTTTCGCCCCCGCTCAGCAGCACACATGGGCGCTGGAATGCCCCCTGGTCGCGTGCGGTGGCACGTGCGAGTGCGCCGTGCATCTGCCCGATGTCCCGAGACTCGCCTTCGATGTCGTCGCTCAACACGTACGCTCTCAGACCAGCTGCGCGTGCGGCGTTGGCGGCGGCGTCGAGCGACTGGCGTGGCGTGGCGATCAGGTGGGTCGTCTGACGTTCAAAGCAAGCAGCACCGGGCTTGGGCGTTTCGAGCGCCCCGCTTTCCAAGGCGGCCACCACCGAGGTCGGAAGCGAGATGCCGTACCGCCGCTCTACAGCCAAGGCATCGGCGCAGGTGCTGCTGTCAGGGACGGTTGGGCCGCTCGCGATGACCGACAGGTCGTCGCCGGGCACATCACTGATCGCCAGCGTGACGACCTGTGCGGGGAAGCAGGCTTCGGCCAGGCGGCCGCCCTTGATGCGGGAAAGGTGCTTACGCAGCGCATTCATCTCGTGGATGCCGGCGCCACTGGCCAGCAACTGGCGGTTAATGGCTTGCTTGTCCGCCAAGGTCAGGCCTTGGGCGGGCAAGGTCAGGAGCGCCGAGCCACCGCCTGAAATCAAACAAAGGACCAGGTCTTGCGGTGTCAGGTCATTCGTGAGTGACAGCATCTGGAGGGCGGCGCGCTCACCAGCAGCGTCGGGGACGGGGTGAGCGGCTTCGACAACCTGGATGCGCTGCTGCGGCGCGCCCGCCGGCCGAGGCGGAACATGGCCGTACCGCGTAACCACCAAGCCGGAGAGAGGAGCGTCCTGTGGCCAAAGACGTTCGAGCGCCAGCGCCATCGCGCCGGCAGCTTTCCCGGCGCCGAGAACCACCGTCCTTCCATGCGTGGGCGGGGTTGGGAGATAGGACCCAAGCACCTCCTCAGGCAGCGCTCGCTGGACGGCAATGTCGAACAGATGCCGCAGGAAGGTACGGGGGGCGTCGAGGGGCGCAGTTGGGGCTTGCGGGATGTTCGTCATGGCTGAAATCTAAGCGAGAACCAGTAGGTCGTCGTAGGTTCGACGCAAAAGCAGGCTATACTTCGCCTCCCTTGATGTGAAGGCCGTTAGGCCACACGACGAGGGGTGCCCAGGGAGTTTCACGGCGCGAGCCAAGAGCCCCTAAGATTTGACAGGTCTTTCGAAGGCATGCCATAATTGAAGGCTTCGCTGATCGATGAGGGTTCTCAGAGATTGGCGGCAATCGGAGGGTTCTTCTGGTTGCGGGGTTGGTAGATGGGTGCCGCGGCGAAAGTTGTGGTGCAAATCGGTAAAACCCTAGAATTTGACAGGTCTTTCAAAAGCGTGTCATAATTGAAGGCTCAGTTGATCGCAAC